>JBEKAE010000009.1:0-121965 GCA_050018375.1 Candidatus Acidiferrales bacterium | reverse complement strand
CCGCAGACGCCGCCGCTCTAATGCGGCAAAGTCGCGTCGTACTCCTTTAGGGTTTCCCATGCACGAACGATAGCACAGAACCCTGAGAATGTCACTATATTATGTGATACTCAATAGTTGAATGGCATGGGCGGGCCCGAGCAAAAACTGGTATATACTCCCGCTGGCCAACCCACGAAGGGGGTTCAGGCCCATCGGCCCGTTTCAACAACGCTTTGTGCGGCGCACCGTCGCTGCGAACGATGGGATTTCAATTCTGAAACATATTCTGAGGAGGCAGCAGATGAAGAAGCTTGTGATGGCGGTTGGACTCGCGGCGATTCTGGCGGTCCCGGCGTTTGCGGCAACCACGACCTGGCAGCTCGATCCCATGCACACGAACGCTCAATTCACGGTCCGCCACCTGGGGATTTCCAACGTTCAGGGTGAGTTTACGAAAATCACCGGCACCGTCATGCTCGACGATTCGGACGTTTCCAAATCGAGCGTCAGTGTAACAATCGACGCGACTTCGATCGACACGCGCGTATCGCGGCGCGACGACGACCTGAAGAGCGAGCACTTCCTGAACGTGGCGCAGTTTCCCACGATCACGTTTCAATCGACGAAGGTCGCCAAGAGCGGCGACGGCCTCAAGGTGACCGGCAACCTGACGATTCGCGGAGTCACCAAGGAAGTGACTCTCGACGTTACCGGCCCCACCGCCCCGATCAAGGCCATGGGCGGACTCCGGCGCGGCGCGGCGGCGACGGTGAAAATCAATCGGCAGGATTTTGGCGTCAGCGCCGACCCCGGGATGGTGGGCGACGACGTCGCGATCCAGATCGACCTCGAAATGACGGCACCGGCGCCAGCGCAGTAGCTTCGCGCTTTTCGCTGTAGCCCGTTACACGCGTTCAAACTTCATCGGCCCGGAGGATTCACGCCTCCGGGTCTTCTCATTTCTTGATCCGCGCCACCCCCTGCGAAACCCGCTCCGCGAGATAGACACCGGCAAGCACAAGCGCGCCGCCCGCGAGCAGATGCCCGGTCGGATGCTCGCCCAGAAACGCCATCGAGAGCAGGATTACGATGAATGGCTGCAGGTAGTTGATCGCCGCGACTCGCGATGCCTCCATGTGGCGCAGAAGCCAGTAAAACAGCGTATACGCTGCAACCGAACTGAATACCGTCATGTAGCCGAGCCCCGCCCATCCGGCCCATCCGACGCTTTTCCAATCTAGCTCGATTCCCTGCCGCACGGCGAGGGGCAACAGCATCACGGCGGCCGCGACCAGGGAAAACGTGTTGAAGGACACGGCGTCGTACCCCGACCGGGCGAGGACTCTCTTGGCGAGCACGCTGTAGACGGCAAAGCCTGCCACGCCAATGAAAGTGATTACGTCGCCGACCACCAACGGCGTATGGCCCAGCGAACCGCTTTCGGTCTCGAGCAGCATCACGCCCAGGAAAGCAATCGCCATGCCGGCGATCTTGGCGGGAGTGAAGGCCTCAACCTTCATCGCCCGGGCGAACAGCAAGACCAGAATTGGCGCGAGCGCGACCACCAGCACGGAGCGCTCCGACGTCGTGTAGCCCAGGCCGACCGTGTAGAAACCCTGGTTCAGCACAACGCCAAGGAAACCGAGATATGCGAACGTCCAGAGGTCGCGCAGGCGAAGCGGGCTGCGCTCTCGGCGTGAGAAGTAGACCCCGAGCATCAGGACCGCGGCCAATTCGATCCGAATTGAGGCGAGTGACAGCGGATCCATGTGCCGCAGCGCGATTTTGCCGACCGTATAGTTGAAGCACCAAACGAGCAGCATCGCCGCAAGCCCCGCCGCAAGCAGAACGGAACTGGGCCGATGCGAACTTGAACCGGCATGAATGGACGCGCCGCTCTCCGTCGTAGGGGAGGGACTCAAGTGCTATTCGAGGACCTCGCGGCGCTTTGTGAGCGATTCGATCCGGTCGATCCGCGGTGCGTAGCCTATGCCCGGCGCGGACGGAACGCGAATCGTCCCCTGGTTCGAAACTTCTACCTCGGGCTCGATGATGTCTTCGGCCCAATAGCGGCGGCTGGCTGAAACGTCGCCCGGAAGCGAGAAATTCGCGAGCGACGACATGGCGACGTTGTGCGCCCGGCCGATCCCCGATTCGAGCATCCCGCCGCACCAGACGGGAATCGACTTTGCCTGGCAAAGATCGTGGACGCGCCGCGCGGCCGTGTGTCCGCCCACGCGGCCCAGCTTGATGTTGATGATGCGGCATGCACCCAGCTCGATCGCGGCGCGGGCGTGCTCCACATCGTGAATGCACTCGTCGAGGCAGATCGGCGTCTCGAGCTGCCGCTGAAGTTGCGCGTGGGAGAAGATGTCGTTCCAGCCGAGCGGCTGCTCGATCATCATGAGATGAAATGCGTCGAGCCGCTTCAGCAACGGCGCGTCCGCGAGGCGGTAGGCCGAGTTCGCATCCGCCATCAAGCGCGCGCGCGGAAAGCGCTCGCGCAGGGCGCGCACCGGCTCGATATCGAGGCCGGGCTTGATTTTGATCTTGATGCGCTGATACCCGGCCGCCAACGCCTCTTCAGCTTTCGCAATGAGGCCGTCCATCGTCGGCTGGATGCCGATCGAAACGCCGCAGGGGATCTCCTCGCGCGTGCCGCCCAGGAGCTTCGCGAGCGGCAGGTTCCTTTGCTTCGCTTCGGCGTCCCAGAGCGCGGTCTCGAGCGCCGCCTTCGCCATGTTGTGGCCGCGGACGGCAGCAAACGAATCCCACACTTCCGACGCCGCTGTGATTTCTTTGCCCCGAACCAGCGGCCACAGGTAGTCGCGAAGGATGTGCCATGCCGTCTCGACAGTCTCGTAGGAGTAAAACGGATTCTCGCCCGCCGTCGATTCGCCCCAGCCCGCAATGCCGTCCACGTTGGCCTCGACCAGCAGGATGCGGCGAAGGTCCGACGTCCCGAAGCTCGTCTCGAACGGCGACAGGAGCCGGAGGTGAATCTCGCGAAGCGTGAGTTTTCTAACTCGCACTCTTTCCTTTCAGCCTTCCGTGAACTCCGGAAGGCGCAAACCGGCAATCGCGCCCGCCGGTTCGAGGATGTACTCGGTTGTTCCGCCGCGAGTCTCGATTCCCGTCGCGACGTAGCCTTTTGCGAACCACTTCTGGAACTGATCGCGGGCTTCTGCCTGGATTCGCGCCGCAGCCGCACGGTCGCTTGCCCTGATTTCGAGAAGATTCGCAGGCAGTCCGATCCGCACAGCGGCACCTTTCAACGGCATCGGGTCGTCCGCAAGAATCGACTTCACACGCTCAGAGCCGAGCCACCATTCCGCCACGAGCCGGTCGGTCGGGAGACCCGCGTGCAGGGGGCTCGCCGTGACGCCGTAACAATCGGGGATAAACCGGCGGGCGACCGCGCCGAGACGCGCGAAATTGAAATGCGCGTTCTTCAGGTCAAGCGGATCGAACGTCCACTCGATGACGTCGATGTCGCGCTTGAGCGCATCCTGGCGCTGAAACAGCTTCAGCCGGCGCCCCACGCCGTGGTCGCGGAACTCGGGGAGCACGGCCGTCATGTGCGAGTGGAGAAACGGCTTGCCCGCGCGAACGCCCGCGAGAGCCAGAGTGAATCCGACCATCCTTGTTCCGCTTGCTCCTCCGGAAGCGGCGTCAAACGCGCCGAGCACCTGCCCGCCGGTGTGATGCGCCACGACGAAGATGGCCGAGGGGACCGCGATCTCCTCGCCCCAGGTGACGTGCTCGATGCGGACGCATTCTTCATATTCCGCGAGGGTCGCGCAGTGGCGAATTTCGATTTCGTGCGTCGGGCGCGGGTGGGTCATCGCGAGCGAGATCAAAGTATAAGGGAAACCACCGGCGGAGTTTACTTGAAACGATCAGGGGCGAAGCCGGGGCTCCTTGCATGCAGATGCGTCAAACCCGCTTCGTGCCGGCAAAAAGCGCCAACTCGCGCCACTTCCAGTAGCAGTCCACATCCTGAAAACCGATCTCGCGCAGCCACCGCAATTGCGTTTCGAGGTCGAGCAGCTTGTTCGACGGGTCTTCGTCCGGCCATCCAATCGCTTCGAGAAACTGCGCGTGGACTCGGGGGGTGGGAGACGCAACGTGTTCCAGATTACAGAACACGCCGTCCGGCGCAACGATATCGAATATTTCTTCGTACAGCGCGCGCTTCCTTTCGTGGACCAGGTGATGAATCGCAAAGCTCGAAATCACGGCGTCGAAACGGCCCATCGACGGCAGCGCGTTGTCCAAATCGTGCTGGATGATCGTCACCCTGTCATCATTGCCCAGAGCCGCCCGCATTGCGTTCAGCATGGTCGGCGAGAAATCGAGGCCAACAAACTCGACATTCGGCAGGGCGGCTTTTGCAAGTGCCACGAGCCTTCCGGCGCCACTCCCCAGATCGAGAATTCGCTTCGCGCCATCGGGCAGCAACTCCAGCAAAGTTGCCTCGCCCTCCTCGCGGTGCGGAATTGTGTCCGCGCGGCGCAGGTAGTCCAGCGCGTGCTCTTCCGTGGACCAGAGATTAACGGCCGGCCTTTGTGTCATTGACGGATTCCCGCCTCCGATATGATTAGGCGCCGGCAGGAGGCGTTAGTCCAATTTCCAATTGTTGCGAAGGGCATAAGCTCGTCTTATGAAAATGGCATTTCAAGGAAGGGCATGCGCCAGAAAATCTAATCGTGGGCTTTGGACTGGTTCCAGAGCTCTTCCATCCGTGCGCGCGGTAAATCCGCCAGGCGGCGGCCCTCATGCGCTGCGGCTGATTCCATCCATTGAAACCGCCTCTTGAACTTCCGATTTGCCTTCTTCAGCGCGATCTCGGGATCCACACCTAGGAAGCGGGCGATATTAACCCCCACAAAGAGAAGATCGCCGACCTCTGCTTCAATCTCCTGCAACCGAGCCGCCTCGGGTCTCACGGCCGTGGGTGACACGCCGGGCCGCAAGGCGGACTCCAATTCGCGCCTCTCCTCCTCGAACTTGTCGAAGATGCCGCCGATGTTCTCCCAGTCGAACCCGATACGCGATGCGCGCCGCGTGAGCTGGTAGGCCTCGAGAACCGCCGGAAGCGAGCGCGGCACTCCCGCGAGGAGGGAGCCGTCTTCCGGAGCTTTCCCTTCCTCCGCGCGCTCGTCGCGCTTGATCTGCTCCCAGTTTTTCAGCACGGCTGCCGGCGTTTTGGCTGTCACGTCGCCGAAAACGTGGGGATGACGCCGGACCATTTTCGCGTGCACCGACTCGATCACGTCGGAAATCGTGAACCGGCGGGCTTCTTCGGCGAGGATCGCATGAAAGGTCACCTGAAGGAGCAGATCGCCCAGTTCCGAGGCAAATTCCTCCGGATTGCCCGAGTCCATCGCGTCGAGAACTTCGTAGGCCTCCTCAATCAGGAATTTGCGAAGGGACTGGTGAGTCTGTTCGCGGTCCCACGGGCAACCCTTCGGGCCGCGGAGGCGCGCCTGGAGCGCGACGAGTTTTGCAAACCATTTTCCCGCAGCCCGGTCCCGCGCACTGACTTCGATCCGTGCCCGTGAGGAGGCGCGGAGCTTCGGCTGCTTTCTTGCCCGTCGTTTCCCGGAATTCTTTCGCCGCATCGGCATAAAGAGTTCGCTCGCCCTTCCGTTGGTGACACGTCAATTTACAGGGTGCGGCGAACAGTCGCAACTGTGGTTTGCCCTTACAGCGTCCAGCTTGTCGCACGTAGACGCGGGTGTTAGAATTTTGGCTTCGACTCTGACAACGATCGAGGATTGCACATTGGCCGACCCCAAGCACGACGAAGGCTTCAAAGTCGTAGACCGGCGCCTGTTCACCGAAGAGGGTGAGCTGCGCAAGGACGCCGTTGAGCAGGAGCGCCGCGACGAAGAGGCCGCGAGCGCCCGGAAGGCCAGCGCTCCGGCGGCTGCGAAGCCCGCTCCGGCGCCACCCGGCTCCGCGGTCCCGGCTCCTTCGGCTGACACGGCATCGGCTGACGCAGCTGACTCAATTGCGCCGTCGCGCAGTTTCCAGATGCTGGTTGATTTTCTCACGCGGAATGCGGCCGCCATGCTCGGTGGAATGGCGGATCCGCGGACCGGTCAGCCGTTTCTGGACCTCGAGGGGGCTCGGGAGATGATCGATATGCTCGATGTGCTGCGCGAGAAGACGCGCGGAAA
This sequence comes from Candidatus Acidiferrales bacterium, assembly GCA_050018375.1. Lineage (GTDB taxonomy): Bacteria > Acidobacteriota > Terriglobia > Acidiferrales > UBA7541 > Palsa-295. Next base: position 115,798 of record JBEKAE010000009.1, on the reverse strand, counting down.
CGTCGCGAAGACCGACGAGGAATTGCTGATCGAGGTGGTCGGCAGCCTGAAGCTGACGTTCATGGAAGTGTCGAAGGCGGCCGCCGAAGCCATGGCAAACAAGGCCGGAAAGCGGTAACCGCGCGGATCGGTGGAATTTGGTTCGAGTGTGCGGCTTTGACGCGCGGTTCGTAATCCTTCCTGCGAATTCATGCCTTCGCTCCAATTTACGGTACTGGGATCGGGCACGTCGATGGGCGTGCCGACGCTCGGATGCCACTGCGCCGTGTGCGAGTCGCCGGACCCGCACGACCGGCGGACGCGCCCCTCGGTCCTGCTGGCTTACGGCGGGCGCAACGTGGTCGTCGATACGACGCCGGATTTTCGATACCAGGCGATGCGCGCCCGAATCGACCGCCTCGACGCCGTGCTCTTCACCCACGGGCACGCCGATCACGTCATGGGCCTCGACGACATTCGCCCGTACAACCTGAAGCAGCGGGGAGTCGTGCCGATATATGCATCCGCGGACACGCTCGCCCTTCTCCGGCGCCAGTTCTCCTACATTTTCGACGATGTTCCGGCGGAGAGCACGGTGCCGCTCGTCGCTCTGCACACGATCGATGGGCCGTTCGATCTGTTCGGCACGCGGATTATTCCCATCCCCGCCATGCACGGATCTCAGCCTGTGCTGGGATTCCGCTGCGGCGCGGCGGCGTATCTGACGGATTTCAGCCGCGTGCCGGAAAGCTCGAAAGCGCTGCTCGGCGGCCTCGATGACTTCGTCCTCGACGCTCTGCGTTATGTCCCGCACCCGACCCACTCGACCGTCGAGCAGTCGCTCGCGCTCGTCCGGGAGCTGAAACCAAAGCGCGCGTGGTTCACTCACATCTGCCATGACCTCGGCCACGCGGAAACGAACGCGCGCCTGCCCGAAAACGTCCGCCTCGCCTATGATGGACTCCAATTCGAGGTGGCGCTCTGATGCCGCTCGCGGTCCTGCACTCGGAGGCGGAGTGGACGGCGCGATTCGGACGCCCAGCCCGGCCGGCCGTTGTGACGGTGGGGAACTTTGACGGCGTGCACCTCGGACACCAGCGGATTCTGCGCCGGGTGCAGGAGCTGGCCCGGCAAACCGGCCGGGCGTCCGCCGTTCTGACGTTCTATCCGCATCCATGGCGAGTGCTGCGGCCCTCAGAGGCACCACCGCTGCTGATGACGCTCGATCAGCGACTGGCGGCAATCGAGACAATCGGCGTCGATGCGGCACTTGTCTTGCGATTCGATGCGGAACTCGCGAACGTAACCGCGGAGGATTTCGTGCGGCGATTTCTCGTGGACACAATCGGCGCGCAGGCGGTGCTCGTCGGCGGAAATTTCCGCTTCGGGCACCGGCAGCAGGGGGACGTCAAGCTACTCGCCGACTTGGGAACGCGCTGCGGATTCGAGGTCGAGATCGTGCCGCCGGTGATCGCGGACGGCATCGTCGTGTCGAGCACGGCAATTCGAAACGCGGTCCGCGAGGGGCGCGTCGAAGACGCGCGGCGCCTGCTCGGGAGGCCCTTTGCGCTCGAGGGGGAAATCCGAACCGGGACGGGCCAGGGACGGAAGCTGGTCGTTCCCACGCTAAATCTCGCCACCGAGCAAGAAGCGCTGCCGAATACCGGCGTATACGCGACCGAAGCGATCGTTCAGGAAAAAACCTACCGGGCGGCAACGAACGTCGGTGTGCGGCCGACTTTCGACGGCACGCGAGTGACGATTGAATCCCACCTGTTCGATTTCGGCGAAGATCTCACCACGGGAAAGATGGAAGTGCGATTCTGGGCGCGGCTGCGCGACGAACAGAAATTCTCAGGGCCGGATGCGTTGCGCAGGCAGGTGCTCAAAGATATCGAAGCTGCGAAAGAGTATTTCGCGATCCCACAATAGGCGGGTTACGAATCGCTGTTCTTGCGGCAGTCGGTGCAGAGACCGCCGATTTCGGTGCGGCTGACGGTTATTTCGATGCCGCAATCGCGCGAAATCTGCTTCTTCAGGTCTTCGTAGAGTTGGCTTTCGAATTCGCGCACTTTGCCGCACCGTATGCAGGCGACGTGAATGTGGTCGCGCGGGCCGTGGCTTTCGTAGTAGTGGCGGTGGCCGCGAAGGTGCAGCAGATCGAGCTCGTCGATCAGGCCGTGGCGCTTGAGCAGATCGAGTGTGCGGTAGACCGTGACTCGCGTGATGTCCGAATCGATCTGCTGCGCGCGATCGAGAATCTCTCCGGCGTCCATGTGCCGCGCGGCCGACTCCATCACCTGGACCACGACGCGCCGCTGGCGCGTCAGACGGATGCCGCGGGCTTTCAGTTCGCGCTGAAGGTGACCGGCCGGCTCATCCACATTGATGCGCTCACCGGCCGATACGCGATGTGCGGGTGTGGCAGGCATGGTGATTCACCGCCAGTATACCAGAAGGCTGCTTCCCTGCTCCGATAGAGCCTGGGCGACCGGGCCGGAACGACTAGTGGGTCTGAATCACCCTAAGAATATCGCTGTACATCACGAAGGCGAAGAGGCCCAGGAGAAAGACAAGGCCGACCTGAACGAAACGCTCCTTGAAAGCGAGGCTTAGGTCGCGGCGGAGCGTCCCTTCGATCGCCAGCATCAGAACGTGGCCCCCGTCCAGGATCGGAATCGGCAGCAGGTTGAGCAAGCCCAGATCCAGGCTGATGTATGCCATCCAGTTCAGCAGCGTCATAGGACCGCCCTTCGCTGCCTGTCCGGACATCTGGACGATACCAACGGGGCCCGCAAGGTCGCGCACAGAAAGCCTGCCGCGGAAGAGTCCCGTGAAAATATTGCCGATCAGGCGTGCATACAGGTAGGTCTCGACGCCCGCCTCTTTCGCAGACGTGAGAATCCCCTGATGCTCGAAAGCCTCCGGCGACTTCACCAGAGTCCCGATCTGCCAGGCCATGTCGCCGCTGGCGGTCATCGCATGGATCGGGGTGATGACGAGCGGAACCTCTTTCCCATCGCGCCGAACCACGAACTGGATCGCGCTTCCGTCGGAACCGCGAACCTCATCGACCAACTGCTGCCAGGTGACGACTGGGCGGCCGTCGATCGAAACGATTGTATCGCCCGGCGCCAGCCCAGCTCGTGCAGCCGGAGATCCCGGCGACACTTCATCGATTACCGGAGGCACTAACGGATAGCCCACCACTGAATCGACTGGGGCTCCTTTCGCGGGAGCCGTGAGGTTCAACGTTTGCCGCACTCCGTTGCGCTGGACGACCATCGACACAGTGTCGCCCGGGTTGGCTTTATTCACCTGCTCCAGCACCTTGCCCCACGTCGGCGTGGTTACGCCGCCGACTTGAACGATGCGGTCGCTCGCCTGTACGCCCTGGGCGCCAGTCGCCGCACTCCGCGGCACGGCGGCCACGTCGGCTGTCTCGTGCAGGTATGCGTCCACCGGTATGCCTGCGAAAATGTAGATCCCACAAAAGATCAGGAAGGTGACGAGGATGTTCATCGCGGGACCGGCAATCGCTATCAGAAAACGCTGCCAGCGAGGCCTCGACAGAAACTCGTAGGGCGCACCCGTACGTTCTTCGACGGGGTTATCGCCAGCCATGCGGACGTAACCACCGAGCGGCAGCGCGCTCACGCGATAGTCCGTATCGCCGCGCTTCACGCCCCACAAGCGCGTGCCGAAGCCTATCGAAAAGACGTCCACGCGCACGCCGCAGAGCTTCGCGACGACAAAGTGCCCCCATTCGTGAACTAAGACCAGGATGCCGAGGACAAGAGCCCCGGCAATGATGTCCCGCAGGAAACTAACCACCATAATCTCCTCTGTTACATTCTACAAAAATTCGCGCACATTTGAAAATGAGCAGCGACGCCGCCGTACCAAAAACAAACTGCAATGTTCCGGCGCCCCAAGCTTCCATCGGCTGGCTCACCTCTTTCTGCGCTCGATCTCTTCACGGGCGATGCGGCGAGCCTCCGAGTCCGCTGCCAGCACATCATCGATGCCGTGAAGCGTGCTGCGCGGCATGCGTTCGAGAACGCGCTCGATCACGGCGGCGATTTCCGGAAACCGCAGCCGGTGCTCGAGAAATGCGGCTACGGCGACTTCGTCGGCAGCATTCAGCGCGCAGGGCAGCGGACCTCCCTGCCGGAGCGCAGCCTTCGCGATCTCCAGACACGGAAACTTCCGTGCCGGGACGTCGGCGAAGTCGAGCTTCCGCAGCGTAGACCAGTCGAGCGCACATGCATTGGATGCAACTCGCTCTGGAAAAGTTAGCGCGTATTGGATCGGCATGCGCATGTCCGTGGGTCCGAGCTGTGCCAGAATGGAGCCGTCCACGAACTCGACCATCGAGTGAATCGTGGACTGTGGATGAATGACGACCTGCACTTTGTCGAGTCCCATACCGAAGAGCCAGCACGCCTCAATGACTTCGAAGCCCTTGTTCATCAGCGTGGCGGAATCGATGGTAATCCGCCGGCCCATCTTCCAATTGGGGTGGGCGAGGGCCTGCTTGGGCGTCACCTTGGCGAGCCGCGCGACAGGCGTCTTGCGAAAAGGGCCCCCGGAAGCGGTGAGCACGAGGCGCTTGACCTCTCGGTGATCCCCCGCGCGCAGGCACTGATGGATGGCGTTGTGTTCGCTATCGACCGGAAGAAGCGAAACGCCATGGCGCGCCACCGCGGCCATGACCACCTCGCCGGCAGCCACGAGAACTTCCTTGTTGGCGAGCGCGATGCTCTTGCCGTGCTCGATGGCTTTGTAGGTAGCGGGCAAGCCGACGACGCCCACGGCCGCCGAGAGGACCATTTCGGCTTCGGGGTGTGTTGCGACACGCTCGATGCCCTCGGACCCGAACAGGATCTCTGGATTCGAATCAGCTCCCCGCGACGATTGACCGGTTCCGAGGGCGCCCCGCAGTTCGGCGGCATTGCCTTCTGTGGCCACCGAAACAACCTTGGGCCGGTGGCGCGCGATCTGGCTCGCGACCAGCCGGACATTCGAGCCTGCAGCCAGCGCGACCACTTCAAATCGGCCCGGCAGCGAATCCACAACGCTGAGACATTGGCGCCCGATCGAGCCGGTGGAACCCAGGATGGCAATTCGTTTCATGCGCGAGTAATTCTATAGGCGTTTTGCGCAATTTGCGAATTCCGGGGCGGCCTATCTTCAGTCGCTATCCCTGAGCCTTAACAGCTTCTTCAAGATGCTGAGCAGTGCTAGATTGTTGGCGGCATATTGCAGCAGAATGCCCGCTTGAGATCATGACAACAGAGGAGAGAAACCCGCGATGAAATCCACGAACAGATTTGTCACAGTGGCTTTTGGGATGACGGTGGCAATGACGTTGGTCCTCGCGTTCGGCGCGAGCGCGAAGCCAGCCCCCGACAAGCATCCCGCGTATTTAGACGCTCTGGGGAAGCTGCGGTACGCCCGCGCCCTGATGGCGCATCCGGACAGCGGCGTACTGCACGATCCGGAAAAGGCAGCGATGGATGAAATCGACCAAGCCGTCGCGGAGATCAAGGCTGCGGGCATCGACGACGGCAAGAGCCCCGACGACCATCCGGGCATTGATTCGCACCTGCGTTGGATCCCGCGGCTGAACAAGGCGGCCGACGTGCTCAATAAGGCGCACGATGACGTCCAGAAAGAGGACGACGGCGCGGGCTTGCAGAGCCGCGTACTCGAGCATATCGGCAAAGCGCATCGGCACGTGGAAGAGGCAATTGCTACCGAACAGTAGTTTCGCAACACCTTGCGTCCGAATTACGCGCGCGATTCGGCCATCTGGCGGCACGCCGAATCGCGCTGTGATACGATGGCCGTGAAGTCCTGGGAACGAACACTCATTTGAGCGCACCTTCGTTGTGGGCCATTCCGCTGGGCGGACTGGGCGAGTTCGGCATGAACATGCTCGCCCTGCGCTCCGGCGACGACATCATCGTGATCGACGCGGGGTTGATGTTCCCCGAGCAAGAGCTGCTGGGCGTGGACATCGTGATCCCCGACATCACCTATCTGAAGCAGAACAAGCGGATGGTCCGCGCGATCGTCCTGACGCACGCTCACGAAGACCACATCGGCGCGATTCCCTACATTCTCGGCGATCTAAACGTGCCGGTGTATGGGACGCAGTTCACGCTCGCGCTCGTGCGAAAAAAGCTCGAAGAGCACGGCCTGCTCGATTCGGCCAAGCTGCACGAGGTAGCGCCAGGTGAAACCACGACGCTTGGGCCATTCCAGATCGAATATCTGCACGTAACCCACAGCACCATCGACTGCGTCGCGCTCGCGATTCGCACGCCCGTCGGCGTGATCATCCACACGGGCGATTTCAAGATTGACCCGACGCCCGTTGACGGAAAACCGTTCGACCTGCATGCGTTCGCACGATACGGACAGGAAGGCGTGCTCGCGCTTTTCAGCGACAGCACGAACGTCGAACGGCCCGGTTTTACGCCCTCCGAGAGGGCCGTGGTCGTTCGTCTCGAGGAATTGTTCCGCGCCGCGCCCGAAAAGATCGTGGTCTCGTGCTTCTCGAGTTCCGTCCACCGCATCCAGCAGGTCATCGAGATCGCGCGGTCCGTCGGGCGGAAGATCGGGTTTGTCGGCCGCAGCATGGTTGACAACATCGAGATCGCGCACGGGCTCGGCAAGCTGCGCATCCCGGATGGCAGCGTTGTGCGGCCGCAGGATATCCGGAGCTTCGATCCGAAGCGGCTCGTGGTGCTCGCAAGCGGCACGCAGGCCGAGCCGATGTCGGCGCTCTCGCGGATCGCGGTGGACAACCATCGAATGCTCAGCGTCGGAGAAAACGACACGGTGATTCTTTCGGCCCGCATCATCCCGGGAAACGAAAAAGCGATCTTCCGGATGATCGACCACCTCTTCCGGCGCCGCGTACTCGTCTACTACGAAGGCGGGCGATCCGCGCCGATTCACGTCTCGGGCCACGCGAGCCAGGAAGAGATGAAGATTTTGCTCCAGCTTGTGCGGCCGAAATACTTCATTCCCCTCCACGGTGAATACCGGCAGCTCTTTCAGCACGCGGCAATGGCCGAACAGGTGGGGGCGGTCTCCGGGCAAATCTTCCTCCTTGAGAGCGGCCACCCGCTCGAATTCACCGCGGATGGGGGCGCCCACGAGCGGGAACCGGTGCCTGCGGGGCGCGTAATGGTTGATTCGGGCTCCCTCGAAGAGATCGAGGACGTCGTGATTCGCGACCGGCGCCATCTTTCCGAAGACGGCGTCGTCGTCCCGATCATCGCGATCGACAAGCACACGGGGCGCATCGAAGGCTCGCCCGAAATCGTGACCCGCGGATTTCTGCCGAGCGACGACGGCCAGGAGATCCTGACGAAGGCGCGGGAAGTGATCCTAAAGACGATTGAACAATCCAGCGCCGAGGAAAAGATGGACTGGAGCGTCATCAAGGAAAAAATTCGCGTCGATCTGAAACGCTACCTGAACAAACAGACCTCCAAGCGTCCCCTTATCCTACCCGTCATTCTGGAAGTGTAGAGTGAATCTGGGCGGCCGATTTCGGTGCCTCTCCCTGTGACTCTGTGACTCCGTGGCTTCGAATCTCACGCTGCGCACCCACCGGCCCGCCGATTTCGAGACCCTCTACGAAATCGACCAGTCGTGCTACGAGCCGGCGATCGCGTATTCGCGGCGGGAGTTGCGGAACTACCTGCGTTTCCCCGGCGCCGAATGTGTCGTGGCGGAAACCCGAGCGGACAAACCGGTGATCGTCGGGTTTTGCGTGACGGCGCATGAAGACGATTGGGGCTACATCGTCACGATCGACGTGCTGGGGGCGTACAGGCGGCAAGGCCTGGGGACGGCGCTGCTCCGCGAAGTGGAGCGCAGGCTCGCCGCAAGCGGTGCGAAAGAGGTAGCGCTCGAAACGGCAACCGATAATGCATCCGCAATTGCGTTCTGGCAAAAGCATGGCTATCGTACTCGCGGGGTGAAGAAGGGCTACTATCCGGGCGGACGCGACGCCTTCACGATGACCAAGAAAATCGCTTGACGCACGCGTTCATCATTCTGAATTCGGTTTCCGGACGACTCTTCACGCGTGCCTGCGCCCATGCGTCAGAACTGCTAACCTAATCAGGAAAGCGAGATTGCGCTCATGTCTCTGTTGCACGTAATCATTCTTGCTGTTGTGCAGGGTCTGGCCGAATTGCTTCCCGTCTCGAGCTCCGCCCATGTGATCGTCGCGGAAAAGCTGATGGGCATCGATCCTACCGCGCCGGAGATGACCCTGCTGCTGGTCATGCTCCATACCGGGACGATGCTCGCGGTAATTGTCTATTTTTGGCGGCGCTGGCAGCGGGCGTTCTTTCAGAGCGCGTCCGACGTTAAAGGATTCGTCGTCTCGCTGATTCTGGCCACGGTCCTCACGGGCGTCGTTGGCGGTGTGCTAATCGAGGCCATCGAAAAGGTCGTGTTTCGTCACCAGCCGCACGCCTGGGTCGAACAGCTATTCGGCCGTCTTGACTTGATCGCTTCGGCGCTCGCCGTGGTGGGCGTTCTCATTCTGGTGGCGGGACTGCGCGAAAAGCGCTCGCGCGCTCAGGATCCTGCCGCCTCCCAAATAACTCCCAAGCAATCTCTTTGGATTGGGGCCGTACAGGGCCTGTGCCTGCCCTTTCGCGGATTTTCCCGCTCCGGCGCAACAATCTCTACCGGCATGCTTTTGGGCGCACCGAAAGCACGCTCCGAGGATTTCAGTTTCGCTCTGGCGGTCGTTCTCACCCCTGCCGCAGACGCGCGCGAAGCATGGAGGCTGGTCCAGGCGCAGCACGGTCACCTTGGCCCGATGCTGATTCCCGCTGTCATGCCTAGCGTCCTCGGAGCTGTCTTCGCGTTTCTTGCCGGTTTGCTGGCGCTGAAATGGCTGAGCCGCTGGCTCGAGACCGGGCGCTGGTATCTCTTCGGGATCTACTGCCTGGTGGCCGCCGTTGTCGTGGCACTCCTGTACCACGCCGGCTACTGACCGGGCCATGGAGGTCCTGTCACAGAACTCCAGGCGAATCGCTAACGTTCCTACTTCTTCACGGTTTGTATGCGAGTGTGCGATCGACCAAATCTTCGGAGAGTGGCTGGTCGCCGTAGAAACCGCGGGATTCGGGAGGCGGTGCGATCAGACGGATCACTTGCTGCAGCCGCTCCGGCTGAAATGGTTTTGTCATGCATACGACGACCGCCCCGAGCTTTTGGCTCTCCGGTTCGGCGGAACGAGTCAGCAGGACCACCGGTACACGCGCCAGCCGTTCATCCCGCCTTATGATGATGGAGAGGTCCCGGCCGGAGACATCCTCGGTCTCAATTTCGGCGACGAACACATCGGGAACGTTCGCCTTCAAGAACTCGAGTGCATCGACTCCCGTCTTCACGGCCACGAAGGTGTACCCCTGCCCCTCGAGCATCTTTTGCATCACGCCTGCCGCAGCGGCGTCGGGTTCGAAGGCGAGTACCAGCGGCGACTTCTGTTCGTTGGTCGATTCGTTGAGCGATTCGTTGATGAGTGCGCCGTCATGATAGAGCGAGGGCGCCACGCGCCTTTCGTCTTTATTGCTTGCGCCAGGCGCCTTTTGCTTGGCGGCCAGAAAATGCACGGCGACGGCGAATTTTCCGTGGGGTTGCGCCACCACACGAACCACCTCGGCAGGCTGCGCCTGATTCTGAGCGCCCGGCGCGCTCGAATAAGGGAAGGTGACTTCGAGCAGTTGGCCCTTCGTGTAGTCCCTATTGCGTCCGATGAACAGCATGCCGTCGCGGGAGAGGTCGACGGTCTTGCACACTTCTTCGAAAGCTTCCGCTGAGTTCATGCCACGGACGTGTACCTGTGCCGTGATTTTTGCGCGGCGCAGCAATCGCCGGTCTTCCCTCTCCCTCTCAGCGGATCGCAGCACCGATTCAACTGAAACGACATTGTCTAATCGCATCAGCCGCCTCGATTCGAAAACAGGAGTGCAGCCCTTCCCGACTTCGCTCTACGCCAGTCTAGAAAACGCCCTTCTATCAGCAAATGGTACTTTTGTACCGATATGAAACAAATATTTCCGGCCGAGCATACTTTCCTGCTCTCTCTGCTGGATCACAAATCCAGCCCCTTTTCCGTTTGCACAATGGGGAGGAAACCCATCAAAGATCGATGTTTACTCCCGCACCCTGTTTGCTATATTCGTGGGCGTTCCTCCCGCTGGGCTCCGTGCGATAGCGCCCGCACGACCCGAGCAGGCCTTCCCCTATCCAGCTACGGAAAGCGCTCTTGGTCCTGCTCGATGGGATCCCGGAGGGCAAACGGAGATGTTTTGTGCGCGTTCTGACACCGACGGAAAACAAACGCTTCAATGAGTTGATCGGCTTCGTAGGGCTCAGTCTGGCAGCCCTGCTCGCACTGAGCCTGCTGTCGTATTCGCCCCACGATGCCTCCTTCAACGTATCGGCGCCGCCGCCCGGAGCGGGGCCGGCGCGCAACTGGATCGGGCCCGTGGGAGCGCATCTGGCCGACCTGTTCTTCCAGCTCAGCGGCTACGCCGCGTTTCTCTTCCCGATTGGGATGTTTGTCGCGGCAATGCGCTGGTTCCGCAGCCAGACGGTGGGAGCGCCGGTGGCGAAGCTGGTTGGATCGGCAATGCTCCTCGCTTCGCTGGCGGCGGAGATGGCGCTGGCTCACGTGCCGGACGTGCGCGGCGCGCTGCCTCCCGGAGGGCTGCTCGGCTCTGTGCTGGCGCGGGGACTGCGTGCGGCCTTCAATCCTTTTGGCGCTCACCTAGTGGCCATTGCAACCCTGCTAACGGCGCTGTTTCTAACCACGAGCTTCTCCTTCCACGCAGCAGTGCAATGGATGAAAAAGCCGATGGCCGGCGATGGCTTGGTCGGCGGCTGGATCGCGCGGGCGAAGCAATGGCGCGAGGAGCGCGAAGCCGTCCGCCTGCGAAAGCGCGTCGAGGAGATCAAGATTGCGGGGCGGCCTCCGGTGGTCCAGCAGCGGATTTCGACGAAGGAGATCGACGAAGACGAGGAGATCGAGACGGAAGGGCGCGGCGAGCCAATGCTGGCCGAACGCGGCCCTGCGGTAATCAAGTTCCACGACCCGGACGCAGCGCCGTCGCCGAAAAGGCCGGGCATGGAGCCGAAGATTTCACGCGGGCGAACCAGCTTCAAGCTGCCCTCGCCGACGTTGCTGCACAACGCCGAACGCGGCGAAAAGATGGACGAGGGCGAGCTGAAGGAATGCGCCCGGGCAATCGAGCAGAAGTGCGCTGAGTTCGACGTGGCGGGCCATATCACGCAGATCAATCCGGGCCCGGTCGTGACCACCTTCGAATTCAAACCCGAGGCTGGAATCAAGTACAGCCGGATCACGGGCCTCGGCGACGATCTCTGCCTGGCGCTCCGCGCCGAGTCGATTCTGATCGAGCGCATTCCAGGGAAATCAACTGTCGGCATCGAAGTGCCCAACGCGCGCCGCGAAACGATCGCTCTCCGCGATGTGATCGAGTCGCCGGAATTCTCGCATTCGTCTTCGAAGCTGACGCTGCCGATGGGGAAAGACTTGATCGGGCGCATCCGCGCCACCGATCTGACCCAAATGCCCCACCTCCTGATCGCGGGCGCGACGGGAACGGGCAAGAGCGTCTTCATCAATTCCCTGCTGATGGGCATGCTCTACAAGGCCACGCCGGATGAATTGAAACTCGTGCTCGTTGACCCGAAGCGGCTCGAACTCGGACTCTACGCTGATATCCCGCACCTCTTCACGCCTGTCGTGACCGACCCGAAGGTGGCCGCCAACGTCCTGCGGAACGCGACCCGCGAAATGGAGCGGCGCCTGAAGATCCTTGCGCAGCGCGGCGTCCGGAACATCGAGCAGTACAACCGCACGTTCGAGAAAGGGCAGTCCCTGTCGCTGTTCGAAAGCGCCGAAGACGAGGAGCACCGGCCGCTTCCCTACCTCGTGATCGTGATCGACGAACTGGCCGATCTGATGATGGTGGATACGAACGGCGTCGAGGAATCGATCACGCGCCTCGCACAGATGGCGCGAGCCGTGGGAATCCATCTCATCCTGGCCACCCAGCGTCCGTCCGTGGACGTCATCACGGGTCTTATCAAAGCGAACTTCCCCGCACGCATCTCCTTCCGCGTGGCGAGCAAGGTGGACTCGCGAACGATTCTGGACGCCAACGGATCGGAATCCCTTCTTGGCAAGGGAGACATGCTCTACTTGCCGGCCGGATCGTCGCGCCTGCACCGCATTCACGGCCCCTACGTCAACGAAAAGGAAGTCGCGGCGGTGGCGGATTTCTGGCGCGAACAAGCAAAAGCCATCTACAACGAAGAGCTGCTCAAGCCGCCCAAGGATGAGAACGTAATGGACGGCGGTATGGATGCCGCTGACGGCGGCGATGAAGTGGATGATGACCTCTACCAGGATGCCGTCCGCGTCGTATGCGAAATGGGCCGCGCTTCGACTTCCACCCTCCAGCGCCGCCTCCGGATCGGCTACGGCCGAGCCGCGCGCTTGATCGACTTGATGGAGAAGGATGGAATCGTCGGCCCGGCCGACGGATCAAGGCCTCGGGAAGTTCTCAAGAAGAAGGACCGGATGCGCGAGTTCGACGAATCATCGCGCTGACGACCCGATCAGGGTCGTCATCCTGAAGCCGACGCTTTTCATCTTGGTCGGCTGAAGGATCTCTCTTCCGCGCGCCCTGCGAGCAAACTGTTTTTCTCTTTCCACTGCGCCGCGCTTTCCGTAAAATCGGATGCTGTTCCGGTGCCGAGGTAGCTCACCGGTAGAGCGCGGCCCTGAAAAGGCCGGCGTAGGCAGTTCAACTCTGCCCCTCGGCACCACTCGTATAGCCTGCGGATATCGCGCTCCCCGGCAGTAACTCCCATTGCGACACAACCTGATATCGGCGGTTCGGCTCGGGACTGAGCACGATGGAAGGCATGTGTCGGCTCAACGTGGCCTTGGCTGTGGCCGGATCGCTGTTAAGCAGCTTGCGGATGTCCTTCAGAGAAGATTCCACAAACTTCCGGGCATCCCGAATCTTCGTCCGCACCGTGTCAGGTTTGGCGCAAATGATCTGCGAATGGATGTCGGTAATCTCAGCTTCCCGCTCCGCGATGCCTGCGCGCAAGGTCTGAGAGTCGAGCCCGGAGGCGATGGCTTTCCCGAGGTGGTGAAGCTCCCGTTCAAGCTTGCGTTTCCGCTGCTCCAGCCGAGACATCTGGCTGCCGACGTTGCGGACGCCCTTGGTCAATTCCTCCTCGAAACGCGACAGAGCATACTCGATAGCATCTTCCTGTAGGACTTCCGTCTGGAGTTTTTCAAGCAACTGGTTTTCAAGAACGTCCTTACGAATGCGGAGCGAGTTTGAGCAGGTGTTACGAAAGGCATTCATTGCACAACCGTAGTGAGCCTCAGTGTGGTTCCTGCCCTTGCCCGACACGATTACGAGATTCCCTCCGCACTCGCCGCACTTCATCAGACCACTGAATAGGTAGGGGGAATGCAAAGCTCGGGCACGAGTCAAGCCGCCCTTCCTTCCACGCTCGCCATAGATTTCCTTCACCTGCTTGATGCGGTCTTGAACTTTGTTCCACAGCCCATCAGAAACAATGCGTTGCTCGGGAAATTCCTTGCGGATCATATCTGCTTCAACGTTGGCCCGCTGAACGCGCTTCTTTGTGCGAGGGTCTTTCAGCTTCCGGGTCTTCCCGAAAATCACCACTCCCCGGTATCTCTCATTGTGGAGCATCACTCGTATGCTGCTGGGGCACCAAGACTGCTGGATTCTGCCCAAAGCCGGTTGAGGAGATGCAACCTTGTCGGCGTTGAGCATCTTCGCAATGGTCTTCAGGCTGTGGCCGTCAACATACATCTGGAAAATACGCCGAACTGTTTCGGCCTGATCCGGGTCAACTTCGAGCTTGGCTCCCACGATTGTGGCGCGACCGTACGCGTCGGTCTGATTTTTGCTTTCGATGGGAATGTTGCGATAGCCGAAGCAGCGGCCACCCGTGTGGTTGCCGCGCTCGGCGGTTCCTTCCAGACCGCGCTTGGTTTTCTGTCCGAGGGCGACGGAGTATTGTTCATCAACCATTCCGTTGATGGTCATCAGCGTACGGAACTGTTCGGATTTGCTGTTGATGCCTTGCGCCACAAAATGAATCTCTATTCCATAGAAGTCCAGCAACTCGGTCTTCGTCAGGGCGTAGGGCAGGTCTCTGGCAAAACGCGAGGTATCGTCAACCAGCAGGCAGTCGAAGGAGCGAGGCGTCCGCTCGGCGGCTTTCAGCATTTTATTGAAGCCATCACGGTCTGACCGCGAGCCGCTGATAGCTTCATCCGTGAAAATGAAATCGTCCAGAATCTCCCAGCCCTTGATCTTGGCGTGCTGGCGGCATTTTCTGACTTGGTCATCAATCGAGGTAGCCTTCTGCCGGTCGGAACTGAATCGGGCATAAACGGCGCAGCGCATTAGCGTTTCCCCTTGCCTTCTTTGATTGCTTTTCGTGCGGCTTGAATATCTCTCTCAGTCCATAACCGAATTGTGACGCTGCCAAGCTTTTGAATGCGTGGCGCAGGGATTCGCTTCAATCGAATCAACCTCTGGAGATTCGGCTGGGCGATACCGAGCTTTTTAGCGACTTCTACAGTCGAGTATTTCCTTACCATATATACCATATATCACTGGTGGGCCGGTCTGTCAAGCACGTCTATATCACACCCTCCGGTCTCTGAGCCGCTTGGCCGTCATCACCATGGCTCCAGCATCCTTGACCCCCACGTTCATGATGGCCGCGATCTCTGCCTCGGTTTTCCCGATTTCGAACAAATCCCATGCCTGCCGGGTTCGGGGGCGCAACGCGGCTTTCCATTCATTCCCATTCGACCGGCGCGGCTGGGTCTGCATGGCCGCGATTCTCTCTGCATTCGAAGCCAGTTCACTTTGTAGAAGCTCTTGCCCGGTCATTTTGTTCCGCACGTTGTCCACAGGATTTTTACAAAGTTTGGCGATCAATCGCTCCACGACCTTCTTTTCCCGGGTTCTGGTCCGCTTAATGGAAATCCCCAGCTTCTGGGCCATCTCCTTCAGCGTGTGACCCGCCTCAAACCGCTGGTGGATGAACTCCTGATCTTCCGCCGACATGGTTGTTAGCGCGTTCATGAGGTCGCCCTCAGTGAAACCCAGCTTGGCGGCGCGATAGGGCATTTTCTTGGGCGCGGCCTCAACTGTTGGATCATCCTCATCTCCTGCTTCCGGCAGCTTTGATTTGAACGCTGGAGCGCCAATGATGGGGTTGAGTGGCGCTGGTCTTTTCTCAGGATGGGCTTTCCAGTAGTCCTCAACCTCTTGCCGGAGATGGGGCACAAGGTCATTCAAAAATCCATCCACGTCTGTCTTGTACCGATACACGTCGATGTGGACGGGCGGCGCATTCTCGGGTGTGCCGTCTACCGCGTCTTCAATTTCACTCAGGTCTTGCTGCTTATCGGTATTGTGATACTCCGAGTCTGGCACCTCCCCGTCACTCAGGCGGGACTCATCTAAAGGATTAGAGTTGCGAGCGACGGAGGCTTCGGAACTTCGCGCAGGATCCTGAACGCTGATAATGAGGTTCTCGAAAGCCTTCCTTACATACACACATCGCAGAATGTTTTCGATCTCAGCGTCGGATAACTGGGGATTTTTCGTCCGCAGCCCCGTGACATGCTTTTGGCTTCGTCCTGCCGCATCAATGAGTTTCCATTTCTCGGAGAGCAGCGCTATGAATCTGGCTTCCCATCCAGCCAGCGTGTCGATGCTCTTGTCAGCTTTTCCGACGTATTTTCGAACCAGTGACCCAAAACCACTGGGGATTATTTCTTCCGTGGTTGCTCGTGACTCAGGAAAACAGGTCAAACACGTATGGCGCATCAGGCGGGATCGAAAGTGATCTGGAGCTTCCTCACTTCGTCCCTGCCGGATCGCGTGGGGTAACGCTACAGGAGGCACCGTGAATACCCGCTCACACAGCTGCATTCACAGGTGCCCCCAGTGTGAGCTGGATCACAGAGGCATGTGACGCCTATCACAGACATTACGGCAGGTGCTAGTGTATCGGAGCGTCGTGGCCAACCGTCCCCGGCCAGTTGGTTTTGAGAAGGCCCGCCTATGCATACTGCCCGCCCAAGAAGGTCAATTTGGCGAAAGTCACAGAGTGTGTTTCTCACTCTGTTCCTTGTATGCTCGTTTGCCCTCACCATAGGTTGCGGGGGTGGAGGTAGCTCTCAGCCACAGCCGCCGACACCGGTGCAAAACCCGATTCCAAACATCACGGGTCTCTCGCCAGCTTCGGCCACGGCCGGGGCAGCGGCACAAACACTCACCATCAATGGGACCAACTTCCTCTCCAGTTCGACGGTGACCTACAACAGCGCGGCCCATGCCGCAACGTTTGTCAGTGCGACGCAGTTAACGATCCAGCTTACTGCCAGCGACCAGGCAACGGCGGGAAGCTATCCAGTGGTTGTGACCAATCCCACGCCCGGTGGAGGAGCGAGCAACGCGGTGAACTTCACAGTGAATGCGCCAGCGAATAACCCGGCTTCGATCACTACACAGCCGCAGGGCCAAACGGTCACAGCCCCAGCGACAGCCACGTTCAGCGTGACCGCGACCGGGACTGGCTCTCTCTCGTACCAGTGGTACAAAAACGGTGCTGCGATCAGCGGTGCTACATCTGCGAGCTACACAACGCCAGCGACCACAACTGGAACAAATGGAGCTGGCTTCACCGTGACGGTTACGAACAACTATGGCAGCGCAACCAGCACCGTGGCCGTTCTGACCGTGAATCCAGCGGCGACCACGAACCTGTCGCCAGTAGGCCCGGTACTCATCGGAGGACAACCGCAGAATCAGACGGTCATAGCACCGGCGAGCGCCACGTTCAGCGCGACGGCGATTGGAACCGCGCCGATCACCTACCAGTGGAATAAGAACGGAACTGCCATCAGCGGTGCCACTTTGGCCACCTACACGACCCCGGCGACTACAAGTGCGGACAACGGCGAAGTCTTCACGGTCACCGTGACAAACAGCGTCAACAGCCTTACCAGTCCTCCGGCGACTCTGGCCGTAACATCCACTTCCACCGCTCCAACCATAGCTGGGGGACCTCAGAATGCAAACGTAGACTCGGGTTACACAGCGTCGTTCTATGTTTTCGCAACAGGGACAGCCCCTCTTAGCTATCAGTGGAGCGAGAACGGAACGCCGATCGCCAACGCCACGGATCCGGTCTACACGACGCCGACGCTGGCGAGTGCGGATAATAACGAACAGTTCACCGTAACGGTGACGAACAGTGGGGGTACCGCAACGAGCGGTGCCGGAACTCTGGAAGTTTTGTCGCCGGGCGGATTGTCAGGCTTCCAGTTGCCTGGGCCAGGCTTCCCAGGCACTCCGACCGATCTGATCGGCGTGCAATACAATTTCCAGGTCGTCACGAATCAGAGCCAATCCCCAAAAATTCTTTTCGGGGGCAACACCCTTTACACTCCGGGATCGAACGTCAATGGTTACGACACTCAATTCAATTTATATTCGGGAACCTTGACTTTCGCAAACGGGGGGTGCACGACGTATCCGCCACTCGGCACATACACCGAGGGCGAGGCGAGTTTGAGGAATGCAACGGCGGACTACCCGTACAACGCGGGAGAGACGACGGGTGTCGCCAGCGGCATCAACACGAGCGACACGGTTAACTGGCCGATTCAGACCTATTTGATCGATGACCTTCCAGACCTCTACGAGTCAGAATCTTTCAGTCAGTTCAGCCTTAACGGCGTTCAAGGATTCGTGACGGTCCAGCAGGGCGGCACTTTAACCGATGTGTCTGGATTCGAGAACTACTGTCATGTACCGATGCTATCCACCACCTACCGAATGTGGACCATCACCACGCAGTTGACTGGCTATCCAACGGTTACCAATCAGATCGTGGTACCCGATGCAAACGCCCGTTACATCGCGCCCTACGCTGCCATGCAGTTCCTGAGCGAGTTCTTGGACAGCGCGGGCACCTTCACTGTCCAGTATTGGAATTTCGCTTACATGACAACATCAAATCCAGTGTGGAGTCCGGTTTCGATACTCCAGACCGAATATGAGTACACGGGAAACGGCCAAAACTTGGGTGCTCACGTTGTAACAGTGAACGGCCAGGATCGCGTTGAGATCAGTAACGTTTCCGGAAATTCGTACTTTCCTGTTAACACCCCGTTTGTTATCGCTCCGCCCTAGCCAGAGTTTTGAGAGGTGGGCCAATTCTTCTACCCAGCCAATGATTCGGCTCGATCAGGCGGGACGCAGTACTGGCTGGTCGCAAAGGGTCTGGCAAGCGACACGCTGGATTTCTGGTGGGGCACTCCCTTGAGATTAACGGGATCGCTTCTGAGCGTTAACGACGGCACAACGTGGACCGCTGCCGATCCGATGCCAGCGTTTCAAGTTCTCGGTATTCCAACCGCGCGTTAGGCGGGTTGTCCCCGCTAGCAGACTCGGCGTATCACCTCTACGTTGTGCGGACCCCCGTTCCACGACGGGCTGCAGGAGCATTTGAAGGAGTCGCAAAGCCGACCAACTAACAGCAGTTGGGGATGCGGGGGAGGCGGGCGTTGGGATGCTAACAGAGACGCTCATCCAGCATACTGCCGGACAGCACCCTTTGGACCCACACCTCGATTGGATGGATTAGGGAATGGAGCTGCCCGCGCGGTCACAAGTTTCCGGCGGAGTTTAGGCTTACCGGCCCTTCTGTTTTTATGGGCTAGTTTGCGCCACTCTTCGCATGGTTCGGCGCGGCGAATTCCGTGCTACCAGTTGCTACCAATCTCCCTCTTTTTGTGTCTCTCCGTGACACCTCGTGACACCTTTGACCTATCAGAAACCCCGTAAAATGGCCAGATTTGGCTTGTTTCCTAGCATCTGAAAAAAAGACTTGCGGAAGAAGGGACTCGAACCCCTACGGCCTTTCGGCCACCAGCTCCTAAGGTTGGCGCGTCTGCCAATTCCGCCACTTCCGCGCGGCATCGAAGAGTGCCAACGTCTCATCGGCGATGGGGATGACTTTGCGTTTCTCGGTCACCCAGGAATTCTATGCCCGCTTCATTCGTCCGCCGAGGTTATGGCTTGCGTGCTTACTGAGTCCCGCTTAATATAGAGTCACTCTGGCCACAAAGAAGCTTGCTGCCAGAAGGCGGTAATCAGACGCGGACGGCGGCGCATTCGACAAAGCGTTCGGCGCGCGGTTTCGGTCAATTGCCAGTAGTCCTGGGGACAGACGTTCGGCAACTCGTGCTGTTTCCAGTAAGCCCAGATGTACTCGACCGGGTTCAATTCAGGTGCGTAGGGCGGCAGATAGGCCGTGGCGATCCAGCCTTGCAAACTGGCAATGTAGTCTTGCACGAGTCGGCTGCGGTGCGCCCGGCAGGCGGTCCCACACCACCAGCAGCGGCAGGCGCAGGTGGCGCACCAAGGCCTGCAGAAAGTCCAGCACTTGCTCTTTCTTCACCGTACCCGCATAGACCCGAAAGTAGAAGTTCCACACCGTGAGCCCAGCCGCTACCGACAGACTCTTCCAATTAAAGTTGTACTGCAGGACGGGCGTTTGTCCTCGCGGCGCCCAGGTGCGACAACGATGCGGTCGCTGGCTCAGACCGCTTTCGTCGATGAAGATCAGGATGCGCCCTTCCCGGAGCGCTTTTTTTTAAGGGCCGGCCACCCCTTCTTCTTCCAGGATTGGACCTGCTCTTGATTGCGTTCCCGTGCTCGACCCACCGGCCGCTGCGGGCTCCAACCCAGGCGGACCAGGAGCTTCCAGACATGGCCCTCGTGATAGCGCACGCCGAACTGTTGCTCGATCAGGTG
This sequence comes from Candidatus Acidiferrales bacterium, assembly GCA_050018375.1. Lineage (GTDB taxonomy): Bacteria > Acidobacteriota > Terriglobia > Acidiferrales > UBA7541 > Palsa-295. Next base: position 95,843 of record JBEKAE010000009.1, on the reverse strand, counting down.
GGCTACACGCGGGCATGTCCACAGCGGGGTTTCATAGCCTAGTCGCTCGGGACCTGCCAGCAGAAGCTTTCTGAGCTGCTGCCGCTGCTTCTCGTTCAAGCGTGGCTTGCGGCCCGCACGTCCGGCTTTCTGGAGTGCCGACTTGCCTCGGGCACGATACTGCTGTACCCAGCGGGCTACGGTTTGACGAACCACTTTCACCTGGCGGGCGATCTCGGATTGATTCCGTCCTTGTTCGAACAGGCGAATGGCTTGGAAGCGGCGTTTCTCTAAGGCATCAAAATCGCGTCGTACTCCGGCAGGGTTTCCCATGCCAGATCGGATGCAGTAAATCCGGAAAAGTATCGCTATATTATGCGGGATTCAATAAGTTCACGTCCCAACCCCTTCGGGGTTTCTTCTACCTTCCGCCGTGATACGCTAACGGTTACCACCTCCGATGATCCACCTCATTGGCCTCACGCATCGCGTTCAGGCAGTCAAGATCGGCGAGGTTAAAACGGCGGGCCAAGCAGAATTCGATCAACTGTTGCGTAATGCCATTAAGGAAATTCGGCCAGCGTTCATAGCCGAAGAAGACAGCGAAGAAGCTCTCGCAGACCCGGACCGTAACTCAGTTTCTATAGCCCAAGCCGTTGCTAGGGATATGGGCGTCGAGCACCAGTTCTGCGATCCGATCCAGGAAGAGCGAAACGCGATTGGCTACGTTGATGGGCAGACGCTGCAAATTCAGATTTTCCTGCGGGACCAAACGGGGATGTCAGCCGACGAAATAAAGCTACGAGGCTTGGCAACCGAAATTGCCCGCTATTTTCCGCTCCGCGAGCGTTTCTGGTTCGACCATCTTCCGCCCCACAGAGATCGCGATGGAATCTTCATTTGCGGCGACGCTCATGTGGATACCTTCGGGTTCTTGCTAACACGGGAACGCGTTGAGGCCCGTGCGCTTGTTCGCGGCCTCGGTTTGGACGAACGGGATCGGGACCACTATCGTGCCCTCCAATATCTCGCCGACCATCCAGAACTGAAGAACGGCTAGGCCTGAGCTTTCGCAAGAGCGAAACAAGCATCCTTTCTCATCATGTCGTCATCACACGGGAACGTAACGACGACGGCTCCTTACCGGCTTCCGTACTCGGTGCTAGTAGAGTCGCCAGAGCGCATCACGGTATCCGCAGGCATCTGCTGCACTAGGGTTTTAAGCCTTTCTTCCACAAGCTTTGCCTTCTTTGAAAGCCGATCACTGCAAATCTCAATAAAGAAGCGGTCCATTCCGGCGAAGACCGCATCGCGGAGTCCGGTAATCGCAACAAGGACGTAATTCGGTAGCGTTGGATGAGATTTGATAGGGGGACGTGAGCGATCCATCCACAGAATGACGCGACACTGTCCTTCACGACTAAGTTTTGATCGTAACCCGTAGTTATGAAGCATTGCGCAACGTGCGCCATACAGATCCATCCCCGTCAACTGTTCTTTCCCTGAGAACCTGACGTATTTGTCGGCCCAACCCACGAAGTCGCTCCGTTGTACGTTATCTCGACCTTCCCGCATGGCCAGGAAAGTCATAGTGTCAATTGCACAAAGGATGAGAATTGTAGCGGAGCGGAAGCATTCGTTCTCTATAGCTATGTCGATGTCCCTTCGGATGCCCAAATTTATCGCATTATTTATTGGGTCCTGGTCGAATGCTGTCGTCATGATGTTTCGTACTAGTTGCAGGCCAATTCCCCGGCCGCTGCTCTGGAATTATAGACGCAGAATGCAGAGGGCACCATGGTGGGGGCTCTCCATGCTTTGCGAGGATGAGGACGGCGAGAAATTGCATCTGACTCACGCGACCCCCCGAAGAACTCGCTGACGAAACATTTTTGCAGGCGCCCCGCTCTAACCCTGTCATAACTGCCGCTATTTCATCAGGCTGCGATAACAAACCTGACAGACAGTACCGTGCAACTCCCGCCCTCGGCACCATTTCCATCCGAACGAACCCCGAGAATCTACTGCGGCGGAGTGGAATTGCTCTCGCTCTCCTCGTGCCAGATCACGAAAGCTGGCACGGCCACGGCGGCAGCCGCAACGATCATGAAGCCGATTCTGTGATGCACGTAGGGTTGCCGGTTCTGATTCGCAGCCTCGTCAACGCGGCAGGAGGGCACGGGTGCATCTTCGAACGTGATCTTGGCGGACTTTCCCTCGGATATCGTGCGAAACTCGCCGCCGTTGTCCAGCACGAGGTCGCCGCGAATCGCGGACACCGTCATTTCCTTCGGGCCCGTAAACGCGACCTCTCCAGCCGCCGCCTGGCCGTTCGCCGCGCGAATGAAGCCCGCCGGCGTCGTCAGCTCGATTCCGCTCGCGGCCGGTGCGGAAAAGCCCACCGTTCCGCGGTTCACGAACACTTGAGTCTCGTTGATGTCTTGTTCGAGCTGTGCAGAGCTCGACGCGGAAAGATAAACCTGACCCGAGCGGACCTGAAGGCGAAGCTCGCCTTTATCCGTCGTCTCGAGATTCTCGCAGTCGTAGACGTCGGCGCCCGTCACGGCATTGGCAGTGCCGAGGTAAGCCTGATTCGCCTGGGACACGACGCCAACCGGCTTTCCGTGTACTCCTTGCCCTCCCCGCACCGGCGAATGGAGCAGTGAAGCGGCAACGAGGATGGCACAGCACCGCGAGACAAAACGCATTCGACCCTCCGAGAGGTACTGCTCCAATGTGTTCTCGAAGGCTGGGAGCGTCAATTGGAAGGAGCAAATCGGTTGTTACAGTTGCAACAGGAAAAACCTGTCCGGAACGCAAGCGCCGCCTGAACGGAGCGCCAGGCTAAGCCAGCCGCCGCGGGCCGCTGACGAACCGATTCCCTCGCTCGTAAAAGCGAAGCTTGCGATCGACGGCGCGCGAAATCCCGATGCGCCTGCTGACGCCGATCGGCCGTGTTTGCGCGACCGCGGCGCCGAGCCAGAGCCGGCCTGCTCCCGCGCAGAGGTCGATGCCGTCGAATCGTTTGTCGAGCGCCATCGCCTCGGCCAGGCGCCCGGGCCCGCGAGCGATGTCGAGCAATCGCTCCACCCCGCGGTGCTGCTTCATTTTTTCGATTCCTTCGAGTGGCTCGATAGCGCGGATCAAGACTCCAGCGCCGATGCCGTGAACCTCACTCGATACATTCACGAGCCAGCACGAGCCGTACGTGAAGCGAATGTAAGCATGGCCACGCTTGAGGAAAAGTGAACCGTTGGCCAGCGTCAGGCCGTGGAAAGCGTGTCCTGCCGGGTCGCCGACGGGATAGGCTTCGGTCTCGACGATGCGGCCACTCAACCTTCCTGCCGGCAAATCGTGGACCAGCGTCTTTCCGATCAGGTAGCGAGCCAGTTTGACCGTATCGACCGGCAACTCCCCTCGGCGAAGACGGCGAATCTTTCGGGTTTGTTTGCTTGGCGTAAGCTCGGGCATGGGGTTAAATTGAGACCTCGCGCACAATCTGCGGCGTGAATGTTTTTACCACACGTTCGAGGAGCCGCTGCCATGTCCTCAACCTGCCGGCATCTGAAGGAAATCAGAAAGGTGACGCCCAGCGCGGACGGATGCGAGGAATGCCTCAAAACCGGCGATGAATGGGTGCATCTCAGGCTGTGTCTCACCTGCGGGCACGTCGGATGCTGCGACAGCTCCAAAAACAAGCACGCGACGAAGCACTTCCGTGCCGTCCACCACCCGATCATGCAGTCGTTCGAGCCGGGAGAGGACTGGAGATGGTGCTACGTCGACAACATGGAAGTCTAGGTGTACATCAGACCCGCGGCGCTCCGGAGCGCGGAGGGAGACCGTATGACAGGCAGGCCAGCGATTTCGGGGCCCTCAAAGGATGAAGCGTGGCCGGGGCTGCCGCTCGCCGAATGGAGCGACACGTGCGCGACGCTGCACATGTGGACGCAAATGGTGGGTAAACTGCGCCTCGCGCTCAGCCCGCATTTGAATCACTGGTGGGAAGTCCCGCTCTACGTGAGCGCCCGCGGCCTTGCGACTTCGCCGATCCCGTGCCGCTTGGGGATTCTCGAGGTCGAGTTCGATTTCATCGATCACGTACTCAGGATCATCACCAGCCGCGGTGAGACGAGAACCATTCAGCTCGCGCCACGAAGCGTCGCCGATTTCTACCGCGAGTTCATGGCGACTCTCGCGTCTCTGCAAGTTGCGGCGAAGATCTGGCCCATGCCGGTCGAGATTCCGGATCCAATCCGGTTCGACGAGGATACGCAGCATGGGTCCTATGATCCCGAATACGCGAATCGCTTCTGGCGGCTTCTCGTGACCGTGGACACGATCTGCAAGGAATTCCGTGCGCGCTTCATCGGCAAGGCCAGCCCCGTGCATTTTTTCTGGGGGAGCTTCGATCTCGCCGCGTCGCGCTTTTCCGGGCGGCGCGCCCCGGAGCGTCCCGGAGGCGTACTCGCACGAGGAAACCAGCGCGGGTTGGTGGCCGGGCGGCGGAGAGTTTACCGCGCCCATGTTTTATGCCTACGCCGCCCCGGAGCCTCCAGGATTTCGCGAGGCCACCGTGCGTCCGGCCCAAGCCTTTTACCACGCGCCATTGGGAGAGTTCCTGCTTTCCTACGACGACGTGCGAAATTCTCCCGATCCGAAGGCCGCGCTGATGGATTTCCTTCAGAGCACATATGAAGCCGGGGCAAATCTCGGGAATTGGGACCGCGCGGCGCTTGAAAGACAAACTTAGCTGTTGGAACCTGGCGCGGGAAGCCCCCGAACAAGAAACGGCGCGCGCAAGGACGCTCGGTTTTGCGCAACAGGCTGCGCAACCACGGAATAGTGCCGTTCGAGAAAATGCTTCTGTGCGCGGCGCCCCCACGACCGCACAAAGTAGTAGTTGATCGCGCCTGCGACGCCCGCGCCGAGCACCGGCACGACCCGCCCGGCCCATTTCTCCGCGACTTCCGTCCCGACCCTCACCGCGACCCGATCGATGATCCGAGGGACGAGCCGCTCCATCGCCTGCTTCTCCAGAAAATCGCGGCCCAGATCAACGCCCGCAGCGCTCGCTACCGCAATCCATAGCGCTACGGTCTCTTCCTCGGTCGCGTATTGAAAGCCATAGAGCAGGCTGAGCTTCTGAAGCATCCGCAGCGTAATCGTGGCAAGGATGCCCATATCCGGCACGGCGGTTAGAAAACCGCCGAGGCCCAAACCCATGCCCTCGAGCGCCGCCATTTTCGATGCGGCGGATATCGTGCTCTTGGCGATTGGATCGATTACCTGCGGTCCGAGGTCAAACATCTCCTGCCACGATTGGATCGGCAATCGGTGCGCTCTCTGTACGTGGCGGAGGTACTTGCCGTCGTCGACGCGGATTTGAGCGTAGGCCCGGCTGAATGCCGCGCGAGCGGAGCCGCTGAGCAATCGCGAAAGCCACGCCCTGTCTCGTTGTGTGCGCATTTCTTGGTTAGATGCGCGAACGCCGGATGAAGCTGCAATGCGAGTGCCGTCTTTCGTTCGCATCGCAAGCCTCATTCAATCGAGCGGCGCGCCCACCGCTTCCTCCAGTTGCGCGAATGCCGATTGTACCGCAAGCAAGCTCCCCAGGTAATCGCGCTCCACCTGCTGCACGTCGTGCTGCGCCCCGAGCACCGTCAGAATGTTCGCTTTGCCGGCGCGATAGCTCTCCTCCGCCATCTCCTCGAGTTGCCGCGACGCTGGCAACAGCGTATCGCGATAGAGCTGCACCTGCGTCCTCCGCGCTTCCAGATCGACATAGGCCGATTCCGCTCGCGCATCCGCCGCGCGTCGCGCCGCCGTCAACAGCCCTCCGAGCGCAATTTGGTTCGCCTCCGACTGCGCAATCTCACCCTGGTTGCGTCTGAAGATCGGCAGCTCCATCGATACCTGCCCGCGCGGCCCCACGCGAAAACCGTCCCGGCCCGGCGAGTTGAAATCCGTGCCGAACTCCAGGCCGAGGTTGGGGATCCGCTCCGCCTTCAGCAGCGCTGTCTGGCTCTCTTGTACTTTTTCCTCCTGGTGGATGCGCGCAATCTCTGCGTTCGAGGCCCCGGCGCGAGAGAGAAGATCGTCGAGCGCCAGCGGCGGCGGCAGGGTGACGAGCGCGTCGCCAAGGTCCCAAGGGGTTGCTGCAGGCTTATTCAGCAGGGCGTTCAAATCGCTCAGCGCGACTTTCTCTTCCTGCCGCGCGACTTCGACGTCGGCCCGAGCACGCGCTGCTTCGAGTTCTGCCTGGGTCACTTCCAGCTGCGGGATGTCGCCCGCATTGAAGCGCGCCTGAGCGATTTCGTGGAGCCGCTCGGCAAGCTTCAAGGCATCCGAGCGCTGTGCCGTTGTCGCCCGCGCATGCGCGAGCGCGAAATAGGCGTCCCGAACGCTGTGCCGCACCTGCCGCTCGAGCGCCGAAATGTCCGTCTCCGTCAAGGTCCCCTCCTGGCGCGCCAGCTCAATCCGATCTTTCCGCTTGGGGCCGATTTCTACAGGCTGATCGAAAAAGAGGCTCTCGTGCGGCGTATCTCGCAACGTTCCGAAGCTCGCCGTCGGATTCGGTCGTTCTCCGGCCACGCGCACTCCGGCCAGCGCCACGGCTCGTTGCGCCCGCGCCGCCGCCAGATCGAGATTCTGCCGCGAGGCAAGATCGAGCGCCGACGCGAGCGTCAGCCGCTGCGGCGTTCCCTGCGCACATGACGCGTGTGGTACGAGAGCCGCGAAAGACGTGGCGAAAATGACCGAATATAGAAGCTTCACGGGACTATCCTCCCCTCGAGCTGCGTGCGCATAAAGGGCCCGCCCGAGCCTCGAATGGCTCGCATTGTACCGGATGCGGACCCGCGCGAGGCCTCTCCTGTTCCGTCGCCGCGAGGAAGCGCAGGCGCGTGCGACATGGAATGAATTTGCAAAACGCAGCGGGATGCCGCATGATGTTTTGCTTCGATCCATCCGGCGCGTCGCTCCGGGTTATGCGAGCGCTAATTTCTGCCGAACGAATCACAGGGGGGAAACTGAATGCGCAGGCCCGTGAGTATCGCTCCGCCAAAAGGGAAACTGGGCGTCCTGACGCCTGGGATGGGAGCGGTCAGCACGACGCTGATGGCGGGAGTCGAACTCGTGCGCAGGGGCGAATCCATCCCCGTTGGCTCGCTCACGCAGTTGGCGACGATCCGCCTCGGGAAGCGGACCGAGGCCCGTACCCCAAAAATCAAGGATTTCGTGCCCCTCGCCGGCCTGAATGACCTTGTTTTCGGCGGATGGGACGTCTTCCCGGACGACGCGTACAAGGCCGCGACCAAGGCGGGCGTGCTCGATGCCAAGGACCTCGCGAAGGCGCAAAAATTCCTGAAGAAAATCCATCCCATGAAGGCCGCGTTCGACCAGAACTACGTCAAGAACTTACACGGAACAAACGTCAAGAAGGGCAAGACGAAATTCGATCTCGCCGAGCAGATCCGGGACGACATTCGTCAGTTCAAGAAGAAAAACAAGCTTGACCGGATGGTCATGGTCTGGTGTGGGTCCACCGAAGTGTTCATGAAGCCGGAAGCGGTGCACAAAGACCTGCAATCTTTCGAGAAGGCCATGAAGGCGAATCATCCGGCGATTGCTCCTTCGATGCTCTACGCCTATGCCGCCATCAGTGAGGGCATGCCCTACGCGAACGGCGCTCCCAATCTCTCGGTGGACATTCCGGCGCTCGAGCAGTACGCGAAGGACAGGAACGTGCCGGTTGGCGGGAAGGACTTCAAGACCGGGCAAACGCTCATGAAGACGGTCCTGTCACCCGGATTCAAGGCGCGCATGCTCGGGCTGAACGGGTGGTTTTCGACGAATATTCTCGGCAACCGCGACGGCGAAGTGCTCGAAGATCCCGGCTCGTTCAAGACAAAAGAGGAATCGAAGCTCGGCGCGCTCGAATACATTTTGCAGCCCAAGCTCTACCCTGAGCTGTACGGCAAATTCACGCACAAGGTCCGGATCAACTACTACCCGCCGCGAGGAGATAACAAAGAGGGCTGGGACAACATCGACATTTTCGGCTGGCTCGGCTATCCGATGCAGATCAAGGTCGATTTCCTCTGTCGCGACTCGATTCTTGCGGCGCCGATCGTCCTCGACCTCGTGCTGTTCCTCGATCTCGCCAAGCGTGCCGGGATGCGCGGCATCCAGGAGTGGCTCAGCTTCTACTTTAAGTCCCCGATGTGCGCGCCCGAGCTTTACCCCGAGCACGATCTTTTCATCCAGCTCATGAAGCTCAAGAACACGTTGCGCTGGATGATGGGTGAGGAGCTGATCACCCACCTCGGCGCCGAATACTACGACTGATTCGCTGGACAATCTCGGTTATTGGGCGGCGCGGAGGACACCACCGACGAAGTGGACAAGCCGCAACTCATCCAACGGCGCTGCATGCTTATCCGGATCGACGTGTGAAAAGGCGGTCGTGATCAGGACGGAGCGCAACTCGCCGGGTGGAACTTCCTTCTGCAGCCACAGCGTCTCCGCTGGCGGAATCACATTGTCCGCCGAGCCGTGCAGGATAAACACCGGCACGTGCAGCGAAGCAAGATGACCTCTCGGCGATAACGCCGCCAGCTCCACCTCGTCCGTGTGAATGGCGTTCAGAATTTGCGGCCGCACCTCATCGATGCGGCGAGCGAGCAGCGCGTCCATCGTCGCTCGGGACGCGGGACTCAGCTTCTCGATCCAAGGCTTCGCCTCCTCTGGATGCTCCCACAACCACGCGCGGAGCGCTTCGTGCGCCACTGCCAGATCGCCCGCTGGGAAAAACTGATTGAGGTGCGCGTACACGAAAACCGAAGCGCCATAATCGTGCGCGGCGTAGGGAATGCTGCGTCCGTCCGGCAACTCTTCCTGGCTCGTCGCCAGAAAACGCGACACTCGCGCCAGATCGTCGTACGCGCCCATCAGTACGAGCGCTCGAATGTGCGGTGCGTAGTGCGGATCGCAGGCCGCCAGCAACGAGAGCCCTCCCGCGAAGCTTATGCCGGTCACCGTCACCGGCCCGGTGCCTAATCTTTGCTCCAGCCACTCCGCCGACCCGCCGATCGCAGGGATCGAGGATGCATCGACGTGATAATCGGCCAGCGCGTCCATCTGGGGCGTCAGTACCGCGAGGCCGCTGCCCGCAACGGCGCGCGCGAAGCTCACCAGGCGCGGCTCGTCCATGCCAAGGTGATGGATGCCATGCACGGCTACCATTCCCCGCGGATGCGTGACTCCCACCGGCAGATACAGCCGCCCCGGCACAGGACCACCGGCGGTCGAAATGCTGACTTCTTCCATTGTCACGTCGCGCGTCTCAAAGCGCAGTAAGGGGCTCGAGGCTTGTGGGTCGGCGAAGTGAGTCAGCACTGCGTAGCTGCGCAGATCGCAACGAAGGCGGTCAATCGCAAACGCCAGCAGGATCAAAACGAGGAGCCATAGGAGCCAGCGCACGCTTGAACGCGTTGCGCTATGCGATGGCACAACTTGGCCGGCGGACCGGGCTGCACGGGAACCCACGGCGCGGGCAGTCTATCACTGCGCCATTAGTTTGATGAAGTACTCGTGGACAGCGGGATCGTCGGTCAGTTCCGGATGAAACGTGGACGCGAGAACGCGCCCCTGCCGCACGAGCACCGGGTGGCCGGCGTCTTCGGCCAGGACTTCAATTCCCTTCCCGACCGCTTCGATGATCGGCGCGCGGATGAAAACCATTTCGAACGGCTCTTTGCGGAGCTTTGTCCGGCCCATGTGGACATCGCTCGCAAGCTGCCGCCCATAGGCATTGCGCAGGACCGAAATGTCGAGCAACCCGAGCGAGGTTTGTCTCGGGCCATGAACATCCCGCGCCAGCAGGATTGCTCCCGCACAGGTGCCGAAAAACGCGCCGCCGTTCGCAGCGAACTGCTTTAGCACATCGAACAGGCCTTCCTCGGTCAGCACCTTCAAATGCGTACTGCTCTCACCGCCCGGAAGGATGATGCCATTCAGCCCGGCGAGATCGCCGGGTAGTCGCACGTAAACGTGTTCGACGCCTAGGCGGTCGAGCACCTTCGCGTGTGCCTCGTAGTCGCCTTGAATAGCAAGGATCCCGACCTTCATTGACGCACTCGGGTCGTCACCAGCCGCGGGTTTGCAGCAGGTCCTTTTCGTCGAGCTGGCGGACGTCCAGTCCCTTCATGGCTTCGCCCAGTTCTTCGGAAGCTTCGAGGACAATCTTCGGGTCTCTGTAGTGCGTAGTCGCCTTGACGATGGCGCGGGCTCGCTCGGCCGGATCGCTCGACTTGAAAATGCCGGACCCGACGAAAACCGCCTCGGCGCCGAGCTGCATCACCAGCGCCGCATCGGCGGGCGTGGCGATGCCGCCGGCCGAGAAATTCGGCACCGGCAGCTTCCCGTTCTTCGCGACCCACGCGACCAGCTCGAAAGGCGCCCCGAGCTCTTTGGCCTCGTGGACAAGCTCTTCTTCGCCGAGCGTCGTCACGCGCTTCACCTGCCCCACAATCGCGCGCATGTGACGCACCGCCTCGACGATGTTGCCCGAGCCCGCCTCGCCCTTCGTGCGAATCATAGCGGCGCCTTCGGCAATGCGTCGCAGGGCCTCGCCTAGATTCCGCGCGCCGCAGACGAATGGCACCTTGAACCCGTGTTTCCAAACATGGTGCTCTTCGTCGGCGGGAGTGAGGACTTCGCTCTCGTCGATGTAGTCCACTTCGAGCGCTTCAAGCACTTGCGCTTCCGCGAAATGTCCGATGCGGACTTTTGCCATCACCGGAATCGACACGGATTCCATGATCTCGCGAATCACGCGCGGAGCGGCCATGCGCGCCACGCCGCCCTCCTTGCGAATGTCCGACGGCACGCGCTCGAGTGCCATCACCGCGCACGCGCCCGCTTCCTCGGCAATCTTGGCCTGCGCGGCCGTCGTGACGTCCATGATCACGCCGCCCTTGAGCATCTCGGCCAGCCCGACTTTCACGCGCCAGAGATTGTTGTTCATCAGATCCATGATTCGTTCCCCTTTACCCTAAGGGTGATTAGGAAGCCCGAAGGGTTTCAATTCTCAGTGTGTGGCCTTCTCTCGAGCACCAAGTTTCTTCCGAAGCGCCTCCACGTCGACTTGCACGAAACGCCCTCTCCCGCGCGCGAGAATCGCGCCCGAAACATCCCGAATCTCGCCTTCGCGGTAGAGACTGCGCCCGTTTCTCTCCACTTCCCACCCGTCGATGATCAGATCTGCATCGACCGGCACCGGCTGCAAGTATTCGACCGTCAACTCGGCCGTCAGGGCGTGATCCTGGCGGAACCGGCTCACCTTCGCCATCACTTCGTCGAGAAGCGTTGCGACGATTCCTCCGTGGACGAATCCAACGCCTCCCTGATAGTCGGCGCTGATGCGAAATTTCCCTCGTATGCGCTTCGCGTCATCGTCCTGCTCGAACGTAAGCTGCATCCCGCGCGGGTTTGCGCCGCCGCAGCCGAAACAATGGTTCGTCGGATTGGGCTTGAGCAGCATCTGGATCGTCACACGAGCGCCACGCGCGCGGGCAATTCGCTCCTCGCGCCGCGCTCGCGCTTGCGCAGCTCGCTCTTCAGCAGGTCGCAAAATGTCTCGATGCCCCGCTCGATGCGCTTTTCATCCACGGCCGAAAAGCCCAGCCGGAGCGTGTTCGGCTGTGGATGCTGCGAATAAAAGTACCGGCCCGGCAAGAAGAGTATTCCGCGCTCGCGGGCGTGAATCAGCAATTCGCCTGCATCGAAACCAGCCGGCAGCGTCACCCAGAGACTCATGCCGCCCTCGGGATGCGTCCAGGAGGTGCCGTCGGGCATGTTCTTTGCGAGAGCTTCCTCCATCGCATCCAGGCGGCTCCGATAAACCTTCTTCATCTTCGCGAGATGCCGGACGAAGTAGCCGCGGCGCATGAACTCCGCCATCGTGGCCTGCGAAAACTGGTCCGTGTGCAAGTCTGTCGATTGTTTCACGAGGCGCAGCCGCTCGATGGCGCTCTCGGGACCGATGCACCAGCCGACGCGCAGTCCCGGAAATGCAGTCTTCGAGAAACTGTCGATGTGGATCACATTGCCCGCCGTGTCGAGCGCTTTGAGCGACGGGATTGGATTGCCGCGCAGCCGCAAGCGCGCGTAGATGCCGTCCTCAATCGCAGGCACCTGATAGTGCGCAGCGAGCTCCAGCAGCCGGCGCCGGCTGCTAAGCGGCAACGCGGTCCCCGTGGGATTGTGGAAATCGGGCGTGATCAGGATGAACTTCACGCGGTTTTGCATCAGCACGGTCTCGAGCGCGCCCACGTCGAGCCCGATCTGCCCGGTCCGCACCGCGTCCGTTTCCACCCCAACCGCAAGGGTCCGTACTCGCGCCCCTGCCAGGATAGCAATGGCGCCCGGATAGCCGGGGTTCTCCAGCGCCACAGAATCAGCCGGGCGCAAAAACGCTTTGCAGACTAGGTCGATTGCCTGCTGGCAGCCGTCCGTGATCAGCAGCTGCTCGCTCCGGACGTTCGTTCCTTCGCTTCGAAACAGGCCGATCAGCTCCCGTTTCAATAGCTCGTAGCCGTCCGTCGAACCGAGTTGCAGAATGCGGCGTCCTTCGCGGCGCAGGACCGCATTCGAGCAGCGGCGGAACTCTTCGAGCGGAAAAGACTCGTCTGGAGGCCGCGCAATCGTAAACGCGGTGGCGCCCGGCGGAACGTTTGGCATCATGCGGCTCAGGCTCTCTTCGCCGCGGTCGTCCGCAAAGAGGGCCTCCCAGCGCATGCCGCCCCCGTTGCCGTTCGAACGCGGTGGCGGTGAGAATTGTTTTGCGGCTGCCCCGCAGATGAATGTCCCTCGGCCGACGTGGCCCTGAATCAGGCCCTCCGACTCCAGCTCCGCATACGCGTTGGCAACCGTCGTCCGGTGCACGCCCAGTTGTCCGGCCAGCTCGCGGCTCGCCGGAATGCGATCGCCGGAGCGAAGCTCCCCCGAATGCACGAGCGCACGCAGTTGATCTCGCAACTGCACGTAAAGCGGGATATGGCTTTCGGGCTGTAAATGGAGCGGTAACATTGGTCCTGTCCTACAGGCCAATATAGGTTACAACGACAAGGAGTAAAGAGCCAATTTGGACTTAGGGATTTGGATCTGAGACGCCTAGGATTTGCAGCGATTGTAGGGGCGGGTTTCAAACCCGCCCTGCCGTCCGAGACTCTATTCGCCGAACAGTTTTGACTGCGCTTCAATGACCGCCCGGATCCCGCGTGTGGCCCGCGGCGACCTCCGCGCCACCCCCACGACGCCGAGCACCTTCATCTCGGCGAGAGCCGTTCGTGGGATGAACATGCGCACGGCATTCCCGTGCAGGTCGGGCGGGGTGAGCTGGACGCCGGTATCCAGCAGTTCCAGCAGGTTGTTCGTCACGATGCCTTCTATCACGTCCTCGTCTCGGAACCGCAGGCGGACCCACAGCCCGTCCAGTTTCGGCCGGCTGAGGAACGTCTTCCGCTCAGGCTCAAACGGATCCTTGAACTCCCGCACGAAATAGACGCACTTCACGTCCTTCAACTGGATCGCCTGGTGCTCGCCATCCAGCGTCAACAGATCGACCACCTCCCCTTGGCCAAGCATGGCCGGGTTCAAGTAGCCTTTTGCCGATGTGCGATCGAGGAGGACGATCACGACCTTCTTGTGGGTCGAGGCTGGAGTGCGGTTCTTCACGGAATCGAAGCCTTTTTCGGGTCTGCCTGTTGCTATGATGCCTCAGGTTATGTTATCTTGGTGTCGGTTTTTGTCAACTTATTGGTGCTTAAAGGGTTAGCATCGGAGTCTCCGCCGATTGACCACCAAAGGACAGATCCTGCGGTCGGCCTCCGTCATAACCCTCGTCACTGTCATCAGCCGGATTTGCGGATACTTACGCGATCAACGGGTAGCACTCCTCCTGGGGACATCACCCGCCGCCGACTCCTTCATCCTCGCTTTTCGCATCCCGAGCCTCATACGCCGGATGACCGGCGAAGGGTCGTTGGGTGCATCGTTCATTCCCGTTTTTACTGGCTATCTTCGCAACCGCTCCCAGAAAGAAACATGGGCCTTCGCTCAGAAGGTGTTTTGGGACATGGCCATCGCCCTGGCGGTCTTGGCCGCCCTGGCTGTCGTGTTCTCGAGGCAGGTAATCGACATCTACACCATCATTGGCGGCCACCAGAGCCACTGGGATCTTGCGGTCTTTCTGAACCGCTTTATTTTCCCGGCGGTCTTTTTTATCGGCCTGGCGGCGGTTGCAGCAGCCATCTTGAACAGCTTTGGGGTATTCGGCCTTCCCGCGGCGACTCCGATCTTCTTCAATCTGGTTTTCATCCTGTTTTCGCTCGGGATCGTGTATCGGCCGATCTTGCGCTGGACCCCGGCGGCCTTTCGCACCCCCGCCGTCGCCCTGGCTATCGGGGTTCTGGTCGGAGCGGCCGTGCAATTAGCGATGCTGCTCCCGGCACTCGTCCGGCGTGGCATGGGCCTCTCGCCGGAAGTCTCCATTTCCGACCCCGGGGTCCGCAAATTTGGCAAATTGATGGGCCCGGCCTTCTTCGGCATGGGCGTCTACCAGATCAATATGTGGGTCGACACGATTTTTGCGGCTTCGCCTCGCATGCCTTCGGGCAGCATTACGTCTCTCTACGTGGCCGACAGGCTGATGCAACTCGTTCTCGGCAGCTATGCCATCGCCATGTCCACCGCGATTCTTCCGGCCATGTCCCATCAGATCGCCGCGGGCAAATGGGACGAGATGAAGCACACCTTCGGCTTCTCCCTGCGGATCGTTTCGTTCATCACGATTCCCGCGGCCGTGGGGCTGATTCTGCTGCGCCGTCCGATCGTCCAGGTCCTCTTCCAGCACGGGCAGTTCGTGGCCGAATCCACGTCGCTCACGGCTCACGCCCTTTTCTTTTATTCGCTCGGCCTGCCGGCGTTTGCTGCGATCAAGCTCATCACGCCGATGTACTACTCCACGCAGGATACATGGACGCCGGCGCGCGTCGGCGCCTGGGCTCTGGCCATGAATGTGGCTCTCAACGCAATCTTTCTGCTGTTCTTTTACCGCTCGCTTTCGAACGGGAGTCCGGCGCTGGCGAGCTCTCTGGCGGCTTACTTCAATTTCGTCGCGCTGTTTCTTCTTTTCCGCAAGCGCTACGGCCCCCTCGGCGCCCGCGGACTGATGGGTTCGCTCGCCAAGATGGCCTTCTGTGCCGTGGCGATGGCCGCCGTGGCCTACGCTGGCTTGCGGGTATCACGTTTCTCGGCGGCGACCCACGTCGTGACGCAGGCCGGATTGCTCGCCGCGGTCATTCTTGCGTCGACGGCGGCTTATTTCGGCCTGGCATGGCTGCTTCGATGCAAGGAACTGCCGGAGTTTCTTCTTCTGCTCCGGCGTGCGGAGCCGGGCACGGCTCCACTCGCTCAAGGCGAGATCTAGTCGATGTACTCTGAGGATTCGCTGGGGACACTGACGTGGAAGCTCACATTCGCACGTTTCTGAACTGCCTGCGGGTCGAAAAAGGCCTTTCGGAGAATACGCTTCAGGCCTATCGCCGCGACATTCAAAAGTTCGCGGCCTTCGCGGCCGGTCGCCATCTCGACACGAAAGACGTGCGCCGCAGCGACGTAGTCGAATTCCTCGCCTCGCTCTATCGCAAGGGCCTCGACAGCCGTTCCGTCGCGCGACACCTCGTCACGATTCGCAATTTTTTCCGTTTTGCGCTGACGGAAGGCTACATCGACGACGATCCTGCGGCGACGGTCGAATCGCCGAGATTCCGGCAGAGCCTGCCGGAGTTCCTCAGCCTGGAGGAGGTGGACCGTCTGCTCCAGCAGCCGGACACCGACACGACGCTCGGATTGCGCGACCGGGCGCTCATCGAACTGATGTACTCGGCCGGGCTGCGCGTCTCCGAACTCTGCGGCCTGCGCGTCGACGACATGCAGATCGAGTCGGGTTGCCTTCGCTGCGTCGGCAAAGGCAACAAGGAGCGGATGGTTCCGGTGGGCCGGCAGGCGCTCGCCATCGTCCAGAAGTACCTCCGCACGGCGCGGCCCAAGCTGCTGCGCGAAGGTTCGTCACCTTATCTTTTTCTCAACCAACGGTGCCACAAGCTCGACCGCATCACGTTCTGGAAGTTGCTCGGCGCCTACGGCCGCAAAGCCGGGCTTCGCAAAGCGCTCACGCCGCATATGCTGCGCCACAGCTTCGCGACACACCTGCTCGATCGCGGCGCCGATCTTCGCTCCGTCCAGATCATGCTCGGTCACTCGGATATCTCGACCACGCAGATCTACACCCACGTGGTCGAGGAACGATTGAAGCAGGTTTATAAGGCGCATCACCCGCGCGCCTAGACGGCCGTCGCGGGGCGCCAGGGAGGCGCACTACCTCATGCCCGATTACATGTTCTTGCTGGAAAGCAGACTCTCCCCGGAGCAGCGGGCCGTGCTCGAACGGGTGCAGGAGCTGTCCCGTTTGCAGGACCTCAACGTGTACCTCACGGGCGGCGCCGTCCGCGACCTCATCTCCGGCCAGCCGATCCGCGATCTCGATTTCACCGTCGAGGGAAATCCGGTCCGCATGGTGCGGGAACTGGAAAAGGGCGGCGCGCGCGTCGCGTGGGAAAGCGAGCGCTTGCGCCACTACGAAATGATCTTTGCCGGCGACGCCGACGGCTCGATCTCCGCCGCGCGCGACGATGTCTACGAACGGCCCGGCGCCAAGCCCGAATACCACTTCGCCGGCATCATGGAGGATCTGCGGCGGCGCGATTTTTCGGTCAATGCCATCGCCATCTCGCTCAACACGCAATCTCGCGGCCTGCTGCTTGATCCCATGAATGGTCTCGCCGACCTCGAGAGGCAGGAAGTCCGCGCGCTCTCGATCCACGCGTTCACGAACCAGCCGGTGCGCCTGCTCCGCATTCTGCGCTACACCGCCCGCATGGGCTTCAAGATGGAGTCCCGGACTCAGGAGTGGTTCGATCTTGCGATGGAGCGGCGCCTGAACGAAACCATCGAGGGCGCCGACGCCGGCCACGAGCTTCGCGCGCTTGCCCGCGAAGACAATCCCGCGGCAACGCTCAAGCAATGGGAAGCCCGCGGCTTGCTGGCGGTGATCTATCCCAAGCTACAGCGCCGCAAGCCCGACTACGACAGCTTGAACAAGTTGGCGCGCGTGCGCGCGAATTTCCTGGCTGCCGGACTCCGCCCGCGCCTCCACGTGGCCGTGGCGGCCTACACCCTCGGCCATCTGAAGTCCCGCGAACTCGCCGCGGCCCTGCGCCACCTGGAATTCCGGCCCGCTGAAGTGGAAGCCATTGCGCACCTGGTGCCCGAAGCGCAAAAGGTCGTGAAGGTGCTCAAGAGCCGCAAGACGAATGCGCCCAAGGACGCTTACTTCTACCTCGCTTCCCTGCCGGCCGAAATGCTTGCGTTCATTGAAGTCGAGCTGCCGAACCCGCGCGCCCTCTCGAAGATCCGCAACTACATTCAGAAATGGCGGCCGCTGCGGCTGGCCCTTCCGGCGGCCGAACTCGATGCGCTGGGGGTGCCGCGCGGCCCGAAATTCGACAAGATTCTCGAACAGCTCTTCGAAATGCAGCTTCGTGGCAAGGCGCGTTCCCCCGAGGATCGCACCAAGGCCCTCCGCCAGCTCGCCGGAATTAAGGAAGAGCCGAAGAAGAAGCCCGAAAAGGAAAAGAAGCAGCGCAAGGGCAAGGAAACTGGCGAGGCTCCGGCGAAGGCTCAGCCCAAGCCAGGCGAGAAGCCCCCACAGGAAGCGCCCGCCGCCGCTCATCCGGCCGGGAGGGAGGCGCCCTCCGCACCGAAACCGGCGCGTTCTGCAGCTGCTGCCATCGGAGCGAGCGCACAGGCGAAGCACGAAAGGGCGGCGGCCGCCCATCGTGCAACGCAAAAGCACGCGCGCGCCTCGCATTCCAAGACTAAAGCGCGCCCGGCGAAGAAGTCCCCCGGGCGATAGTTCGCCGCGAATGCCACGGGTCTCATGGTTTTGAACCGCCAGCGCCGCATTCGAGTCTCTGTCGCAGACCTCGAGAAGTTTCTGGCACGCGCGCGCCGGACTCTCCGCCTGCCGGCCGGATCGCTCACGGTCTGCCTCGTGACCAACGCTGAGATCGCGCGATGGAATCGTTCCTACCGCGGCAAACGGGGCCCGACCGACGTGCTGTCGTTCCAGGCCGATGAAAAGCCGGGGCATGGCGTGAAGTGCTATATCGGCGACATCGCCATCGCTCCGGTCATCGCCTTGCGCAACGCGCGCCGCTTCGGCCGCACCTTCGAGGACGAGATGCGCATCCTGATTCTTCATGGCATGCTTCACCTGATGGGTTACGACCACGAGACCGACACGGGGCAAATGGACCGCCGCGAGCGGCGCCTTCGCCGCGCGTTCGGGCTGGCTTAATCCATGTCGATCCTTCTCTACACGCTGGGTGTACTCGCGCTGACAGCGGGGCTCGCCGTCGTCTCCTATCTCGACCGCGTGTACCGCGAGATGGGCCGAGTCTCGAGCGGGCGCATCCGCGAACATCTGGACACCTTCGAAGCAGAGATCGAGCCCCGCTTCAAAATGGACCGCAGCCGTGCGGCGCTCGGTTTCAGCCTGCTGTCGCGCCTCTGGCTCGTGCTGGTCGCCGCCGTAACGGCTCTCGCCGTGAATTCCGCCGTGCCCGGCAGGTGGGAATTTGGTCTTGAACTCGTGCTCTTTCTCGGCGCCGAAGTCATCATCGCCATGCACTTGCTGCCCTTGGTTCTCCTCGCCGGAATGCGCGGCAACTGGATCGCGCCTCTCGTGCCGTTCGTGCGGCTGCTTCTCTGGTTGACTTGGCCTGTTCACGCGGCCCTCGCTTTCCAAGCTTCCGTGCTCCGGCTTTCCGAAGAGGAGCCGAGCGCGCCCGCCGCGGAACAACAGGCCATCGAGGCACTCGTTGACGCCGCCACCGAGGAAGGCATCATCGAGCAGGACGATGCGCGCCTGATCGAGCAGGTCGTCGAATTCGGAGACAAGCGCGTCCGCGACGTCATGACGCCGCGGCCCGACGTCGTGGCCATCCCGGCAAAGGCCACGCTCGAAGAGCTTCGCGAGCGGATCGTCGAAACGAAATTTTCGCGGCTCCCCGTTTACGACAAATCCCTCGACGACATCGTCGGCATCACCGTGGCGCGCGATATGCTCGAGGTTCCCGAACGCGACGCCGCGCGGCGCACCGTGCGCGAGCTGATGCGGCCCGCGCTCTTCGTCCCTGAAACGAAATTCGGCTCCGAGATGCTGAAGGAAATGCAGCGGAAGAATCAGAAGATGGCCATCGTGATCGACGAATACGGCCTGCTGGCGGGCGTCGTCACCGTCGAGGACTTGATCGAGGAGATCGTCGGCGAAATCGGCGAAGAGGACCGCCGCCCCGCGCCCGACGCGATTCGCGAGGCCAGCGGCGCGATGGTCCTTCGCGGCAGCGTGCCGGTGGACAAGATCGGCGAGCTTTTCGGCGTCGAGCTCGACGCGATTGCCGCTCGTTCCAACGCAACCACCGTCGCAGGCCTGCTCAATAGCATCGCAGGCCACGTTCCTCGTACGGGCGAGATCATCGAATTCGAGGGACTGCGATTCGAAGTCCTCGAAGCCAACCAGCGCAAGGTCCTCCGCGTTCGCGCCCGGCGCGCCGCCGCCGGCGCAGCCTCCTCCGCCCGCACGGTCTAGGTTCCCGCGCGCATCCGCGCCACTTCCTCCCGCAATTCCCGCAACTCTCGCTGCAACTCGGGCAGCCGGTTGAACACCGCCACCGATTTCCGCCACGCGTGATTCTCCATCGCGGGGTACCCCGAATAGATCGCGCCTGCCGGAACGTCCGCCGGCACACCGCTCTGCGCCGTCAATATCGCGCCGTCGCCGACGGTCAAGTGCCCCGCGCAGCCCACCTGCCCCGCGAGCATGCACTTGTTCCCCACGCGCGTCGTCCCGGCAAGACCCACCTGCCCGCAGAGCAGCGTGTCCTCGCCCACCTTGCAGGCGTGCCCGACCTGCACGAGGTTGTCGATCTTCGTCCCGCGCCCGATGCGCGTCTCGCCGACGGTCGCGCGGTCGATCGCGCTCTGCGCCTGAATCTCCACGTCGTCCTCGATCGCGGTGATTCCCGCCTGGCGCATCTTGTGCCAGCTTCCGTTCGCCTCTCGCGCAAAGCCGAAGCCGTCGCTGCCGACCACCACTCCGTTCTGTAGCAGCACGCGATTCCCAATCCGGCAGCCTTCGCGCACGCACGTGTGCGAATGCGCGAAGAAATGGTCGCCAATCCGCGCGCCGCGATAGATGGTGACAAAGCTGTGCAGCACCGCGTGATTGCCGATCTCCACATCCTCATCCACGAAGCAGTAGGGACCGATATGCGCGCCGGCTCCGATCTTGGCGGAGCCCGCTATCACCGCCGTCGGATGCACGCTCGGACCATACTGCGGCGCCGCGTGAAACAGCTCGATCGCACGCGCGAAATCGAGGTACGGATTCGCCGAACGCAGCGCCCCGACGTGTCGGGGCCGCGGGTCCTCGCGCGCAATCAGGACCGCCGACGCGCCGGTCGTCTCGAGCGCCGGGCGGTACTTGCGGTTCGCGAGGAACGTCAGCTCGCCCGCGCGCGCCTCCTCAATCCCCGCCACGCCCGTAATCTCGATGTTCGCGTCGCCCTCGACGACGCATCCCAGCTTTTCCGCTATCTCTCGCAGCTTCATGACAATCTCCTAGATGTTCCGCGCGGCAAGGCGAAATCGTGCACGCAGGGAAGAACTGAAAGTTAACAGTTGAAAGTTGAAAGTTCAAAGGAAACGGTGTGGGTAACAGTCAGTTTCCGATGCGGATGCACTCCTAACGGCGGCGCAACGGGTGACGTGGCGGTGGACGTCTCACGCCTGCAGGAGTGGAGGCCCTGCCTCTATCGCTTGTGCGTCTGCGCGTAGTCGATGGCAAATTGCTTGAGCGTCGGACTCGTCATGCCCAGCGCAGTCGCTTCCTTCGCGGCGCGTTCGACGTCCCAATGATCGACCACCAGCCGCTTGATAAACCACATCGTGGCCGCGCGGCCGCCGCCCGCGCAGTGAATGAACGCCGGCTCGCTGCCCTTCGCGGTGATCGCATCCAAAAACTTGTCGGCCGCGACGGGATCAGGCATGGTCGCGCTGAACGGGACATGATAGTAGCGAATATCGGCGGCTTTCGCGGCAGCCGCTTCTGCCTCAACGTCCGCGCCGGGCTCGCTGTCCTGCCGCAGATTGATGATCGACACGAAGCCCATCTTCTTAATTGCGGGCACTGCGTCGGGCTTGATCGCGCCGGTGCAAGCGACGGTCGTCTCGAGGCGATGGAAGTTCGTGATGCCCTCAACCGTTTCTTTGGTCACCTCTTGCGCACGAGCCGGCGCCGCTGCCATCCAGGCCGTTGCAATCAAACCTGCCCCTGTTAGAAAACTCGTCAGGAAATGTGATTTCATCGTCGTCCCCCTCCTCCGATAGCATTCTATGCTATTGCTTGCCAAGCAGCTGCCGAGCGATCACCATCCGCTGAATCTCGCTCGTGCCTTCGCCAATCGTGCACAGCTTGACGTCGCGATAATACTTCTCCGCGGGATAATCCTTGATGAATCCGTAGCCGCCGTGAATCTGCACCGCCTCGTTCGCCACGCGCACGGCCACTTCGCCCGCGTACAGTTTCGCCATGCTCGACTCGCGCGTGATCCGCGCCTCGCCATCGCCCGACGCAATCGCCCGATCCGCGAGCCACGCCGCGCGGTACGTCAACAGGCGCGCGGCATCGATCTGCGTCGCCATGTCCGCCAGCTTGAACTGGGTCGCCTGAAACTCGGCGATGGCCTTGCCGAACTGTTTGCGCTGCTTCGCGTATCGCAGGGAGCATTCGTACGCGCCTTGCGCCATACCCAGGCCGAGCGCCGCAATCGAAATTCGCCCGCCGTCGAGAATCTGCAGGCTGTTGATGAAGCCCTCGCCCTCGCGCCCAAGCAGATTCTCCGCCGGCACGCGGCAATCGGTGAACACAACTTCGCTCGTGTCGCTCGCGCGCAGCCCGAGCTTGTTCTCTTTCTTGCCGGGACGAAATCCGGCGGTTCCCTTCTCCACCACGAACGCCGAAATCCCGTGTTGCTTCTTCGCCGCGTCGGTCACCGCCATGCCGACGCATACATCGGCGTAATGCCCGTTTGTCGTGAACGTCTTCGAGCCGTTGATCACCCAGCCGCCGCCTTGCTTCACCGCGACCGTGCGCGTCCCGCCCGCATCCGATCCCGCTTCCGGCTCCGTCAGCGACCAGCACCCGAGCTTCTTTCCCTGCGCCAGCGGCACGACGTATTTCTTCCTCTGCTCCTCGCTCCCGAATTTGAAAATGTGATTCGTGCACAGCGAATTGTGCGCCGCGACGATAATCCCCACTGAGCCGTCCACGCGCGACAGTTCCTCGATGATGATGGCGTATTCGACGTAGCCCATCCCCGCGCCGCCATACTTTTCCGGGAAGATGACGCCGAGCAGCCCCATTTCGGCGAGCTTCGGAATGATTTCCGAGGGGAAGTGCGACGCTTCGTCCCACTCCATCACGTGCGGAGCGATTTCGCCTTCGGCGAATTCGCGGACGGTGCGCCGGAGCTGTTCCTGTTCGTCTGTGAGCGAAAATTCCACCTCTCATTTATATCACGCTGGTTTCGCGCGCACGCGCGAAGCTCTCCGGCTGTTTCGAAAGTTCGCGCGAGCGTTTGACACGCCGTTTGACAGGTCACGGTCCGGGACATAACATGCCGCCCGTTCGGCGTGCGCAGCCGCCGATTCACCCAGGAGCCTGTAATGCGACTTCCACCCGGTGTCACCAGCAAGGATTTTGCCGACGCGTTGAAACAATTCGGCGAAGCCGTCGGCAACGAATGGGTCTTCTCCTCCGACGAAGACGTCCATCCCTACCGCGACTCCTATTCGCCCTTCTGGCACGAAGCCGAGGAGCCGATTCCATCCGCCGCCGTCGCGCCCGATTCCTCCGAGCAAGTCCAAAAAATCGCGCGCATCGCCAACGCCTACAAAATCCCTCTCTGGACCATCTCCACCGGCAAGAATCTCGGCTACGGCGGCTCCGCGCCGCTTCTCGGAGGCAGCGTCGTCCTCGATCTCAAGCGCATGGACCGCGTCCTCGAGGTCAACGACAAAAATCACTACGCGCTCGTCGAGCCCGGCGTCAGCTATTTCGACCTCTATCGCTACATTCAGGAGCGCAATCTCAAGGTCTGGATCGACCCGCCCGATCCCGGCTGGGGCAGCCTCGTCGGCAACGCGCTCGAGCGCGGCGGCGGCTACACCCCGATGCGCGACCACTTCGACTGCCACTGCGGCATGGAAGTGGTTCTCGCCAATGGCGACCTCGTGCGCACCGGCATGGGCGCGCTCCCGAATTCGAAAACCTGGCAGCAGTACAAATACGGCTTCGGCCCGTTCGTCGACGGCATGTTTTCGCAGTCCAATTTCGGCATCGTCACCAAGATGGGCTTCTGGCTCTTCCCGCAGCCGGAGGCCTATCTCTCCGGCAGCGTTGCGGTGCCGAACCACGACGACCTCTTCGCCCTCGTCGAGACCTTCGCGTATCTGATGAACTCCGGCCTCTTTCAGGCGACAACCACCGTGATCAGCCCGCTGGCCTTCGGGCGGCCCGGCTCCGAGCTGGCCGCGCTGCGCGCCACCGGCTCGACGAAGGACCTCGAGGACTACGCCGCGAAAAATAATCTCGGCTACTGGAGCGTGTCGCTGCCGTTCTACGGCCCCGCCAAGGTTGTCGCCGCGCAGTGGGAATATGCGAAGGAGAAATTCGCCGCCGCGATTCCCGGCGCGCGCTTTCAGGACGGCGCGTCGTATCGCTTCCCGCTCGACGCCGATCAGTTGGCGAAGATCGTGAACCCCGTGCCGTTCGGCGTGCCCAGCCTGCAAACATTCTCCATCGGAGGCCCGCGCAGCCAGGGACACATGTGGTTCTCGCCGATCATTCCGATGACGGGCGAAGCCGTGCTCGAAGCGCAAAGCGTCTTCGATCAGGTGGCCCGCGACCTGGGCGGGGCCAACGGCGCGCCGGGCGGATTTCCGATCTGGTCGTTTTTCGCGCGCGCGTTCGTCATCATCTACTTCTTCCCCATCGAGCACGACGTCGAAAAGAACCGCCGCAACCGCGAAATTTTCCGCCGCCTCGTCAAGGCCGCCGCCGCTCACGGTTGGGGCGAGTACCGCACCCACACCGCCTTCATGGGCGACGTCATGGACGCCTACTCCTTCAACGATCACGCGCTCCTGCGCCTCCACGAAACCATGAAGGACGCCCTCGATCCCCACGGCATCCTCGCTCCCGGCAAGTCCGGCATTTGGCCCAAATCCATGCGCAAGCCCCGCGCCTGACGTCCTTCCCTTCGTAGCGGCCGCCTTCAGGCGGGCGTTCCTGCTTTCGGCCCGCCTCTCGCAAAAATTCTCGATTAGAACTGCTCGCCTCCGTTTGTTTTCAACGTTTTGGGCCATGTTCTAATTCTCATATTTCTCGATTAGAAATCTGTAGATGACATGGCTGGACGGGTTGACCAATTCGACGGAATCGTTCCCCGCCGCCGCGGTGATTTGCCCCGCTCGACTGTTTTGTCGACGATGTGATGTCTCTGCGCATCGCTCTCTTGCCACTCGTCACTTGTCACTCGCCACTGCCTCTCCCGACCACGCTAGCACGACGCGATCCTGGTCCAATTGCCCTGAGGTACAGGATTAGGCCAGGTCTCTTTGGGCGTTCGTAGCGCGTCTTCGCGCACCGGGGGTTCCGCGGGGAGCGATCTGCTTTTGTCTTCGTAGCGGCCGCCTTTAGGCGGGCATCTTTAGGTCGTTTGGTTGTAATCTATAAGTCACAATGGAGAACAAAAGAAGGACCGGAGCTCATGAAACGTAAAGCGAGCATCTCGCACGACGAGGCCATGGTTCGCCGGCTTCGAAAAGACCCGAAGTTTGCCACCGAGTATCTCAAGGCTGCATTGGAAGATGGCGATGAACCCCGCGCCCTGCTGATCGCTTTGCGCCACCTCGCACAGGCCCAGGGCATTGCCAAAGTCGCTAAGGCCGCCGGGGTCGAGCGGGAGAGTCTCTATCGCGCGTTGTCTCGGCCCGCGGCAATCCTCGTCTGTCCACGTTGGTCGCCGTCGCCAGAGCAATCGGTTTGAGACTCACCGTCGAAGCCGCTTAATAGATGGCGCCCCGGACGGTTTTGCAGGGGGCTCGTCGAAGTCGCAAGGCTGAAACACCTATTGCATCGCCTCATTGGCGGCTCGCTCCAAGAGCACAGCGCGCTCCCTGGTAAACGCTTCGTAGTCGTCACCGAACAAAGACGCCGGACACAGAGCGTGACGTAGTATCTCGTCGACATCTGGCGGCATCTTGGCGCGATAGACACTCGGCGCAACCCCTCCCAGAGCCGTGTTGTCCGCCTTGGACAGGAAGCATATGTTAACGAGCGTATTTTGATATTTGGCGGCGATGCCGTGCTCCGTGAGGAAGGCCCTTGGATACATGTGGTGGAACTCACTGCGGTTGTAATCTCGCAGGACGTTGGCGACAGGGACCGCCTGGCCTGAAATGAAGTTCAGTGGGCTTCTCTGAGCCAGCAGGAGAACGAACGTGGTCGTGTTCACCGAATTTACGCGAAACGTGTTCGACAGGAAATAGTCGCGGGTGACGATCGCCGGAAACTCACCGAGAGTGGACGGCCGATCCGCCTTCAAGTCGGTGATGGCTCGTATGTCCTCTCGAAGATTCCGCCACGGATTGGTGGTTCTCCATGGACTGGCCTCCTTATCGCGGTCTTCGTCGGGTCCATCGTTTATGGGTTGAGCGTTACAGATCGCAGGGTAAGACTTACGGTCCGCGAGAAGTTCGTGGGGCTGGGCATAGCCTTGATCAACTGCTTCTACCTCTATATGGCCGCCTACGCAATCAAGGCGGGAGCTTCACGTTTTTGAGTTTGCTGGCGCACCTCCAGTGCTTGGGAGCCAGGGCCCCTGCACCGCGCTTACGTCAAAGGTTGGCGGAGCCTACATGGCGAGGGAGGCGACGCCGGAGCGGCGGCCGACGGCGCGCAGCACCAGATCGGCGAGTGCGCGACCGAAGGTCACGCTCTCCGGCGGCGCGACTGGCCTTCCATCGCGGCGCGCAGGAGCTTGTTGATCCGAGTCTGATAACCGCGTCCCTGCGCCTTCAGCCACGCGAGCACGTCCGCGTCAAGACGAATCGTGAGCGATTTCTTGATCGGCCGATAGAACTTGCCCACGACCGCACGGCTCCAGTCGCGCACTTCGGCCGCGTCCGAAAAATCGATCTGCGCATCGCGCAACGCGGCGACCGCTCCCAATTCCCTCTTCTGCTTCTTAGACACCTTGCTCATAATCCGCGCGCGAAATCGCGAGCATCCGGCGAACCGTATGCCTTGCAAGCTAAAAGAACGCCGCTGGAGAAACGCGAAATCGTTTACTCAATTTCTCTATGTGGGTTTTGTTGAGGGCGCGTTTCTTGTGCAGGACTTCGGATACGATGCTTTCAGAGCCAAAGGCCGAGACCAGGTCTTTTTGCCGGAGATTATTGGCTTCCATCAACGCGCGAAGGACTTCCACCGGAGAGGCATCGGGAATGGAGTGATGCTCTTCTTCGTACGCCTCGATCAGGGTCAGCAAGACTTCGGCGTACTTCTCTTCTTCACTCGTCGGATTATCCTTGCTCGCCAGCTTGTCCAAAACCGATAGGTACTCCTGATGCTGGCGCTCGGACGTAATCGGCGTTGGCGCGCTGACTTCGAGTGCGTATTTGTCGGGTACTGCGATCATGATTTTTGCCACTCCTTCTCGTCGTACTCAGCGTGACTCAGAATGCGCCGGATATAGACCATTCCCCATTTGTATTTGACGCTCGCAATCAGCCTGCACCGGTTGTGGCTTATGTCGAACACCACGAAGCGCCCGACCACATCCGAATTTCTCCAACTGCTCCGAACGTCCGCAAAGTTCTTCCAATCCGCGTTCTTGGTTATCTTGTACCACGCGTTTAGGGATGCTCCCCATTCGCTGTGCTTGCCGGTCGCCTCTCGAATCGCCTTTCGGCTGACGATCCGCATGGCAAATCTTCGCATATTGCGAAGTAGGCGTCAAGCGCTAAAGTAGGCTTGAAGAGCGCAGCGGCGGAGCTTCTAGATCGCGAGGGAGGCGACGCCGGAGCGGCGGCCGACGGCGCGCAGGACCAGATCAGCGAGCGCGCGGATCAACAGCGGCGAGTCGTTGAGCGCGGGCATCATGTGGAAATCGCCGATGCCGAGCGATTCGGCCTGCTCGCGCGCTTCGATGTTGATTTCGTGCAGCGTCTCGATGTGTTCGGTGAGGAAGGAAATCGGGATCACGAGCATCCGGCGAACTCCCTCGCGCGCCAGCTTCTCGATCGTCCCCGTCAGCGACGGCTGGAGCCATTTCTGCGGCCCGACCCGGCTCTGGAAGCAGAGGACGTGCGGGTTCGGCCAGGCTCCGAGTTCGCGAACCAGCCGGACGGTCGCCTCGATGTGCTGCGGATAGGGGTCGCCCTTCTCGACCAGCGCCATCGGCAGGCCGTGCGCGCTGAAGACGAGGTGGACTTCGTTCGGCCGCGGGAGCTGCCGCAGGACGCTGTTCGTCCGCTCGACGATTCCCGCGAGGTAGTCCGGGTGATCGAAAAAATGATCGACCACGTGAACCGGAACTTTGGGCTTGTGCAGCCGGTTCCACTCCTTGAGGCTGCTCGCCGTGGTCGCGAGAGAATAGTGCGGGTAGAGCGGCAGCAGGACCAGCTCGTCAAACGGCGCGCCCTCGAGCGACGCAATCGCTTCCTCGGTGCTCGGACGCCAGTAGCGCATCGCGACGGTCACGCGCGCCGTGAGGTGCGGCCGCAGCGCCGCTTCGAGCGCGCGCCCCTGCTGCTCGGTGAGGCGACGTATCGGCGAACCGCCGCCGATTTCGGCGTATTTCAGCCGGACGGTTTTCGAGCGCGTGGTGGAGATCAGCTTCGCGAGCGGCTTGCGCGCGAGAAACGAGCCGGGGAAATTGATGATGTCGGGATCGCAGAACAGGTTGTAGAGAAACGGCTCGACGGCCTCCTGCGAGTCCGGGCCGCCCAGTTGAAACAGCACGACCGCGATATTTTTTCTTTCCGTCATATTCTTCTCGACAGAGAATAAGATGCCACAAAGGCGCCAAAGGACGCCACGGAAAGTCTCGCGGCTAAGCGTATTGACGCTTCGCGTGAATCTGTCTACATTCGTATCGTGCCCGCGAAAAAGATCCAAGTCGGCCAGGTCTGGAAGAAAGACGACACCGGCGAATCCTTTCTGATCACGAAAATCTATGGCGAAGCGCTCGGCACGTTCGCGCTCCTGCGCAAAACCGGCGCCGAAGGCGAGCCGCCCATCCGCGTCAAGGTCTCTCACACGGGCGCGACGCCCGGTCTTCCCGGCTTCACCTACACGCAAGAATCCGGCGACTTTTAGCATCACGTCGAGGCATGTGATCCGTTACGTGCGACGCAATTCTGGCACCACCCCGAGGCATGAAATCCTTCACTGTGTTTCGCGATTTTAGCACCACCTCGAAGCATCTCATCGTTCACTGGTGGTGACAATTTTGGCCACTTTTTCGCACCGAAACGCGCCTTAGACCACCCATCGCTGCCAGAATTTTGCCGCGCGGCCGCCGCGCCGGAAGTTCGCGAGTTTTGGGCGGCGCAGGTTTGCGTACCCGAATCTCCGAAGCTGGTTTAGAATGAGTTTCGCATGGCTCCTTCGGCTCCTCCAGATTTCGTTCATCTGCACCTTCACACGGACTACTCTCTCCTCGACGGCGCTTGCGAAATCGGCGAGCTGACGGCAGAGGCCGCGCGCCGCGGGATGAGGGCCGTCGCCGTGACGGACCACGGTAACCTCTTTGCCGCCGCGAACTTCTACCACCAGGCCACGACCCACGGCGTGAAGCCGATCATCGGCTGCGAGGTCTACGTCGCGCCGGACAACCACAAGAATCGCGGCTCGGAGGCCGAGCGCTCGAACCATCTCGTCCTGCTCTGCGAAAACGAAGAGGGCTACCGGAACCTGATCCAGCTCGTCTCGACGGGTTTCCTCGACGGCTTCTACTACAAGCCTCGCGTGGACCACGAACTGCTGGCGCAACACAGCAAAGGGCTTATCGCGCTTTCCGCCTGCCTGCGCGGCGAAGTGGCCGATGCGTTGCTTTCCGAAAAATACGAGCAGGCGAAAACGAACGCGTATCGGCTGCGCGACATTTTCGGCAAAGGCAATTTCTTCCTTGAGGTGCAGGACCAGGGGCTGGAAATCGAAACGCGAATCAACCGCGACCTGGTGAGCTTGTCGAAGGAAACCGGCATTCCTCTGGTCGCGACCAACGACTGCCACTATCTGACCCGCTCGGACGCTCACGCTCAGGAAGTGCTGATGTGCATCCAGACCGGCAAGACGATGAGCGACGCCCAGCGGATGAAATTCGCGACCGATCAGTTCTACTTCAAGACGGCGGAGGAAATGGCGCAGGTGTTTCGCGAGCTTCCGGACGCCGTCTCCCGCACGGTGGCGATCGCCGATCGCTGCAACCTGAAGATCCAGCGCGTCGGCAATCCGTTCCCCGAATTCAAAGTTCCCGAAGGCCACACGACCGACTCGTATTTCGAGCGAGTCGTTCGCGAGGGTTTCGCGTCGCGCGTGCCGCAGCTCGAGCGCCAGGCAAAGGACAATCTGCTCCGCCACCCGCTATCGGAATACGAGCAGCGCCTCTCCGCCGAAATCGAAATGATCAAGAAGATGCGCTTCGCGGGCTACTTCCTGATCGTGTGGGATTTCATCCGCTACGCTCGCGCGCAGGAAGTCCCCGTGGGACCGGGCCGAGGCTCGGCGGCCGGGAGCCTGGTGAGCTACGCGCTGCGAATCACGGACGTCGATCCGCTGCAATACGACCTGCTGTTCGAGCGCTTCCTAAACCCCGAGCGCGTCTCGCTGCCCGATATCGATATCGACTTTTGCATGCGCCGGCGCGGCGAAGTGATCGAGTACGTCCGGAAAACCTACGGCGAAAAGAACGTGGCGCAGATCATCACGTTCGGAACGATGGCCGCCAAAGCCGCCCTCAAGGATGTGGGCCGCGCGCTCGATATGCCGTTCGGCGAAGTGGACAAGATCGCAAAGATGATCCCCACCACGCTCAACATCGAACTCGAAGACGCGCTCAAGCAAACGCCGCAGCTCGAGTCGCTTCGCAAATCGGACGAGCGCGTAAAGGAGCTGGTCGAAGTAGCGCTGCGCCTCGAAGGTCTCGCGCGCCACGCATCGACCCATGCCGCCGGCGTAGTGATTTCTCCGCGTCCGCTCACGGAGATCGTTCCGCTGTACAAGTCGAACAAGGACGAAATCACGACGCAGTACGACATGAACGCGCTCGAGCGGATCGGCCTCCTGAAGATGGATTTCCTCGGCCTGACGACGCTCACGGTTCTCGACGACGCAGTTCGACTCGTGAAGCAGAACCGCGGGGTCGATCTCGATCTCAGCGCTCTCCCCCTCGACGATGCCAGGACCTACGCGATTTTCTCGCGAGGCGACACGACCGGCATCTTCCAGTTTGAATCGCACGGCATGCGCGACATCCTGAAGCGCTACCAGCCGACCCGCCTCGAGGACCTGACCGCTCTCAACGCGCTCTACCGCCCCGGCCCGATTCAGGGCGGCATGATCGACGACTTCATCGCCCGCAAGCTCGGCAAGAAGAAAGTCACCTACGATCTGCCGGAGCTCGAGGAGTTCCTCTCCGAGACGCTGGGCGTCATCGTCTACCAGGAACAGGTGATGCAGATCGCGAACCGGCTCGCGGGATTCTCGCTCGGAGATGCGGACCTGCTTCGCCGCGCGATGGGAAAAAAGAAGCCAGAAGAGATGGCCGCGCAACGCGAAAAATTCCTGACGGGTTGCCAGGCGCACAAAGTACCCGCAAAGAAGGCCGAGAGAATTTTCGATTTGATGGCCGAATTCGCGGGCTACGGCTTCAACAAATCGCACTCGTGCGCGTACGCGCTGCTCGCCTACCAGACGGCCTGGCTGAAAACGCACTATCCGGTCGAATTCATGGCGGCGATGCTCACGTCGGAAACCGGCAACACCGAAAAGGTGGTGAAGTACATCAACGAAGCCCGCAGTATGGGCATCACGGTGCTTCCGCCGAACGTCAATTCGAGCGACATGAATTTCACGCCCGTCGGCGACAACATTCGCTTCGGCCTCGCGGCCATCAAAAACGTCGGCGAGAATACGGTCAAGGGAATCCTTGCCGCGCGCGAGGCGCTGGGCCAGTTCAAGAGCTTTTTTGAGTTCTGCGAATCGGTGGACGCGCGTCTTCTCAACAAGCGGGTTCTGGAGAGTCTCGTGCGGGCGGGTGCGCTCGACGGCCTCGGCGCGCATCGCGCGCAGATGATTGCGGTGATCGACCGCGCCGTGGAACGCGCGCAAAAGCTGCAACGAGCGAAGGAAAGCGGCCAGCACGGGTTGTTTATTAGCGGGGGTATGGGCGGCCAGGCCACGCCGGTCGCGCCGCCACCCGAAAACCTCCCGGATGTCGAGGAATGGCCCGAGCACGAACTGCTCGCCGCCGAATACTCGACTCTCGGCTTTTTCATTTCCGGCCACCCGCTCGACAAATACGCAGGACGCCTGAAAGACCTCCAGGCAGTCGAGCTTTCGGCGCTCGAAGGCCGACGCAACGGAGAGGACATTGTGGTCGCCGGGATCATCGTCCAATCGCGTCCAATGAGGTCGCGCCGCGGCGCCCGCTGGGCCATCCTGACGCTACAGGACCGCACCGGCGTGATCGAGGCGCTGGTTTTCCCCGAAGCGTTCCAGAAACTCGAGCCGATCTTGAAGGCTGCGACGCCGCTGCTGATCAAGGGCCGCGTGGCGGTCGAGGATGTGGGCACCCGCGTGATCGTCGCCGATGCGCGCCTGCTCGACCAGTTAGCCGCGAAGTCCTCGAACGGCGCACCCAGCCTGCTGCGCGTGCGCGTGGACCTCGGCGCGATCGATCCGGGAGCGCTCGACGAGCTCCACGAACTGTTCTCGAGCCACCCCGGCCGCTGTCGCGTTGCCTTCGAGCTTGTGAAGGACGACGGCAGCGAAGCGACGCTCGAAGCCTCGAGCGCCGTTCAAGCGGACCGGGAGCTTTTGGAGCGCGTCCGCGAAATCTGCGGCAGCGATTCCGTCGCGGTGGTGCAATGACCAACTCGCGAGAGAAACGCAAGCTGGCCCGCGAGCGCCTTCGCCGCATACGCGCTCTTTCCAAACAGCGCCAACTGGAAGCGGAAAAGAAGCGAGCCGCTGAAACTCCGGGCAAAGAAGATAACCCTCCTGCGATCTCCGACGCGGTCACAGGACCCGAACGGCCGGCAGTCAGGACTTCCAGTGAGAGAGAGCAGCAGCGCCAGACCGAGATCGACGCACTCGAGCGCGACGTCGACGCTCTCAGCCGCCTGACCGATCCCACCGACGTCAACGCCCAGGACATCGATCGCATCCGCCGCGAGATCGAGGAGCTGAAGCGCGAGTTCTATACCCATCTAGGCGCGTGGCAAAAACTTCTGCTGGCCCGCCATCCTCAACGGCCCTATACGGAAGATTTCGTCCGGCTCCTATTCGAAAACTTCAGCGAGATCCACGGTGATCGCAATTTTGCGGACGATCCGGCGCTGCTCACCGGCATGGCGTGGTTCCACGGCAAACCCGTCAT
Source organism: Candidatus Acidiferrales bacterium (assembly GCA_050018375.1). Taxonomy (GTDB): domain Bacteria; phylum Acidobacteriota; class Terriglobia; order Acidiferrales; family UBA7541; genus Palsa-295. The sequence goes on along the minus strand of JBEKAE010000009.1, from coordinate 62,946 downwards.
GATCGTCGGCAGCCAGAAGGGCCGCGATACGAAACAGCGCCTGGCCCGCAACTTCGGCCAGGCAAAGCCCGAAGGCTACCGCAAAGCGCTTCGGGCGATGAATCTCGCCGCGAAGTTCCAGCGGCCGATTCTGGTTTTCATCGACACGCAGGGAGCCTACCCCGGCGTCGATGCCGAGGAGCGAGGCCAGGCGGAGGCAATCGCGCGCAACCTGCGGGAGATGTCGCGCCTGACGGTACCGATCATCGTCACGATCACGGGCGAGGGCGGCTCCGGAGGAGCGCTCGCAACCGCAGTGGGCGACCGCATCTTCATGCTCGAAAACGCGATCTATTCCGTCATCTCACCGGAAGGCTGCGCCTCGATCATGTGGCGCGACGCGAGCAAGGCAGAGCTGGCCGCCGAAGCGCTGAAGATCACAGCAGGAGACCTTCTCGAGCTGAAGCTGATCGACGAAATCGTACCCGAGCCAGAAGGCGGCGCGCATACCGACCACGCCGCCACCGCCCGTTTGCTCGACCCGGTTCTGAGCCGCTCTCTCGATGAGCTTTCACGCCTTTCCCCGCAGCAGATCCTCGACCAACGGTACGAGAAGTTCCGGCACATGGGGCAGTTCTTCGCTTGATTGCGGGCCTTGGCGGTGTGGATACGCCTGGGCTCGAGTACATGCTGCAATAGAGACTGCGCAATGGAACGGGCTTCGCCCCGCGTTCTTGATGTCGGAGCCCGTTCGCCACGCTCAGGGTGAACTGAAGCTCCGACCCCCTAAAGACCGGCGGCAGTTCTTCGCCTGAACGCGGGGGCCTGGCAGCCGTCATTCGCAGTTCAAAAGCAGCTGATTTACCCAAACACTACTTGAGACGCGCTTCTGTAGAGCGTTTCGAGCGCTACTGCTTTTCGAACACTTCCACGTCTGTAAACGGCTTGCCGTCGGGAAGCATACCTTTCACCACTATTCGCATCGTCGTGCCGTCGGCGCTGAGTGTGATCCTCTCTGTCGCAACTTCCTTGGCGCCCTGCATGACGATCAGATGGCGAGTATTCGCACTGATCTGCTTTACGCTTTCAATACTCCCGTCCGTGGGTCCCCCTTCCAGGAACTTGACCGGGCCTCCAGTGGTCGGATGCGTCATGTGTGTTGCCACAGGTTTCCCGCTTCCGTCGGTTCCTGTCACGGTCACATCGGTCATGCCGTTGCCTTCTTGCACCGTGATGGTTGTTTCTTTGGGAGCTGGGCCGGATTCGTATTTCGATTTGGCGGTGTCGAGCTTCCAGGTTCCCGAGAACGAACCGGCTGCGTATAAAGCGCCAGCCAATCCGAGCGCAGAGAGTAATACCAGCAGCTTACGCATTTGAAGTCTCCTCCTGAACTGGTTGAGTGTCTGGCCGAACCGTGGGTGAACTGCCTTGCGAGGGAACCATACGCCCGCCGCGCCGGCGGTGTCAATCTCCAGCGGGGCCCTAAACTTCTGCCATTCCCGCCGTCATCTGAGGAGCACAGGACGCAATCGAGAGACCTGTTCTTGACCGGAGTTTCCGATTTGGATCCTGCTTCGCTTGACACAAGGACCGAACGGGTGTGTCATCGTGCCGATTCCGCCCCGGTTGGAGGCGAAGCGTGTTCTGCCAGTATTGCGGCAAACAACTCGACGACGCAGCGCAGTTTTGCAGCGCTTGCGGGCGGCCTCTTTCCGCGAGTGCGCCGGCAGCGGCGGTGGAAACCGCGACGGAGAAAATGAACACGCACCTTCAGGTGCTGGCCGTTTGCTGGGCGGTTTACAGCGCCTTCCACATTGTCATGGGCGTGTGGACGCTGGCGTTCAGCCACTACTTCGTGCCCATGTTGTCGAACTTCGTTCCGCGCGACGTGAACGCCCTGCCTATCGCGGAGCTTCTTCACGCCGTCTATGCGGCCACATTCGTTTATAGCGTGGCGGCGGGAATCATCGGCTTCGTCACGGCGTGGGGGCTGTGGCAGCGCAAGCGGTGGGCGCGCGTGCTCGCTTTGGTCGTCGCGTTCCTTTCCTTGATCAACATTCCGTTCGGGACAGCCGTGGGAGTCTACACGCTCATCGCGCTACTTCCCTCCGAGGCGGGACAGACTTACGGCCGCATGGCCGTAGCCTGAGTTTCCGCGGCATCCGACCGACGGTAGGAGAAGTTCCGGCGGATGGGGCGGTTCTTCGCCTGATCAGAATAGAATGGGCTCGGGGGTGCGCCAATGCAGAATTTCGATGCCGCCCAAAAGAGACTCGGAGCGCTGTGGGTCGTATACGGCGTGATTTGCTGCGCCGGGGCGCCCGCCTCGGCTTAACGCCACACGCACCAGCCTATGTGGGCATGATTGGGGTTCCTCGCACAAACTGGAAAAGTCGTAAAGGCGAATGACTGAATCACGGCAAAGAAGAATCTCCGGAAGGGCTCGTGGTGGACAACGAATCAAAATGTCCGGTCAGCGGGAAGCGGAAGTACGCAAGCGAAGGTGAAGCTCTGGCGACAGCCGCACACCAGATCGCAACCGCCAATGCGCCAAAGGAGCTTCGAGCCTATCTATGCACCTGGTGTGACGCTTGGCATCTAACGAAAAATGCAGGAAGAGCCGGGAAAGAGCGCAGATAACCGACTAAATCATCCCGTGCAGTGGACGTGGAGTGGGACAGTCGGAAACTACGTCCGGTTTCCGCGTTTACCAGGCACTACGGCCAGCTCACCATTGTTTTTTCTCCCATGGCGCTGGCCTCTTACTCCGACCAATCTTCTCGACGAACAAGCCGCCTGTAAGGAATCCTGACGTAGAATCTGCAAAATGAGCAATTGGCACAGCCCTAAGAGCCGATCTAAAGGGATCTCGCGAGATGCCGAGAACCGGGCTAGGGGAATAGCCATTCGCCGCGGTTACGGCCCCGGCGAATACAAGGTCCTTCAAGCCTGAGGCTTCAAACGGAGGGAATCGATTCCAAAGCAGCCGTTCTTCGTCGAAGCGCGTCTATGCGCGATAGCAGCTCCCGGATACCAAAGGGCTTCACGAGGTAATCGTCGGCGCCGGCATCGGATGCTTGCACCTTGTCTTCTGGATCACGAAGGATGCTGATTACCAGAATCGGGATATCAAAGATTTTCCTAATCCTGCGGCATGCCTCCAGCCCACCAATGCCCGGCAGCTTGAGATCCAACAGGACCATATATACAGCGCCTTCCGCTTGAAGTTTCTCGAGAGCCTCCTCGCCAGTCATTGCTTCGACGACCAGGTATCCCGCGCTCGTCAGGGTCGCGCGCAAAGCACGGCGAATCAGCGGATCATCGTCCACCAAGAGAATCTTCGCGGGATTCATCGTCGTGCCTCTCCCCAGCGACTGCGCGTGCGAGACTTGCATCGAAGGCGACATTTTTTGCTCTCCGAATGAGCTTTGTGTTTCCGTGAAAGTGTCACACGGACGGTATAAACGGTTCCTAAGGAGTTGATTAGAAAGTTCTACTTTCTGTGTAAGCACATCATGAACTTGCGTCAATTCAAGCAATCACTTCATTGAATGAAGATCAAGGTGCGGGTTCCCATGGACGTATTGGAGGGTTACTACGTCGGCGTCGCCAGTCATGCGCTGGCAAATGGCTGGTTCGGCCTAAGTTGACAGACCGTTAGCCCAACACAATTACTGTTACGGGGCAGGTACCAACTTTTTCTTCGAATCGCTAGCTGGGGCCAGGCCGCTCACTATCTCGTAAGTCCGATCCAGAGCCACACGCCTGCGCTCGCCAGCACCAAGATGCCCGCGATCACCGCGAGGACGATGATCACCTTCTTCAGGCGATCCATCTTCCCGATGAGCACCCGTTGCTCGGAGGCCATCTCCTGTTCAGCCTTGTCGAGGTACAGCTGGTCCTGTTCCTTCATTGACAAGGTGTCCCCGTAGATCACCAGGATCGCCAGAACAGCCGTGGTTAGGCCACACGCCATCAACAAGTAGGCCAGCGGTGCCGGTATTCCTCCCATTGTTGCCTCCCTCGGGCTCGTATCACTTTCACCGGCCCGTACCGTCGCTTGAGGTTCCCACAGCGGTATCTGGCTCTCTGTGACCGCCGCCACACCAAGATGTGCGCAAGATCACAAGCCTAACGTGCGAAAGTCGGCCGGTCGGAGTCCACACGCTCGTCGCTTTGCTTCCCTCCGAAGCCGGGCAGACCTACAGCCGCATGGCAGTAGCCTGAGTTCGCCCGGTATTCCCCAGCCCCGTTCTCGGCATCTCAGGAGATCCCTTTAGACGGCTCTTCTCCGTGGGTCATTAGAGCATTGAGCACGTTCCATCGCCGGTGTGGTTGCTCCCGCATCCCTGCTGGTCTAAGTTGGATAGACATTCGGAGGGCCCAAGCAAATGGCAGAGGGTGAAGCGCCACTGATGGCGGACGTGTTCCGGCCGTACGAGAAGCTCGTCGAAATCACGATCCTGGGAAAGACGTTTCTCGTACCGGAAAAGAATTCGCTGCTCCGCGCCTTCCAGTTCATCAGCCCGGAAACGATCCCGTACGGCCGCTTTTGCTGGAATCAGGAATGCCAGTACTGTCGCGTGGACTGCCAGCTATCCGACGATGATCAGGCCCGCCCGATTCTGAGCTGCAAATTCATCGTCTCCGAGGGGATGAACATCGCACAACTGGCTCCTGAGTTGGTCGGCTGCCTGCGCACGAAGCTCGGATTGACCAAGAACGCGAACGAAACAGACACCACTCCCGCGACTGTCGCGGATGAATTGAGCGACGCGTCGAATCAGTAGATTCACCATGCCGCCTAAGCAGCCCACACCGCCTCGCGTCGAAACTCTGACAGCCGATTCCACGGAACCACTCGATCAGTCACTTTCGCGTCACGGGGCCCCCGGAACCATTTCGGATCAACTGAAGGTCCCTGCGAGCGGCTTCAAGGTGCTGGTCGCCGACGATTCTGTGGTTTATCGCAGACTCGTGGAGCGAACTCTCTCGCTGGGCTCTTGTTCGGTTCTGGTCGCGAAGAGCGGCCAGGAGGCAATTGAGATCCTCGAGCGGGAACACCCCTCGCTCGTCATCACCGACTGGGTGATGCCCGATATGACAGGCATCGAGCTTTGCCAGCGAATCCGCGCGAACAGCGAATCAGGTTACACGTACGTCATCATCCTCACCAGCAACGCCGAAAAGGAAAACGTCGTCAAAGGGCTCTCCGCGGGCGCGGACGACTACCTGACCAAGCCTTTCGACCCGGATGAGTTGCTGGCGCGCGTCCGTGTCGGGCTGAGGCTCGTCGATCTCCATCGTCAGATCGAGGGCAAGAACCACCTTCTCGAAGAGCTGGCCCTTACCGATCCTCTGACGGGCCTGCCAAACCGGCGCGCGATTGTGACCTGGGGCAGCCGCCAGCTCAGCGGCGCCGCCCGGCACGGCTTTGCCTTCTGGGTGGTTTTGATCGATCTCGATCACTTCAAGAACGTGAACGACACCTATGGGCACGAGGCCGGAGACACCGTGCTAAAGCGGTTCGCCGAAATCCTGAAGGCCAACACGCGATATTCCGATATCTCCGGGCGGATCGGCGGCGAGGAATTCCTTCAGGTGCTCACGCACACGGACGAAGAGGGTGTGCGCATCGTGGTCGAGCGTATCCGCAATCAGTTTGCGGAAGAGAAATTCTCTTTCGGCGGCCCGGCAGTGACCGTGACGGCGAGCTTGGGCGTCGCCGGATTCTTCGGCAAGACGGCTCCCGAGTTCAGTGAACTGGTGAGCCGCGCCGACGCGGCTCTCTACCGCGCGAAACACCTCGGACGCAATCGGATCGAAATCGGACTGTTGCAGCCGTCCTGAGGCAAGCCACCGCTCGGCTCGCCCTCGGCAGACTTACCCGAGCCACCAAACCGGACGACACGAAGAAAATACCCCCCCCCGAATGAGGCGATTCACCCGCCTTTCGCCGTTGCCTTTGCGCCGATCGGCGTTCGGCCGTGTTTCGGAGACGTTGTGCTAGAATGCCCGTGTCACGTACCGAGAGACGGGAATGGGGAGTGCAAAATGAAGGCCCGTGGAAAGTTTCTGTTCGGCTCGGGAATCATCATCGCGACGCTTCTGTCGCTGGCCTACGTAGGCTACACACAGAGCAAGACCTACTACCACACCATTTCCGAGCTTTCGACACTGCATGGCGGAACGCTTCACCAGCGCATGCGCGTCTCGGGGAATGTCCGCGCGGGATCGATCGCGCGTCTCGATGGCCGCGTCGACTTTGTTCTCGAGGAGCAGGGCAGGGGTCTGCCAGTGAGCTACACCGGCCACGATCCCCTTCCCGACACGTTCAAAGACGGCGCGCAAGCGCTCGTCGAAGGGCACTTGACACCGGACGGCCGGTTCACTGCCGATCAGGTGCAGGCGAAATGCGCCTCTAAGTACGAAGCCACTCCCGGCGCGTCCGCAGGCGCCGGCCAGAGCTAGGATCATCTTCAACTTCGGGGGGAACCCTTGGATGTTTTCGGTTCGTTTGCGCTGCTCCTCGCATTCCTAGCGGCGGTCTATGCCTTCGGCGCCGGGATCGCGGGAATCCTCACGCGGCGCGCGCTGCTGACGAAGTCCGCGCGAAATGCAGGCATGGCGGTCTTCGGCCTGGTCACGCTGGCGGTGGCGTCGCTCGAGTACTTCTTCTTCACCGACAACTTTTCGTTGGCCTACGTCGCGTCGCACAGCAATCGCGCCCTCCCGGCGTTTTATAAGTTCGCGGCGCTCTGGGCGGGGCAGGAAGGCTCGCTGCTGTGGTGGAGCTGGCTGCTTTCGGTCTACGCGTTCCTCGCACTTTTCCTGAACCGCAAGAGGCATCCGGAGCTGATGCCGTACGTGGGCGTCACGCTCGCGGGCGTGCAGATCTTCTTCCTTACGCTGAATAACTTCGTCGCGACGCCCTTCAAGGTCTTGGGCGGAGCCGACGCTGCCGGAGCGATGCACGTCGCGAGACTCTCCGAGGGCACCGGCCTCACGCCGCTGCTTCAGTACCCCGAGATGGTGATCCACCCGCCGATGCTCTATCTCGGTTACACGGGATTCACCGTGCCGTTCGCGTTTGCGCTGGCGGCGCTGCTCGGGCGCTATCCGGGCGAGAAGTGGATTCACATCACTCGCCGCTGGACGATGGTCGCGTGGTGCTTCCAGACCGTCGGCATCATGCTGGGCGCGCACTGGGCGTACTCGGTGCTCGGCTGGGGCGGATACTGGGAGTGGGATCCGGTGGAGAATGCTTCGCTGCTGCCGTGGATTACAGGCACCGCGTTCCTGCACTCGGTGATGATGCAGGAAAAGCGCGGGATGATGAAGGTGTGGAACGTCTGGCTGGTGTTCACCACCTTCATGCTGTGCATTCTCGGCACGTTCCTCACGCGCGCCGGCATCGTGAGCTCGGTGCACGCGTTCGCGGAATCATCGATTGGCGGATGGTTCGTCGGGTTTCTCGCGATCGTTCTCGCTGTCTGCTTCGCGGCGTGGTGGAAGAACCGCGATTACCTGCGCAGCGACAACCAGCTCGACTCGCTCGTTTCGCGTGAATCGAGCTTTCTGTTCAACAATTTGATCCTGCTGGCGGCGTGCTTCGCGGTCCTCTGGGGCACGCTCTTCCCGGTGCTATCCGAGTGGGTCACCGGCAACAAGATCAGCGTGGGCCCGCCGTTCTTCAACAAGGTGAACATCCCGATCGCGCTGTTTCTGTTGTTTCTCACGGGCGTAGGCCCGATCCTGGCGTGGCGCAAGACTTCGTTTGACGCGCTGAAGCGCAACTTCGCCTGGCCGCTCGGAATTGGAATCGTCGCGGGTGCCGTTGCGTTTGTCTTCGGGTTTCGCGACTTCTACGCGCTGACCTGCTTGATTCTTTCGGTGTTCGTCACGCTGACGATTTTCTCCGAATTTTTCCGCGGCGCGCGTGTGATCGCGCAGCGCGATGGCACGAACCTGCTCTCGGCGGTCGGCGACCTGACGATGCGCAACACGCGCCGCTACGGCGGCTACGTGGTGCACTTCGGCATGGTGCTGATCTTCATCGGCATCGCGGGCCAGGCATTCAATAAGGACGTGCAGATGGAGATGTCTCCGGGCCAGAGTCTCTCGATCGGCCCCTACACGATCTTGTGCCAGAATATCGATCAGGTCTCGAACGACAACTACCAGTCCGAGCGCGCGACCCTGGAAGTCCTCCGCAACGGCAAGTCCGAGATGATGCTCTATCCCGAGCGCCGCTTCTTTCTGACGAGCCAGATCACGCAGACGGTCGTCGCCCTCCAGAGCTCGCCGCTGCGCGATCTCTACGTTGTGTACGACGGCCGCAGCCCGGACACCGGCAAGCCCGAGATTCACGCCCATCTCAATCCGCTCGTGAAGTGGATCTGGTTCGGCGGTATCGTCGTTGTGCTCGGCACGGGCCTGGCGATGCTGCCGAATCGTCGAGCCGTGCTGGTGCTTCGCGCCGCGGCCGAGAAGTCGTGGGGCCAAGGAGTCGCGCCCGAGTCGCCTTCCGCTGTTGGCGCAGTGACTCCTCGAGCCGATGCCCATGATTAGGATTGCCGGCGCAATCGGGAAACGCCGCGCCGTAAGAGCGCTGGTCGTCGCCTTCGCCGGGGCGCTGGCGTCGCTCGTTCTGACGGTCGCACTCGCACCCGAGCTGCACGCCCAGCAAACCGATCGCGCAAAAGCGCTCGGCAAGCGCGTCAAGTGCATGTGTGGCGGCTGCAACGATACCGCCGGCACCTGCAACCATAGCGGCGGCGCTTTTGCGGGTCCTTGCGACACGGCAAAGGCGGAGTCGAAGGAAATCGACGCGCGGGTGGCTCGCGGCGACTCCGACGACCTGATCCTACAATCGTTCGTCCAGGAATACGGCCCCGGAGTTCTCATCGAACCACCCAAAAGCGGCTTTAACTGGGTCGGGTGGATAACGCCGGTAGCCGTACCGATCGTGGCGTTCTTTCTGGTGTGGCAGGTCGTTCGGCGCTGGCACCGACGGGCCGCGCTCGCGCCTGCCTCCGGCCCGCCGATTTCGCCCGACATGCTCGAGCGCGCCCGCCACGAGGCGGATAAGGAATCCGATGAGTGACATGGACATCATCGCGGCCTGCGTCCTGCTCGCCCTGGCGACAATCATCTTCGTGTTCCATCTTCGCCTGGACGACTCCGATTCGGCGCCGCATCGCACGAAACTCGATCAGCTCATGGAGCGCCGCGACGCCATCTACGAAAACCTGCGCGACCTTCGCTTCGAATTTCGCGCTGGAAAATTCTCGGAAAAGGACTACGAGGAGACCAAGCAGTCGCTCGAAATCGAAGCCGCTCGCGTCCTCGCCGAAATGGACCGTGCTACAGGCGGTGCCCCCACTCCCGCCACGCGCCAGGCCGCCGCCGAGAGGGCCCCCCGCGCATGAGGATTCTGCCCGCGCAGATTGCCCGACGGCTTTTCCTTTGCTCCCTTCTTCCCTGTTTGCTCGCGGCCGCGTCTTTCGCCGGCACGGTCACGGGCACGGTCGTCAACGGCACAACGGGAAAGCCCGTCGCGGGCGTGGACGTGATCCTGATCCAGCTTCAGGGAGCTATGCAGCCCGTCGCGCAGACGAAGACGGACTCTCAGGGTCGTTACACGCTCGACAATCCGGCCCTCGGCGCGGGCCCGATGCTCATCCGCGCCGTCTACCGGGGCGTGAACTACCACGAGCCCGCCACGCCGGGAAAGACTACCGTCGATATCCAGGTCTTCGAGCCGACCGACAAGGCCACCGCCTTTGCCGTCACGGCCCACGCCATCATTCTCCAGCCGGACGGCTCCGACCTGATGATCGGCGAGGAATACAACATCCAGAACAAGACCCAGCCTCCGGTCGCGTACTACCGTGCAGGCGGCTCTTTTCTGTTTTCGATTCCGAATGGCGCCCAGTTCAGCGATGCCTCGGTGATGGGCACTTCGGGCATGCCTGTCACGCAAAACCCAATCGACAAGGGCAAGAACGAGAAAGCGATCGACTACCCCTTCCGCCCCGGCGATAGCGGCGTGCGCGTCGCCTATCGAGTGCCCTACCCCGGCAATCAGACCCAACTCCAGTTCGTTTCGCCCTACGCAGCCGGCCGCCTTGCGATTTTTGCGCCACCGACGCTTCAGGTCACGGGCGGCGGCTTCTCTCCGGCGGGCCAGGAACAGGGCTTCAGCGTCTACATGCGCGAATCGGTGGCGGGAAACACTCCCGTCTCTGTTTCCATATCGGGCACGGCTCCTCCGCCTCCTCAGAACGGGACAGCCTCTGACGCCGCAGGTGGAGCAGGCACCGATAATTCGCAGAATCCTTCGGTCAACTCGCGAGCCGACGCGGGCGGCGAGGCACCGACTGCCAGCGTCACCACGCTTCCTGCGCGTCTGGATAGTCTGAAGTGGATTCTGATCGCGGGTTTCGCCGCTGTCTTCGCTCTTGGCCTGCTCTATTTGTGGCGCCAGCCGCAGGCCGCGCCCGCAAGTGGAGTGTCCGCTGCACCTGAGCAATCTTCCGCGCCATCCGGCCGCCGTCCGGCCAAGACTTCCGCTCCGAGAGAGGCTCCCGCCAGCGTTTCGCGTTCGCAGACCGTTGCGGGGGATCTGGAGCAACAGGTTCGTGGCAGCCTCGACGAACTGAAGGACGCTCTCTTCCGCCTCGAGCTGCGGCGCGAAGCCGGGACGATCAGCGAAGAGGACTACATCCGCGAACGCGAGCGCGTGCAAAAAGTCCTGCGCGATCTCGTGAGAGGCTAAGCGAAATCCCTTGTCCGCCACCAGCGCGACATCGGCTTCCGCGGTGCACGAAGCCCCGAGCCTCGGCATCTCCTTCGATCGCGTCGAGAAACGCTTTGGCCCGTTCGTCGCCCTTCGGGGCGTTTCGCTCGAGATTCTTCCGGGCGAGTTTGTCGCGCTACTCGGCCCGAACGGCGCGGGCAAGACGACTCTCCTTCGCATCGCCGCGCTCCTGATGACGCCCACGAGCGGCACCGTCAGCTTCACATCTGCATCGGAACGGGCACGCCATGCCGTGCCCCAACCGGTCCCAGATGGCGATTTACCGAAACATCTCATCGGGATGGTCGCTCACAGTACTCTGCTGTACGACGAGCTGACGGCCGCCGAGAACCTGACGCTCTTCGCGCAGCTCTACGGCCTGGACGATATCCGGGTCCGCGTCGCGAATGCGCTCCAGGCCTGTGGGCTCGCCTCCCGCGCTGCGAGCCTCGTTCGCACCTTCTCCCGCGGCATGCGCCAGCGCCTCGCGATCGCGCGCGCGCTGCTGCACGGCCCGCGCCTGCTGCTTCTCGACGAGCCCGCCGCCGGCCTCGACCGCCAGGGCCTCGCGTGGCTTGGCGAAACTCTCGCGCGTCTCCGGAGCGGCGGCGCCACCGTCGTCATGAGCACGCACGCTCGCAACGAATCGCTCGATCTCGCGACCCGCGCCGTCTCGCTTTCGGGCGGGCGTGTGGAACACGATAGCGGCCCGGGCGGCGACCCGCGCCCGCTGCTCGCGGCGCTCCGCGCCGAGGCCTGAGATGACCGCCGCGCGCGCCGCCGCCATCTTGCTTGCCAAGGAGCTTCGGCTCGAATTCCGCACGCGCGAGCTGCTGAATGCGACGATCGTCTTCGCGCTCGTCGTGATCGTGCTCTTCAGCTTCTCCTTCGATCCCACGGCCGCCGAATCCCGGCGTTACGGCCCCGGCCTGCTCTGGATCGCCTTCCTGTTCGCGGGTTCGCTGATGCTGCATCCGTCGTTCGCGCGCGAGCAGTCGAACCAGACGCTCGACGCCCTGCGCATGGCGCCTGTTTCGCCCTTCGCCATTCTGCTGGGCAAGATGCTCGCGAATTTCGTGTTCCTCTCGCTCGCCGAGGTCGTGCTCGTTCCCGTCTTCGCGGTTCTGTACAACGTTTCGATCGCGGGCGTGATCGGCCGCCTGATCGTGGTCCTGATGCTCGGCACGCTGGGCGTGGTCATCACCGGCACGGTCTTCTCGGCTGTTTCGGCGCACGCGCGCATGCGGGAGCTGCTCCTGCCGCTGCTGCTGCTCCCGATCCTGGCACCGCTCCTGATCGCGGCCGTCGAAGCGACTGCTTCCCTGTTTGCCGAGCAGCCCTCGCTCGACCGCACCTGGCTCGCATTCCTCGCAGGATTTGATATCGTGTTCCTGACCGCTTCGTGGCTTTTGTGCGATTTCCTGCTGGAGGAGTGAGGTTGAAAGGCCGGCTTACGATCACGGCTCTCGTCGCGTTCCTGCTCTTTTTCGCGGGCTACGCCGCCCTTTTCATCGCGCCCGACGAGCGCACGATGCACGAGATCCAGCGCGTCTTTTACGTCCATCTTCCGCTTTGGGCGGCGATGTACTCGGCGCTCGTGGTGGCGTTCATCTCCAACATCGGCTGGCTAGCCACGCGCAAGCCCATGTGGGACTGGCTAGCCGTTTCTGCGGTCGAAGTCGGCGTCGTGTGTTGCACGGGCGGGCTCATCACGGGGGTCCTCTGGGGCCGTCCCGCGTGGGGCATCTGGTGGACGTGGGATGCGCGGTTGACCACCGCGTTCATCCTCTGGCTGCTCTATGTCTCATACCTTCTGCTGCGCGGCCTGATTGAAGACCCGCAACGCCGCGCCACTCTTTCGGCCGTCTTCGGCATCTTCGCGTTTCTCGACGCGCCGCTCGTCTACGCCGCCAACCGCCTGTGGCGGACGCAACACCCGGCGCCGGTGATTTTCGGCGACGCCAATTCGGGCCTCGATCCAACGATGGGCAAGGTGTTGGTCGCCTGCATCGCGGCCATGCTGGCCGTCATGGTTCTGGTCTTGGTCGATCGCTACCGCCTCGAGCGTCTGCGCTATGAGGTCGATGAGCTGCGCCTCGCGGCCGACGCTCGCGCGGCCGATTTGAACTCCGCCACCGCAAGGAGTCCACGATGAAGAACTTCCACTTCCTGTTTGCAGCATGGATGGCCGTCTGGGCAGTCTTTCTCGTCTACGAGTTCTCCGTTGCGCGCCGTGTCGCCCGGCTCCGCGATGAAATCGATCATCTGAAGCAGCAGCTCCGCGACGGCTGATTGCACCCAACCCCTTCGAAAACGCGCAGCCGCGCTTTTCCGCGCTGCGACCTCCCCACCCGAGGAAACTCTTTGAGCGGTCGCGTCATCGAAGCCACTATGCAGACCCCGCCCGCGCGAAGGTGTATACTGTGGGCGGTTTGTTTCCGGAGGTCCCGATGAAGAGATCGTTCGCGGCTCAATGGACGGGCATCCTTCTGGTGGCTTCGCTCGTGACGCTTCCGGCGATGGCGACCGCGCAGGACCAGCAGACGCCCGCGCAGCAAGACTCTTCGCAGCAACCATCGACGGCGCAGCAGCCCGCCCAACCGCAACCCGTGCAGCAACAGGACGATCCCAACGTCAAGCCCGGGAGCAAGGCCGACGTCAACGCAATTGGAAACCGGAGCGTTGGAAAGGGCCTCGACTTCTATTCGCTCGAGAGGGAAATCGCGCTCGGGAAGCAGCTCGCGCAGGAAGTGGACAAGAGCGCGAAATTCATCGACGACCCGGTGGTGAACGAGTACGTCAACCGCGTGGCGCAGAATCTGGTGCGGAATTCGGACGCTCGCGTTCCCTTCACGATCAAGGTAATCGATTCGGACGTGGTCAACGCGTTCGCGCTGCCGGGCGGATTTTTCTACGTCAATAGCGGCCTGATCCTGCACGCGGATGAGGAGTCGGAACTCGCCGGCGTGATGGCGCACGAGATCGCGCACGTCTGCGCGCGCCACGGCACGAAGCAGGCGACCAAGGGCGAAATCATCAACCTCGCCTCGATCCCGGCGATGATCTTCATCCCGTATAGCTGGGCTGGGTACGCCATATACCAGGGCATGAACTTCGCCATTCCGCTCACCTTCCTGAAGTTCTCACGCGCCGACGAGCGCGAAGCCGATTACCTCGGACTCCAGTACATGTACAAGGCAGGGTACGACCCGAATTCCTTCGTGGCCTTCTTTGAGAAAGTTGAGGCGGACGAAAAGAAGGAGCCCGGCACGATCCCCAAGGTCTTCGCGACGCACCCGCCGACTCCGGATCGCATCGAAGCCACCCAAAAGGAAATCGCCACGATCCTGCCCGCCCGCGACCAGTACATCGTGACGACCTCCGAGTTCGACCAGGTGAAGCATCGCTTGCAGATGATCGAAGCCAACATGAAGGTGAACGACAAGAATCCGAACAAACCTTCCCTGCGCAAGCGCACCGATCAGAACAAGGGCGGAAACACGACTGCCGGCGGTGGAAACACGACCGCGGGCGGCGACACCACGTCAACCGGGTCGGATCAGACTTCCGACGACAGCGACCGGCCGACGCTCAAGCGGCGTCCGGACGACCAGAGCCAGCAGCAGTAAGACGATCGGGAAACGAGACTTGAAGCAGGGTCCCAGGGCGCCCGGCGCGAAATCGGGCGCCCTTTGCTTTTGTGTGAAACCGAAATCCAATGGGGAACGGCAGAAAGGACAATCAGTGGGCGTGGACTTCGGCGACGCCCAGGCGTTTCAGCCCCTCGGCGTAATACTTGCGGTAGAGAATATCCCATTCCTCGCTGCCCTCGAGGATTTCCTTCTTCTGTGAGCCGATCTTGGCGCGGACTTCCGTATCGACCTGCTCCTCGAGCTTCAGCAGCGACGTGAGTATGTTCACGATCTCCTGGCGGATGGTGTCGCGGTCCTCGACGAAATCCACGTCGGGACTCGAGACGAGGAAGTCGATGATGCGGTGTGAGATCCGGACCGTCTTTTCGCGGGTGAGTCGCATGTCAGGGTCGGCGCCTCATCAACGCCTTCTCAACGAAGGATGAGTTTCCTTTCTCGAGCGAGCTGTCCTTTCACTTTCTTGTACATCTCCTGATAGGAAGCTCCCGTGCGCCGCATTTCATCGGAATAGCGGCTCAGGATTTCGCGGACTTCTTCGTTTAGCCGGTCTTCGATCGTCACCTCGTCGGCCATCACCTGCCGGACTTGCTGCGTCAGGTTTTCGACGTTCTTCGTTTCGATCATTTTGCCGGCCACCAGCCGCTTCACTATTTCCTTGGCCATGTAGCCGACGTAATCTCGAGAGAGAAGCATTCCAATGGGCTCCGCGTTGCGATTGCAAACAATTCAGTCTAAGGTTGCGAGGAAAGAGTGTCAAGGCGAGTGGTTGCGGGGCAATATAGCAGCAGTGCGAGATCAGAGCGCGGTGGCGGCAAACCGGGCAAAGTGCAGGGCGGCGTCCGAGGACTGGTCGGTGACCACCATGACCGTGAGGCGGTCCGTCTGGAAGGAGGCGACGTGTTCGCCGCCCGGGTTCGAAGTGCGAAGAACCCTGCTGTTGTCGGTTTCGCGAGCCCTGCCCGGCAAGGACTCCGCGCCCCTCTGGCGCAGGTAGACCGAGAACTCCTGCGTGCCATCGGAGTACACCAGATGCAGGAAGATACGGCCGTCCAGGAAGCACAGCTTTGCGCGCTCCAGGCGATAGGGACCCGAACTGAGCGCCACCGGCGCAGACACCGGAATCCCCTGCTTCTCGGCCATTGCTGCGACCTCGGACGGGTCGACCTTCCATGGCCGAGGCGCCTTTTGGACCACCTCGAGGCGATGATCCAGCGCGGCGTCGGCATACACGCGCGCCACCCGCGGCCCGAGCAGGCCGCGATAGCCTGCGGCGACGATCAGAAGCGCCGCGGCAGCACCTATTGCGGCGATTACCCACCGGCGGCGCAGCGGACCCATCCGCGCACTTCCTCCCGCTTCGGCGGAAATTCGCTCGCGGACTCGGCGATCGACGCTCCCAGCATCCACCGGTTCCCAGGCCACGGCTTCGCGCAGTTCGGCGTCCAGCCGAGCCTGGCGTTCGAGTTCTTGCATGCACGACGGGCACGACTTCAGGTGAGCGTCAAAAGCAGCAGCACGCTCTCGATCGAGCTCCGCGCTCAAATAGAGCGGCGCAAGTTCCGCGATGTCACTGCAATTCATACGTTTCTGTTTCCGCTCATTCAGCACTCGCCCGTGCCCGGCAGAGTTTCGGCGTAGCGGGCACGATCCGGTCGCGCAACGCCTGGCGCGCGCGGCTGAGCCGCGACATTACGGTGCCGATCGGCAGCGATAGGATCTCCGCAGCCTCCCGGCACGTGAAACCTTCCACAACCGCAAGCAGGAGCACGGTCCTATGCTCCGGCGAAAGTTCTTCGAGCGCCCGGGTTACCGCCGCCCTGTCCAGCAACGAAGAATCCGCCCGGCTCTGCGGCTCCGCGACACGGCTCGGCGACTGAAGCGGAACGAGAACCGGGGCCGAGCGGATCTTCCTTCCTCGCGCGTAGAACGCGTTGAACAAAATCCGAAAAAGCCAGGCCCGCGCGTTGGTCCCTGTCTGAAACTGATTGAAGTTGCGCCACGCGCGCAGCAGCGTTTCCTGCACGAGGTCTTCGGCCGTGGCGGAATCGAAGGTGAGCCGGCGTGCGACCCGGAGCAGGCTCCGCGAATGCGGCATCGCGATCGCTTCAAATTCGTTTTGCCGCGTTGTCACGTTCGGGCCGGTCAGCTCCGGGAAAATGGGGCGGGCGCTCGTCGGAGAACGCCCGCCTGCCCCATTGATACCACGGCTCGCGCTTCCGGCGCTAGTTGCTCGCGTCCTTCTGGAGCTCGGAGAGCGCCGCCAGCACTTCCCCGCTATGTCCGGTCGGATTGACCTTGATGAACTCCTTCACGATCTTGCCGCTCGGGTCGATCAGGAACGTGTTTCGAGCCGCGATTGTCCCCAACTGAGGAGCCTGGGGGATCGTCATCTGCGACCCGTATTTCGCGGACACTTTCTTCTCCGCATCGGAGAGCAGCTTGAAGTTCAAGCCGTCCTTGGCGCACCAATCTTTGTGCGATTGCACCGTGTCCACGCTGACGCCGAGCACAACGGCATTGATCTTCTGATATTTGTCGAGGTCGGTCTGGAAGCCGTGCGCCTCAATCGTGCAGCCGGGCGTCTGGTCTTTCGGATAGAAGTACAGCACGACCCACTTGCCTTTGTAGTCGTGAAGGCTCACGAGTCCTTCTTGCGACTCCAGCGTAAAGTCGGGGGCCATTGTGCCTACCGCCGGCACCGTCATCGGCTGGTCATCGGCTCGCAGCACGTTGTGGCCCACGGCGAGCAAGGCCAGCGCCAAAAGGGCGCATGTTGCGGTTGCAATTACGGCAGTTCTCGAAATCTTCATCTGTCGATTCTCCTCTTGGTGGAGTGCCCGCGCCGCGGGCCTTACACCTACTAGAATAGCGGGCTGGGCGGAATTCATCCATCGTCTGTTTGCCGGTCGGGGCGCATGCGCATTTCACGGCGTCTTCAGATTCTGCTATCCTGATCGGTCCGTAGAAAGTGGCTTGCGACGCCAAAACCGGTGGCAATTGCCGGTTTAGAGGAACTCATCCACGTGACTTCATCCTCAGTGTTGCAGCGCGGTGCCAAGCGCGCCTTCAACTTCAACGCAGGCCCGGCGGCGCTGCCGCTTCCCGTGCTCGAACGGGTCCGCGAGGAGCTTCTCGATTATCGCGGCACCGGCATGTCCGTGATGGAAATGAGCCACCGGTCCGCCGAGTTCGAGGCGATCAACGATAAAACCGAGCAAGGCCTTCGCCGCCTGCTGGCGATTCCAGACGACTACGCGGTCCTGTTCCTACAGGGCGGGGGCAGCCTGCAATTCGCGATGGTCCCCATGAATCTGTACATTCCGGGCAAGCCGGTGGACGTGTTGCACACGGGCTCATGGACGGCCAAGGCGATCGAGGAACTGAAAAGACTCGCGCAGCACCGGCTGGCCGCTTCGACCGAAGCGGACAAATTCACGCGGCTGCCGCGAAAAGACGAAATCTCGCTTTCACCGGACGCCTCCTACGTTTACGTATGCACGAACAACACGATCGAGGGCACGCAGTGGAGCGCCATGCCAGAGACTGGCGCCGTGCCACTCGTGGCGGACATGTCGTCGGACGTCGCTTCGCGGCCCATGGATGTGGGCAAGTTCGGCCTGATCTTCGCGGGCGCGCAGAAGAATCTGGGGCCTGCGGGCGCGACGATCATCATCATGCGGCGCGATCTGGCCGAGCGCGCGGACGAAAAAGTCGCCAAGATCCTTCAGTACCGCACGCACATCAAGGAGAAATCGCTTTACCACACGCCGCCGACGTTCGCGGTCTACATCGTCGGATTGATGGTCGAGTGGATCGAGTCTGAGGGCGGACTTGCCGGAATCTCCAAACGCAACGAAGTCAAGGCCGCGAAGCTCTACGACGCGATTGACACGAGCGGCGGCTACTATCGCTGCCCCGTCGAGAAGGACTCGCGGTCGAAAATGAACGTCGTCTTCCGCGTGGCCGGGGGCGAGGAAGCGGTCGAGAAGAGATTCGCCAAAGAAGCCGAGGCGGCGCGCCTCGTCGGCGTCAAGGGGCACCGCTCCGTCGGAGGGATGCGCGCTTCGCTCTATAATGCCGTCACGCTCGAGGCCGTCGACGCTCTCGTGAGCTTCATGCGCGAATTCCAGCGCAAGAACGGCTAGCGCGACCATCCTGCCATCCTGCGAGCAAAAGCCCACAGAATGTGGCAGCGGCGCAACAAGCGCGCCTTGACTTGCCCGAAAGGCGCGGCTATTGTGGGATTTCCATGAGCCCCGCCGCCGCAACAGCCCGCGTTTCGCCTAGCGCGCCCGACACGCCCCTCTTGCGCCAGATCGAATCGCCTCGCAGCGAGGCACAACCCCCACTGGATGAATACTTTAACTCCCTTTTTACAGCCTTCGGGCCGCAGCACTGGTGGCCCGGAAAAACGCAGTTCGAGATCGTTGTCGGCGCGATCCTCACCCAGAACACCTCCTGGACTAACGTAGAGCGCGCCATTGCGAATCTGCGGGGAGCAGGGCTTCTCTCGCCTCGTGCGATCGAGAAAGTGCCTCCAAGGCGGCTGGAAGCCCTGATTCGATCTTCCGGCTACTTCCGGCAGAAGGCGCGGAAGCTGAAAGCCTTCTGCGAGTTCCTGCGCACCGAGTACCGCGGATCGCTCAAGCGAATGTTCGAGACGCCAGCGATGGTGCTGCGCGAAAAACTGCTGGGCGTTTTCGGCATCGGGCCGGAAACGGCGGATTCCATCCTGCTTTACGCGGGCGATCACGCCGTATTCGTCGTGGACGCGTACACGAAGCGGGTGCTTTCGCGCCACGGCTGGGCTCACGAAAAGACGAAGTATGACGATATCCGCTGGATGTTCGAGCGCCAGTTCCCGGGAAATGCGCGGCGATTCAACGAATTCCACGCCCTGATCGTCAACACAGGAAAGAACTATTGCCGAAGGCAGGAACCGCTGTGCCGCCAGTGCCCGCTGGGACGCTACCTCGAGGAGGGGCGTTAGACATGAAACCGTGGCAACGGAAGCGGCAGTTGTGGCTGACGCTCGGCGGCGGCGTCGTGTTGCTGCTCGCGGCGGCTGTATTCACGCTCGGCTCGCTGACGCTCCCGCTGAACCTCGAACAGGGCAACGCATTCGTGATCCTGTTTGCGCTTTCCACATTCATCGGCCTGTTGCTGCTCGTGTTCAGCCTAATCCTAACGCGAAGCCTCTTGCGGCTTTGGGCGGAGCGTCGCAGCGGGCAGATGGGTTCGCGGTTCAAGGCCAAGATGGTGCTGGGCGCGATGGGAGTGTCGCTGCTGCCCATCGTGTTTTTGTTTTTCTTCAGCTACGCACTCGTGAACCGGACCTTGAGTTCATGGTTCCCGCGGCCGCTCGAAACCGCCAACGACGAAAGCCAGAATCTTCTGGCGCACTTCG
Source organism: Candidatus Acidiferrales bacterium (assembly GCA_050018375.1). Lineage (GTDB taxonomy): Bacteria > Acidobacteriota > Terriglobia > Acidiferrales > UBA7541 > Palsa-295. Next base: position 43,106 of record JBEKAE010000009.1, on the reverse strand, counting down.
GGCAATCGGAGTTTGAGCGTCTGAACCGGCTCGCTGCCCTCGCGGCATCGCACGGCTCGCCGGACGAGAATTTTCTCGCGATAAGCAATGCCGTGGACGCCTCGTGGGTTCTCACGCCGGATGGCAAGGTGACAGCGACCGCGGACTTCACGAAACCACTGCCCACCGGGCGCAGCGCCGCTAAGCCCGCTCCGATTTCACAAGCGCTCACGCCCATCTTCGCCAAGACGCTTCGCGGCGGCGGCCAAGTCTGGAAAGTCAACGGGCAACTCTACATCGCCGGCAGCGCTCCCGTAACCGGCGGCAAGCTCTATGCGGCGCGCCATCTGCCGGACGATTTTCTCGACCGGTACGCGGAAATCCAAACCCAGACGGAGACCTACCTGCAACAAAAGCAGCAATATCGAGCGTACAAGCGCGAAATCCTGCTCGTCCTGATGCTCGTCACGCTGCTGCTGCTTTTTGCCACCCACTGGTTGGCGCTGTTCCTTTCGAAGCGCGTTACCGTGCCGATTCAGGCTCTCGCCGAAGGGACGCGGGAAATTTCGCGCGGAAATTTCGATCACCGCGTCCAGATTCAGGCGCAGGACGAACTCGGGACGCTCGTCCGCTCCTTCAACCGCATGACTGAACAACTCGGCGAAGGGCGGCGCCAGATCAACGAGTTCACGCAGAGCCTCGAGCATGCCATCGAAGAGCGCGAGCGGCGGCGGGAGCTCATGGAAGCGATTCTCGAAAACATTCCGACCGGCGTCGTCTCGCTCGACGCCTCCGGCGAGATCGCGCGGGTGAACACGGCCGCCGTGACGATCCTCGGGGAACACGCGCGCGACTCCCGAACGCTCGCGGAGCTGCTCGGCGAAGAGGCGGCGCGGGCCGTTCTGCACCTGATGCGGCGCTCGCTGCGGATGGGGGCGGCTTCGCGCGAAATCGAAATCGCGACCGGCGGGCGGCTGGTGCGCACCGCGGTAACGGTGAGCTCTCTCGGGCCGCGCAAGTCGAATCCGGGATTCGTCGTCGTGATCGACGACTTGACCGATCTGCTGCACGCGCAAAAGGCCGCCGCATGGCAGGAGGTCGCGCAGCGGATCGCGCACGAGATCAAGAATCCGCTGACGCCGATCCAGCTTTCCGCGCAAAGGCTGCTGCGATATCTGGACCGCACGCCCGCGGCGAAGCTGGGCGCGCCTCGCACGGAGTTCGAGAAGCTCGCGGCCGAGTGCGCCGCGCTGATCGAGCGCGAGGTGCAAACCCTGGAATCTCTCGTGGACGAATTTTCGCAGTTCGCGCGCTTCCCTGCCGCGCGCCTTGCTCCGGCGGATTTGAATTCGATTGTCGCCAGCGCGCTCGAACTCTTTCACGGGCGGCTCGACGGCGTGACCCTGCGTACCGAGATGGCCGCCTCTTTGCCGCCGGTGAAGGCCGATCCTGAGCTGATGCGCCAGGTGATTGCAAACCTCATCGATAACGCGGCCGAGGCCATGGAAGGCTCCCCGGTGCGCCAGCTGCGCGTGGCCACGCGTGTTGAAAGCGACGGCGATGCCGTGGAAGTCGAGATTTCCGACAGCGGCCGTGGCATTTCGCCCGCGGACAAGGACAGCCTCTTTCTCCCTCACTTCTCGACCAAGGGCCGCGGCACCGGCCTGGGGCTGGCGATCGCGAGCCGCATCATCGCCGAGCACAACGGCAGCATCCGGGTCGAGGACAATTTCCCCGTGGGCGCGCGCTTCGTGATCCGCTTTCCCGCCGTCGAAGTCACGGCGATCCCCGCTCAGGCCGGGACCTCGGCCTCGTAGACTCCATGCCTGCATCCATCCTCATTGTGGACGACGAAAGCGGCATCCGCGAATCCCTTGGCGCGCTCCTGCGCGACGAAGGCTATGAAGCCGAGGCGGTGGCGTCGGGCGAGGAATGCCTCGAACGGTTCAAGCGGCGCAGCTTCGATCTCGTTCTGCTCGACGTGTGGCTCGCGGGGATCGACGGCCTTGAAACGCTCGAGCGCATGCAGTCGCGCGAGGGCGCGCCGATGGTCGTGATGATCTCCGGGCACGGCAGTATCGAGACCGCCGTGCGCGCGACCAAACTCGGAGCGTTCGATTTCATCGAAAAACCGCTCTCCATCGAGAAGATCGTGCTGGTCGTGCGCAACGCGCTCGAATACCTGCGCCTTGAAGAAGAAAACCGCCGCTTGCGCGCGGAGCTTGAGGAGCGGTACCAGATTCTCGGCGGAAGCGTGCCGATGAAGGCATTGCGGCAGCAGATCGCGCTCACCGCGCCGACGAACGGCCGCGTGCTCATCTACGGTGAGAGCGGGACGGGCAAGGAGCTCGTCGCGCGCGCGCTGCACGCGAACAGTCCGCGGAGCGGGATGCCGTTTGTCGAAGTGAACTGCGCCGCGATTCCCGAGGAGCTGATCGAGTCGGAGATGTTCGGCCACCGCAAGGGCAGCTTTACCGGAGCGAGCGAGGACAAAGTCGGAAAGTTTCAGAAGGCCGACGGCGGGACGCTGTTCCTCGATGAAGTCGGCGACATGAGCCTCAAGACGCAGTCGAAAGTGCTGCGCGTGCTCGAAGAGCAGCGGGTCGAACCGCTGGGATCGAACCGGCCCGTGACGGTGGATGTCCGCGTGATCGCCGCCACGAACAAGAAGCTCGAAGAAGAGATCGGCAGGAACGCGTTTCGCGAGGATCTTTTCTACCGCCTGAACGTGATTCCGTTCTACGTCCCGGCGCTGCGCGAGCGAACGGAAGATATTCCCGTGCTTGCCGCGCACTTCCTGAAGGAGTTCTGCGACGCGTACGGGAAAAAGCCGAAGGAGTTCACGGCCGCGGCAATGGACGTGCTCCTCGCGTATCCGTGGCCTGGCAACGTGCGCGAATTGAAGAATCTGGTCGAGCGCCTTGTGATCATGTGCCCTTCGCCGCGGATCGAGCCGCACCACTTGCCCCCGGAGATTTTTCGCGGCACCTCGAAAAGCCCGCAAAAGCCCTACGAGAGCTTGCAGGAGGCGCGGTCGGCGTACGAGCGCGATTTTGTCCTGCGCAAGCTCGAAGAAAACCGTTGGAACATGACGAAGACCGCCACGGCGCTTGGGCTCGAACGGAGCCACCTCTACCGCAAGATGCGCTCGCTCGGCATCGCGCCGTCCAAAGCCTCCTAGCGGATTACTCGCCGGCTTGCTCTCCTGCGAGCTGCTCGAGTTGCCGGTGCCAATCGAGCTGCCGGACGATTGCCGCGTTCTGGCGCCAGTTCGGCTGGACCTTGACGAAGAGTTCGAGAAAAATGTGCGCGCCGAGAATCGACTCGAGCTCCTTGCGCGCGTGCGTGCCGATCTTCTTGATCGTTTCGCCGCCCTTGCCGATCAGAATCCCCTTCTGTCCTTCCCGCTCGACGTAAATCGTCGCGCGGATTTTGATCAGCTCGCTTGACTCCTCGAAGCTGTCCACGAGCACGGCGATGGCGTGCGGTACTTCCTCCCGCGTCGCCAGAATCGCCTTTTCGCGGACGAGTTCCGCGGCAAGGAATCGCTCGGGCTGGTCGGTGAACTGGTCCTGCGGAAAGTGGGGCGGAGCTTCGGGCAGGCGCGCAAGCCAGCCTTTCACGACATCGAAGCAGCCTTCGCCGGTGAGCGCCGAGATGGGGAAAATCTCCGCGAAGTCGAACGCGTGTTGGTAGCGGTCGATCAGCGGCAGAAGCAGCGGCTTCCTGACACGGTCGACCTTGTTCAACAGTAGGAAGACCGGACCGTGAAAGCGGCGCACCCACTCGAGCGCGAAGCGATCGCCGGCGCCGAACTCCGCTGACGCGTCCACGATCAGCGAAAGGATGTCGACGCCCTTGAGCGCGTCGCTGAGCTCGTCCATCATCTGGCGGTTTAGGACGTTCTCGGGCTTGTGGATCCCGGGCGTGTCGATCAATACGATTTGCGCGTCGTCGCGGTTCAAAATGCCCTGGATGCGATTGCGCGTGGTTTGTGGCCGGGGCGAAACGATGGCGACCTTGCGGCCGACCAGAGTATTGACGAGCGTGGATTTCCCGGCGTTCGGGCGGCCTATGATCGCAACGAATCCGGACTTGAACCCCATGCACTTGGATTGTACGTCATGCAGTGCGGCGGAGGCCTGTTTTCGTGGTCGAGCTATGAAGCGGGATCGGGCACGATCTTGATCCGCAGCTCGCGCGTTCGCGGGCCGTCGAATTCGGCGAAGAAAACCGCTTGCCAGCGTCCCAGCGACAACCGCGCGCCTTCGATGAAAATCGTCTCGGACGAACCGGCGAGCGCGGTCTTGATGTGCGAATCGGCGTTGCCCTCGGCGTGTGTGTAGCTGGCGGCGTGCGGGATCAGCCGGTCGAGCGCGGCCTCGATGTCGCGAGCTACCGCCGGGTCGTCTCCCTCGTTGATCAGGACGCCGGCGGTCGTGTGCGGCACATACAGGTGGCACACACCCTCGGTGCAGGCTGCATCGCGCACGACGGCTTCAATTTCGGCGGTAACGTCCTTTAGCTCGGTGCGGCGCGAGGTCCTCACCTGAATCGTGCGCACTGCGCTTCGCCCTTCCAGTTTCGATTTCTGAGCCATCGCGAAACAAGATGCCACCGACAGAAGCAAAGATCAATACGTCGAACGCGGTAGAGAGGAAAGATTACAGCGGCTGTATCTGGACAAGACCTGGAGCCGGCAGAGTTGTCCTGCCTCGCGCGAGCATTCCGGCGGAGGGAATCCCGGTGCGCACGAACGACTTCTCGCAGTCGGCCGACGAGGGCCCGCGCATGTTGCCCTCCATGTACGCAAGTCCCGGGCAGCGCGTGCAGGATCCGAGGTGCGTGCACGAAGAGCAGGTGGTGAGATCTTTGCCGTGAAGCGAACGCACTTCAGCGAGCTGCGGCGAGTTTCGCCAGATGTCGAGAAACTTCTGCCGCCGCACGTTGCCGCACGGCAACGGGAACTGCACGCAAGGATACAGATCGCCGTAGGGCGAAACGTAACAGGCGGTATGCCCCGCACTGCACGGCAGTCCTTCGCGCACGTCGTCGTCCACCGGCGCGGGCGGGGCGCAAAAGCTCTCGACGTCGCCGACCAGGTTGGGATTGCGGAAGACCTCCCCGAGTTCGCTCGCGGGCAAGCGAAGCCGCAGCACGGATGTGCCGCCGTCCATCATCGGCGTGATCGTGGGGTCGAGCGTGTAGTGCGCCCCAAGCCCTGCGGCGAGGGTCTGGACGCCGTTGCTATCCCGTGAGTTGCTTCGCATCAGGACGTTCGCGAGGGTTACCTTCAGCCCCGCCGCGCGCAGGAAACCGATTCCGGCGAGCGTGCGATTCAGCGAACCGGGCAGCTTGGTAATGCCGTCGTGCACTTCGGGCCTGTGCGAATAGACGCTGATCTGCACCTGCTCGACGCCCAAGGCTCGCAGCCGGCGCGCTTCCTTTTCTCGGATCAGCACCGCGTTTGTCTTTAGCTTGACGTTGAATCGCAGCGAGCGCGCGTACTCGATGATCTCGAAGCAGTCTCGCCGCATTAGCGGCTCGCCGCCGCTGAGCGTGAGGAAAAAGACACCTGCGTCCGCGAGTTCGCCGAGAAGCCCGCGGATCTCGGCCGTCGTCATCTCTCCGTGGTCGTCGTGGTCGAGGTAGCAGTGCTCGCAGTGCTCGTTGCAACGATAGGTAACGTCGAGATGCACGCTCAGCGGAACGCCCAGGCGCAGCGCCTTCCGGTTGAGCTCCTGCATCAGGCTCATGTCTTGCTCGCAGCGCCGGGAACACTCGCGCCGGCCGTAACGCCGGCGACATCAAATTCGTCGTCCGAAATCGGCCGGTTCGCGACGCGTAAGATCCCGTGGCACGCCAGATCCTCGACGAACGCCTCGGCGTCCCGGTAGGCTGCCTCCGGCGTGACGTCGAACTCGGCGCAGATGCGCCGCTGCACGATCTCGGAAAGCGGCGTGCGGCCATCGGCCGCCTGCCAGATGATCGTGGCCACCTCGCTGAGGCTGAATAGGGTCGAATCCAGCGCGGACATGATGACGATTTCCCCGTCGAGGACGCGCGAAGCGACCGCACTGCTGCGCGCGATGTACTTTTCGTTCATCCGATCAGTCTCCAGACACGTTCGTCCGGCGTGAAGATCAGCCGGGCTACGGCGATGCGCGAAACGAACTCGAAGGCCGAGTCGAACACGCGCTTCACCAGTTGCTCGTCGTGACTAAAGAACAGAATGTTGCGCAGAAGGGCCCGTGCGGCCGACAGATCGTCGATCGGCTCGATCCGGTTGACCGGTCCCTTTTCGAGAAAGTAGAGCGCGCCGAATGGCGCGGAGAGGTTTTCGCCTACGCGCGCCAGTTCCCCGGAGAACGGAGTACCGTAGGCGCGGTAGCCGCAGAGGCGCCGCCGGACGTAGGAGATCTCGTCCGTCAGAACTGCCACATTCGGCGGAGCGAGACGCGAGATCGTAGTCTTCCCCGCGCCCGACACTCCGGTGAACAGAAACGCCTGCCCGGAACGCACGGCGCTCGCCGCGTGCAACAGAAAACCGCCTTCTTCGGCCAGCACCAGCGAATGCACGATGCGAAGCACCGTATCAATCGAATAGGGATTTAGAGCCTGGCGAACCCAGCCCCGGCGTGAGCGTGAGTCCCATTCCGCGTGAAAATCCCCGCGGTCGAAGAACCAAACCGGGCCTTGCTTCGAAACTCGCGCGTCTTCGTCGGAGGGCTCGGCCGGAGGCTCGAGTTCGATCTCGAATTGGTACGCAGACGTGGCCGAGGGATTCACAAAGCCCGCGTAGCGCTGTTCGATCATTCTGCAAAAATCGGCGTTGCCCGACCGAAGGAGGATTGGAATCCCCCCGATTTCGATCGTGACACTCCGCGTGGCTTCCGCTGCGCGCGCGCCGATCGTCGATGCTAAGAGGCCGGCATTCATCACAGGCACTCGGCGAGCCTTCCGGGAAATTTCGTCTGCGTCTTGTTGGGCGGCGTCGCGATTCGACTGCGCAGCGAATGACTCCAAAGCAAACCGGCCGTGACTCCATCGGAGTGCTGCACCGCCCACTGGAGCAGCCGTTTATCGGCCAGGTCGTTTTCGTTTTCAAGCTCGATCCGCTTCTCCCCGCGGACGAGCGCCGTCACCCGTCCCAGCACTTCCTCATCCAAGAACGGCGGATCGCTTTCGGGCAAAGCATCTCCGCGCGTGATCACGCGAGGCGGACCACCCAAAGCCGTGAGGCGCACGACGCGATGAGCGTAGAAACGCCCTCCCCGGGAAGCCAGCACGATATGGCCGGGGCGCAACCGCCCAAGCGGGTCGCGCTCCACCAGAAGGATGTCGCCCGGAAAGATCGCAGGGATCATGCTTGATCCGCGGGCCAAAATCCGTAGCCTGCCGTACGATTTCAGCACCTCTTCCGCCAGGGCTATGTCGACAGCTGCGCGATCTTGCATCGTTTGCATCCTCCCATTCACGGTCATGAATTCTTTCTGTTGAACCGGCACTGAAATTGTGTAGGTGAGAGTTTGCCGCAAGCGAGAGCCATCGTCTCGAAGACGCGCTCATGCTGGAACGCAGGCCGCTCGTAGACCTTCCGGGCCTTGCGGGTCCCAGCCGGCGCTTCTTCGATTTCCGCCGTGCGGTTTTGGGAGTTCTGGTTCATTGAAGCGCCGCTTGCGTAAGCTTGACGGCGCAACCGCCAGTGCCCCCATTGCCGCACGCCGCCGTTGTGCTCAGCGCACCGAAATAGACGCTCGACGCCTGCGCGCTTGAGCTGTTGTTGTCCACCACCATTCCGCTCGTGCCGCTGCCTTCCTGCACGCCGGGAACCGGTGTTTCGGACGTGGGAAACGAGTTGATGTTGAAGAGCCCTAGATTCGGACTCCGGTTCGCGAGGACGGTGATGAACAGCCAGTCGTTCGAAGTCGTTGAGTTATAGAACTCGGTCAGCGGGGCGTACTCGAGCTCACTTCCCGGCGTGGTGTTCAGTACCAGCGTGTGCGGACCTGCCGGCGTGACGCCGGAGCAATTTGCCAAGATGTTTGAGGAACTGAAGCAGTACCCGTAAAGCTCAATTTCGTTCCCGGCGGCGTTGTAGGCCGCGACGTAAATCAACGCGCCCGTCGTCGTGGGGCTCGTGTAGTACGGATTATTGAATGCAGGCGCATGCAGGTTGAATACTCCCGCTGCGCCCACGGTCACTGTTGTAGGCGAACTCAGGGTCGTCGAGGCTTGGACTAGAACGGCGTGGGTCCCGTTCGACCCGCTCACGGCGAAGACAAACCCGTTCACGCCATCCACGATCGGGGAATCCACAATGCCGCCCAGTGCCGATCCGTTCCCTACCGTCACTGGCGAACTCGCAAGTGCTGTGCCGAAGGAATTGAATCCGTAGAGTTTCCCGTCGGAGCATCCCACGAAGACGTTCAGCGTCACAAAATCGAGCACGGCGCCCGTGAGTTTCCCCGAGCAAACCGTGACGGCTCCGCCCGATCCCCAGGTCGTATCCAGGCTCGGAGCCGGCTTTGTCGATCCCAAACAGTCTGAATTGACGCTCGTGCAGAAGACGTCTTTGATCCGGTACAGCACGCCGATGTCGTTGCCCACGTAAGCCTGGTCGCGAACGTAGTCGACAAAGGGCGAAGAGAGCGTGTCCGTTCCCGTAGTCGATGAGCCCAGGACGAGGTCGGTTGCGGTACCGCTGCCGGCAGCGGGATTCGTCGAAGAGAACGTGCTGATCGTTTTCGGCGAGAGAACGCTCTGCAGGTTGCCGGTGTTCTGGCCGTCATCGTTCTTGAACGCCAGCACGTGGAAATGCGCGGCGGTGCTGGCAGAGACCGTGCCGATGCTGACCTCAAGACCCGTCCCGGTTCCGCTTGTCGCCGTGGTGGCGACTCCGGTCTTCACGGTGTATCCCGTGCCTGGATACGTGATCGTGAAAGCCGTAACCGCACCCGCGTTGACCGCCGTGACTTGGAGGATGGCGAGCGACCCGGTGCCGCCCGCAATCGTGCCGGTGTTGCCGACGGCATAGCCGGTACCGGCATGTCCCGCGGTGACGGTCGCAGCGACGATCTGCCCGCCGCTCGAAGACTCAACGAACGCGACCTTGGTCCCCGAGGCAGACGGCGTGAGCGGATCAAACGAAATCACAGGCGACGTGGTCACGGCGCCGCCGCCGGTGATCGCCTGCACGTTGTAAGACCACAAAACCTCGGCTGCAACACCGGTATCGCTTCCGGTGGGCGTTCGGTTGCAGATCCCGGTCGCACCTGCCGTGCCGCTATAGAGATAGTTGAAGGCGACGATGTTGGGCTGGCCGGTGCCGCCCGGCGCGTCGATCGGAAAAACGACGTAGTCATTCGCGCAGCTGGGCGCCGCCGTCACATCGAAGCCGAACTTTGCCGGATACATAGCAGCCGCCGTCCCCGCCGCACCGAGATTGATGGCCCAGTCGCGGTCTACGGTCTGCGACTCCACGACAGGCCTGCGCCATGGCGCAAACGGAGGACCGCTGCGCCCACCCAGCGGCGCGCCTCCCCCGAACATCCCTCCCCCGCCCGCCACTGGCAGTTGCGCCCATAGGAAGCTCGCACGGGGATCCCGCGCGGCCGCCTGCATCGCGGCCATAGGACCGACCCGTGGATAAACGAGGTGGCGCGTGCTCCAATCCTGAAACATCGGCACGCGCTGATGCTCGACTTCGATCCGTTGGCCTGCGAGCGGCAAGCAGAACGCGCCCACAAGACACGCCATGACGAGGATGAGCGATCTGCGCGAGAAGAGGGTCTTTCGCATCGTTATCTGCGCCCCATCGAAAAGTGACCGGTGTGCGCGCACGGATACCTTGCTTCCACCTCTAGGGAGACTTGTGCGGGACCCAGCGAACGGAAGCCGCGGCCATGCCTTGCCCGGCGAGATGTCATCCAGGTTTTTTGGTTCATCCCAAGCCCCGGCTCCCCCGAACCGTGGTTCGCCGGCCGCCTACGCCGGCTCGATCAATCCTTCGTCGGCAAGTTCCGCCAGGAATTCCGTCGTATCAGCGGCTGCCTGCTTGGCCGATATCCCGTACTCGGACTGAAGATGCGCGGCCACTTCGGCCGCGCTTCGCCCCGCCTCGATCAGCGCCCAGATCGTGGTCCCCGACTCGTTGAACGTGTAGACGGAACCCCCCGGTTCCGCGCCCCCTCGGATCGGCACTACCATCGCCTCGTTCGCCACGATCCGCGATACAACGTTTCGGCTCTTCTGAAAGGCTTGGCGCTCAAGAACCTGACGCAAAATCGGTATCCCCCGCTGCTCGTTTAACCAAGCAGACTCAATCCAACTCCCAAAACCTGCCAGTGATAGAAAGCAGGATTAGTTGCTTCTAAATTATTAGTGGGTGTGAATTGACACAATGCTGAATTGGCACAGAGGTGCTAAAAATGGCAATCCCCGTTGGCTGAAATGGCACTATGTCATTCTGTGAAAGAGCTTGAGGAGCTTATCTCTATAAGCAGAGATGCAGGTGAGAAAAAGGCTACTTGGTATACCGAGCAGAACCTAGGGAACTTAGTGGTGGGCGCCGCCCGAGAGTTCGCGGACGATGTCGCCCACAAACCCCTTGGCGTCTCCGAACAGCATCAAGGTCTTGTCGAGGTAATAAAGGGGGTTGTCGATTCCAGCAAAGCCCGGGTTCATGCTGCGCTTAATCACCATGACGGTGCGGGCCTTGTCGACATCGAGAATCGGCATGCCGTAAATCGGGCTGCTCGTGTCAGTGCGCGCCGCGGGGTTCGTGACGTCGTTCGCCCCGATGATCAGCGCCACATCGGTCTGCGGCAGGTCCGAGTTGATGTCGTCCATCTCCAACAGGCGGTCGTACGGGATATCCGCCTCGGCCAGCAGCACGTTCATGTGCCCCGGCATGCGCCCGGCGACAGGGTGGATGCCGAATGAGACCTCCACGCCCTTTTTGGTCAGCACGTCATAGAGTTCGCGGACCTTGTGCTGCGCCTGCGCCACGGCCATGCCGTAGCCCGGAACGATCACCACCTTGCTCGCTGCCGCCAAAATCCCGGCCGCTTCCTCCGGCGACGCGCTCCGCACGGTCTTCGCCTCGACCGCGCCCGCTGCGGCAGTCTGCACCTGCCCGAACGCCCCGAACAGCACGTTCGTGAACGACCGGTTCATCGCCTTGGACATGATCACCGAGAGGATGAAACCCGACGACCCGTCGAGCGCGCCCGCCACGATCAGCAGCTTGCTGTTGAGCACGAATCCCATTGCCGCGGCCGAAAGCCCCGCGTAGGAATTCAGCAAGGAAATCACGGTCGGCATATCCGCCCCGCCGATCGGAATAATCAACATAACGCCGAACAACAACGAAATCCCCACCATGACCGGAAACAGATTCCGGTGCCCCGGGTTCAGCACCAGCGCGACGGCGATCGCAACCGCCACCGCCAGCATCCCGAGGTTCACGATGTTCTGTCCTTTGTACGTGATGGGCCGCTGTGGGAGGACTTCCTGGAGCTTCCCCGCCGCCATCAAGCTGCCCGTGAACGTCAGCCCTCCGAGGATCACTTCCATCGAAAGGACCGACATCACGAACTTGGGCACGCTCGGCGAGCGCAGATAAAATTCCGCGGTCCCGACGAGCGTCACGCAGCACGCGCCGAACGCGTGGCTCAGCGCCGTTCGCTGCGGCACGGCCGTCATCTGGACCATGCCGAGCGGGACACCGATAATCGCGCCTAGCACGAGCCCGATCGCGATCCAGTGATAGTCGATGATGCCGCGCTCGAACAGCGTGCCGACAATGGCGAGTCCCATTCCGAGCTCGCCGGCCCATACTCCGCGGCGAGCCGTCGTAGGCGCGCTCAGCCACATCAGCGACAGAATAAAGAGCGCCGTCGCAATGAGATAGACAATTTCGATCCAGTGGAATCCGGGCATGGTCATGGTCGCTATTTCTGTGGACGGCTCGATTTGAACATCTTTAGCATGCGGTCCGTGATGAGAAATCCGCTTACAACGTTGCTGAACGCAGCGACAACAGCGATCGTGCCGAGAATCGTCGCGAACTTCGTCTCGCGCGCGCCGACGAGCGCAATCGCGCCAACCACAGCAATCGCGTCAAGCGCGTTGGTCAAGGACATCAGCGGCGTATGCAGCAGAGGCGAAACTCGCTTGATGACCTGAAATCCCAAGAAGCCCGCCAGCATGAATACGTATAGTCCACTAATCAGCGCATCGCTCGACATATCGCTTCCCCCTACGCGCCGCCTTGCGCTGCCAAGGCCGGCAATGAATAGAATTCGCGCACCCTCGCGTTCACCAATTCCCCGCCCCGCGTCAATAAAGTCTCGCGGGTGATCTCATCGTCCATTTTGAGGTTGAGCTTTCCATCTTTGACGAGATGCAGCAGAAAAGCCGTGATGTTGCGCGCGTAGAGCGAACTGGCATGGTACGGCACGGTGCTGGCCAAATTGATTCGGCCGATGATTGTCACGCCGCTATCGACAATCGTCTCGCCGGACCGAGTCAATTCGCAGTTCCCGCCACGCTCCGCAGCCAAATCCACAATCACGGAACCGGGCGCCATTCCACGCACCATTTCGGCGGTCACCAGCACGGGCGCTTTCTTCCCCGGCACCACAGCCGTCGTAATCACGACGTCGTTGTCGGCGATGACCTTCCCCAGCAGTTCGCGCTGCTTCGCGTAAAACGCGTCGTCTTGCGCCCGCGCGTACCCCCGCGCGTCCTGCGCGTCCTTGGCCTCAATCGCCAGCTCGACGAACCGCGCGCCGAGGCTCTGCACCTGTTCCTTCACGACCGGCCGCAAATCGTACGCGGAAACCACCGCGCCCAGCCGCCGCGCCGTGGCGATGGCCTGCAGGCCGGCGACGCCTACCCCGATGATGAGCACGCGCGAGGGAGTAATCGTGCCTGCGGCGGTTGTAAGCATTGGAAAGAATCGCGGGAGCGTGTCGGCGGCGATCAGCACTGCCTTGTAACCGCACGCGGTCGCCATCGACGAAAGCGCGTCCATGCTCTGCGCGCGCGTCGTCCGCGGCATCATTTCCACCGAAAACGAAGTCACGCCCGCGCCGGCAATTTCCTGGACGATCTCGCGCGATCCCAGCGGCCTCAGGAATCCGATCAGCGCCTGATCGCGCCGCATGAGCGGCAGATCGGCCTTGCCGGTTCGGTCGTTCGAGCCGTAGCACAGCACCTGCGTGATGATGTCGGCCGCCTGAAACACTGCCGCGCGGTTCGGAAGAATCTTGCCGCCCTTTTCCGTGAACGCGGCGTCCGGATAGCCCGCTTCGCTTCCGGCTCCGGCCTCGACGACCACTTCGAGCCCCGCCTTCGCAAGATTCGGGATCGCCATCGGCACGAGCGCCACTCGCCGCTCGCCCGGGAAACTCTCTTTGGGAACGCCGACAATCACGAAGCCCTCTCCCTCATCATCTGTGATGCGCGCCCTGTGCCTCGGCGCGCCCATCCTCAAAACCGTCTATTCTATACATCGCGGCCCACAAGTCCACCTCCAACTCTGGCTGCAACCCGCGGGCCGGTGCGGCTACGTCTCGCGCCCCAGGCGAAGACGTAGCGAAAAGCGCACACCCGGACATTTCTTCGCATGGCGCGCCCAAGGCTCGCTGCGTATAATCGCCGAACGCGCCTAGGACCGTACGCACAAGAGGGGGTGGCTCATGCCTGCATCCACATGGAAAGGTTTCCTGGCCTTCGGCCTGATCTCGATTCCCGTGCGCCTGTCGCCTGCCGCGCGCACCGAGCGCGTCAGCTTCAACCAGCTTCACAAAGTCTGCCACACGCGTCTGAAGCAGCCGCTCTTCTGCCCGACCTGCAACCGCATGGTCGAGCGCTCCGAAGTCGAAAAGGGCTACGAATACGAGAAAGACCAGTATCTGCTTTTCACCGAGGAAGAACTCGAAAGCGTCGAGCCGGAATCCGCGCGCACGATGGAAATCCTCGAATTCGTGAAGCTCGCGGAAATCGATCCGATCTACTTCGACTCTTCCTACTATCTCACTCCCGAAGACGAAGGCCGCAAAGCCTATCAACTCTTGATGGAAGCCATGCGCAAGTCCGGCTACGCCGCCATCGCGAAGGTCAGCATGCACAATCGCGAGTACACGGTCATCATCCGCCCGCAGAAAACCGGCCTCACTCTGCACACGATGTTCTACTCAAATGAAATCCGGCCTGCCGAAACCGGCCCCACGGAGAAGATCGAAGTGAAGGAGCAGGAGCGCGCGCTCGCCGAGCAGCTCATCAAGAGCCTCGCGGCGCCGTTCCAGCCCGAGAAGTACCACGACACCTACCAGGAAGCGTTGCAGGAGTTGATCGCGGCGAAAGCCAAGGGCATGGAAGTCACCACCGCGCCGCACGTCGCGCGCGCGCCCGTCATCGACCTGATGCAGGCCCTGAAGAACAGCCTCGCCGCCAAGCCCGGCCCGCAAGCCGAGAAGAAAACCCTCGTCCGCGCCATCCCCAAGGCCGCGTCCGAGGCCAAGAAGACCAAGAGCAAAGCCAGCTGACGATCCGCGACGCAGGAGTGCGGTCAAGAACAGCTCAACACAGAGAACACGGAGCGATTCACAGGACGCGGAGGAATCCCCACCGCTTGAGCGTTCTCTGCGTGCTCCTTTTCGTCTCTGAGTCCTCTTCGTTGCGCTTGGAATTTGAAGCATTCCCCTCAATTGAATGACACCACTTCCGAAAATCGACTTCGTTGTTTTCCCCCGCCCCTTTTCGTTAGAATGCCGGGCATGTCCGAAGCATTTCAAATCGCCGGACGCGCCGGATCGAGCGCGAACGTGCACATCCTGAGCGTGAAGGGCGCCATCAATTCCACGTCTTCACCCGCGTTTCAGGACGCCGTTCGCGCTGCCACGGCACCGCGGCTCATCCTCGATTTGAGCGACGTGCCTTCGCTCGATTCCATGGCGATCGGCGCGCTCGTGCGAGCCTTCGTTTCGTGCAACAACGCCGGCCGCAGGCTCGTGCTCGTGGGACTGAACCACCGCGTCAAGAACATTTTGCAGATCACCGGCGTCGATCCGCTCTTCGACACTTACGCCACGATTCCCGAAGCCGAATCCGCGCTGAGCTGACGCAGTCGAAGCAGGAGGCTGAAATGATCGCTTCAGTCGAGTCCAACGGTCTGCGCTTCGATATGTTCACCGGCGAGGAGCGCTTTCTCGCGCCGAACGCGGTGCTTGTCTCCGGTCGGCAGGACGCTTTTCTGATCGATTGCGGATTCGTCAAAAGCGACGTCGAGCAGCTTCTCAGGCACGTCCGGGACAGCCGCAAGCGCTTGCGCGCAATCTTCATCACCCACGCTCATCCCGATCATTACGGCGGTATCAACGCGTTCGCGGCGGCGTTCCCCGAGGCGACGCTCCTCGCCCGCCAGGGCGTGATCGACGGCATGCTCGAATGGCCCGCGAAGCGCGTTCACTGGCAGGACATGTTCGGCAGCCTGCTCCCGGCCGGCGACATCGTCTATCCGAGGCCGCTTTTCGGGAAGGCTGCGTACCTCGAAGACCGCGAGATGATCTTCATCGACCTGCCCGTTTGCGAGACCGTGCACGCCACTGCCTTCTACGTGCCCTCAGCGCACGCCCTGATTGCGGGCGATCTGATCTATCACCGCTATCACCTCTACATGGCCGATACCAACAATCCCGCGTCTTGGATCGCGGGAATCGAGCAGGCGCGCGGCATCGGCCCAATCGATCTTGTCTTCCCTGGCCACGGCAAGTTCGGCGGAGCGGAACTATTCGCGGAGGCGATTCGCTGGCTGGAGGATTATCGCGATGTCGCCAAGCCCGGCGTGCACTTCACCGCCATCGCAAAAGAAATGATGCGCCGATATCCCAAGCACGGCTTGGCGCTGCTGCTGTGGCTCACGCGCGGCCCCGGCTTCGGCACGGCCGGAGCGAAGGAAATCGGCGTCCCCGCAGAACTGCTTGGAGGCTAACCCACCCGTGCCGGCTGTAGGAGTAGCCTGACCGATGTGATGTCTGGCATCGGTCAGGCTTGCCCCAGATCAGAAGACCAACTTGAGCGCGAATTGAATCTGTCGCGAAGTGGTGGCGGCATTGGTAATCAGGCCCGCCGTCGCACCGGTATAGGCAAGGGGATCGAGCCCCTGGGGATTCAGCGGGCCCCGCGAGCCGGCGAAGACAGCACCCGCTGGCTGCCCTAGATTCGTGCGATTGATAATGTTAAAGAACTCCGCCCGGAACTCGGCGTTAAATTTTTCCGTAATCTTCGTGTCCTTGATTATAGAGAAGTCGAGGTCCAACAGGCCGGGACCGGTTAACGAGTTCCTCCCGACATTGCCGAGCGTATCGAGGGGCTGAAGGGTATAGCAAGCCGGATTGAACCATTCGACGTTTTTCTGTGCAAAATTTATCTGATCCACTATTTGGTACGGATGGCATCCCGCGGCACCCGAGTAGTCCGGACGATCCCCTGTAAGTCCGCCCGTATTAGCCTGCTGGGGAATCAACCCGTTCGCCACGTTAACGGGAAAGCCCGTGGCGGCGCTCAAAATTTCGCTCACCTGCCAGCCTGAAACAAACCGGTTGCCACTGAACGGCAGGGTATACACGCTGTTGACCCGCAACACTTGGGTGATATTGAAACTGCTGGGTCCGCGATCGTAGCGCTGATTGTACACGTCCGTTATCTCGGACTGGTTTTGCTCGACACCGGAGCTGGCCGAACCATCGTCGATGGATCGCGAGTACGTATAGGACACCTGGCCCTGCAAATTCCGGCTGATCTGGCGATTGAGACTCGCCACCATGCCATTGTAGGTCGAATGGCTGGTGGGAGCAGTATCGTCTAAACCGGAAAAGTTGGGGTTCGGTACGGCGCCAGTAAGGGTGCAGGAGGGGCTGGTGCAGGTACTGGGGCCGCCGACTACGGCCTGGGTATTGTAGTTTCGCTGACTATACAGGTGGACGCCTTGCGAGCCGACATAGCCGAGCGAGGCAACCATGCTATGCCCGAGGTCACGCTGTATCGTCAGATTGTATTGCATAACGTAAGGGGAAACATTCGACCGATAGTCGAGTCCATATACCGTGCCGAACGGTGGATTCAGGCACCCCGCCGGCTTACACTGTGCTGGAAACGGGAAGAGCGCAATAGAGGTAGGAGGAGTAACGACCACCGTTTGAGACGGTGGATCCTGCGAGTACGCGTTGAGGAAGGTGCGAGCGGCAATTTGCTCGTGGAAGATTCCGAATCCAGCGCGGATCGAGGTCTTGTGATCCGAGAAAGGATCCCAGGCCAAACCGATCCGGGGATCGAAATTGAGCGCGTTCGGATTCGCCTGAAGAGCGTGATGGACCGGCGTAAATGCCGTCGAAGACAACGGATTGAGGAGCGCCGTGCAAGGTTGGGCAAAGGCAGCCTCGCACACCGGGTTGGTCTCAAAGTCATACCGCAAACCGATGTTGACTGTGAGGTTGGGCCTCACCTTCCAATCATCCTCGATGTAAGGGAAGTACTCCACCGATTGAGCGTAACGCGTCCTGCTAAAACCCGGCTGTGGGAGTTGCTCGCCTTGGAATTGGATTGGGGCAGCTGCCAGAAAACCTGGAAGGCCGCTGAAGATAAAGTACCCGCCTTCCCGGCCCACGGCGATATTGTCTTGAATTCTGGTTACGGATACGCCCACCTTGAGGCTGTGGGCCCCCCGGCTCCAAAAAAGATCATCCCCCCCGGTGAACTTGTTCTCGATCAGATGGAACCGTGCTGTCGTACCCGGACCGATGGGCGAGGTGCCACCGAGGTTGCCGATGTTGCCGTCCTCGCGGTCCCCTGGACTGTAGTCCGGCGCTCCATCGTAGTACTGCAACGGATCTGTGGCCGGATTCGTCAAGAATTTCTGATCCTGGTGTTCATCGGTTCGCGAGAAGCTGAAGCGAACCTCGTTGATCGTTGTCGACGAAACGAGGTGTTTCTCCTCGAGCGTGAAAAACTGGTCGCCCCCGTTGTCCACGACCGGCCAATCGGGCAGGCTCGAGAAGGGAACGGGCAGGAGTTGATAGGCAGTGTCGGAAATGTATCGCCCGAGCAAGGAGTCTTTCGAGCCGAGCGTATAATCTATGCGCCCAAGAACGTAGTTTTCGCTCTCCGGCTGGCTTGCAATAGAAGTGAAAAGCGCGTTGCCGCTCGGATACCCTTTGAAAGTCCCCGCACCCACAGTCTGTTCGATGGCCCCTGCGAGTGGGGCTGGATACAAGTTCAGATATGGCAAAACGAATGGGTTGACCGGCACCGCAATTCTCGCTGAGGCCGATGTGCAAGTGCCAGCGGGGGGTGGCAATTGTCCTGCAACCGTGTTGCAAGGGACCATCCCCGTGCGAGACAGGGCGTCCGGAACAAATTCATTCCCGGTCACCCCCAGGTCCGATCGAAGGCCTTCGTAGTTCACGAAAAAGAAGGCCTTGTCCTTCTTGACCGGGCCGCCCACGCTGCCTCCAAACTGGTTTCTGCGGAATGGCGGAATCGTCGGCCCATCGAAGAAATTGCGCGCGTCGAGAGCGCTGTTGCGCAAATACTCATACGCCGAGCCGTGAAACGCGTTGGTCCCCGATCTGCTCGCGGCATTCACCGCGGCGCCGGTTCCCCCGAACTGCGCGCTGTACGTGTTGGTCAGCAGCTGGAATTCCTGGATGGCCTCGACGCCCAGCGAATTGCCGGTGATATTCGAGCCCGTGCCCTTCTCCCAATAGCCTTGGAGATCCTGGTCATCGAGCAAGAACACTTGTCCAACGGGCCTTGATCCAGCAACCGAGTAGGTGTTCCCCGGCCCGTAGAAGCCCGAAGATAGTCCGCCGCCGCCGCCGCCTGTATAATAGCTCTGGTTTATCGACTGAACACCGGGCGCGAGCGAGAGAAGCTGCTCGAAGTTCCTGCCATTCAGGGGCAACTGGCTCATCTGCTGGGAAGTCACGAGAGACGAGACGGCGGCGGTTTGAGTTTCGACGCGCGAGATCTCGCTCTCCACGGTTACCGTTTGCGCTACTTGCCCCACGGGCAGCGAAAAATCGACGACGAGGTTGGCGCCGACCGTAAGCGTGATGCCTTTGTGGACCACAGTCTGGAAGCCCGAGATCGAAGCCTGCACTTCGTATTGTCCGATGGGCAGATCGGGGATTCTGTAGCGGCCCGCGGCATCGGAAACCGTGGACTGGGCGACATTCGTACCCACGTTCCGAGCCTGGACGGTTGCGCCGACCAGCGCCGCGCCTGAACTGTCCGTTGCCGTGCCTGAGATGGTCGCTGTCTCGACTTGGGCCGCGACGCGATTCACGCACACTACACCAATGAACAAAAGCACGCTCAGCACGCATGTCGAGGCAGACTTCATCATCTTCACCGCATTTGTCATGAATAGACCCCCCTTGTTCACGATGCGCGAGCCAGCCCCGCTGGATCTGGTGACCAAGTACTACTTGCCAACTACGTTGTCAAGTAAAATAGGGATCACCGGCGTAGCCAGACTGTTACAGGGTCCTCGCCCCTCTCTTCGCGTGGATTGGTCGGAGAGCCAATGCACTCGGCAAACAACGTGAAGAGGCACATCATCGTTCCGGCGCAAACGGACTCCTTACGCGAACAACCATTTGAAATTCCCGCCGCATTGTGCCAGCCTAAAAGTCGGAGCTTTGAGGGAGAATGAACGAGGGCGATGGAAGGGGCCGGCCGAGCAGAGTGGCTGCCTTCTGCGGCCGGCAAATTGCTCGATTCTACCCGCAAGTGGCTATCGAGTAGAATTCGACATAAGTGATTGGAAATAAAGAGCGGGGGTGCTTTCTACCCGCAAATGAAACTGGGGGTCCTTGGACCCCATTTTGACTGTTGATTCGGAGGAACAGAAGCGATGTTGCGGGTCGGAATCATAGGCTGGCGAGGGATGGTCGGAAGCGTTCTCCTGCAAAGGATGCGGGAGGAGAACGACTTCACGGGCATCGAGCCCCTCTTCTTTTCGACCTCCAACGCCGGCGGCACGGCCCCGAAAGAAGCCAACGGCGGCGCGCTCAAGGACGCGAAGGATCTGCGCGAACTTGCCGCGTGCGACATCTTGATCAGTTGCCACGTCGACGATTACACGAAAGAGGTTTACGCGCCGCTGCGCCAAAGCGGCTGGAAGGGCTACTGGATCGACGCGTCTTCGACGCTGCGTATGGCCGACGACACGGTCATCATTCTCGATCCGGTGAACGCGGACGTGATTCAGGATGGCCTGCGGCGGGGCCTGCGCGCTTTCGCCGGCGGCAACTGCACGACCAGCCTGATGCTGATGGCCGTGAACGGGCTTTTCAAAGCGGGCCTGATCGAATGGATGACGACCATGACGTATCAGGCCGCGTCCGGCGCAGGAGCCGCTTACGTGCTCGAGTTGGTCAAGCAGATGGAGCGCCTCACCGAGCCGACCCGCGCGCATCCATCCGAGCGCGCCCTCGAGGTCGACCGCATGGTGATCCAGGCGCAGCGAGCGCCAAGCCTCCCGACAAAGTGGTTCGGCGTGCCGCTGGCGGGTAGCCTGATCCCGTGGATCGCGGGCGAAATGTCCGGCGGCCAAACCAAGGAAGAATGGAAGGGCATGGCCGAGACCAACAAGATCCTGGGCCTCGATCCTCCTGTCCCCGTCGACGGCATCTGCGTGCGCGTCGGCACGATGCGCTGCCACAGCGCGGGGCTGTGCATCAAGCTAACGAAAGATGTTTCCCTCAGCGACATCGAAGCCATCCTCGCGGGCGGGAATCCCTGGGTGCGCGTGGTTCCAAACAACAAGGAATCGACGGTGCGCTGCCTTACCCCAACGGCCGTTTCCGGCACTCTCAACGTCCCGATCGGCCGCCTGCACAAGCTCAAGATGGGGCCGCAGTTCCTTGGCGCATTCACGGTCGGCGACCAGTTGCTATGGGGCGCGGCCGAGCCTCTGCGCCGCATGCTGGGCATTCTCCGCCAGCACATCGGCGCCTGAACCCTCCGTCGCGAACAAGGTGTATAATCCCCGCCGCTGCCGGTTGTTGAAACAACCGGCCTCTGACGCATGTATAAGGACGCAGGAGGTTGTTCATGAATCGAAAATTTTTCGTGATTTCATTCGCCGCGGCGCTATTCGCGCTGCCGGCTCTGGCCCAGCAGGGCTCGAAACTCAACGGCACCTGGAAACTGAATGTCGCCAGCAGCAGCTTTGGCCAATTCCCTCCCCCGCAGAGCGAGACCGACGTCATCGAAATCAACGGCACGGATTTTCAGCAGCACGTCACCAGCGTAACGGCGCGCGGCTCGCAGAGCTACACGCGCGCATGCACGATCGACGGCAAGGAAGTATCTTTCGCACCCGATGACCCGAAAGCGCGTTTGGCCCCGGGACTCACGCTCAGCAAAATCCAGTGCGGATGGGATGGAAATTCCGTCGTCGTCACGGAAACCGTGCCCATGCAGGGTTCGGAACTGACGGACAAGCTGACGTTCTCGGTCGATGGAGCAACGCTCACGATGACCTCGCACATCAGCTCGGCAACCATGAACGGCGACCGGAAGTTCGTGTACGACAGAGCGGACCCCGCGGCTGCATCCTCGATGGCAGCCACGCCCGGTGCCGCAGCGATGATTCACACGGGATCATCGACTCCGGACCTGAGCGGAACTTGGAAGCTGAACGCCGGGAAGAGCAATCTCGGCCAAATGCCTCCGCCGGCCAGCCAGGTCGACACGATTCAGCACAGCGAGCCTTCCATCAAGATCGCGCTGGATCAAAAGGGCGGAATGATGGGTGATGTGGCATACACGGAATCCCTCACCACCGATGGGACGGAATCCACCTGGCCCGGGATGGGCGGCGCGGAAGTGAAGGGTGTCGCACACTGGGAGGGGAACGCACTCGTCGTCGAAGCAAAGAGCAGCTTCCAGGGCAGCGACGTCAAGATCAAGGAGACGTACACGATCAGTGCCGACGGGAAAACCCTCACGGAGGTTTCCCATGTAGAAACCTCGATGGGTAACTTCGACACGACGGACGTCTTCGACAAACAATAGCCATTCGAAGCGCGGGCGAGCCGGCCGGGACCACCCGGCCGCGCTCCCTTCGCGGCCTCTCGTCCCAAAGGTCCCGCTCTCTGAGCTGCTCCCTCGCAACCTGTACGAACGGACAGTTGTTCCAATTCGGCACGGATTTACTCACTTAGCTACAAACCAATTGAAAATAGTTTGGGCGGGGTCGATATCATCTACGATGAGAGGGTAATGACTTGTCTCTTACCTCGGGCGCTCCGATGAGCGCGCGCTCCAAAGCCACACCCCCGAAGGCCGTCCGCATGCGCCAGATCGAGCGCCGGGAGTGGTCACTCTCGTGGGCGGCTATCGCTGTGACCCTGCTCCTGACCGCTGGCCTGGCCTCGTTTGCCCTGGGCGCGCTCCATTCCGGCCCCGCGGAGATCGAAAAAACCGATCTCTGGGTCGCGGTTCGCGGCCTCGTCGGCCTAGTGTTCGTGTTCGATCTGTATGTGATCTATCAGCAGCTACAAATTCAGCGAATGCGCCGGCGGTTGTTGGAACGCGAGGAGTTCTTTCAACTGATCAGCGAGAATGTGATCGATATGATTGCCGTCGTCGATACAAACGGAAAACGCGTCTACAACAGCCCGTCTTACCAAAGAATCCTGGGCTACGATCCCAACGAGCTCGAGGCCACTTCGTCCTTCGATCAAGTGCACCCGGACGACCTCCAGATGGTGGTCGACGCAGCAGCGGAAGCGCGGCGCTCCGGCGTGGGGCGCAGGATCGAATACCGGATACGCCACAAGGACGGAAGCTGGGTATATCTGGAATCGACGGCCAGCCCGGTGGTAAATACGAAAGGAGAGGTCGAAAACATCGTCATCGTGAACCGCGACATCGGTGAACGCCGGCGCCTCGAAGACCAGCTTCGACAATCGCAGAAGATGGACGCGATCGGCCGCCTGTCCGGGGGCGTGGCCCACGACTTCAACAACCTTCTGGGCGTGATCATCGGATATGCCGAGATTTTGCAGGAACGCATCTCCGAGACCGATCCCATGCGCGCGCCCGTCGATCAGATATTGAAGGCCGGCAACCGGGCGTCGTCGCTGACGCGCCAACTGCTCGCGTTCAGCCGGCAGCAAGTGATGGAGCGAAAAGTCCTGCTCCTCAACGCGGTGGTCTCCGATCTCGAGAAGATGCTCCGGCGCCTGATCGGCGAAGACATCGAACTCCTCGCCAGTCTCGACCCGAACCTCGGGAAGATCCAGGCGGACCAGGGACAAATTGAGCAGGTCATTATGAACCTGGTCGTGAACGCGCGGGACGCGATGCCGGAAGGCGGAAGACTGGTGATCGAAACATCCAATTTCGAGATCGATCAGGCTTTTGCGCGCCGCTACGCCTATCCGGTCGTGCCGGGTGCGTACATCCTGCTGACCGTCAGCGACAACGGCATCGGAATGGACTCGGCGACGCAGCAGCGAATCTTCGAACCGTTCTTCACAACGAAAGAAAAGAACAAGGGAACGGGGTTGGGACTTTCGATGGTGTACGGCGTCGTGAAGCAGAGCGGCGGGTACATCGACTTAACGAGCAGTCCGGGAAATGGCGCCACGTTCAGCATCTATCTGCCGCGCGTGGATCAGGCCGCCGAAGTGGAGACGCACGGAACAGAGCAGCCTGCGCAACTTCGCGGTACAGAGACGATCTTGCTGGTCGAGGACGAGGATACCCTGCGTGCTTTGGCGCGCCACCTTCTCGAACAGTACGGCTACCATGTTCTCGAAGCGTGCGATGGAAGCGAGGCCCTCCGGATCAGCGAACAGACCTTGGGCAATATCCATCTGCTGCTGACGGACGTCGTGATGCCCGGAATCAGCGGCCGCGTCTTGGCCGATCAGATGAAGCAGAAGCGCCCCGACATGAAGATCGTTTTCATGTCCGGTTACACGGGGCAAAGGGTGGGCGAGAAGGACATTCTCGAGCCGGGCAGCCTGTTCCTTCAGAAGCCTTTCACACGGGAGAGTCTGGCGCGCAAAATTCGGGAGGCCCTGGACGTCGCCAGCGTGGCGCCAGTCTCCTAGCGCGGCTCATTGCCGCGAGCAGGCTGATGCTTCGGGGCTCCAGCAGCAGTAGCTTGGATCGACGAAGACCAAACTGAGGAACCTAGAAAATGGCAAAAATTCTGGTTGTAGATGATGATGCGGACATGCGGAATCTTCACAAGATGCGGCTGAGCGATACCTACGAAATCCTCGAAACGGAGGACCCCGAGGAAGCTCTCGGGCTCGCGCTGGAACACAAGCCCGCGGCAATTTTGCTCGACCTGATGATGCCGCGGCTCTCCGGATTCGAGCTCTGCCACACGCTGCATACGCTGAGTTACACGTCGCGGATACCGATTTTCGTCATCACGGGCGAGTCCGCCGCGAAATACAAGCAGCACTGCGAGGGCCTGGGAGCATCGGCATTCTTTGAAAAACCGGTCGATTACAAGGAGCTCAAGAAAAAGCTCGCTGAGGCATTGCAGACGAATCAGCCCGAGCGGCGGGCGCATGTGCGCGTGAAGATGCGCGTGGTCCTGAAACTGCGCGGAAAAGATTCCACGGGAAAGTCTTTCGAAATATCAACGGTTACCGAGAATCTGAGCCCAGGCGGATTCCTCGCAGGTTGCACCGCGACCCTGAACCAGGGTGGCGTGGCGGAAGTTTTCGTCGTGGGCGACGGCGAGCGCTTTGCAGGCCGCGCGAAGGCTGTGCGTTGCGAGGCACGCGGGGCGCCGTGGCAGCGATACGGCTTCCAGTTCCTCGAAACAACGTCCGAATGGGTGTTGCAGGCGAGCCGATAGCGCCCCCTCCGAAAGGCAAATCCTGCGGCCGGCTCGCGTGGTCGGCCGCAGGGTCGTAATCTTCAATCCTGTTGCGCCGACAAGCACAATGTAGTTGCGGGGTTTCGGGCTATGCCCGATAATTCGCTTACCCCAAGCGTTCTCGGCGCTTGCGGTTCCTGCTACTGCAATGAACTGCCCGCATTGTAGTACCGCCAATCCCGACTACGCCGAATCTTGCTCTCACTGCGGCAGCCAGATGGGCGTGAGCACGGAAACCGTCCAGGTGACGGATTCGACGGCGCTTTCAGCCGGCAGCGACTTTGGCACACGCTATCGAATCGTTTCCGTTCTGGGGCAAGGCGCGATGGGCCGCGTCTACAAGGCGTATGACAAGGACCTCGATCGCGTTGTAGCCTTAAAAGTCGTCCGACAAGGCATGATGGCCGAAGCGGACGCCCTGAAGCGTTTCAAACAGGAGTTGCTGCTCGCGAGCAAGGTCTCCCACAAAAACATTCTCCGCATTCACGACATGGGCGAGGTGGGCGATACCAAGTTCATCACGATGGCCTATGTCGAAGGTCAGGATCTAGCCCGGATTATTCGCGACAACCCGCAGATGCCGTTCGAGCGCATGCTGAGTTTCGCCGAGCAACTCGCGGACGCGCTGGCGGCGGCCCACGCCGAAGGCGTGGTCCATCGCGACCTCAAGCCGCAGAACATCCTCGTGAACAAGGACGACCATCTCTACGTATCGGACTTCGGGCTTGCGAAGTCGTTCGAAGAAGACGCGGTGGGGATGACCCGCACCGGCGTTTTCCTTGGGACGCCTCTTTACATGTCTCCCGAGCAGGCCGAAGGCAAACCGGCGGACCAGCGCAGCGATCTTTACTCCTACGGACTGATTCTCTACGAGATGGCGACGGGCACGCTGCCCTTCTCCGGCGACACGACGTTCAAGGTGATGTACGAGCGTCTCCGGACCAAGCCGAAGAATCCCAAGCTGCAAAACCCGTCGCTTCCGGCTTGGTTCGACCGAGTGGTGATGCGCTGCCTTGAAAGGGAATCCGAAGCTCGCTACCAGACTGCGGACGAGATTCTGGTCGACCTGCGGGGCTCCAAAGCGCCACCTTCTTCACTCAGCCGCACGATTCAGATTCCGATCCCACAATTCGCCGAACGCCGGTGGACCTGGGTGGTGGCGGGAGTCGCTGCCCTCGTGGCTCTGGCGTTTGCGATCCCTCCCGTTCGCCATCTGATCCTGGGCGGCGGAGGGCCGAAGACGGGCGGCTCGCGTGTTTCCGGCGTACCTTCCCTGGATGCGGGGAAGTTCGTGGCGGTGCTGCCGTTCAAGGTGTTGGGAGATGAGCAGTCACTCGGATACGTCGCGGAGGGGCTGAATGAGGCGCTCTCGGCGAAGCTGTTTCAACTTAAAGACCTGCGCCTCGCCTCCGATAGCGACGTCGCCAAGGTCTCGGACAAAGACTCGCTCGAGAAAACCGCCCGAAGTCTCGGCGTCAATCTTATCGTGGACGGCTTGATTCAGGGCAGCGCCGACAAAATGGCGATTATCGTGAATCTCCACGACGTGGCGGGCGGAACCAAACTGTGGAGCCAGCAGTTCACGGGCGTCCCCAAGGACGTGCTGTCGATTGAAGATCAGATTGCGACCCAGCTTGTGAGCGCCCTCGCCGTGAAGCCTTCCGACGAGGAGATGGCGCGCGCTTCGCAGCGGCCTACCGACAATGTCGACGCGTACGATCTATATCTACGCGGCCGACAGGCCATGAAAGGCCCCGACCGGTCGAAGGCTGCACAATCTGCGCTCGATTACTTCCAGCAGGCCGTTCAGAGGGATCCCGGGTTCGCTCTGGCGTACACCGGTATGGCGGACGCGTCGCTGTTCATGTACCAGGAGAAAAAGGATTCGTTCTGGGCCCAGAAGGCCGTAGGCGCCGCGCAAAGAGCCGAACAGTTGAAGGACAATCTTCCCGAAGTGCACTTCTCTCTCGGCAGTGCCTATCAACAGACAGGCCAGACCTCCCAGGCTATCGCCGAGTTGAAACGCGGCCTTCAGCTTGCGCCGAACTCGGATTCAGGCTATCTGCGCCTGGGAACTGTGTACGCGCAGGGCGGCCAGCAGGAAGAAGCCGTTGCCTCGTTTAAGAAAGGAATCGAGGTCAATCCATACTATTGGGTGCTTCACAATGAACTCGGGCGCGCTTACTTCTCACTCGGTGATAACGACAAAGCGCTCGAGGAATTCAAACGGGTTACGGAGTTGGAACCGGATAATGTGACCGGCTGGAACAACGTTGCCAGCCTGTACGAACGCATGGGTCGGTACCAGGACAGCATTCCGGCATTCCAGAAGTCGATCGAGCTCTCACCGACATGGCTTGCCTACTGCAACCTAGGGAACGTCTATACGGTCCTGAAGCAGTATCCCCAAGCGATCGATGCGCTGGAAAAATCGGTTGCGCTGGGGCCAAACCAAGAAGCGTGCGTCGGCAATCTGGCGGATGCGTACCGTTACTCCGGGCAGACGGAGAAAGCCAAAGAGACCTACGAGAAGGCGATCGCACTCGCTTTCCAGGAATTGCAGGTGAACCCGCAAAACACGGACGACCTGGGCGACCTCGCGTTGTACTTCGCCAAGAAGGGCGACCCGGACCGGGGCATGGAGTTCATCCGGAGGGCCCGCGCCATCGACAAGAAGGACGTCGAGCTCATTTTTACTCAGGCGACCGTGGAGTCGCTCGCTAACAAGCCCTCGGATGCTGTTCGCACGCTCCGCGAGGCTCTGAGTGCTGGCTACCCGGTTAAGGACATGGAATCGAGTCCGGACTTTGCGAACCTGTCGAGCCGGCCGGACTTTCAGGCGCTGATCAAAGAGTTCAGCAAGGCCAAGTAGAGGCGAATGGAGGAGCGAAAGCGGCTCCGGAAAAGGAAGCGGGCCGGTTCGGAAACCGGCCCGTCGAGAAACTAAGATTGGAGCTGGATTACTGCGTTACCTTGCGGCGGAGGAACGGCAACGTCACCAGCCCAAGCATCAAGAGGGCCAGCGAGCCCGGCTCTGGTGTAAACGTCACAAAATCCGCAGTGGTCGGCGCCACGTCAAACACGGCGTCTGCCGCGAAGAGGTCGGTACCGGTAGCTCCTGAAACAGTGTTGGAGGTGATGTCGCAGCCTACCGGAATGCCCAGCACAAAATCATCGAGATCGCAGTCACCGTCGTTATGCCCCCTGTACGGGTCATGAATAACGTATTTCAGATAGTCAATTGTCGCATCGCTAACGGACGAAGGTGCGGTAAATAAGCACTCGTCCACCAGGATGCCGCCTATCGTAACCTGACTGGTCCCACTCGGATTCCAGCCAATGTTCGTCAAGTTTGAGGAGCACGTCAGGGCGCCACCTAGCACGTCTGCCGCGGGAGTGGCGAATGCCACTACAGTCGCCGTCGTGCCGGTCACAATGCAATCGCCATTCGCAATGACACCCGATGAGTCTGCGCTCGCCTGGAATGAAGAGCACGACGGGCTGCCTCCAGGACCGCCGCCCAACACAATCCTCGAATCACCGCCAGTGCTGTCGGCGCGAACCACGCCCACCGCAAAGAGGGTCAGGCCCACAGCTCCGAGAACCTTAAGAAGTTTCAAGAGCACACCTCCAAGCGAACACATAATCCCTGCACGCCTGATGCCAGTCCACCGGCTGTTTAGACCTATCTAACTCGCGTACTTTCATATCACATTCGTATTGGGCTTCGCAACAAAATCTGAGCAGTGAAAAAGTTTTCACATACTTAGGATAGTGTCGTGCAATCACGGCGCGACGCACACAATCGAATCGGTCGGAGAGAACTTGCCGCAGACCCACAAGTATACGCCGGATTTCCACAGGAGCGATTCGCTGGGCGGAGACTGGTCCACCTGCGACTCCGAAGGCACGTCGTTCCGGCGCTGCCTGCGTGTTACAATCCACGCCGTGCCTGACGTTGCACCCAGCGGCGAAGCCGGCCTTGAGGTTGTTGCTCCCGATCATTCGCGCAGCAGTGTGCGCATCACGGAATCGCCTTTCCTGATTGGACGCGGAGGCGACACCGGGAACCACCTCCAACTGAACGACCGCCGCATCTCGCGGCAGTGCGCGGCAATCGTCGCGGAGGGCGGGCGCTACTACCTCGAAGACCGCGGCCAGCGCCTCGGCATCTTCGTCAACGGCGAGAAAATCGATAGTCGCCCGCTCGAGAACGGCGACGTCATCACGTTCGGCCTCGCCGATTCATACGAGATCACCTTTCGCTCCTCGGCAAACGGATCGGCGATTCCCGACATGTTTACTCTGATCGGAAAGATGCCTGACGCCGACCCCACGGCGGCCGGGGGAGGCAGCCTAAGCAAGCTCAGCCTTCTGCTCGAAGCGAGCATGCTCCTCCATTCCCGGCTCCCCCTGGATTCCGTGCTCGCCACGGTGCTGGACCACGCGATCTCGGTGACCGACGCGGACCGCGGGCTTTTGCTCGAGCCGGACGCCTCCGGAACGCTCCGCCCCCGCCTCGCCCGCGGCAAAGGTCAGGTACGTTTGCCGGCGGAAACCTTCGGCCCCAGCCAGACGGCTCTGCGCATGGCCCTCGAACAGCACTCGAGCGTTATCACGCAGGACGTTGCTGAGGGCGATGCCGGCCTTCAGGCTGCGCAGAGCATCGTGGCACAGCAGCTCCGTGCGGTGGTTGTCATCCCGTTATACGCCATGCCTCGCACGAACTCCGCGGAATCCATGGCCATCAAGCGAGGGGATCTCCTCGGCGTGTTGTATCTCGATTCCCGCCGGCGCGCCGCTTTCTCCAAAGTGGAGCGCCAGATTCTTGACGCCCTTGGGGTCCAGGCCGCCGGCATTTTGGACAATGCGCGCATGCTCGAGCGCGAACGCCAGCGCCAGCGTTACGAACAAGAACTCAATATCGCCCGCGACATCCAGCAGGCTCTGCTGCCGCGCGGTTTGCGCGATTTTCCCCACCTCGCGGTCGCGGGGATCAACCTGTCGTGTCTTTCGGTTGGGGGCGATTACTTCGACGTCTTCCCGGTGGGCGAAGACCGCACGGCCTTCCTGATCGCCGACGTTTCCGGCAAAGGACTGGGCGCCGCCCTCGTGACGACCATGCTCCAGGGCGCTCTTTCAAGCCTGGCGATGGGCGCCGATCCTGTTCCAGTGTTCCGCCACCTCAACAGATTCCTCTGCGAACACACCGACGTGGGCCGCTACGCGACCGTGTTTTTCGGGATTCTCGATCGGACGGGCAAGCTCGAATTCATCAACGCCGGACACCCCTCGCCGCTGCTCCTTCGCCGGGGTGAGGTAGCCGAGCCTTTCACCGAGGGATGCTGCCCGGTGGGTCTGCTGCCTGAAATGGATTACGCCTCGGCGCGCATACAACTCGAGGCGGGTGACACTCTGGCGCTCTTCAGCGACGGAGTGAGCGAAGCCATGGACACCGCGCAAGAAATGTTCGGCGTTGCCCGGCTTCGCGAGCTTTACACAGGCAAACATGAGGCCACTCTAGACCATCTCCAGAAGATCGCTCTCGAGGCCATCGAGAGCTTTACTCGTGGTGCCAGCCAGGCAGACGACATTACATTGCTTCTGGTTCGCTATCGTCCTCCCGAGCAAGGTCCTGCCT
Source organism: Candidatus Acidiferrales bacterium (assembly GCA_050018375.1). GTDB lineage: Bacteria > Acidobacteriota > Terriglobia > Acidiferrales > UBA7541 > Palsa-295. Next base: position 12,561 of record JBEKAE010000009.1, on the reverse strand, counting down.
CGTGACGTTGCGACTGCCGATCGACATCAGCGGGGCGGCGGTGTAACCAAATTTTAATATTGGGGGCGCCGGACCTTTGGGTACAATCCAGCACCATGGCAGACGATAAACTTGAGATTATTACGTCCGTAGGACCCCACGATGAGAAGGTCCTTGGCCTCAAAGGCCCGCTTACCATCAAGACGCTCTTCGCGTTTCAGGCGGCGGTGCGCGAACAAGGCTCCTCTGCGCTGATTATCGACTTCAGCGGTGTCCCGTTCATGGATTCCGCGGGATTGGGCGCGCTCGTTGGCGCCTGCGTGGCGCTACAGAAGACTCATCGCAAGCTGGCGTTCGCCGGGATGAATCCGCAAGTGAAGGCGCTGCTCGAAATGACGCACGTCACTCAGTTCTTCCGCATCTTCCCCACTCTCGAAGAAGCCCAAGCCGCCGTCGCTTAGCGTGAATCCTTGAGGTTGGGCGCGCGCCTCATCCAAGCCAATAGATTTCCGCGGGATTTCTTCCATGCGACTCCGGCCATGCCTTCGGATAGCCAAACACAATGGGAGCGACAACGTGGTAACTCTCCGGCAATCCGAGTTCGCGCTTCGTAGCAGGCAAGTCGAGCCACGGGCGCGCGAGACCGATCCAGCAGGTCCCAAGCCCCTCGTCACGAGCTGCCAGCATCAAGATTTCGGCTGCGAGGCAACAGTCCTCCGAGGATTGAGAGTCCGAAGACTTCGCCAGAACAGTCACGAGCGCAGGGGCATGATGAAAGAGCATATAATCTGGATCTCCAAGCATTTGGCGCAAGCGTGCACCCTCTGAAGTTTGCGACAAAGGGGTTTGTGAGAAATTCGCAAGCAGCCAAACCTTGGCACGCCTCGCGAAATCCTCCACGCGTTCCCGGCCCAGCAACACGGCGAATGCCCACGGCTGCAGGTTCATCGCGCTCGGCGCGAGGATAGCCGTACCGATCAGCTTCTCGACTGTCGATCGGTCGATTTGGCGATCCGTATACTCTCGAACGGCCCGCCGCTGCTTGATGACGTTCATCAACTCCATGAGAGCCTCCAGGGCTTTGCTCGAAAAATTGCCGATCAACTCGAAGCATAGGACCATTGCCATTCGGGGGATGTGACTCACGTCACCGAGCCGGAACCGCAAGTGGAATAGAAATGGTTGTCGGCTGGGGACGCAAAACTACAGGACCGCACGAGGGATAAAGTTAGTGGGAATCGAGAAGAGCCAACTGCGAAAACTGGACGAATATCGGTGGCTCGTGCCGCGCGGCACGAAGCCCGGCATGCGCACGGACGCGCTTATCTACGCGGATGAGCGTCTTCTGGAACCGATGCTCGCTGATCTCTCCATCGAGCAGGCCATGAACGTGGCGTGCCTGCCCGGAATCGTCGGTCGCTCGCTCGGAATGCCCGACATGCACGAAGGCTACGGTTTCCCGATTGGCGGCGTGGCGGCGATGGACTGCGAGCAGGGCGTTGTCTCCCCGGGCGGAGTCGGCTTCGATATCAACTGCGGAGTCCGGTTGCTCACGACATCGCTTCAGAAGGAAGAGGTGACGTCGCGCCTGCGCGATCTGGTCAATCGGCTGTTTCTCGAGATTCCCTCGGGGAGCGGTTCGGAGGGTCAGGTGCCTTGCAGTGTACTGGAACTCGACGAGGTGCTGGAGCGCGGCGCCGCCTGGACGGTGGAGCACAGTTACGGCGAACCTGAGGATCTCGAATTCTGCGAAGCATCGGGCGCGATCCGGGAAGCCGATCCCGAGAAAGTCTCAAGACACGCGAAGCAGCGAGGCAGGCCGCAGCTCGGCACGCTCGGCAGCGGCAATCACTTCCTCGAGATCGACTACGTCGAAAAAATCTTCGAACCCAGGGCAGCCGAACGATTCGGCTTGAGGGTGAACGAGATCGTCGTCCTCATTCATTGCGGTTCGCGCGGGCTCGGCCACCAGGTCTGCACCGACTTCGTCAAGGTGATGGGCGAAGCGATGCCACGGCACGGAATCTCCGTTCCCGATCGCCAACTCGCTTGCGTCCCCCTGCACACACCGGAGGCCGAGGACTACCTGGCGGCCATGGCGGGCGCTGCAAACTTTGCGTGGGCAAACCGTCAGGCCATCACGCATTTCACACGCAAGGCGTTCAGCGAGGTACTTGGGCAAACGGTGCGGCTCCACGTGGTCTATGACGTGGCACACAATATGGCGAAGCGCGAGCGGCATCGGTTCGAGGGCAAAGAATGCGAAGTGCTCGTTCACCGCAAGGGGGCGACGCGATCCTTTGCGGCTGATGCACCGGATTTGCCGGCCGCCTACTGCGACATCGGCCAGCCCGTGCTGATCCCCGGTTCCATGGGCACGGCAAGCTACGTGCTGGTCGGTGCGCCCGGCGCCATGGAGGAGACGTTCGGTTCCGTTTGCCACGGAGCCGGCCGGGCAATGTCCCGAACCGCGGCGAAAAAAGGCCGTAACGCCAAGACGGAGGTGCAGAAACTCGAAGACCAGGGAATCATCGTCCGAGCCGGAAGCCGCGCCGGAATGTTGGAAGAGATCCCTGAAGCGTACAAAGACATCGATGCGGTCATTGAAGTGGTGCACAACGCCGGCCTCGCGCGCAAAGTCGCGCGGCTGCGGCCCATGGGAGTGATCAAGGGTTAGGCAAGCTTCGTCGCAACGCTACCGGGCAGACATGTGCGCCTGAGATTTCTCCGGAGTCGCGAGATAGCGAGTGAACCAGTCCGCGGCCACTCGCGCGACCTCTTCCAATTTCCCCGGCTCTTCGAACAGATGCGTTGCGCCGGGAATGATGACCAGCTTCTTCTCGGGGCAACGGAGCTTCGCCAGAGCTTCTCGATTCATGCCGATTACGGGCTCGTCATCCCCTCCCACGATCAGCAGAGTGGCAGCGCGGACAGAACGCAATGCGTCTTCCGCGAGATCCGGCCGGCCTCCGCGAGACACGACCGCCGCGATCGCGTCCGGAAGTTGGGCGGCTGCTACGAGCGCTGCACCTGCGCCGGTGCTCGCTCCCAAGTAGCCGAGCTTGACGCCCTTCATATCGGGACGGCCCGTCACCCATCGAGTCGCACCGATCAGGCGTTCTGCGAGCAACCCGATGTCGAAGCGAAGCTCCGCCGTGTATTGATCGACGGATTCCTCTTCGTGGGTCAAAAGATCGAAAAGCAAGGTCGCTATTCCTTGCGCCTGGAGGACGCCCGCCACATATCGATTTCGGGGGCTGTGGCGGCTGCTGCCGCTGCCGTGTGCGAAAAGGACAAGCCCAGTCGCGCTCTTAGGGAGCGCCAGAGTTCCCTCCAGGTTCACTTTTCCCGCATCGATCGACACTTCGGTTTCAATGCTGTCTTTCCTGGTTTTCCGGCCCGGGATCATGAGCAAACTCCTCTCTGCGCAGAGTGATCCTTCTACCTACGCGCTCTTTTGAGCGAGGTGCTGCGCGGCCCGATGAATTAAGTCCGTCACTTCTTCATCTGTAACCTGCGAGAAATCTCCGTAGAACTGGCCGATCGCGTAAAACGCCTCCGGCATGTCCACGCAAACAAGATCGTCTACCACACTTCTGAGCCGGTGGCAGGTCGAGAGGGGCGCGACTGGAACCGCAACCACGAGCCGCGCCGGCTTCATCTGCCGCAATGCATCGATCGCCGCGCGCATGCTGGAGCCGGTGGCAATCCCATCGTCTACGAGGAGAACGGTCCGGCCTTCAAGCTTGAGCGGGGCACGAGAACCCCGATAGAGGCGTTCGCGCCGTTCGAGTTCCTGCCTCACACGTCCTGTGATTTCCTCGACTTCCTGCTTGGAAATGCCCAGCCCCTCGATCAACTCCCGATCGAGCACCCGCACACCCCCCGTCGCTACTGCGCCAAACGCCAGTTCCTCTTGTCCCGGAACGCCGAGCTTCCGCGACAGGAAAACATCCAGCGGAGCGTCCAGCGCGTTCGCTACTTCGAAGGCCACGGGAACGCCGCCGCGCGGGATTCCGAGCACAATTACATCTTCGCGCTTTGCGTATGCCGTCAGTTTCTTCGCCAGCCTGCGGCCGGCATCGACTCGATCTTCGAAAATCATGTTGCTCTCTTCTTCAGCGCCTTCCCTAGGATGCCGAGGCCGCCGCCGCGCGAACGGCTCGCCGAGTGCTGGGCTTTCCTGCAATCCGCACAGTGCTGGCTTGCGGACCCTTCTCTCCCTTCTCTTCGACGAAGCTCACGATCGTTCCAACCTTGAGGCGGGCGAAGCCCCGATTCAAAACGCTGTCCCGATGGAAATAGATCTCTCGTCCATCCGGCGTCACCAGGAATCCGTAGTCTTCGTCCGGGAGAAGCGATCTGACACGCGCGACGGGGAGAGCTTCATGAGTCTTCACGCGGCCGCTCTGTCGGCGAGCGTAATCCTGCAAACGGCGGGCGGCGGCCTTGAAGGCGTCGTCAATCGCCTGACGAAGGTTCTTGTGCGGAGCTCCCACTTCGAGATTCTTCGTAGTCTTCGCTTTGCCTTCGAGCGCGGCGCGGGTCCTCAAGTTGGGCTGGTGCTTGATCACCACTTCTCCGCCGGGCAGAGTCAGGTCAATTCGAATATGGTATTGCGCGCCTTTTCGGTGGTGCCGGTGGGGAAGCTCAACAGCCACGCGGCAACCCATGATCGGCCGGTAGAAACTGTCAAGCCTTACCACCTGTTCCTCAATCCATTCCTGCACGAGCGGTGACGACTCCATGTTGCGAAACGTGATTTGTAGTGGGACCTGCATGGCCATCCCTCCGTCGTAACGCCTAAACCAAAGATAGGGTCACACAGGCGAAAAGAGATCACAGTGACGCAAGTCACCGCCTTTCTTGCGAGGCTATCAGGTGTCAGTTTGCCTGGGATCAGAGGCCCAAGCCGCCGTCGGCTAGTGGGCAAGTTCGATTTCCTGATCGTACCTCTATCTAATTGACTTCTAATAGGTTAGCGGGCAATGGCGCAGGTGTCCGGGAGAACCAACGTCTCGCCAGGGCGGATGCGATCTACGGATCGAAGCTGAGGATTTGCGCCGGCGATACAGCTGAAGGCCAATCCGTTGCCAAACTCGGCATGGGCAACGCTCCATAAGGTGTCGCCGGATCGAACTACAATGTGTTTTGCATTTCGCGGCTCTTGTGATGGCAAGTGAACCCAATCGCCGGCGCGGATGAGATTGGGATTCGAGAGCTGAGGATTAAGCTCGGCGAGTTCGCGCCACAGCGTGCCGCTTCCGAGATGTCGTTCGGCCAACTTCCAAAGTGAATCGCCGCGCTGGACTCGAACACGATTGGTCTCGCTCGAATTGGCTTCGGGTTGCCGGGCCGACGAGCGGACCGGCTTCCGTGTCGCGACATCAGAAAGGGAGAACTCGTCCTTCGCGGTCCCGAGACGCACGGTTCTCCATCCTGTTGGCGACGAGACTAGAACGGTGGGCGTAACCACGCTGGTCGCCGATCGCGCCGACCGCTGCGGTTGAGGATCAGAACGACTGACGCTGACCGGCAAATCCGACGCCGGCATTTCCACACGTGCCGGAGACGATGCAATCAACGCAGGTTTCGCAGTCGCAGGAGATGGAGGTACTGGAATCGCAGCAGGAGGAGTGGGAACCGGAGGCTCGGATGCCTGAACCGCCGGAGCCGGAGTAAGTCCAATCCACGTGCGGGCGGAAAGCGCGCGCGCCTGATCTTCCGGAACCAGAATGTGCGGCTTCTCCAGGTCGTCGTTCGTGTACACGTGTGTTTCGCGTTGCGGCTGATCTTTCTTGCGTTCTCGTTCTTGGCGGGCGATATCGCCGAGGCTCTGCGCGAAACTCGTCGTCGTGCAAATTAAAAGCAGCGACACTACAACGCCGCTCATAAGTACCGTACGACGCTGCAATGTCCCTTGCATCCGTATCGCTAATCACCTGAGTTGATTTGACTTGGCCGAGCTTTCATCTAATCAAGTTTTCCCAAAGACGACAAGAAAACAACACTTCGTCGTGTACACAAGGTAAACGCCCCGACGCACTGCGCGTTTGCATTAAATGGCGAGCACTTGAGGAGTGGCGCGCCCGAGAGGAGCCGGACCTCCGACCTTCTGGTTTCCGCCGCAGGCGGACTCTATCCAGATGAAGACTGGGCATGCTTGGTGCGGAGGATTCGCCGTAACTCCTCGCGCCCCTGTCCGCTTTTCAAAAAGCGCTCCCGGCGCACGGCTTCCGGGCGCGTCGCGAACTCCTCCCAATAGAGGAGCTCCCATTTACCGCGATTCTTTGTGGATTTCGTCACCCCGGCATTGTGTTGACCCAGACGTTGCACCAAGCCGGCGGTGAATCCTGTGTAACGTTTTTGAGTTGTCGTATTTCCGAGAACGTACACGAAATACATAGGAGAATGGCGCGCCCGAGAGGAGTCGAACCTCCGACCTTCTGGTTCGTAGCCAGACGCTCTATCCAGCTGAGCTACGGGCGCACCGGTCGACGAAGCAAACGACAGACTTCAATTTGGAGAGTTTACCACAATTCCGCGAGGCTAAACCGCGCGGCGCGGTGTCTCGCTAGTTCTCCCGCAGGAGATGGTGGAACAGCGTAAGGTATCGCCGGACGTTGCCGGTGATCAGGAAATGCTCGCGGACGTGTTCGTGCCCGCGTTCGCCCAGCCGCTGCGCGATGGCGGGGTTCGAGAGGAGGAAGCGGATCTGATACGCAGTGCCCTCGACGGAATGAGCGAGCATGCCGGTGTGCTTGTGGATCACCTGCGCCGGAATTCCGCCGACCGCCGACGCCACCACCGGCTTCTTCTTCCACAGGCCCTCCGTGACGGTCAGGCCAAATCCTTCGCGCAGGCTCTTCTGGATGACGATCGTGGAGGCGCGCTGAAGCGCGTTGATTTCGAGCGGGCTCCATGGCGGCAAATTCAAAATGTGAATGTCTTCGTCCTGTCCGGCGGCCTCGCGGACCTCGGCCAGGACCTGCTCGCCCTCGGGATCATCCGAGGCGCCCCCACCCGCGAGCACAAGCTGGCAATCGAAGTACCGCTTCACGACCTGGTACGCGCGGACGACGCCGACCGGATCTTTCAGGCGGTCGAACCGCGAGATTTGCGTCAGGATCGGACGCCGAGCATCGATCTGGAAACGCTCGAGCGTCGCGGCGATGAACTCCGGCTCGATCTCGCGATTTTTTTCCGACAAGGGATCGATCGACGGATAGAACAAGTACTGCGGAATGGGCAGGCGGCGCGAGAACTCGGGCGACGAAAAAATCGCGCCGTCGTAGCGCGTGACGAACGGCGCGAGAAAGCTCCAAACTTTGGGATTTGGCTGCGACAGGTCGATGTGGCAGCGCCATATCCAGTGGCCAGTGTGATCGGCGCGCGCGTCGATCAGGGCGGCGGGCTGAGGGTCGTGAATGACCGCAAATTCCGCGTCGAATTGGAGGCGGGAGCGATTCTGCTCGGTGTAGGCGAGGAATATCTTGAAGCTGTCCTCCGGCAAGTCGTACGGCTCGCCGTGCAGCGCATTGTGGAACGCCTTCGTCACCGCAAAAAAGTCGTCGCCGCCCGTCAACACGTCCCAGCGAATCGGCAGATCGAGCTCGTGGATCAGAGGAACAAGGCGATTCAGCATTTCGGCCACTCCTCCGCCCATCGCGGTCGAGTTCACCATCTGAATCGATTTCCCCTTCAGGGGAGCCGCGAGTGCCCGTAGTTCCGCAATCTCGCCTGCGCCGACGACGGCAATATAGTCATCGAGATGTATTGCGTGGGCCTGCGCCGAAATTGAATCCTGTGACGCCACCTGTGTCTCGGTCATCGTCCGATTTCCCTCTCCACCAGGTTCGTGATTCTGTCGCGAGCGCTGTCGAGCGTGTTCGTGTAAATATCGATTTGGTCCACCTTCTGTGCCAGCGCTGTCAGGCCGAGGTCCTTCGAGAGCCATTGGGAGAAATCATTCGAGCTCAAATGGAGCCGCAGGCGCGAGGTGATGAAGTGGAATTGCAGCGACGCGTGACCCAGTTTTTTCAGGCCGTCGCGGAACTCCTCCAGATTCCGGGCTTCGAGCCCCAGCGGCACATCTTCCTCGACGGTCTTCAGGAAATAGAACGTCTCGAAGGCCTGTTGCGACGCTTCGCGCGGATTCGCCAGGCAGTATTCCTTCACGAGGCGGCGCAAGTCGCTCCGCAATTCCGCCAGCGAAACGTAGTCGCGAATATCGAGCGAGGCGAGCTGCTCGGCGAGCGCCGGGCGATTGCAGGAGCCGAAAACCCATTGCGCGAAATCATTGGAGAACCCTTCGGTCAGGAAGTGGTGACGCCCGAGACTTTGGAATGTGTGATAGAAGATCGAAGAATCGCTGCACTTCTCGAGACCCTGTTCCAACTCGAGCAGGTTTGTGGCCTGCTCGTTGCCGATGAGAACGAGGTACGACGCCGTCGCAAACTGAAAAGGTTCGGTCGCTGTTGTCAACGGACTTCCCTTTCCACTCGGGTGAGAAAGCGCAGCACGTCTGCCGGAGCGCCCAACCAGTATCGCGCATGCGTGTTCGGCGTTTTCCCCACTCGAATCGTGATCTGATCCGTAAGCACTGCAAAAGCGGTTTCATCCGTGTCGTCGTCGCCAAGATAAACGGCCGGCGTGCCGGGCGGTAGTTTTGCGAGCGCGTCCTGCACCGCCGATGCCTTGCCTGGAAGTTCGCGGGGCAAGACCTCCCAGATCCACTTTCCGCTCAGGACGTAAAAGAGATCGGCCCCGGACCTCAGGAGCTTTTCGAGGCTGGCGGCCGCGGTTTGTGTTGCGGTGGCGTGAGCATCCCGGTAATGCACGCAAAAACTGAAGCCTTTGTCCTCGATCCAGACGCCGGACAAACCTCCGAGCTGCCGCTGAGCGGCGCGCTTCGCGCGGCCAAGAGCCAGCCTGGTTGTCTTGCGGAGCGCGACCAGCTTTCCCTCCCGTTCCGCACCGTGCAGGCCGAAATAGTGCAAACCATCCACGCCGACCAATCTTCGAAGGTCGCGAACTCTTCGGCCGCTGACGATCGCGACGAAGCAATTCGGGTGCGCGATGAGGCGCTTCAGGATGCGCTCGACTCGCCGCGACGACCGGACCTCTCCGGGATGGCGTCGGATATTCACAAGCGTGCCGTCAAAATCGAGAAAGAACGCGCATCGATCCGCGGCGCGCAACCGGGCGCTGATCCCCGGCCACGCGTCGAACGCACTTTGTGGCACGCGGCGGTTTCGACTCGGGGTGGCGCCCTTTCCGCCCAATAAGGGAACAGAGTTTCGCGCCGCCTCCGCGGCATACGCACCGCCCTCCGGTGCGTCCGGTTCCACCAATGATCCTTTCATCAGAAAGCCTTCGCATGCGGTGAAGACGCGCTCATGCCGGCGCCTTCGGTCTCATCAATCCGGATTTCCGAAAGCTCCGAGATCAAGCTTCCAGCCCACCGATAGACGTTGTTTTCCTTGACGACCCGGCACATGCGTTGCATGCGGGACCTTCTCTCGTCCGCGTCCATTTCGAGCGCGGTTCGAATCGCATCGCTGAGCTGCTCGGTATCGTACGGGTTGACGATGATCGCGTCCCGCAGCTCGCGCGTCGCGCCGGTAAACTGGCTCAAGATCAACGCGCCCTCTCCGTCATTGCGCGAAGCGACGAATTCCTTGGCGACCAGATTCATCCCGTCGTGCAGCGATGTGACCATGCAGAGGTCGGCGGCGCGGTAATAGGGCATGATCTCGGCGTGGCTATGGTGGCGCGTGAGCAACGCGATGGGCTTCCAGTTCGCGGTCTGAAAGTGTGCATTGATGCGTGCGGCCTCGTTCTGCACTTCCTGAAACAGGTCGTGGTAGCGCTGGATCGTGGTCCGGCTGGGTGCGCCGATCTGCACAAACGTGAACTTGCCGCGATACGCCGGCCATCTTTCGAGAAAACGCTCGATGCCGCGAAACCGCTCGATAATTCCTTTCGTGTAGTCCACGCGATCGACGCCCACACCGAGAAAGCTCGCTTCGATTCCGAGGTTCTTGAGCAGTGAAGCTCGCAGCTCGTAGGACGATACGGTGGGCCGGCCCGGCTCGGCGCCATTTTCGCGAGAATCGACGCTGATCGGAAACGGGCGTACGAACGTGGTGTGGCCGCGGCGCTTGACCGCGAACCGCTCCCATTCAATCCGGGACTCGAGGGCCGCGTCCACGGTCTCGAGGAAATTGTTGCAATGCGCCTGCGTGTGGAAGCCGACCAGATCGGCCCCGAGAAGGCCGTCCAGCAGCTCGCGCTGCCAGGGACAGATGCCGAACGCTTCCGGGTTCGGCCACGGAATGTGCCAGAAAATCGCGACTCGGACGTCCGGACGCGCCTCCTTGACGATCCGCGGCAGCAGAGCAAAGTGATAGTCCTGAGCGAGCAGCAACGCGTGCTCCGCGCCGGCCATCTCCTCAAGCACCGCATCTGCGAATTTCCGGTTCGCGTCCTGATAGCTCTGCCAATCGGACGCACGGAAGAGCGGGCGCGTATGCGCGATGTGGCACAAGGGCCATAGCCCTTCGTTCGAAAATCCGTAGTAGTAGCCCTGCTCTTCTTCCTTGGTGAGCCAAACACGACGGAGCGTGTATTCGGGCTTGTCGGGAGGCACGCGCAGGCGGTCGTGGTCGTCAACCACCTCGCGATCGGCTTCTCCCGAGCCGTGGGCGATCCACGTGCCGTCGCACGCGCGCAGGATCGGCTCGAGCGCGGTGACCAAACCGCTGGCCGGGACCAATGCCTCGATGTTCTTGCCGCGGTGCTCGTGCATATACGGCTCGCGATTCGAGACAACGAACAGCGAACCGAGCAGCTTCGTTTGCACGCTGACTCGCAACCGCTCGGGGGTCCAAAGCGACTCCCCGGTCTCGCGCAGGCGCGCCTCTTCCTCGGCGGCGGCTCTCGCCTCCGTCAGACTGCGGGCGAAGTTCACAACTTCCTGAGAGAACGGCGCGAGAAAAGCTTCCTTGGGCAGCTCGGGACGGGGCCGCACGCGGCCGCTCCGCAGATCTTTCATCCACTGCGCCGTGCGCGAAATGGGCAGAACGATGGTCCAGCGTATGATAAGGACGGTCACGAAGACGACGAGCAGCACCTGCGCAATCACGTGCCAGATGGTCTCGCGCCAGATGCGCTTGCTTTGCGCCTCGATATAACTGGCGTCGTGAAAGATCGCCAGGACGCCCGCGAGCGAATCACCGTCGTGTAGCGCCAGATAGTACGCGTGCATCGGGGTGCCGCCGAGATCGAGAAACTCGCCGAAGCCCTCAGTGGCGGTCGCCACGCGTTCCAATGGCACAGGCGGGAGCGTGTATCGGTTTGCCAGGCTCGAGCTTTCGGCCAGCACCTGGCCGCTCGCGTCGTACACGATCACACCTGCCAGACGCTGCCGGTCCTCGAATCGCTCGACGATGTGGCGGAGCTGGGGGCGGGAATCTTTTCCGAGCGCCGGCTCGACGATCTCCTGCAAGCTTGCGGCGAGAACTGCGGCGCGTTTTTCCAGGTCGGTTCGGAGTCCGAGCTTCTCAGTGCGGACCTGGTTTCTCGAGATGACGAACGTCACTAAGCTGATCCCGACGACCAGAAACAGGATGAGTCGAAGGCTGAGTCTCATGATGACTCCATCGCTTCAGGCAGAGACGAACGTTACAGCCTCAGTTGGTCTGAATGGCAATCAGCGACGCGGAACATGGAGACAGGTACAGCGAGTGCAAGCGGCGCGAGAGTTGGCGGAGCAGCTTTGCCGGCACACAGCTCCATTTCCTCACCTCGATACGGCGGGTTCGGACCGGGCACCGTGATTCCAGCAAGAAAACGGCCATATCGGCAGACCACAAACGTTTATGCCTCAATAGCTTGCGAAGAATCGGTAGGTTTCCTTCCAGAAAATAGCGAAGATTCTTCGGGATCGTGCATTTTCTTCACTGCGTCTCCAGGATGCGCCGGGGAACACCAAACAAGTCACCCCAAGTGCGGGCCGGGCAGTGACGAGGGTCTAAGATCGGGCGCGCTCCCTGTGGGCATCTCTTTCCGCTGCGCCAGATAAAGGCGGAGCCGGTCCATGTACAGGTAGACGACCGGTGTAGTGAACAGCGTGAGCATCTGGCTTACGATCAAGCCGCCGACGATGCTGATGCCGAGCGGGCGGCGTAGCTCCGAGCCTGTGCCTGTTCCCAGCGCCAGCGGCAAGCCGCCCAAAAGCGCTGCCATCGTCGTCATCATGATGGGGCGGAATCGCAGCAGGCACGCCTGGTAGATTGCTGCCCGCGGCGATTTACCCTCCTTGCGCTCCGCATCGAGCGCGAAGTCGATCATCATGATCGCGTTTTTCTTGACGATGCCGATCAGCAAAATAATGCCGATCATCGCCATTACGCTCAGCTCCGTCCCGGTGATAAGGAGCGCAAGAAGCGCGCCGACACCCGCCGATGGGAGGGTCGACAAAATCGTGATCGGGTGGATGAAGCTTTCGTACAGCATGCCCAGAACGATATAAACGGTGAAGAGCGCGGCGAGAATCAGCACCGGCTCGTTAGCGAGCGA
>JBEKAE010000008.1:0-164508 GCA_050018375.1 Candidatus Acidiferrales bacterium | reverse complement strand
TGGGAAACTTCCGGCGCTTGGTCGTCCGCTACGACCGCTCGCTCCGAATCTACCGGGCGTTCTTTCATATCGCCTGCTTCATGATCGTCTTACGGAGGGTTGTGCAATAGCTTCTAGGACTTTCCCATGCCGGACTGCGGGGCGGCGATCAATCTCCGCAAGGCCCGCACTGCCGCCCCGCCGGTTATTTCCCTGAACAGTTGCCGAGCACCTATTGCGCATTGACAACGATGCGATCTCCTAGTATGGCTGACATTCAGGCTGGATTTAGAGAAGCGGAGCATTGTGCGTCATTCGGGGGAACCGAGTGCCTCCGCACTGCTCCGTTCGGTTGTCAAGGGGCTCAATTATGCGATGGCTGTTTGAAACCAAGGAAAGCAAAGGGCGTCGTCACGATCAGGAAGAACAAGGCAGAAAACGCGAGGAAGCAACCCGCATGATGGCGGATCTGTTTATTCGTCATAACGGCATGGCAACCGCAGACATCATCGGCGAGCTGGAACAGATGCACCAGTTCTACGCCGTGGCAAGCTGGGCACCTTCAGAAGAACGAGGCGGCTACTTCTACCAGATAGCTATGGACCTCTCCCATGCCCGGCTGACCCCCGAGGAAACCGGCCGACTCGTGGCCATGCTCTTATGGCCGGAGCTCCGCGCCTACAAAGACCGCAGCGCGCCATCATGCTTCGTATCGGCGGCAATCCAGAACCCGAGCGAGGCATATATTCCGACCTTGACCGAACATTTTGCCTGGCTCGAGAAAGAAATCAAAACGCTCCCATCAACGCAATATCGCGCTGACATTGCCTCCGAAATGAGACTGACCAAAGGGGCGATTCAGGCATGTCGCGCAAGCATGGGCTAAGCCTGGATTGCGGGCGGCGATCAATGACGAGAGGGTGTGACTTCTTTCTGCCGGTGGTAGGTGATTTCGACGATCTCCATGTCGCCCTTGTCCGGAACGATTTCGGAGCGCGATACGTAGGTGTCCGCGTCGATCCGGCGGATGACGGCGCGCTTCGGCTGGCCGTCTAACGGGTTTTCGAAGACGATCGCTTTGGAATCCGCGCTCGCGAGCTTCAGAACGGTCGGGTCGGATTTTTCCCAGGGCGCGAGCACGGGCGTAAAGTGCCTGAAATAGAAGCTAATCCCGTCCGGCTTCTCGACCAGCGTAAACAGCTCGATCACGAGCGTCTGGCCGTTTTCGGCGAGCTGAAATGTGCCGACCATCGTGCCTGACTTCGGCGGCATCCAGACCTGCTGAGCGATTCTCCGTCCCCAAACTCCCTGCCAGCGTCCGGCCAGCCATGCGAAATCCGCAAGCGTTGCTTTCGGAAGGGGCGCCGGGGAGGGCGCGGGGGAAGAAGCGGGCGCCTGAGGAGGGGCCGACGCCGTCCCCGCGCCGTTCGCGCCTTGCGCGCGCGCACTTCCGGGAAGCGCCGCGAACGCGAGCGAGGCGAGACACACCACCAGAGCGGATCGTGTGACGCAGCTACGTGTCATCGCGCCATGCCCTCTCCCTGAATCGCCGATGTTCCCCTGAAAGCGTGCTCGAAGACAATCGCAAAATCTTCTTGCATCCTAATTCCCGTTCTGCGCGTCGCATAAGATAGGCATTAGCGGCTGCGAGGAACGCGCCGCCCGGGTGCTGTCCTGATTTGGATGTGGTAGAAGTGAGGCGACAAAAGACAAAGGCCGAATTCGCGGTCGGGCTTTTTCTCTCTTTAATTAGACCATGATTGTCAAATCGGAGGTGAAAATTGGATGAATCTAAACGACGAGTGATTCAGTTCTTGGAGAAGGAAATAAAGACCTACACGGCGCTAGCCTTATTTTTGTCGAAGAAGGGCATCAAAGAACGGATGCGAGTGGGAGGCAAAGAAATCCTTATAAGCCCAACTTTCTACAAAGAGAGAATGAAAGAGGCCAAGAAACTTGTGGACCAACTCAGAAAATCAAATTAGACACTACTGCCGCCGGGGGTAGTGGGTCAGTTTGAATCTAATCCAACAAAAAGAGTTAAGATTGGCTCCTTGATTGCCTTGCCGAAAGGAGTCCATATGGACACTCACGCTGGACAGGGACAATTTAATCCGAATGCCCAAATTGAACGTCGGCTAAACCAAATTTTGGAGGTAGTTCAGCGCCTACAGGCCAGCCAAACCGCATTAATCGCCACGATGAAACATATCCCTGCTGGCGACGGGAAACCAATGTTGAACCCGGAACGATGGACCAGTTTTCAAAAATCGTTCGATAAAGAAATCGAATCTCTCGGCGGATAGGGCCGTTCCATCATCCTGCACCATGAGCGCAGGAACAGCTCGTATCTCCTGTCGAACGAATCTTCGTTAGGCTGCTTTTTGCTCCCCGGCGTTGAGTAATCCGACGATTTCCCCGATTGACCAGACGTGATCGGAGACTCCCGCTTCCATTGCCGGGGTGACGCGGAGCGTTTGGTGGACGCGGCAGAAGTTGTAGTGCATGAAGTGGAGCGCGACCGCGTGCCGGAGATTTTCGACTTTCTTTGAGAAGCCATTGGTCAACCTCGTAAAACGGCGCATTCCCATGCGCATCGTTAGATTTTGACGCTCGACGTAACTAGTGGAAATGTGAACCGGATTCGGATGCCCTGTAATCGTTGCGCTTTGTGTGCCGATGCACTCGGCTGGGCTATAGCGTGATTCGCCCTCGCTCGCATCGCTTCCGTACATCTTGACCAGCATGGCATAGTCAATCGCGGAACCGAACGCGCTTTCAACCGCATTCAGATACGTGCGATGCCCGTCCGTGGTTAGCTGCACGCGGTTTCGGAGCCGCCCCGCCAGATCGTGCATGAACGCATAGGCCGTGCCCGCATCCCGCGTGCCTACAACCCAACTCGGAATCAGTTTCGTGTCCGCACAGATAGCCGCCCACGTCCACACGCTCCCGAATCCGAATTGACCGCGCTTTTCTTCGGGAACGTTCTTGTCCTTGGCGTAGCAGAAGTTCCAGATTTCGTCACATTGGATTCGCTTGCACGGCAGGTTACGGAAAGCCCCATCCTGATACTCCGCACACGCTGTCCCAACTTCCTCAAGAAGCCTGATGACCGTGTTCTTTGCCACACCCGTCATGCGCACCGTGGCGCGGATTGAATTGCCCTCAACCAGCGCCGCGATGACTTGGACTCTTTGGGCTTCGCTCAAGCGGTTCATGGTGTCTCCTTATCTGACACCATTCTATGCTTGAGCGGTCATGCATGTCAAGAAGTATCTTTGATTCTAGGGGCTACCGCCTTTGGTGTTAGACTGCGGCCATGAAACAGAAGGTAACCATCCGGGTTAAGCCGGATGGAACCGTCGAAGTTGTCATTGAGCCAATATGACAACTGGACGGAAGCGGGCCGCTGTCATCCGTGGCGGTAGCCCATGCCGCTGGCCGGGATAAGTCCAGCGGAGACACCCTCCCGCACGATTTGCGCCGTGCGGGAGGGGATTCTTTGTGAAAGGCAGCTTGAATGCCCCAAGAATATATGTACGTCCTACTGTACAAATGCAGGAAGTGCCGTGGGCCGGTAACTTGCACGTTGGCCTCCGGTAACCCTCGGCTTCCAGATTCAACCATCCATGCGGCTGTCAAACAGATTGAAGTGTGGTGTGAGGATGCTAATTGCGATTGGCACGGACCAGCGGGCGAGTTGCAATTTGTCGACAAGGCCCTGTGCATGTGGACTCCTTGAATTGCGTCTCGTATCCACAGTCCTCATGCGGAATCCACCCACCAAAATATCGCGTGCCTTGTATTGACAAAATGCGCTCTCCGCAGTTCATGCACACAAGTTCAAACCAGCGCAGCAATGGTTTAGAATTGCTGACAACAAAGGATTTAGAGGGTCTTTTTCTTTGGGTTCCAGCGGGCATTGGCTGCTTTTCTGGCTATTTTGCTGCGACGTGCCTTACTGAGCTTCTTGGCTCTTGCGGGGCCACCCTTTAGGCCACCAATGCGCCCCAGCGCTACCGCCGCTGGGTTTCGGCCTCCCAATGGCTCCCCGGCTAGCTGGGCTACGATGCTGGCGGCTATCTGGTTTACGTCTGGCTGTGGCTTGCTTGAGCGGTTTGGCATGTGGGCATAGTGCCACAATTCCCGCATGGCTTCAAGGGCCAAGAAATTCAAACTGACCCACTACCCCGCCGGGGAATGCTTTGACGGTTCCGAATGCCTATACGATAATGGGGAATTGGCTCTCATAATGAAAACGGTTCTTAGCACCTGCGCCCTGGCCGTCATGCTCGGCGCGCTGACTTCCGCAGCGAAGGCCGCCCCTGCTGGCCAGGCAACGCAGGCTCCGACTCAGGCCTCGTCGCAGCCGCCAGCCGGTTCGAAAGCGGCGGATGAGTCGGCCCGCGCGGATGCCTACTACTACTTCACGACGGGCCATCTTCAGGAACTGCAATACGAAATCACAAACAGCACCGAACAGGCGGAGGAGTCCGTCGAATCCTACAAGAAGGCGCTCGAATTGGATCCGGGGTCAGCGGTCGTACAGGAGCGCCTCGCCGAAATCTATGCAAAATCGCGTCACATCCGCGAGGCCACGCTCCAGGCGCAGGAAGTGCTGAAAATTGATCCGGACAACGTGGATGCCCACCGTTTGCTGGCACGAATTTACGTGCGCACGCTCGGCGACATGGGCACGGGCGAAGTGCAGCAGGAGAATCTCCAGAAGGCGGTCGAGCAGTTTCAGGCCATTCTGAAAATCGATCCGCGCGATACGTATTCCGCGCTGTGGCTCGCGCGGCTCTACCGTTTCCAGAACCAGCATGACGAAGCAGAAAAGGTGCTTCGCGGAATCGTTCAGCGGGAGCCGGACAACGAACCTGCTCTCGAACAACTGAGCCAGCTCCTGATCGACGAAGGCCGGTCCCAGGAAGCGATCGACCTGTTGACACAGACGGTCGACGAGTCCTCGTCGCCGGATGTTTACGACCTGCTCGGCGACGCCTATACGAAGTCAAAGGATTACGCCAAGGCCGAGGCAGCCTACCGCAAAGCCATCGAAGGCGACCCGGACGACCCCGGCCACCGCCACGGGCTGGCGGAGGCGCTGCTTTCGCAAGATAAGTACGCCGACGCGCTGGAACAGTACAAGAAGCTTTCGCAGCTCGAGCCCGGCACTGCCGAAAATTATTTGCGCATGGCGCAGCTCGACCGCCGGCTGGGGAATTTCGACGAGGCGGAGGCGAGCCTGCTGCGCGCGAAGCAGCTCTCTCCCGGAAGTCTTGAGATTCTCTACAACGAAGCGCTGCTCTATGAGGACGAAGGCCGCTACGACGATGCGGTCAAGGTGCTCACCGACGCCATTGCGGGAGTCAAGGGTCAGGCCGGCGGCGAGGGAGGCAATGCGAACGCGCTCGCGATCCTGTACGAGCAGCTCGGCCACGCATACAGCGAGCAGCAGAACTTCCCGGCGGCGATCGACACGTTCCAGGAGATGGGGAAGCTAGGTCCCGATTCGCAGAAGCGCGCCCGGCTGCTCTTGATCAACACCTACCGCGAGAGCCGCGACATCGACCGCGCCATCGCCGAAGCCAAGAAGGCGCTGGACGATTCGCCGAAAGATCCGGATTTGACGGTTACACTGGCCATGATGTATGCGGAGAAATCCGAAACCGCCACGGCCCGGCAGCTATTGCAGGGCCTGTTGCAGGGAAACGACGCCGACCAGCCGATTTACATCGACATCGCGCAGGTCGAACAGCGCGGCCGGAAATACGCCGATGCCGAACAATCGGCCGAAAAGGCCGAGGAGATGGCGCATTCGCCGGCGGATAAACAGGCCGCCTGGTTCCTGCTGGGCGCGATCTACGAGCGGCAGAAGAAGTTCGATCAGGCCGAGCAGCAGTTTCGCAAGGTGCTGGAGGCGAGTCCGGACAACGCGCCCGCGCTGAACTATCTGGGATACATGTTCGCGGATCGCGGCATCCACCTGGACGAGGCCACTTCGATGATCGAGAGCGCCGTCAAGCAGGAACCGAACAACGGCGCCTACCTCGACAGCCTGGGCTGGGTCTACTACAAGCAGAACAAGCTCGCCGAAGCCGAAGAGTACATGCGCAAGGCGGTCGACCGGGAAGGCCACGACCCGACGATCCTCAGCCATCTCGGCGCGGTGTATATCAAGCTTGGCCAGACCGAGCGCGCGGCTGAGATTCTGGAGCGCTCGCTGGCCGAATGGCAGAAGGCGCTGCCCGCCGATTACGAGGCGGACAAGGCCAGCGAGGTCGAAACGCAATTGAGGAATCTCAAGCGGCGCCTCGCGCAGAAAACTCCTCCGGCTGAGACAAAACCGCAGTAAGCTCCCCGCATGCCCGTTGCGAAAAGTGCCGCGAAAACGAGATCGGTGCGCCTGCCGGCGTTCGCAAAAATCAATCTCTGCTTGCATGTCCTGGGAAAACGCCCGGATGACTATCACGAGCTGCGCACGATTTTCCAGGCAATCTCGCTGCGGGACACGCTGGAGCTTTCCGTCATCCCGGGCTCGGCAGGTACCTCATTCTTCTTGCAGTCGAACGATCCGACGGTGCCGTTGGGTCCCGAAAATCTCGTGTGGCGCGCGATCGAAGCCATCAGTCGCGAAATCGGGTTTCGAGGCAGCGTGTCTGCGCACCTGGACAAGAAAATTCCCGTGGCGCGAGGCCTGGGCGGGGGATCGAGCGACGCCGCGGCCGCGCTGATCGGCATGCTGCGGCTGACTGGATGGCAGGTGCCTCTGCCGCGGCTCATGGAAATCGCAGCGAGTCTCGGGGCGGATGTGCCATTCTTTCTCTTCGGGGGCCGCGCCCTTGCTGTCAATCGTGGCGATGAAATCTACCCCCTGCCGGATGCGCCCCCGAGCACGATCGTCGTGGTTTCTCCGCGAGGAATTGCGGTCAGCACGAAAGACGCCTACGAGTGGGTCTCGGCGGAATTGACAAACCGCGCGAAACCCCCTAATATTTGGGGGTTCTGCGCTCTGTGCTGGAGCCGGCAGGGAACGGTCGCAAACGATTTCGAACGGCCCGTTTTCAGCCGCCATCCGCGCCTCAAAGCAATCCGGGACGCATTGCTCAAGCGAGGAGCTGCAGATGCCGCGCTGGCGGGTAGCGGGTCGGCGGTGTTCGGAGTATTCCGAAACCCAGCGCAGGCGCGCCGAGCCGCTCGTGCGTTCCCGGAAGATTCAGTTTTCGTCGTCGAAACTCTATCCAGGGGAAAGTATGGCCGCGCACTGGGCTGGCGTGTGATTGCTTGACCGGGGGTGGGGTGATTCTCGTCGAAGGCAACAATTTTAAGGTCTTCTGCGGCACGGCGAATATTGCCTTGGCGGACGCCATCTGCGCCCAGCTCGGAGTGCCGCGCGGAAGAGCCGAGCACGGACATTTTTCCGACGGCGAGTCACGCTATCAGGTTCTGGAAAATGTGCGCGGCGCCGACGTGTTCGTCGTGCAGCCGTGCTGCACGCCGGTGAATCATCACCTGATGCAGCTGCTGTTGATGATCGACGCCTTCAAGCGGGCTTCGGCATGGCGCATTACGCCGGTGATTCCGTATTACCCGTACGCGCGCCAGGACCGCAAGGATCGCCCGCGCGTCGCGATCTCGGCCAAGCTCGTTGCGGACCTGCTCGAGACGGCGGGGTCGAGCCGCGTGCTTTCGCTGGACCTGCACGCGCCGCAGATTCAGGGGTATTTCAATATTCCGGTGGATCACCTGTACGCCGCGCCCGTGCTGGTCGAGTATTTTCAGAAGAAAAAGCTCGGGCCGATCACAGTGGTTTCGCCGGACGCGGGCGGCGTGGAGCGGGCGCGCCTTTTCGCGAAGAGGATCGACGCGCCGCTGGCCATCGTCGATAAGCGCCGCATCGATATCAACGTCAGCGAAGTCATGCACCTGATCGGCGACGTGGCGGGCCGCCCCGCACTCGTGGTCGACGACATCATCGACACGGCCGGCACGCTCGTCAAAACCGCCGAGGCGCTGCTCGAAAACGGCGCAACGAAAGTTTTCGCGGCCTGCACGCATCCGGTGCTGTCGGGTCCGGCCGTCGAGCGGATCATGAAATCGGATATCGAGGAAGTGGTCGTGACCGATTCCGTGCCGCTCAGCGACGCGGCCCGGAATTTGCCGAAGATCAAGGTGCTGAGCGTGGCGCCGTTGCTGGCCCGCGGCATCCAGTCGATTCACGAAGAAACTTCGATCAGCGAGCTGTTCATTTGATGAAAGGTAGCTCGGGTCTTCAGACCCGAGGCATGCGTTAAGGAAAAGGCAAATGGAAACGTTTACAGTCGAAGGCGAAGTTCGCGACGAGCGCGGCAAGAACGCCGCCCGCCGCACGCGCCGGGGCGGCAAGGTTCCGGCGATTCTCTATGGCGGCCGCAAGGATTCCGTTTCGCTCGCCGTGAATGCGAAGCAGGTGGCTCGCATCCTGAGGTCGGAAAGCGGCCACAACACGATCTTCAGCGTGCGCGTCGCCGGCGGCGCGGAAGAAAAAGCCATGTTGAAGGACTGGCAGGTCGATCCGCTGAGCGGGTCGCTCCTGCACGTCGATCTGCTCCGCATCGCGATGGACGTGCGCATGCGCGTCCGCGTGCCGGTGCACACATTCGGCGAGCCGCAGGGCGTGAAGATGCAAGGCGGCATTTTCGAAACGGTCACGCGCGAAGTCGAAGTCGAGTGCCTGCCGGGCGACATCCCCGAGGAGTTCAAGGTGGACGTCAGCGAACTCCTGATCGGCAAGCAGCTTCGCGCCAGCGACCTTCCGATCGACCCGCAGAAGATCAAGCTCCTCACGGACCCGCAGCGCGTGCTCGCTCACGTCGTGATTCTCAAGAAGGAAGAAGAGCCCGCGCCCGAAGCGGCCGTGGCGGTCGAGACCGCGCCCGCCGAGCCCGAGGTCATCAAGAAGGGCAAGAAGGAAGCGGAAGAGGGCGAAGCCGAGGGCGCCACGGAGGCGGCTCCGAAGGCCGAGAAGCCCGAAAAGAAGGGCAAGGAGAAGTAGCCGAGGCGCCTTGGGCCGTCAGCGAAGAATCCAGCGCGCCCATGCGCAATTCGGAGCGCGACATGCGCCCTGTGTGAGCCGTGTATGAAAGTGATCGTCGGCCTCGGTAACCTCGGTCCGGAGTACGAGTGGACGCCGCACAACATGGGCTTTCTCGCCGTCGATGCGCTGGCCGGGCGGGCGAACATCCGGGTTACGCGGCCCGAGGCGAAGGCCCTGGTGGGACGCGGGGAAATCGCAGGCCAGGAAGTGATCCTGGCCAAGCCGCAGACGATGATGAATCTGAGCGGCGTGGCCGTGCGGATGCTGCTCGAGCGGTACGAGTCCGGCCCGGCGGAACTGATCGTCCTCTTCGATGAGGTCGATCTGCCCTGGGGCATGTTGCGGATTCGGGACCGGGGTGTCAACAGCACGCATAAAGGCCTGAAGTCGGTCATTGGCGCGATCGGAACCGACGAATTCATTCGCATCCGGATGGGCGTCCAGCCCAAGCAGCAGTGGGGTGATCGCAAGGACTACCTGCTCTGCTCGATGGGGCGGGACGAGCGGCAAATCGCGCAACAGATGGCCGCCGATGCGGCCGACGCGGTCGAACTGATTTTGACCGAAGGTTTGACCAAGGCGATGTCGCGGTTCAATCGTAAGGCAACGCCCGAGGAAGAAGATCTGCAATAGAAGCAGGAACGCAAGGAATCGAGAGGACACATGGAAGAGCGTTTGTACGATCTGATCTTTATCTGCCGGCCGGACACGCCCGAGCCAGACGTCGACAAAGTGATCTCGACACTCGAGCACGCCGCCGTCGAGAAGGGCGGCAAGATCGAGAAGACGGAGAAGTGGGGCCGGAAGCGCATGGCCTATCGCGTGCAGCGTCTTCGCGAGGGGTTCTACGTGTACATGACCGTCCGATCGAGCCACGGCGAAGTCGTCAAGGAACTCGAGCGCCGGCTGAAGGTTGCCGACCCCGTCATCAAATACCTCACGGTGCGGCTCGACGAGGAATTGAAGCGGCAGGAAAAATTGAAGCGGCACCGCGAGCGCCGTGCCGCTCGCCGTCCGCGCAAGACCGCACCCGCAGCGGCGCCAGCGACGCCGGCAGCGCCCAGCGGCGGTGAACAGGCCGCCACTACACCTTAGTCAGGGAGAAATCGAATGGCAGAAGAAAACGCACCGCGTCAAGACCCGCCGGCACCGCCGCCATCAGCACCATCGGGGCCATCGGGACCGCCGCGTTTCGGAGGAGGCGGCCCGGGCGGACCCGGAGGACGGCCACAGGGAGCCAGACCCGGCGGACCCATGAAGCGCGGCAAGCGAAGCTTTGTCCGCAAGAAAAAGGTCTGCCGCTTCTGCGTGGACAAGTCCGACTTCATCGACTACAAGAAAGCCGAGATTCTGGCGCCGTTCCTTCAGGAGCGCGGCAAGATTCTTCCGCGCCGCATGACGGGAACCTGCGCGCGGCATCAGCGCTGGCTGACCGTGGCGATCAAGCGGGCGCAGAATATCGCGCTGCTGCCCTTCGCCGCCGAACTGTAGTCGAGCCCCACTGTCATTGTCATCCCGAACCCAGCCGCGTTCTTTGCGGATGAAAGAAGGGCTCCCGGGTCGACGGCTAGTCGAGCCCGGGAGATGAGTCGAGGGATCTGCTTTTGGTTTTCGGAACGCCGAAGGATCGAGGGTAGGAATCATGCAAATCATTCTCCAGGAAGACGTCGAAAAGCTCGGCACGCGCGGCCAGGTGGTCGAAGTGGCCGAGGGTTACGCGCGGAATTTTCTTTTGCCCCGCAAACTCGCTCTTGAGGCGAACGCGGGCAACATGAAGCGCCTCGAAAAGATGCGCGCCGCGTTTGCGATGAAGGAAGCCACCGAGAAGGAAGCGGCGCAGAAGCTCGCCGAACTGCTCGCGGGCGTCGCGCTCGAACTCTCGCGCAAGGCCGGAGAGAACGATCAGCTCTTTGGCTCGGTGACCTCGGCCGATATCTCCGAAGCGCTCGCCGCCAAGGGATACACCGTCGACAAGCGCAAGATCGTGCTCGCCGATCCGATCAAGCTCGTCGGCGAATACGAGATTCCCGTCAAGCTCCACCGCGAAGTCACCGCCAGCGTGAAGCTCGCCGTAAAGAAAGAAGAGTAGACGATCTCGCGCTGCTCACTCGGGACGGCGGTCCTCGTCGGATCGCCGCTTTTCCACTTTTCCGAAAAAGTCCACAGGCCTTCCCGATTGACGTGTGCGCTCGCAGTGTCAGAATGCTTCGCGTACGGAGAAAACCGAATGTTCGTTGCATTGCGAGCCGGAAGCGCGGAGACGAAAGTGATTTCAGCCTTCGATAAAATGATCGCGCTGTTCGAAAAACAGCGCTCTTGCGTCAGAGCCCGACTTGGGCGAATATAAAGCGAATAGGCATGGCCAGCGATACCACACTCGAACGACCTCTTCCGCAAAACCTCGAAGCCGAACGCAGCATTCTCGGCGCGGTCCTGCTCGATAATCACGCGCTCAATGCGGCCGTACAGGTCCTGCGCTCGGAGGACTTCTTCCTTCCGCAGCACCGGCACATCTTCGAGCGCATGGTGCAGCTCAGCGAGAAGCAGCAGGCGATCGACACGATCACGCTAATGGAGGACCTCAACCGCCGCGGCGACCTCGAAGCGGCGGGGGGCGTTGCCTATCTTTCACAGCTCGCCGACGGTTTGCCGCGCGTGACGAATGTCGACCACTACGCGCGCATCGTCAAAGAAAAGGCGATCCTGCGGAGCCTGATTCACTCCACATCCGCGATCCAGGAGCAGGCGCTGGCCGCGGGAGACGACGCCGACGTAATTCTCGACCGCGCGGAATCGCAAATCTTCCAGCTCGCCGAGGACCGGGTCAAGGCGGGCCTCATCGGCGTAAAGGAACTCGTCAAGGACGGGTACGAGCGGCTCGAGAAGATTTTCAGCGAGGGCCGCCGCATCACGGGGCTCGCCACGGGCTATCCCGGTCTGGACAATGAGACGGCCGGCCTGCAGCCTTCCGAACTGATTATTCTTGCGGCGCGGCCTTCGATGGGGAAGACGGCACTCGCGCTCAACATCGCCGAAAATGTGGCGCTGCGCCAGCGCGAGCACGTGGCGATCTTCAGCCTTGAAATGTCGAAGGAGTCGCTGCTGCTCCGCCTGCTGGCCTCCGAGGCGCGCGTGGATGCGCACAAGTTTCGCACCGGGCACCTGAGCCGCGACGACTGGAGCAAGGTAACGGGCGCGCTGGCGAACCTTGGCGACGCGCCGATCTGGATCGACGATTCCGCGTCTTCAACCGTGCTCGAAATGGGCGCCAAGGCGCGCCGGTTGAAGCGCGACCGCGGGCTCTCGCTCATGATCGTGGATTATCTTCAGCTCGTCGTTCCCACGGGCACCAGCCGGACGAGCAACCGGCAGGAGGAAGTCGCCGGCATGTCCCGCGCATTGAAGGGCCTGGCGAAGGAGTTGAAAGTGCCTATCATCGTGCTCAGCCAATTGACGCGCGCGCCGGAACGCGAAGAGCGCAAGCCGCAGCTCGCCGATCTGCGCGAGTCGGGCGCCATCGAGCAGGATGCGGACGTCGTCCTGTTCATCAACCGGCCGAACTTCTACAAGACCGACATGCCGGAAGAGGACCGCGCCAAAGCCGAAATCATCATCGCCAAGCAGCGCAACGGCCCCACAGGCACCCGGAATTTCGTCTTTCTGGCGCGCCACACGCGCTTCGAGGAAGCTGCGCCGGACACGTGGAATTCCGGACCCGAAGAGTAGCCCCAGCGGGGAGTGTGCGTCCCGGAAGACCTCGCGGGACGAGCCTCCGTCAGCGTCGTCCCGCGGCCACAGGCGTGTCGCGCCACCCGCAGCCTCTCCGTACACTCGAAACCATTCGAGCCTAACGCGAACTTTAAGTAGCTTGTTTCCAGAGGTTGCGAGGCGGTGGACATTTGCCTTCATTGCCACGAAGACAGGCACGCGAGATGCAAGAATCCGGAGCGGGTGTTTACCCAAACGGTGCGCGGAGATTTTCCGGACGAATTTTCATCGCGCGATCGAGGTAGAGTCTGGCATTCTAAAAGAACATGACGAAACCGACTTCATGTGCCGCTCGATGCGAAGGACGCCCGCTCTGGGCCGAAGTCTCGCTGAAGGCGATCGCGAATAATCTGAAGGTAATCCGCCGGCACATCGGGCCGAAGCCGAAGATTCTCGCGGTCGTCAAGTCCAACGCCTATGGCCTAGGGGCGGTTCCGATCTCCAAGGCGCTCGAAAGGGCCGGCGCGGACCGCTTCGGCGTGACCTGCGGAAACGAAGGTATCGAGCTTCGCGAGGCCGGCATCCGAAAGCCGATCCTCGTCCTCACGGGCTTCTGGCCGGGCGAAGAAAAGCGCTTCATCAAGCATGACCTCATTCCCACGGTGACGCGTCTCGAAGACGTGGGCCATCTCGAACGCGCGGCAAAATCGGCGCGCGGCAAATCGGCTCGCCTGCGCTTTCACCTGAAAATCAACTCGGGGATGAACCGCCTGGGGCTTTCCCCGTCGGAAATCGACGCCTTCGCGAGCGCGCTCGCCGACTGCCGGCACATCGCGCTCGAGGGCACGTTCACGCATTTTGCCTCTGCCGAAGATTTCAGCGCGCACCAGACGGACGAGCAGGAGCAGACGTTCCGCCGCTGCCTCGACCGCATGCGCGCGCTCGGAATCTCTCCGGGAATCGTGCACATGGCCAATAGTGGTGCGATCTGCGCTCGCCCAAGCACCTGGGCGGACATGGTTCGCCCTGGCGCGATCATCTACGGCTATTACCAGTCGTTCGACCCTCCGGAAAAGGGCCAGGAGGTGCGGCGCCGCTTGCCCGTCGAGCCTAGCCTCTCGCTCCGCGCGCGCATCGTTACGCTGCGCGATCTTCCGCCGGGGGAGCCAGTGGGCTATGGCGCCAAGTTCGTCACCGCGCGGCCGTCGCGCATTGCCGTGATCAACGCCGGATACGCCGACGGCATCCTGCGCCAGCGGACGAACCGCGGGTGCGTGCTCGTGCGCGGGCGCCGTGTGCCGCTCGTGGGAGCAATCTCGATGGATTTGACTACGCTCGACGTCACCGGCGTGCCGGACGTCGCCCTCGGCGACCTGGTGACGATCTACGGCCGCGACGGCGACGCCGAGATTCGCGTTTCCGACGTGGCCCGCGAGATCGGCACCGTCACTTCCGATCTGCTCTGTGCCCTTGGCCGCCGCGTGCCGCGCTACTATCTCTGACGTTCCTTCGGCGTTCGCGTTTGACTCCCGCTTCGCTCCCGGTGCTATACTGGCGCCATAATCTTTTTCTAGCGGTCTTATTCATACCGGTGGCGAAAGCAGGTTTCTCATAGCGCCGGAGGGGAAATCGAACCATTGGGTCTTTGTAGACTCATACGTTCATAAATTCATAAGGTGCAACCATGGCGAGGCCTTCTAACGTACCCGGCCGGGTTCCGGCCGGCGCAGCCTCCGACAATTTGTCTCCGAAACCCGTCGTTCTTTCTCGCCCGTCTCGGGATCAGGTCGGCACGTTCTGGGACCTGCTCGCGTTCCGTCTCATTTTCACGATCGTGTGCACGGCGGCAGGCTTCCACTTCCGGCCTTTCAGCCTGTCGAGGGAATACGGGGCTTTGGCGGGCTTTCTGTTCGCGTTTGCCGTAATCCTTTTCGAAGTGCGCCTGCGGAAGGCGAGCCTTCGCAGGCTGATCGGCGCTGCCGCGGGGTCGATTCTCGGAATACTCGGCGCCTACCTGACGTCGCTCATCCTCATGCACACCACGATGCCGGAGAGCACGCGGTCGTTCTTCAGCCTCTCGGTCTTCCTGGTGATGGCCTATATCGGACTGGTGCTCGGTGCCAACAAGGGCGACATGCTGAATTTGCAGGCGCTCGGCGGCCTTTTCGGCAGCGAGCGCAGCGCCCGGCATTCCGTCAAGCTGCTCGATACGAGCGTTATCATCGACGGCCGCGTGGCGGACATTGCCGACGCGCTCTTTCTCGACGGCACCGTGATCATTCCGCAGTTCGTCCTCCGCGAACTCCAGCTTGTCGCCGACTCGGCCGACCCGCTGAAGCGGCAGCGCGGGCGGCGCGGGCTTGAGGTGCTCCAGCGGATACAGAAGATGCCGAACCTCGACGTGCAGATCGCCGACGACGATTTCGCGAATATTGCCGACGTGGATATGAAGCTGCTCGAGCTGGCCAAGCGCTACGATGCCAAGGTCGTGACCAACGATTTCAACCTGAACAAGGTCGCCACGCTGCAAGGTATCGAAATCATGAACGTCAACCAGCTCGCCAACTCTCTGAAGCCTGTGGTCCTGCCCGGCGAGACGATGCGAGTTTTCATCCTCCGCGAAGGAAAGGAATACAATCAGGGCGTCGCGTACCTCGACGACGGCACGATGGTGGTCGTCGACGGCGCGCGCAAAATGATCAACAAGACGATCGATATCGTCGTTACTTCCGTCCATCAGACCACCGCCGGCAAGATGATCTTCGGACGCTACGATGAACGCGGCGAACAGACGCCGCGTCCCGTCCCCGCTCCTTCAGCGGAAGCCCAGCAGGGCAGCGGTCCCGGCGGAGAGCGTCCGCCCCGGCCGCTCTATCCCGAATCCGGGCGTTCTTAGGGAACGCCCGCGTGCCCCGCGCTCGCTCCCGGCGCCTCGATTGCGCTAGACTGCTATCCCTCCGATGAGTCGAATTGCCGCCATCGTTCCGGCTGCCGGCCTGGGCACTCGCATGGGCGCCGACCTGCCCAAACAGTTCCTTGAGCTCGACGGCGTGCCCGTGATCCTCTTCACGCTGCGGCGGCTCGCCGCTTGCCCGGCCATCACGGACTTTTTCATCGCCACGCGCGCTGATGACGTCGTGCCGTTGCAGGATAAAGTCGCCAAGGCAGGCCTCGGCCGCCCCGCCCGCGTGATCCACGGGGGCGACACGCGGCAGCAGTCCGTCGCAAACGCGCTGGCGCAGGTCGACCCGGCAACCGAGATCGTTCTGGTGCATGACGCCGTGCGCCCGTTCGTCACGCGGGAGCAGCTGGAGCGTGTGATTGCCGAAGCGCGCGCCCGGGGCGCCGCCATCCTTGGCATTCCGGCCATCGACACGGTGAAGGAAGTGAAGCGCGCGAGCCTGCCCGAGGACGTCGCCCTGATCTCGGCCACGATCCCGCGCGAGCGCATCGTACTGGCCCAGACGCCGCAGGCGTTTTCCTATGCGCTGCTCCGCGACGCGTTCCGCAAGGCGCAGCAGGACGACGTGACCGCGTCGGACGAGGCGGCGCTTGTCGAGCGCTTCGGCCACGACGTCTTTGTCGTTCTCGGCTCCGAGCGCAACATCAAGATCACGCGCCCCTCCGACATGGAACTCGCCCGCTTCTATCTGGACCAGGAGCGCCGCAAGGAGCCGGTATGAGTTTTGCGCCGGATCAGCGGCCGCGCGTCGGGATGCCCAATACCACGCGCACGATCTTGTTTTGGGTGCTCATGGTCGCTCTGGCGACCGTGCTCTGGCAGATGGCCTCCAAGTCTCCCAACCAGAAGTCCGTCCCATCGATGACCTATTCGGATTTCATGAATCATGTGGACAACAACAACGTGGCTAGTGCAAAACTCTTTGATTGGAAAGAGACTGCCGAAATTGACGGGCAGCTTCGGCAGCCGCCTCAACAATTCAAAGTCACGATCCCTAAAGAGGTGATCCCGGATTTGACCGAGCGGCTGCGAAAGCAGGGCGTTTCCATTGATGTGTCGAATGCATCCGAACCAAACTGGCAGAACGTTGCCCTCAACCTCTCGCCGTTCGTCGTCATCCTCGGCCTTTGGTTTTTCATGATGAGGCAGAGGCGAATCAAACGGGACCAATCTATGCCGGGCGACCCGTCAAACAGGCCCATACAATGACCTACTCCGGAATCGGCTACGATCTTCACCGCCTCGTCGAAGGCCGCAAACTCATGATCGGCGGAATCGAAGTCCCGTTCGAGAAGGGCTCGCAAGGGCATTCCGACGGCGACGTGCTGAGCCATGCGCTTTGCGATGCGCTGCTGGGTGCCGCCGGCCTCGGCGACATCGGCACGCACTTCCCGGATACCGACCCCAAGTGGAAGGGTGTTTCGAGCCTGCTCTTCCTTGAGCACACGAAGAAGCTGCTGGCCGATCGCCGCCTTCGCATCGTGCATCTCGATGCGGTCGTCATCTGCGAACGCCCCAAACTCGGCCCCCATTTTCCCGCCATGCGCGCCGCGCTCGCAAAATCGCTCGGCATCACGACCGAGCAGATCAACCTGAAGGCGAAGACCAACGAAGGTACCGGCGAAATCGGGCGCGGCGAAGCCATCGCCGCTCACGCCATCGCCACCGTGGGGCAGCAGTAGAATCCTTCCATGTCTCCCGACACGTCAGCGGAACCAGCCCCCTCGGCCGTGAATCTTTTCACGAGCGGGGATGTCGCGGCGATCCTGCGCGAGCGCGGCTGGATCGATCAATCGTGCGATGCGGACGCCGAAGCGGCATTGGCGGTATGGTGCACCTGCGCGGCGGATCTCCTCGGGCCTCACGCAGCCGACCGCGCCGCGCTTACCGAATTACTCGCTTTGGTTTTCGGTTACGAGGCGGCGGCCTTGTTGCAGAACACAGCGAACCAGGCCGTGCTCGCCCGCGAAGGCGCGCGCGAAGTAATGCGCGAACTCGCGAACCGCGTTCTCGATGGCGGAGATGTCGATTCGGACCGCTTCAAGGAGATCATCGACGGCATGAAGGCGGCGCTGCCGCACCGGGGCCGGTCGCTCTTTTTCCCGATTCGCCTAGCGCTCGCGGGCCGCGCCGGCGAGGGCGAGCTTGACCGCGTCATCCTGCTGCTCGACGCGGCAGCGAGAATCGGTTTCGCCGTACCGGTGAAGGGTACGCGGCAGCGCATGCTCGAATTCTGCGCCGCGCTCGATTGACGCCGTTGTCATCCCGAACCCAGCCGCGTCTTTTGCGGATGGCGGTGAGGGATCTGCTGTTGCTTTCGTCGCTGCTGTAGGCTCTTCGGATCGGGGATGTGCAGCACGCCATGAACTGGATGACCGGATTCCACGCAGTCGAAGAAGCGCTAACCGCGGGGCGGCCACTCGACCGCATCGTGATCGCGCGCGGCCGGCATGGGGAGCGCGTCGAAGCAGTCGTGCGCCTGGCGAAATCTCGCGGCGTGCCGGTGCGCTTCGAGGACCGCCAGCAGGTCGATCGCCTCGCCGGTACGCGCGAGCATCAGGGCATCGCTGCGCTCGCCGCAGCCAAGCCCGCCGTTGGGCTTGAGGACTTGCTTCGCGCGAAAACCGCGCAAGGCCTTCTCGTTCTGCTCGACGGTATCGAAGACCCGCACAACCTCGGCGCCATCGTCCGCACGTCACTTGCTGCCGGCGCGCAGGGCGTCGTCATCCCCGAGCGGCGCGCCGCCGGTTTGAGCGACACGGTCGAGCGGGCCTCCGCCGGCGCGCTCGCGCATCTGCCCGTGGCGCGCGTGAAGAATCTGGTTCGCGCGATGGAAGAGATGAAGGAAGCCGGTTACTGGCTGGTGGGACTCGACGAACGCGCGGAGAAGAGCTACACCGAAGTCGATCTAAAGGGGCCGGTCGGAATCGTCCTCGGCAGCGAAGGCGAAGGCCTGCACGAACTTACCCGCAAGCGCTGCGACTTTCTCGTGTCACTTCCCACGGCGGGCCCGGTCCGCTCGCTCAATGTTTCCGTTGCCGCGGGCGTGATGCTTTTCGAGGTCGTCCGCCAGCGCCGGAATCACCGATAGCATCGACTGAGTCCACGGTTACTTGTCGTACCTAATCAGCGAAAATATATCCACGCCCGGCAACTTTGCGCGGCCATTCAGGAAATTCAATTCGACGGCAAATGCCGCGCCGACAACTTCGCCGCTGAGCTTGCGCACCAGATTGACGGCCGCTTCCGCCGTTCCTCCGGTTGCAAGCAGATCGTCGCATACAAGCGCCCGTTGCCTTGGTGCCACGGCGTCCTGGTGGATCTCAAGCTGGTCACTGCCGTATTCGAGCTGATACGTCACCGAAGCGGTCTTCCATGGCAGCTTCTTCGGCTTGCGCATGGGAACGAAGCCCGCGCCCAGCCGGTAGGCGAGCGCCGGAGCGAAGATGAATCCGCGCGCCTCGATGCCAACGACCACGTCCACGTGCTTCCCGATGTAGTGCTCGCAGAGCTTGTCCACGAGCGTATGAAAACCGCTTTTGTCTTTAAGCAGTGTCGTCAGGTCGTAGAAAAGGATTCCCGGCTTGGGGTAGTCCGGAATCTCGCGGATCAGTTTCTTCAGCTCGTCCATCGTCTCCTCTTTCCCTAGTCATCGTACTCAACCGAAAATCCCTCGGCCCACTGCAATTCGAGCCCCGCCTCTTCCTCGCTCACGCGTTCGACCGAAGCCCCGCGCGGCCCTCGTTCGAGTTCCGCCCGAAGGGCCGCATGCGAAGTCTCCGAGCCGATCGCGTAAACCTCCACCCGGCCGTCGCGCAGATTCTTCGTATATCCCGCGATTTCCAGCCGCTCCGCCACCCGCTGGGCGAAGTAGCGATACCCCACTCCCTGCACGATCCCACTGACGTAGTAGCGTTTCGCGCTGGCTTTTTCGCGCACGACGGTCCGCCCGCGGATGGTCAACCAGCGATTCTATCCGCAATCTTTTGCATCACCAAGCGCCACAGCCGTGATAGTTTTTCGATGTAGCCCGCGCATTACGCTCTCGACGCAAAACCTGCGCGCGGCATCTAAATCCACGATGAACCGACGCACGCTCCTCATCACCCCTTTGCTCGCAGCACTTCTGTCTGCCGTCGCACTCCCTGTTCGCGCGCAGGATCAGGGCCCGATGGCGCCGCCCCCGAAGTTCGAGGTCAAGCGTATTCCCTCGGTGCCGCATCCGGGGCCTCCTCCGATACCCGAGCAGGAGATCATCCGGAGATTCGCCGCGAATGAAGACATCGCGAAGAAAGTGTACGAGACCTACGACTTCGCTCAGACGGTTCGCATCGAGGAGCTGGGTGACCCGGGCGGGAAGTTCACTGTGGTCGGCGAGGAGTACACCCGGCCGGACGGCCAGCGATATTGGCGCGCCACAAAGCCGCCGGAGTCCACTTTGAAGGTCGAGAAATACTCGCTCGAGGACGTGCACACCATGGTGAGCGTCCCTCTCTTCTTCCTCACCAGCGACCAAATCGCGAACTACGACTTCCTCTACGCCGGGCAGCAAAAGCTCGACGAACTGAACACCTACGCCTTTCAGGTTAAGCCGAAGATGCTGAGCAGAAGCCGTTTGCTCTTTCAGGGGATCATCTTCGTGGACGATCACGATCTCGCCATCGTCGAAACGTACGGTAAGTTCGTAAGCGAACTCTCCGGCAGCGGCACGCAGTTGCCGTTTTCGCTCTTTGAGGTGTACCGGGAAAATTTTCAGGAAAAATACTGGCTGCCGACGTACATCAGTTCTGACGACTACATCAAGGACGCGAACGGCGACGAGCTCCACTTGCGTCTGGTCATCCGCTCGGCCGACTTCAAGCCCAATGCTCTCGCGCCCCCGGCTCCTGCGGCAGCGTCTCCGCCGCCTGCGAGCCAACCCCGCTCGCCGAACTAAGGAAGGCCTCGCAGATGCCGCGGCAGGTCGCGGACCGAGTCCAGGAGCAGGTCCGGCTGCGCCGCGCGCAGGCCCCCGGCCGTGGGGAATGGGCCGAGCACTCCGATCGCGGGCACGCCTGCCCGCCGGGCCATTTCGACATCCTGCGGAGCGTCGCCCACGTACACGGACTCCTCGCGTTTGGCGCCCAGATGTTTGAGCGCGCGTTGAAGCGGCGCCGGATGGGGCTTCTTACGCGGCGTGTCTTCGCTGCAAACGCACACGGAAAAATAGTCCGCCAGTCCGAATCCGCGCAGTTGCGGCCGCACGCGCCCGCCGCTTCCGCTCGTCACCAGCCCCAGCACGAATCTTTGCTTCAGCGCGCGCAGCGCGGCTCGCGCCCCGGGAAGAAGGGAAGGGCGCTCCGCGAGATACGCCTTTCGCCACAGCCGGTTTGCTTCCGCCCATCTCGCCCGCGGCACCTTCGCAGCCCGGTACACCTGATACCAATCGGGAGAATAATGCCTTTCGAGTTCCGGAATTCCCCATTCGATTTCGAGCGCGCGAAACATCGCGAGATACGCGCGCGCATCCGCGGTGTAGGAATTGAGCAGCGTGCCGTCCCAATCGAGCAGCACGACGCGCGCATGGAATTGCCTTCGACTCACAGAAGGGAATCGTACCAGAGAGCGCAGGCCACTGCGTCGTTCGAGCAAACCCTGCCAGCACTGGGTGTACGGCTTAGCGAGTGACGTAACGCAGCGGAAGGATGTCGTCGCGCTTCAGCGCGAAATCATCGAAGCTCGCCGCATAGCCGTGCCACCCCGGCGTATCCGTGTCTTCGGCGCGAACGATATGCGCGGCCGTGCACATCTGCACCCGCCCGAAGCCCATCGGCCGGTCGACGAGCGCCACTTCCAACTCGATCGCCGTTCCCGGTTGCAGTTCGCGGGGCGCGAGAAAATAGACGCCGCTCGAGCTGATGTTCCGCGTAACCAGCGTCACCGGCACCGGCTGCACCGCGTCGCCGATGCGCGTCAGCCGCAGCGGCAGCGACAGCATGGCGCGCGGATAGCGTCTGCGCTCCGCCGCCACGCCGATGGCGTGGGTCGGCACGCGCGCAAAACGCCGCGGTCCTGGTTTTCCTGATATTGCTGTGACGCTTTCGGTGTGTTTTTCGACTTCTCGCAGCGGCGAAACTGCGGCCTGTCCATTTCGTTCCGGAGCAGCTCCCATGACCCTCTCCCAAGAAACCCGAAAGAAACCACCGACAGGCCTCCGAATATGCGCGTGGCTGAGAACGACGTCAACCCGGCGCGCCCCTGCCCGGTGCCCTATGATGTACCCCCCGGCAAACCAAGGAAATTCCAGGTAGTGGGTAAGTTTCCGGTAATTCGACTACACGTCCACTGACCCTATTGCGTTCCGGGACGAGCGCTCGGCGGCCTGCTCTGGCGGCAAATTCGTTGTGTCGATGGCAGGAGAAGCGTACGATGCGCGAGCCGGAGGTCCAAATCGGAAATTCCGGCTAGAGGAACTCCCCATGCCAAAATCGATGATCACGGTCCAGCGGCACATCCTCGAGCAGGAGCGCGCCTACCCGCAAGCGACCGGCGACCTGACGGGCCTGCTCTGGGACCTGACGATCGCCGCCAAGGTGATCTCCCACCAGGTAAACCGCGGGGGACTGGCGGATATCTTCGGAGGGACCGGCGAGGCCAATGTAACGGGAGACTTGGTGAAGCGCTTGGACTGGATTGCGCAGGACACGATCTACAGGGCCATGGATCATGGCGGCCACCTCTGCGTAATGGTCTCCGAGGAAAGCCCCGACATCATCCCCATTCCCGCAAAGTTTCCCAAGGGGCAGTACGTCCTTCTCTACGACCCGCTGGACGGCTCGTCGAATATTGAAGCGAATGTCAGCATCGGCACGATCTTCTCCGTCCATCGCCGAATTTCTTCTTCCGGGGACGGCACGCTGGGGGATTGCCTTCGGAAAGGATCGGAGCAGGTTGCAGCCGGCTATTTTCTCTACGGGTCGAGCACCATGATCGTTTACACGACCGGGCAGGGCGTCTACGGCTTTACCCTGGAGCCGAGCATCGGCGAGTTCATCCTCTCGCACGAGCGAATCCTCACCCCGCCCAAAGGCAAGTATTACAGCGTCAATGAAGGCAACGTCGCCGCCTGGGACGAACCGACGCGGAGATACATCGAGTATCTGAAGCAAAAGGACGCCGCGACCGGCCGGCCCTACTCGCTGCGCTACATCGGCTCCCTGGTGGCCGACTTCCATCGCACGCTGCTCTATGGAGGCGTCTTCCTTTATCCCGCCGATTGCAGCAATCCGCAAAAGCCAAAACCGAAACTGCGCCTCCTCTACGAAGTGGCCCCCATGGCTTTCATCATGAACCAGGCCGGAGGCGCTGCCACGACTGGGACGCAAAACGCGCTGGACGTCCAACCCAGCTCTCTCCACGACCGGGTTCCCATTGTCATGGGAAGCACGCAGGACGTGGCGGTCTACGAAAAGTTTTGCGCCGATTCCAATCGGGACTCCGCGAATCTTGTAAGTCACACTCGCTGAATCGGAAGATCAGACGCTGATGCGGCGCCTGCTCGATGTGGATCATGAACGGATCAGCATCCCGGGCGGGAGTTAGGCGCCACCCCGCCCCTCCCCCATGCCTCCTTCAGGGGTTTTAACCCCTGAAGGCCCGCGTTAAGTTTTCCACGCCCTGCTACGAGCCCTCAATCGTCCCCGCCCCTTTCGCCAACGGCTCCGCTCCGGGCACGCGCCGCTCATATGGTCGCACGAATCCCCAATAGACCGCCAGAGACGCAAGCGCAAAGCCCGACATCACTTCCGCCAGCCCCCGCGGCGTGTGCCCATCGAACAGCAAGCCCGCCAGTGCGCCCGCCGCTGCGCCCAGCAGCCACTGCGCGCAGATGATGATGGACGAGGCCATGCCGGCGATCTCCGGCACCGGATGGAGCGCGGCAATCGTGGCGTTGGGCGTGACCAGCGAAGATGCGAAGGTGGTCGCGAACAGCAGCGGTGTCACCGTCGCCAGCGTGGCGGCGCCCATCACCGAAAGCAGCAGCAGGAGCAGGCTGGTCGTCATCGTCAGTGCCTGGCCGGTCGCCAGCAGCCGCGTTGCCGCCACGCCGCGCATGTTCAGCTGCCCGTTCACCACTCCGCCGGCCATAAACCCGAAGGCCGTCAGCGCGAACAGGTAGGCATAGACGCGCGGCGATGCCCCCAGCGTGTTGATCATCAACAGCGGCGACGCGGCGATATAGGCGAAAAGGCATCCGAAGTTCAGCACCGAAACGAGCGCGTAGCCGCGGTAGGTCCGGTTGCCCAGCACCCGCCAATAGTTGGTCAGGAGCTGCCGCGGCGCGAGACTCTGTGCTCCCTTCCGCGCGGCTGACTCATCCAGTCCCAGGCCCACGGCAACGAGCAGAGCGGCGCCCATCGTCCCCAGCACGGCGTAGATGCTGCGCCATCCGCCCAGCGCCAGAGTCCAGACACCCAGCGTCGGCGCGATCATCGGCGCCAGGCTGGTCAGCACGCCCATGTAGGACAGCCGCGCCCGGGCCATCTGCCCTTCGAAAAGGTCCCGAATGATGGCCACGGCCAGCACGGTGCCCACGCCCGCTCCCGCGCCTTCGATCAGCCTCCAGACCATGAACGAGGTCATCGACTGCGCCACGGCGCAGCCCCACCCGGCCACGCCGAACAGCGCGCACCCGGCCAGCAGGACCGGCCGCCGCCCGAAGCGATCGGAAAGCGGGCCGAAGACCACCGGCGCCGTCGCGAATCCCACCATGTACAGACTCAGCGCGTAGGCCACCGCCGCAGGCAACGATCCCAGGGCGTGGGCAATGGGCGACATCGCCGGCTGGCCCATGTCGACCGAGAGGGGCGGCATGGCCCCGCACGCGCCCAGCAGCACGATGAATCCGGCAGACTCGGGCCGTATCCTCACGCGTCCGCCCTCAATTGAGTGATAGGGGGGATCCACCCGCCGGACTCGCACACGAGCCGCAGCGCCGCGTGAATCGATCGCTTACTGCGAGGGGAAAGCATCGCGCCGAGGACAATGAGGAGCAAATCGTTCACGGGAACGCGGATTATATAACATGGCCCACCGTCGTAGCGCTGGCTGGTCCTGAGCGGGTTTACAACAAGGACAGGAGCAAACCACCGTCGACCACGACGGTCTGGCCCGTCATGTAGGAGCCGCGCTCGCTGGCGATGAGCAATGCCACTTCAGCAATTTCGGCCGGCTGTCCGATGCGCGGAATAGGCTGCCTGGCAAAGACCTCCCAATACACAATTCCTAGCCGCCTTGGAGGCGCGGAGCTTCGCGGCCGTTCCTCCGATGCCCAAGTTTGGGCGCAAGAATCGGATAGCTCCCTCCGGTCAGATGCGATAGTTTGAACCATGTAGCTCAGGTCTTCAGACCTGAGGGGTTTGAGATGACGTTCATACGCAAAATCGGGGCAGAGAAGAATCACGACCGGCGCACCGTCGGAGCAGCTTTCTGGCGAGCGGTGCAGGCGCGTGACCGGAAAGCGGACGGCGCGTTTGTTTACGCCGTGCGCTCGACCGGAATTTATTGCCGTCC
The DNA here is from genome assembly GCA_050018375.1 of Candidatus Acidiferrales bacterium. Classification (GTDB taxonomy): domain Bacteria; phylum Acidobacteriota; class Terriglobia; order Acidiferrales; family UBA7541; genus Palsa-295. Next base: position 139,225 of record JBEKAE010000008.1, on the reverse strand, counting down.
ATCGTGCCCCTCGCGCAAGCCCCGGCGCGAGCAGGTAATTTTCTTTCCGTTCGCGGAAGCCGCCGAACAGAAGGGTTTTCGGGCGTGCCGGCGTTGCAGGCCGCGCGCCGTCCAGCTTTCCGATCCCAAAATCGCAGCGGTCGCGCGAGTCTGCCGCGAAATCGATGTTCGCATCCTTGCCGATCCCAGCGCCGGTTCGGATGGCGAAACACGGATGACACTCGCGACGCTCAGCGCGTCCGCCGCGATGAGTCCGCATCAGCTTGAACGCGCGTTCCGGAGCACGATCGGCATCACGCCAAATCAGTACGCCGACGCGCAACGAATGAGGCGCCTGAAATCGCGCCTGAAAAGAGGAGACAACGTGACGACAGCACTGTATGACGCAGGGTACGGTTCCGCGAGCCGTCTATACGAACGCGCGCCCTCGCACCTGGGCATGACGCCCGCCGAGTATCGCCGCGGCGGAGCGGGGATGCGCATCCATTACACCATCGTTGCTTCGCCCCTGGGGCGTCTGCTGGTGGGTGCGACCGGCCGCGGCATCAGCGCCCTCTATCTCGGCGAGTCCGACGACGCCCTGCTGGCGGCGCTCCGCAAGGAGTACCCTCGCGCGGAACTCCTGCGGGGCGGTCGCGATCGCGAAGGGAGCAGCTCGAAGGGCCTCCGGACCTGGATCGAGAAGATTCTTGCGCACCTGCGCGGACAGGAGCCTCACCTCGATTTGCCCACTGACGTCCAGGCAACTGCTTTCCAGCGGCGCGTTTGGGAGGAGCTGCGCCGGATTCCCTACGGCGCCACGCGAACCTATACCGAGGTTGCGCGCTCCATTGGCCGCCCGGCGGCGGTTCGCGCCGTGGCGCGGGCTTGCGCGACGAATCCGGTCTCCGTGGTGGTGCCGTGCCACCGGGTCGTGCGTGAAGATGGCGACTTAGCCGGTTATCGGTGGGGAATGAATCGTAAGCGCGCCTTGCTCGAAAAAGAGGCCGCAGCGGCCCAATCGAAAGGACAGCGGTCGTAAACGCGCCGGCGCTTAGCCCTGCGGTTTAACCTTCTCCGTGCCCTTGGGCCAGTGGGGCTTGAATTGGGCGTCCGGAATGCCCGGATTCCGGACGACCTTCGAATAACGGACGATCGAGTAATCGCCTGAGCCGGTTTCGTAGAATTGCTGCTGAACCGGAAGCCAGGTGGACTCGTCGAGCCAGATTTGGATCTTTGCGATCTGGGCGCGAACCGCGTCCGCTTTTGGTGTCAGCTCCAGTTCGATGGTTTTCTTGTCCCCGAGCGGGGCCTCCGCAAGGACCGTGATCAGATAGCCCTTGCGAAGCTCCTTTCCTCCGGTGCCAAATCCCAGTAAGAGAAACTGGTCCACCAGCGCGCGGTTCTTGCCCAGATTGTATTCCTCAACGCGCTTCAGGCCGGGCGTGTAAACGTAGAGCGTATCGCCCGTGCGCAGGATGGTGCGCGCATCGGGCGCTTTCAGGTCGAGTAGCATCTTGTCGCCGCGAACGGAAATGGTGCCGGTTTCGGTCGAACGGTCACCCACAACCACCGTAACTTTGGTGCGCTCCACGTCAGCCGTCAGGCTGTGGAAATCCTTCGCCTCGGAGTCGAGCTGAGCCAGAACGCTGTCCACAGTCCATTGGCTGTGAGCCTGCCCAAGCGCCGCTGAGATACACGCAGGCGCGAGCCACATGGCGATCCACAGAGCGACAAACACCGTTCCGGTGCGTTTCCAGATCAAGAGTTCCCCCCGAGAGCCGAGCCAGAATAGCACAACGGGCCGGAAGCAAGACGTCGCGGCAGCCGTTGCTGCGCCGTAGAGCAACGGTGTCCCGCGCCCAGGCGGCATGTCTCTCGTTCGCTCGCCTTTCGCCCCGTATGGATTTGTGACTTCTCGCTCCACAGAGCTAGAATTCTTGTTGGGGCGGACAAAAAAAGGCTTGACAAGAATTGGCACCCTATGGAGAATCACTCGCGCGCCAGTTTCCTGCCTTCCCTGATACGACCAATTCCTCCCCTTCTGATCGCCGGAGTAGTCTACGAGGAGACCCGGTGGCGGAAAAAGAAGGCATAGCAGCTAACATGGAACTCGATCGCGAAGTAATCCGCTGTCAGGTATGCGGATTAGTTCAATATCGCACGCGCACAGGCAACTGCCGACGCTGTCTGCGTCTGCTGCCCCCGAAGGTGACGTTCGTCATTCCGACGCCGTCTCCTCAAGATTTGCCGGGGGATGACCGTCAACTGTTTGAGAACTGGCCGAATCGCGAGACTGTGGAAAACATCGGCCAGCGCATCCGACAGTTGCGGGAATCGCGCGGTATGACGCAGAGCCAGCTACAGGCCCGCTCTCGCGTCTCCCGCTCCTATTTGTCCCGGATCGAAAGCGGACAGATGACGCCCAGCCTCGGCACGCTCGAAAAGATCGCCGAAGCTTTGGGTGTGGGCCTGAACCGCTTCTTCGTCCCCGAGACGAACGGCGAAACGGTTCTCGAGGATCCGTTTATTCAGGGTCTTCGGCCGTTCCTGCGACAGCTCGATTGGACGCAATGGCAGGGCATTCTCAAGCGGCTGCAGGCAATCAGCGAGCACGTGAACACCAGCCAGCAGGTGCGCCCGCTCGCTCCGCAGTCCGTCGACCGGGTACCTCACAACATGCCCCGGCGCCAGCAACATGCCGGAGGCCCTTCCGCGACTGCGATCCACCGCTAGCAAACAGCGTGGTGGCATAGCGGGGACCGTTTCAAGGGGCGAAACCGCCGTCAACTCGGCGGCTTCGCCTTGCCTTCTCCGGAATTTACCGGCCAGAATGTAGTTCAGGTCTAATGTAGCTCAGGTCTTCAGACCTGAGGCCCGTTTCTAGTAGAAGCGCACCCTTACGTCCGATCCCTTTTCGAGATGCACGGAATCGACGAAGCGTACCTGTCGATCATCGAAGGTTAAAATCAGTGATTGGGTGCGGGTTCCCCCGCCGAAGAAGCGCACGCCGCGGAGCAGGCCGCCGGGCGTCACGCCGGTGCACGCAAAGATAATCTTCTTGCCCGGCGCCAGTTCTGCCGTGTCGTAAATCCGCTTCGGATCCTTGATTCCCATTTTCGCGGCTCGTTCCTTGTGCTCCGGCTTCGATATCACGAGCCGGGCCAGAATCTGGCCGTTCAAGCAACGCAGCGCCGCCGCGGTCAGCACTCCTTCCGGCGCGCCGCCGATTCCCATCACGGCGTGGACGCCCATATCCGAAACTGCGGCGCTAATTCCTGCCGAAAGATCGCCGTCCGAAATCAACCGGATGCGTGCGCCGGCCTTCCGAATATCCTGGACCAGTTTTTCGTGCCGCGGGCGGTCGAGTACGACTATGACGAGATCCTCCACGTCGCGGTCGAGCCGCTTGGCGATCGCGCGAAGGTTTTGTTCCACCGGTGCGTCGAGTTCGACTGCGCCCCTGCACAAAGGACCGACGATGAGCTTCTCCATATAGAGGTCGGGCGCGTGCAGCAGGCCGCCATGTTCGCTTGCCGCCAGTACGGTAATGGCGTTCGGCTCGCCCGTGGCGCAAAGATTTGTGCCCTCGAGAGGATCGACGGCGATATCCACCGCCGGATACTGGTGGTTTTTGTCGCGGGCTGCCAGGCCCACCCTTTCGCCGATGTAGAGCATCGGAGCTTTGTCGCGCTCGCCTTCGCCGATCACGACCGTGCCGTCCATGCTGACGGTATCCATCTCCTTCCGCATGGCTTCCACCGCGGCTTGATCCGATTTGCGGCCGTCGCCCTGTCCCATCGTTCGCGCCGATGCGATCGCGGCCTGCTCGACGACGCGCAAAAACTCGAGGCTCAGTTCCTGTTCCATGGAAGCTCCGTGGTATGGAGTCGATTTGGCGGCTGAAACGTTCCGGCCGATTCTAGTTCACGGGCGATATATCACGCATCGCAATAAAGAGAAAGAGCTCTGTACGCGGCACACTCAGATGAAAGCGGATATTCCGGTAATGCGCTCACCGATGATCAGCTTATGAATATCGTGCGTGCCCTCGTACGTGTACACCGATTCGAGGTTGTTCATGTGGCGCATGATGCAATAGTCGTCGACGATTCCGTTGGCGCCGAGCACTTCCCGCGCCATTCGCGCGGTCTCGCGCGCCATCCAGACGTTGTTCATCTTCAGCATCGAAATGTGCGATGCATGGACGCGCCCCCGGTCCTTCAGGCGTCCCACCTGCAGCGCGAGGAATTGGGCCTTGGTGATCTCCGTGATCATCCAGGCAAGTTTTTCCTGCACGAGTTGGTGCGAAGCGATTGGCCGGTTGTCGAACTGTTTGCGCTGCTTTGCATAGCCGAGCGCCGTGTCGTAACACGCCATAGCCGCGCCGATCGCGCCCCAGCCAATGCCATGACGCGCCTGGTCGAGGCAGGAAAGCGGCCCTTTCAGTCCTGCGGCTCCGGGCAGCAAATTCTCCTCGGGGATCTTGCAGCCGGTCATCGCGAGACCGGACGTCACCGAGGCGCGCAGCGATTGCTTGCCATGGATGGGCCACGCTTTGAATCCGGGCGTCCCCTTTTCAACCAAAAAGCCGCGGATCTTCTCGTCTTCGCATTTGGCCCAGACCACCGCGACGTCCGCGATCGAGCCATTCGTGATCCACATCTTCTCGCCGTCGAGAACGTAGCTCGCTCCCTTTTTCACCGCGCGCGTCAGCATTCCGCCGGGATTGGAACCGAATTGGGGTTCGGTCAGCCCGAAGCAGCCGATTGCTTTCCCCTGTTGAAGCAACGGCAGCCATTTCTCCTTCTGCGCGTCCGACCCGAACGCGTGAATCGGATACATCACCAGCGCCGACTGCACGGAAACGAAGCTCCGCAGCCCCGAGTCGCCTCGCTCGAGTTCCTGCGTCACGAGCCCGTACTCCACATTCGACATCTCCGCGCAGCCGTAGCCTTTCAAATTCGCGCCGAAGAAACCAAGCTCCGCCATCTGCGGCACGAGCCGCATCGGGAACGTCCCTTCGCGGTCGTGCTGCGCGATGATCGGCAGCACCTGCTCGTCCACGAACTGGCGGGCCGTCTGCCTGGCCAGCTTCTCTTCGTCGCTCAACAACGAGTCGAATTCCAGGTAATCGACTCCGGAAAAGGAGGGCATCGTGTATCTCCTGCGGCATTCTACAGGACTTCCATCTCGCCGCGCCATAAACGTGAACCAATAGGACTCTCACGCAAGCCGGCGTGCGGCCGCAGTCTGGGACCCAGTCGAGACCCGGGCCTGTACGCGCCCTGTACGTGCCACGACGCGGTGTGGTATCCTTTCTCCGGTTTTGCACGACTCACGCGGGAAGACGCACACGCCGAACGCCGGTCTTGCTTCAAGGATATCGAACGCTCTTGCGTCACGTGTCTCTGAAAGCGGCGAAGTGAGCTTCTTCTAAGCGCCAGGATGGTCACGAACATGTCGACACCCGCCGCGACACCGAAGACGGCCTCTTTGCACTTGGCGCATTCGCCCGATAGCGACGACGCCTTCATGTTTTACGCCCTCGCGACAGGGAAAGTCCGCTTGCCCGGAGTGAAATTCACTCACGTCCTGTGCGACATCGAAACGCTGAACCAGGCGGCGCGCCAGGAGACCTACGACGTCACTGCGTTGAGCTTTTACGGCTACGCTTTCGTCGCGGACAAGTACGTCCTGCTCGATTGCGGCGCGAGTTTCGGCGAAGGCTACGGTCCGATCGTCGTCGCATCGCATCCCATCAAGAAGAACGATCTGGCCGGCCACAAAGTCGCCATCCCGGGAACGCTGACGACGTCCTATCTTGCCCTGAAACTCTTCGAGCCGAACGTCGAGACTGTGACGATGCCGTTCGACAAGATTCTCGACGCGGTTCAGGCCAAGGAAGTGGAAGCCGGCCTCCTCATCCACGAAGGACAATTGCTTTTCTCGCAGATCGGACTGCACCGCGTGGTCGATCTGGGGCAGTGGTGGCAGGAAGAGACGGGTCTCCCGCTGCCGCTCGGCGCAAACGCGATTCGTCGCAGCCTCGGTCCCGAGATGGGCCGCCAGGTGGCGCACGTGATCCGGGAAAGCGTCAGCTATGCGCTCGCGCACCGCGAGGCGGCTCTCGAATACGCTATGCAGTTCGCCCGCGATATGGACCCCGAACTCGCAGACAAGTTCATCGGCATGTACGTGAACCGCTGGACGCTCGATTACGGCGACGAGGGACGTCGCGCCGTGCGCGAGCTGCTCGCTCGCGGGGCTGCCGCTGGGCTCGTCCCCGCGTCTTTCAAAGTCGAATTCCTCTCTGAAGCCGCCTGACGCGCTGCTGGGCCGGCCCTTGGCTCCAGAAGCGATCTGACTCCGTTGGATTCGGCGCCGTTTCGCTCCCCCGTAACGAGTTTGTACAGTTGACTGAGTCACGAAATAACTGTTACGAACTCCACGCTCTGTTTCTACGCGGCCCGATGCCGATCATCACGTTACGATCGGGCGTTATGTCACGCGACGCGATTGCGCCTGAAACCATGAGCTACGCACCGGAGATCGAATCCCCGTCGATGCGCGTCATCGATGGTCCTGGCGGGTCGGATGTCTGGGTTCCGGCGAATCGCGTCGCCGATAAGAGCCTCTCGGCCCACATGCGCCGCTTGCGGCGGCGGAACCATGGAATCTCGCGATGGCTCGCGCTCGCCGTGCTCGTCGGGGCCGTCGTGGCCCTCGCCTTCGTAGACTTCCTCGCCCGTTAATCGGTGTCCCTTTTCGAGAGCTGTCATCCCGAGCGAAGTATTGACGCCAGCGCGGTTTCCATCGACCATAGGTGTTCTTCAATTGAATGAAGGACGCGCCTTGAGGGTGGGATGCGACGCATTCTTTCCACGTACAGGTACGTGAATCAACCGCTTACGCCGGCGTTGCTCGAAGGCATCGCTCGAGCAGGCATCCCCTGTGTCGAGATTTTCTGCGCGTCTTACCATTTCAGCTATCGGTCCCTGGAATCCGTGCGCGAACTCGCCGGCGCACTCGCCGAATATGGGCTGGAACTGCATTCTCTCCATTCGCCCACCGAACGCAGTTCGGCGCCGGGACGCGAAAGCGGCATCCCCATCTCGATTTCCGAAACCGAGCGCATTCGCCGCGTGGATGCCGTCGACGAGGTGAAGCGCGCGATCGACGTGGCCGAAACGATACCCTTCCGCTACCTCATCCAGCATATGGGCAGTAGCCGCCAGCCGGCCGATCCGCGGAACCTCGACGCGGCTTTCAGTTCGCTCGAGCATTTGGCGCTCTTTGCGAAGCAGCGCGGCGTCACCATCGCCGTCGAAAACACGCCCAGCGAGATCGGTTCCCCGGCGTCGCTCGCCCAGTTCGTCAAGGAAACGCGCCTGCACGATCTGAGGTTTTGTTTCGACATCGGCCACGCGCACCTCGACGCAGGGGTCGCGGCCGGCTTCGAGCTGATGCGCGACCGCGTCGCGACGACGCACATCCACGATAATCACGGCGACAAGGACGAGCATCTGCTTCCCTACGAAGGCGCCATCGACTGGGATGCCGCTCTCGGCGCTTTCGCGGGCGCGCCCGAGCCCCTTCCGTTGGTGCTCGAATTGAAGGAGAGGGCCTCCGGCGAGCCTTCTCTCGGCCAAATCCGCGCGGTGTTCGATAAACTCGAAGAGCATGTCGAGCGGAAAGGCGTCCGCACGGCGCAAGGCTGATGCATCCGGTGAATCCATGACCCAGGAAGCAAGGGCGCCAATCCCGATCGTCACAATCGAACACGCGGGCCAGCACGTCGGCCGCGCGGTCACGATTCGCGGGTGGCTCTACAACCTCCGCGAGTCGGGAAAACTCTTGTTCCCGATCTTCCGCGACGGCACGGGAGTGATTCAGGGCGTTGTCTCGCAGAAGGAGAATCCTGAAGCCTTTGGCGCGCTCAAAGGCCTGACGCAGGAGTCGAGCGTCATTGTCAGCGGCACGATCAAAGCCGAGCCCCGCGCCCCCGGCGGTTGCGAGATTCAAATCACCGCGGTCGAAATCGTGCAGCGAATCCCCGAGTCCGATCCCTATCCGATTCAGCTCAAGGAACACGGCGTCGACTTTCTTCTCGACCGGCGGCATCTCTGGATTCGCACGCCGCGCCAGGCGTCGATCCTGCGCATTCGGGCGGAAGCGATTCGCGCCGCCCGGAATTTCATGGATGACCAGGGCTACATCCTCACCGACGCGCCGATCTTCACGCCCGCGGCCTGCGAGGGCACAACCACCCTCTTCGAAGTCAACTACATCGACGACCAGAAGGCCTACCTCACGCAATCAGGCCAGCTCTACGTCGAAGCTACGGCTGCCGCGCTCGGCAAGGTCTATACGTTCGGCCCCACTTTTCGCGCCGAGAAGTCGAAGACGCGGCGGCATCTGACCGAATTCTGGATGCTCGAGCCCGAGGCCTCCTACGCGCACCTGCAGGACATGATCGAACTCGGCGAGGGATTGGTCAGCGCGATCGTCCAATCGGTGGTCAAGAACCGGGGCAGGGAACTCGCGGCGCTGGGCCGCGACGTCTCGAAACTCGAGAAGATTGTCGCCCCGTTTCCGCGCATCAGTTACGGCGAAGCGATCGAAATTCTGCACAAGGCCGGCAACGCCACGAAATGGGGCGACGATTTTGGCGGCGACGAGGAGACGCTTCTTTCGAAGGAATTCGAGAAGCCGGTGATCATCCATCACTACCCCACGGCGCTGAAGGCGTTCTACATGGCAATGGACCCGGCGCGCCCCGAGCTTTCTCTCAACTTCGACATGATCGCGCCCGAGGGCTACGGCGAAATCATCGGCGGCGGCGAGCGCCAGTCGGACTACGAAACTCTCCTCCGGCGCATTCGGGAGCACAATCTCCCCGAGGAGTCGCTCCAGTGGTACCTCGACCTGCGTCGCTACGGCAGCGTCCCGCATGCCGGCTTCGGGTTGGGCCTCGAGCGCACCGTCGCGTGGATTTGTGGAACGGAGCACATTCGCGAGGTCATCCCCTTCCCACGCATGCTCTATCGCGTCTATCCTTAGCAGTCTGCGGGGGAATGTTGACGGCAGGGAGTTCAATCCTACCGTGCGCCTCACAAAGGCGATTGTCATTCCGAGCGCAGCGAGGAATCTCTCTTCGTCTTCATGGCCGAGAAAATACGCATCATCGGTGTGCCGATGGACCTGGGCGCCAGCCGCCGCGGCGTCGACATGGGGCCTTCGGCGCTGCGCGTCGCGGGACTCCAATCGAGGTTGAAGCAGCTCGGCCGCCAGGTCGAAGATATCGGCAACATTCCCGTAAAGCAGCCCGAAGAGCAGCACTACGGCGAGAAGAACGCCAAGTATCTCGACGAAATCTCGGAAACCTGCAAAGGCCTCGCGGAAATCGTTCGCAAGACGCTCGATGAAGATCTGTTTCCGCTCGTGCTTGGCGGCGACCACTCCATCGCCGTCGGCACCGCTGCCGGCGTGACCGCGCATTTTCAGAAGCAATCGAAGCGCGTGGGCCTGATCTGGCTCGATGCGCACGGCGACATGAACACGCCGGACACTTCGCCCTCGGGCAATGTCCACGGCATGCCGCTCGCTTCCATCATGGGTTTCGGGCCGCCGGAGCTGACCGGTCTGGCGCCCGTAAAACCGATGATCGAGCCGCACAACGTGGCTCTGGTCGGCGTGCGCGAGCTCGATTCGAAAGAGCGCCGCTTCGCAAAGGAATCCGGCGTTCACGTTTTCACGATGCGCGATATCGACGAGCGCGGAATGCGCGAAGTCATGTCCGAGGCCCTGCGATTTGCCGGTGACGATACCGCAGGCATCGCCGTGAGCCTCGACATGGATTTCGTCGATCCGTCGGATGCGCCCGGCGTCGGCACGCCGGTGCGCGGCGGCGTCACGTACCGGGAAGCGCATCTCGCGCTTGAAATGATTGCCGATAGCCGCGCAATGGTTTCCTTCGAGCTCGTGGAGATCAACCCCGTGATCGACCTGCACAATACGACGGCGCTCCTCGGAGTCGAGCTCGTGCTTTCCGGCCTTGGAAAAAAAATCCTATGACCCGCCAACGCTTTCAATCACACATACCGTTCGTAGGGGCACAGCATGCTGTGCCCGGCGTCCATCCTTGGCTAGTTGTCGCCCATCCACCTCGGTCGACCACCCGCCGAGTTCTCCGTAGGGGCACGCCACCTGTCCCGACTTGGTCGGGATGCCGTGCCCGGCAAACATGCTTGGCGCCGCGCCGCCCATCCAGCAACTTCGTCTATGCGAGTTGGTTGACCAGGGAGACTCTTCCGAGATGACTTCCTCAAAGCGGCTGCGGGTGGGCGTGCTGTTCGGAGGGCGCTCGGGCGAACATGAAGTCTCGCTCGCTTCGGCCGCATCCGTGATCCGCGCGCTCGATCCTGAGAAATATGAGGCCGTGCCGATTGGCATCACGAAAGACGGCCGCTGGCTGGTGGGCACGAGCGCGCAAAAAATGCTCCCGGAGGTGTTGAAATCGGGCGAGCGCGTTTTTCTTCCTCCTGATCCCACCGCTGCGTCGCTCGTTCCAATGGCGCCGTCCGCCGGACATCCGAGCGTCACGCTCGACGTTGTGTTTCCAGTCCTGCACGGCACGTTCGGCGAGGACGGCACGGTGCAGGGTTTCCTCGAATTGGCCGGGCTTCCCTACGTCGGCGCGGGCGTCCTCGCCTCTGCGGTTGGAATGGACAAGGACGTGCAAAAGCGGCTTTTCGCGCAGGAGGGATTGCCGACCGTGCCGTACGTCGCCATCCCGCGTTCGAAGTGGGAACGCGAACCGGCCGCCGTCCTGAAGCTCGTTAGGAAAAAGTTCCGCTTCCCCGTCTTCGTGAAGCCCGCGACCCTCGGCTCGTCGGTTGGGATGACGCGGGTGAAGGCGCCGCACGAGCTTTCCGCTGCGCTGGATTCGGCGGCCGAGTTCGGTTTGAAGATCATGGTCGAACGCGCCGTGAACGGGCGAGAGATTGAAGTGTCTGTCCTCGGGAACGATGATGTTCGCGCTTCGATTCCCGGCGAAATCGTGCCCCATCGCGAGTTCTACGATTACACCGCCAAGTATCTTGAAGAGGGCACGCGCCTGATTATTCCCGCCAAGCTCACAAAGAAGCAGGTCGCCACGTTTCAGGACTTCGCGGTGCGCGCGTTCCGCGCCATCGACGGCAGCGGCATGGCCCGGTGCGATTTCTTCCTCGAACGCCGCACCAGCAAGATTTTCGTCAATGAACTCAATACCATTCCCGGCTTCACGTCCATCAGCATGTACCCAAAGCTGTGGGAAGCATCCGGATTGCCCTACCCGAAGCTCATCGACCGTCTGATCGAGCTGGCTCTAGAGCGCCACCGCGAAAAGGTCCGCACGAAATACTCCATCGAGCTTCCTTCCGGCTCGGGCGGCGCGCTCGAATCCTGAGATTCACGGCGCGCCGAAAATCCTTCAAAATTAGTTTGAATTCGAAGCATGAAATCGTTTACAGGTGGTGGCAATTGTGGCCACTTTTCTGCACGTTAAACGGCCTTATTCTGCCAAATAAGCGCACCCGCGGAATCGGCATCCATATGCGCCCACGCACCAAGCCCTCTTGACAAGATTTCCGCGGCTGATTAAACTAACCGTTTAGTTGAACAAATACGAAAGCGCTGAGGGAGGTTGTGATGCAATACCGCCGCCTGGGAAAAAGCTCTCTGGTTGTTTCCGCGCTGGGATTGGGCTGCATGGGCATGTCCCAATCTTACGGCACGCCGGACGATGCGGAGTCGACCGCCACGATTCACCACGCCATCGACCGCGGCGTCACCCTGATCGATACGGCGGACATGTACGGCGGCGGCGCCAATGAAGAACTCGTCGGCCGGGCGATCATCAAGCGGCGCAATGAAATAATTCTCGCGACGAAATTTGGAAACATGCGCCAGCCGGACGGCCGCTTTCTCGGCGTGAACGGGCGCCCGGAATACGTGCAAAGCGCCTGCGAAGCCAGCCTCGAGCGGCTGAAGATTTCGACGATCGATCTTTTCTACCTGCACCGCGTGGACACCAGCGTGCCGATCGAGGAAACCGTCGGCGCGATGGCGCGTCTCATCGAGCAGGGCAAGGTCCGCTACCTGGGTCTCTCCGAAGCCGGCGCGCAAACGATCCGCCGCGCCCACGCGACGTATCCGATCGCGGCGCTTCAGAGCGAATACTCGCTCTGGACGCGCGACCCGGAAGGGGAAATCCTGGATACCTGCCGGGAGCTCGGCATCGGCTTCGTACCATACAGCCCGCTTGGACGCGGCATTCTCACCGGTCAGGTCAAGAGCGCTGATTTCGGCCCCAAAGATTTCCGGCGAATGTCGCCCCGCTTTCAGGGAGAGAACTTCGAGAAGAATTTGCAACTGGTCGCCCGCATCGAGCAGATCGCCGCCGAGAAGCGCTGCACTCCCGCGCAGCTCGCGCTCGCCTGGGTGCTTGCGCAAGGCGACGACATCATTCCGATTCCGGGCACGAAGCGCCGCACCTACCTCGACCAGAATCTCGGGGCGCTGGACATTTCGCTGACCCTGGACGACCTGCGGCGGATCGACGAAATTGCGCCGCGCGGCGCCGCCGTCGGCGCGCGCTATCCCGTGGAATACATGAATCGATTAGGAGTCTGAAGAGAGCGGGAGGCTGAAACAAACATGGCGCGCGGACGTAGAAGAGTCGAGGACCCGGCAACGGCGCGGCGAATCCTGGCCGCAGCCGAGAGCCATTTTGCCGCGCAGGGTCTCGCGGGCGCGCGGACGGAGGAAATCGCCCTGGCCGCTCATGCCAACAAGGCCATGCTCTACTACTATTTCGGGGACAAGCGCCGCCTGCATCGCGCCGTTCTCGAAAATCTACAGCGGCAGTTCCGCAGCCGGGTCCTCGCGCCTCCGGAGAAAAACCTGTCGCCGCGCGAGAGATTTTTCGGTTACGTGAACGCCTATTTCGATTTTCTGGCGACGCATCCGAACTATCCGCGCCTCGTCCAGCGCGAGGCGATGGAGTCGAACCGAAAATTCGGCAGCATGGTCCTCGAATACTTCCGCCCGCTGCACAGGCAATTGGCCCGGACCATCGAGGAGGCGATCGCGGCGGGCGAGTTCCGCGACGTCGATCCGAACCAGATGTCTCTCATCACAGTTGGCATGACCACGTCCTACTTCGCCGCCGCTCCGATCCTGAGCCAGGTGACGGGACAGAATTTGCTCGCGCCGCAGGCGGTGGCGGCCAGGAAACGGGCGCTCGTCGACTTTCTCGATCACGGTCTGGTTGCAAAGGGAGCAAAAACCCGATGAGCAGCAGCCGCAAAACCCTCGCGATCATCGGCATGGTTTTTCTCATCGCGCTGGCGTTCTACGTGTTCACGACGCCCCACGGCAGGGAAATCCCGCTTACGGGCATTGTGGACGGCAATGAAGTCGTCGTCAGTCCCCAGATCATCGGGCGCATCATCAATCTCACGGTGGACGAGGGTTCCAAGGTGAAGAAGGGCGACCTGATCGCAGAACTCGATCCGAAAGAGCTCGAAGCGAGCCTCGCCGCCGCGAACGCGAACGTCGCAAGCTTGCAAGCGCAGGTCAGCGAGGCCAACCACAATTATTCGTTGACGGACGATCAGACGGACGCGTCGCTCAAGCAGGCCGAAGCCGTGCTGACGTCCACACGCGCGCAGTTCGATCAGGCTCGCGCAACCCTCTGGCGGGATCAGACGGATTACGACCGGATGCAGAAACTATTCGACAGCGGCGTGGAATCGGCGCAGGACCGCGACCATGCGGACGCAACGCTCAAAGCTTCGCAGGCCAACGTGAAAGCGCTCGAACAATCCGTCAACGCGCAGGTGGCCGCTCTCAACGTGGCGAAGGCGAACCGCAAACAGGTGGACGTGCGCGGCAGCGAAATCGCCACGACCCTCGCGCAACTCGAGCAGGCGCGCGCCGCCGCGGCGGAGACCGCAACCCAGCTCGGCTACACGAAAATCTACGCCCCGATCGACGGCATCGTCTCGGTGCGCGTGGCGAAGCAGGGCGAAGTGGTCGCGCAAGGCTCGCCGATCGTCGTTGTGGTGGACGTGGACCATCTTTGGGTTCGCGCGGACGTGGAGGAGAGCTACGTCGATGCGGTGCAGTTCGGCCAGAAGTTGCGTGTCCAACTGCCTTCCGGGAACATCCTCGAGGGTCAGGTGTTCTTCAAGGGCGTTGAGAATGACTTCGCCACGCAGCGCGACGTGAGCCGCACCAAGCGCGATATTAAGACCTTTGCGATTAAGGTGTCCCTCCCCAACGAGGGCGGCCGGCTGTTCACCGGGATGACCGCAACCGTGCTGCTGCCGCCGCCTGAGAGGAAAAGCTGGTTCGCGCGGCTTTAGGCGGTGCGGGGCGGGGAATGTTAGCTAGAAGTCCAGGAAAAAGCAGATCCCTCACCACCGTCCGCGAAAAGCGCGGCCGGGTTCGGGATGACAACGCTTTGAATGGGCGGCGCTGAGGCAAGGATTTGATCTCCCAGACTCGACTAGCCGTCGACCTGGGAGCCCTTCCTGGCCGGGCACGGCATGCCGTGCCCCTACGGGCCATTTGTGGGTGCGCGGCGGTGAGATGGAAGGCGCGCGGGTGCGGCAGATGAACGCGATTGAAGTAGACCATCTGACAAAGAAGTTCGGCGACTTCGTGGCCGTCAACGACGTGAGCTTCAACGTCGCGCACCAGGAAATCTTCGGTCTCCTGGGGCCGAACGGGGCAGGGAAGACGACGCTGATCCGCATGATGACCACGCTGACGCCCCCGACTTCCGGCACGGCGCGGATCGGCGGGCACGACATACGCACGGACGCGAACGGCGTGCGCAACGTGCTCGGCGTGATTCCCCAGGCGTTTACATCCGATCCCGAACTGACCGCCAAAGAGAACATGGCCATTCACGCCAAACTCTACGGCGTGCCGCCAGAAAAGCGGGATGGGCTGATCGATGGATTGCTCGAATCGGTCGAACTGCTGAAATTCCGCGACGCGCTGGTAAAAACATTTTCCGGGGGCATGCGCCGGCGCCTGGAGATCGCCCGAGGTCTCGTTCACGCTCCCAAGATCATGTTTCTCGACGAACCGACGACGGGTCTCGATCCCGTCTCGCGCACCAACGTGTGGGAGATGATTCGCTCGCTGCGCGACAGATCGGAGCTGACCATCCTGCTCACCACGCACTACATGGATGAGGCCGACAAGCTCTGCGATCGCATTGCGATCGTGGACCACGGAAAGCTCGCGGCGCTCGACACTCCGGCCCGGCTCAAAGACAGCGTGCCCGGGACGGAGATCGTCGAAGCGGAGTTTGAAAACGCGCCTCCGGACTGGGTGGAGCAGCTTCGCAGCCTCGCGCACGCCACCGGAGCGACGCAGCGCGACGAAATAGTCCACATCACTTCGCACGATGGTCCGGCGACGGTTGCGGCCCTGATGGACATAGCGCGCGCGCGCAAGGTGACGGTCAAGAAAGTGTCCATCCAGAGCACGACGCTCGACGATGTTTTTTTGCACTATACCGGCACGGCACTGCGCGATGCGCCGCAGAAGCCGGTGTATCAGAACCCGTTCGGTCGGTAGGGGGAAGGGGCGGCGAGAGGGCAAACGGGCAGCGCGGAATCGGCGAAAAGGAAAAGCAAAAGGAAAAGGAGATCCCTGACCGATCTCCCGGACTCGACTGACCGTCGACCCGGGAGCCCTTCTTGTCGCGCGCCCGCAGAAATCGCGGGAAAGGCCAAGACGCGCGACTTCGCTCGGGATGACAGCGCCGAGGATGGTGGGTCACCGGGTGCCAAGCATCAGCGCCGGGCATCCGCCGCGGCGGACCGTGCCCTACGAAAACAGTGGCAATGGCGGCGCAGAGCGGGGCGGCGGCACAGCATGAGGGCAGGAAGGAGGCTCAGGCATGAAGCTTTATCGCATCTCGGCGCTCATCGAGAGGGACATGCGGAAATTCTTCCGCAGCCCGGCGCTGATGCTGAGCTCGCTGATCTTTCCGCTGGTGCAACTCGTCGTGCTCGGCTACGCGTTCGGCGGGAAGATCCACGGCGCGACGCTGGCGGTGGTGGATGAGGATCATTCCGTGGAATCGCGGCGTGTGCAGGAGATGTTCACCGGAATTTCGGCCGGGCCGCAGACGTTCCGGATCATTCAGTACAACTCCCTGCCGCAGGCGACGGATGACCTGCGCGCCGGCTTCGTCCGCGGCGTGGTGGATATTCCCCATGATTTTTCGCGCCGCTACTACCAGCACGACCGGCCCCGCGTGCTTTTCACCGAGGACAACAGCGATCAGTTCATTTCAAGTTCGATCCTGGAGCGCGTCCAGGATATGACGACAGAGCTCAATACCCCGGACGTGTCCTCGCGCCTGGACGGCCAGGTGGAGCTCAACATCGTCGAAATCTATCCCTACATCGAGTACATCAAGTACCTGCTGGCGGGCTCGGTCGCCATGGGCATTTTTATCACGGCGATGATCGGCGGCGGCATCACCTATATCGACGACAAAATGCGCGGCCTGCACGAGGGATATTTGCTCACACCGATCAGCAAGACAGAACTGATCGGAGGCTTGATCGGCGCGGGCACGCTGAAGGCGTTCATGGCGGGAATGTCGCTGACTATCATCGGAGGGCTGATTGCGGGAATTCCCCACATCTGGGATCCCGTGCGCCTGATGTACCTGGCGCTGGTGGTTTTCGTGGCGTCGGTCGCGATGATCAGCTTGATGTTTCTCGTGATGGTGCGCATCGACGACCCGCTGGTGCCGCGCGCGATCTTCGGCGTGCTCAACATGCTGCTTTTCTTTCCGTCCGGAGCGGTCTATCCCACGGAGGCGTTCCCATCGTGGCTGCGCTGGATCTCCGTGATCGACCCTTTCACCTACACCGTACATGCGCTGCGAAATCTCACGATCAAGAACACGGGCTTTGAAGGAATCTACATGGACGTGTTAGTCTTGACTGGGTTTTCGGCCTTGATGATTTCGGGCAGCATCGCGCTCTTCAAGCGTCAACTGTAACTTCCGGAGTCTTCGTGACCCTTTTCGATTCTCCCGGGCAGCATCCTCCGTCCAGGCTCCGGCGCTACACAATCAGGGCTCTGGGCGTCGTCATCACCATCGCACTATTTGTCACGTTTTTTCCGGGCTACCTCTGGTACCCGTTCGTCTACTACCGGGAAACGAAGACCGTCAACCGCTTCATGAATTCCGTGGTTTCCGGCAACATGCAGCAGGCCTACCAGATTTGGAAACCCTCGCCGTCTTATTCGTTCAAGGATTTTCAGGACGATTGGGGGCCCGGCGGATATTACGGGCCGGTGAGAAGCTATCGCCTGGGCCGTCCCGAGCACCTGAAGAACAGTTCGGCAACGGATATCGCCGTGGATGTGAGCCCTTACCAGCCCTATCCCGACGGCGATCCGATCAAGCTGAACAGCAGCAAGACCGTCCATATCTGGGTGAATTTCAAGGACCAGTCGATCACGTTCCCGCCGTATTGACGGCGCTGGCGGCTCGGAAAAGGGAAAAAGGAAAAGCAGATCCCTCGCCACCGTCCGCAAAAGACGCGGCTGGGCTCGGGATGACAACGAAGTGAGCGCCGCGGATGCGGGAGGGAGCTACTCCTTCTCGATGGTTGCTTCTTCGATCAGCATGATGGGGATGTCGCTGCGAATGGGATAGACGCGCCGGCAGGTGCCGCACTTCAGTCCCTGCTGGTCGGGCGTCAGCTTCACGGGAGTTTTGCACAGCGGACAAACCAGGATATCGAGCAGTTCCTGTGAAACAGCCATCCGATTTCCTCCGATTTCTTCGCCTCGCACTCTAGCAGAGGCTCGCCGAGCAGCACAACGGTTTGCTCCGCGCCCTCACGTGCACGCTATGGCGAGAGCCGGACCGCGCTGAGGGTCAATCGTCCCTTCCACTCGGCGCCCTGCGCCAGCTCCACGGGCCAGACGGCAATCACCTGCGAGCCTTGATAGATGCGCTCGAAGCCATCCTCCGATTCCGAAACCGTCTCGATCGGGGAGATCCAAAATTGGCGCGCCCCGGAAGCCTCAAAGGCGACGCTCACCTTCTGCCACTCGTCCACCGCCCGCAACTCCGCTCCCGGCACCGCGGCGGACCACCGCAGAGGAAACCGCTGCCCGTCCGCTTCGAAATAGCGGTCGGGCGCGGAAGGCGCAAGAAGATTGACCACGACCTCGATCCCGATGTTGACGGAGGCCGTTCCCGGCGCGTTGCGGCGCAATGCTACGTCGCAGACGACATCGAATCCGCCGGGAGTGGAAGCGAAAGAGAGCGTCTTTTCCGCGGGCCAATCGACGCTGTCCTCGGAGGTAAGCGCAACTCGCGATGGCGATATAGCCGTCACGCGATATTGGCCACCGGCCAGCGCCGCGTCCTCCTGCAATTGCACCGACGCGCAATCATGGTGATTCTTGCTCTGGCCGAACAGCAGCAGCCGGAAGGCGTTCCGCGGCCAGCGATCGTAATTCAGCCAGCGTTCGAGCCCGTCTTCCTTCGTGCGGGTCTGCTCGTGGATCGACAGGACGCCCTCGGCATGCTTGGCCGAGAGATTACGGAGCTTCGCGTGATAGGACTCGGGCCGGCGCGCGAGCGAATTGACCAGCGTCACGTTTGGCGGGCGGAAGTCGAGCGCGGAGACCGTGCCGCCGTGATCGGGCGCGATCAAGGCGGCGTAGCGATCCGAAGTGAGATAGATTTCGTCGCGTCCGTCGCAGTCGAAATCGAGCTTCTCCGCTTCCGCGTATTCGTGCTTACGGTGCGCCAGTCTGTCGGCAATCGTCTCGGCCTCGGCGAGAGCGAGCCAGACGGCCGTCCGGAGATGCGGCGAATAGAGCCCGCCGAAAATCCCGTGCCAGTAGGCATCGTTGCACTGGCCCCGCAGCAGCAGCGTGGTGGCTTCTTGGCGCGCCCGGAGGAAGGCTTTGTCGCGCCGCTGCATTTGCGCAAGCCGTCTGACTTTCGCCGAGACGTGCAGCATTTTTTTGTGCATCAGATTCGATTCGCGGTATTTCGTGAAGAAGTTGCGCCACGTTCCTCCGCGCAGGAACGGCAACGCATCGGGACGCGCGGCGAACTCCTGCACGAGGCTGTGGTAGCGATTTCGCGCCTGGGTCGGCAGCGACCATTCCATCATCTCGGTGTACGAGGCCGTCGGAAGGTCCGCGCGGCCGAGCGGCGAGTGCGAAGCAACCGCATCCCCGGGCGTGGAGAGCGCAAGCCAGTCGGCGTTCTTTTCGAGGACGGAAAAGAAACGTTCGAGCCATCCGTTGGTATAGCAGTGGTCGTGCGTTCCGGGCCAGACGCCGAACTTCTCGAGGTCGTCGCCCATGGCCGCGAAGCCACCCGGGTGCTTGCGTGCAGCGCCGCGCAGGAATTCCGCGGTCTCGGCCTCATCGCGGAACGGGATGAGATATCGCAGCGACTTCAGGCCCGGAAGGAGTTTCACCGCGTAGCCGAGGTCTTCCGCGAGGCAATAGCCGTAGAGCTCGTCGAGCTCAAAGCCGGCGCCGAGAAAGTGGTTGTCGTCCACAAGCGTGTATTCCACCCCCGCCGGCACAAGAGACGACGGGATCTCCGGCTCCCACACGCGCTCCGCGAGCCAGGCGCCGCGCGGCCGCGCCCCAAAATGCTTCTCGACGTAGTCCGCGAGGCGCACGATCTGCTCGCGGCGATCGTCCGGCGGAATGGTTGCCAGGATTGGCTCGTAGACCCCCCCTCCAACGATTTCCACCTGGCCGCGTTGCACGAGCGCGCGGAGGCGGTCGAAGTATTCCGGGTGTGCGCGCTCGATCCACTCGAGAAGCGGCCCCGAATAGTGAAGCCCCAGGCGAATCGACGGATGCCGCGCCAGGACCTCGAGGAAGGGCAGATAGGAACTCGTGTAGGCGCGCTCGAGCACGTCGTCGAAATTCCCGACCGGCTGATGCGCGTGAATCAGGAGGACGAGCTCAAATTTCCGCAACGGCGGACCTCACTTGCAGCACAACAGGATAACCCGATTCTTCGGAACTGCACAGACGCGGAAATGTGCCCGGTTTCCGCGAGCGTTCAGCGGCAGATGGCGGCGCGCGTCGCGCTCGCACCGGCGAACTGCGCCAGCCGTTCCTGGAGCCGGGCCGTCGCCGCCTCGATGGATGCATCCGGGACGCCGGAAGGCGCGTAGATGACGGCCAATACCGCGCGCGCCGATTTCGTAATCATGCTGCGCGTCGAGTCGCTGATGGGGCTGCCGAAAGGCCCGTGCGCGTCGGCGAGGACCGGCCTGCCTTCGAGATGCCACGTGCGCTTGCCGATGCCCTCGTAGAGCTCGCCCGCCGCGCCGTGCCGGAATACGATCGGCGGGCCGAGGCGCGACCGGTCGTAACAGCCGTAAGGCCAGCCCGTCTCGATCGAACCGAGATTCCCGATATCGACCAGATTCGAAACGCGATACAGTCCCTTTCCCTGGACGACGCGCCGCAGGAGCGCTTCCGAGGACGGCCGGTACTTCGACGGGTCCACGCCCCACGCGCGGAACATGGCACGGACAGCCCGCGTGGGTCCTGCGTCGGCCAGGCTTTCGAGCGTGAACTCGCGGCGTTTTCGCTCGCAAACCTGATCCATCAGCTTCGCGAGTCCCTCGTCAACCAGCGCGAAGCGGACGTCGTCCGCCTCGACCACGCCAAGCTTCACATCCGGCAATTCGATCCGAATTTCCATGCTCGCTCGTTTGGCCCTTGCTATGATTCCGGTCCGCACGCCCGGCGGAAAGCGGCCTCCGTGAAATTCTAGCGAAATCGGATGAACGCGCGATGAAAGAAAGCGAGAAATTCCAGCGCGGCCTCGCGTATTTCAACGCGCGTCAATTCTTCGAAGCGCACGAAGCCTGGGAAGAGCTGTGGCTGGTCGAGCCGGAACCGGAGAAGGCTTTCCTGCAAGGACTGATTCAGCTCGCCGCGGCCTTCCATCACTACGGCAGGGGAAACCTGCGCGGCGCGCGGTCGCTCCTCGCGGCGGGCATCGCCAAGTTGGCGAACTTTCCGGACGATCACCGCGGACTGGCGCTGGCGGAGCTCCGGGCGGAGGCTGAGCAGTGGGCCAAAATGTTGGAAGGGGGGAAAGGTCCCGGAAAGAAGCGGCCGCCGCGAATCCAGCTTGTCGCCGGGGCGGGCCGAAAAAGGAAACGCGGCGGATGAGAAGCTCCGCCGCGTCCAGATTCCATGCCGCGCGGCTTTTCTCCCGCGCGAAATCGGTGTCTCAAACCTTCTTGTAATAGTCCGCGTTGATTTGAGTGTAGCTCGCCCACTTCTCGGGCAGGTCTTCCAGGGCGAAAATCGCTGTCACCGGGCAAACCGGAACGCAAGCCCCGCAGTCGATGCACTCGTCGGGATTGATGAAAAGCTGCTGCGCGGCTTCGAAGCCTGATTCGTCTTTTCGCGGGTGGATGCAGTCCACCGGGCAGACATCGACGCAAGCGGTGTCCTTCGTTCCGATACACGGCTCGGCAATCACGTAAGCCATCTAGCCTTCTCCTGGCAGGTTGCTATTCTCGAGTGACGCTCGCGTTACAGCGACGCATCCGGCCTGCAAACCATTTTTTATACCATCAAACGCAAGGCCGTACAAGGCTGCCTCCTTTGCGGAGGTGGGTCAGTTTCCCGGACGGGCGTTCGCAGCCAAGTGAATTGGTTCCGAGTGCGCCGTAACCGGCTCGGAATCGGACTTTTATTCATTTTCCTGGTCCGGGCTTTCGGCGCTTCCGCACTGCCGAACGGGGTGCGTCCGTACGCTATGCTCTCCTCCACGCCGGGCAACGCGAGTTCGATATTCCGCACGATGTAGAGTCTTCCCGACCCTGGCGACGGCATGGACAGCGTGGAGAGGATGAGATTTGTGGGGGAGGGGAGGTTGACTCAGTTCCCCTTTTCTTGAGCCGCGCCCACATCCGTGCCAGCAAGAGGGTAGCCTAACTGTTCCCATCGAGTCAGGCCGCCCTTCAATGCTTTCACCTTGTCGTGGTCGTAACCGAGTTCCCACATCTCCAGCACCATCGGCGCACTATCTTCTTCGTGGGAGCAATTGCAGTAGAAGACGATCAACTTGTCGCCGGGGAGCGCGCTGAGCGACTGATCCTGTTCGCGGGCGTCGACCGTGGGATCGTAGGTAATGTTCACGGCTCCCTTGATGTGCTCGGCTGCGTAAGCCTCGGGATCGTCAGTATCCACGAGCACGACGTTTCCCTTGTCTTTTGCCAGGCGCTCGACCTCCTCGCCAGTGATACGCGGCACCTGCGGAAAGGGCTCTTTGTCTTTCGCGGACGCGGAAGCGCCCTGGCCTGTTTTTGCGGAAGGCGCCTGCTGCGGATACTCTGGCAAGGCGCGGGAGGAAAGCGCCGCCGGCATCAGCATGAGCGTTCCGAGCAGAAAGACCGCAAAGAATTGAGGCTTCATGTTCGTTCCCTTCTGAGATACGGGCACGGGGCTTGCGCCCCGCGCCTGCGCCAATCAACTTAATTCTACGCCCAATTGTCGATCAACACGCCCCGGCGGATGCCGAAATCAGTGACGAACCACATGGTCTGGACTTTTCCGCCTGCCACGACCACGTGGATCGCCTTGGAGTTGGTGAATGGTTTGATGAGGGCATCATCCGGCAGCTTTCTCCAGCTTGCATAAGGCTCAAGCCCTTGCAGAGCAAACGGAACGGCGGTGCTCTGAATGACGCCGTTTCCCCAATATGAGGCCGCCGTCTTTGTCACGTTTTCAGAGAACCACTCGCTCAGTTGGGCTTTGGTCTTGAATCCATGGACGTCTTTGAGCAGCCCCGCCACGGTTGGGTCCATCACGATGGTGGCGGCTGAGCCCGATGCGCAAAACGAGCTCATATAGTCGCGCATCAAGAAATGGGTTGGGTAGATGCTCTGGCTGGCACCCACGCTGGCAATACTGCTCCAGCCCGTCCCCACGGTAAGAACATTGTCGGTCGGCTTGAAGCCCATTTGAACGTGCAAAGGATCCCACCCCTCCGGCAACGCCTCTTCGTTTTCGCCGTAGCACATATTGTTGTATTGCATGGTGTTGCCCAGAGTTTCCCAGGCATTCACGTTGTTGCGGAGATCGCCCGCCGTCTTGGACATCAAGGTGAAGGCACGGCCGACGACGGCATTCGACCTGTTGTACGGACCCATCGCATTGGTCCCGCAATTGAACTTGAGCCGGTTGCGGATCGGGCCACTGATCACGACCATATTCGCCATCGAACTGGTGGAGTTGCCGAAGGGCGCTTGCGTGGCGAGGGCCAGAATAACCGGAAAGTGCTCGGGCGACGCTCCAGCCATCACGGCGTTGATCGCGACTTTCTCCACGGTGAGTTGCCGTGCGCCGCCGGTGATGTTGACTGTTGTGACCACCTCGTCGGGCTTGTGGCTGGTGCCCTTGAGCATCGCGGTGACGCGCTTTTCGGTGGGAAGGATGATCGAGTTGAAATCGGTCCATTCCTTGTCGTCGAACAGCTGCCGCAGGTTCTCTTCGGAGTCGGGTGAAAGGAATCTCGGCTCGACCGCCTCCTCGGGCGGCGCTCCCGAAATTTTTTCCTCGGCCGTGAGAGGACTGGTCAGCGCGTTAATCACGGCCGTCATCAACGGCTGGCCGGTTAGCATGTCCTTGCCGGCCACATATCCCACGTCGACGGCGCGCGGCTGACCGGTGAAAGGAAACGGCACGGAAACGTATCGGATCGGCATGCCGTTGTTGTATTTGAAATTGTAGCCCGTAGCGTAATGCACGATGTTCGAGGAGGCGATGCCAATGGCGGGGATCTTGCACTGCATCTCGATCTGTTTTGCCCAGCGGCTCACGGCCGCGCAGCAGCCGTTTCAACCGGCGACGCCGACAATGGCAGCGTCGGCCTTGTTGGCGATGATCTCCTTGAGTATCCCGGGATCGCTGCCAAACATGCCCTCGGCCGTGACTTTCACGATCGTTTTGATGCCGGAATAGTGCTTGTTAAGCCACTCCGTCATCGCTCCATAGAAGTAGTTCGCAGCATCCGGACCCTCCCAGGAAAGGTTGATCATGTAGATTGTTTTGTCCTGAAGGCTATCGAGCGGCGGCACCAGCGGGACCCGGGTCGCCAGTTTGCCGGATATTGCAGGATTCATGACTGCAATCAGGCTGTCTCCGTCCGGAGAGGAATCTTTCGGGACGGCTCTCGGAGCTGTTCGTGCATAGGCTGGGGAATCGGCTACGAGCGCGGGGCTGACGCCTAACAACGCCAACATCTTTCGTCTATCCATGATTCTTCACCTCCTCAAATTTTATTGTGCAGTAATGGTCCCCCCAAAGGATGAACTTCACGCCCAATTATATGCTCTTCGGCGCGACTGAAGCGCATTCTATATCACGCCGGTGCCCCCGGTCACCTTCGCGTTCTTGATCAAGGCCATGTCCGAAGTTGAATTGCCCGGGGCCCACGACCGTCAGCGGGCACGAAAGTCCGTGGTACTCTCGTGTGCCCTCGGGCGTCGAACAGGCAATCGGTTTTAGTTGTTATTCAGAAGCCCGCTTTTGAGAAGCCATGCGAGGATCGCGGATGGATCGTCGCCTACTCGGAGCCTATCTTCCGCAGCCTCTTCAGCTCTTGCGAACAGGCACATGGACAAAACGTCGCTTCTCGCAAACTGTCCACCGCCTCCTTTGCCCATCGTGGGCGCATTCGCGCGCGCGAGCATTCCTGCGACGCGGCGCGGATCCCGACGGGGTGTGCGCGAAATCGTTAATAGCCCATAGGCGGGCGGGTTACCCCGGACCATTCCCGAACCGATAAAATGGCATTGTTGGGGGGACATCCCATGCCAATGCCAAGGCGCCGTTTACTCTCGATCGCAACTATCGGGCTGCTCTTTCTCGTGACATTCAGCTCCACGCGGCCGCCCACGGTTTCCGCAAGGGCCGCCTCGAACGAGCAAACGGCCGGGGACCCCGTCGTTATCGACCTGAACGGCTATAAGGACATGGTTGCGAGGTACCAGGGCAAGCCGCTGCTTGTGAACTTTTGGGCGACCTGGTGCGGGCCCTGCCGCAACGAGTATCCGATAATCATTTCGCTCGCCAAGGAATACGCTCCGCAGGGGCTTCAAGTTGTCGGCGTCAGCCTCGACGAGGATTCGGACATGGGCCTCGTCCGCCGTTTTCTGGACCAGGCTCACCCGGGCTTCCCCAACTATCGCCAGAAGCCGGGAATCGACGTGGATGCTTTCTATAGTGGCGTAAATCCGGATTGGAAGGGCACGATGCCGCAGACGGATTTCTACGGACGCGACGGCCATCTGGCGCGATACTTCGTGGGCGAGCGGAACCGCGACGCCTTCGTGCAAGCGATTCGCCTGATCATGGTGTCGCCCAACGCCGAGAATCGCTCGCAGGAACGCTCATCTCCAGGCAACTAGGCCGCCTCTAATACTAAAGAGTCCGTGTGAGGACTCGATTTCGCGGTAAGCGGTGAATCAGCCCTTTTGCGCTTCCAGGAAACGCTCCGCTTCGATGGCGGCCATGCAGCCGGAGCCCGCCGCGGTGATCGCCTGGCGGTAGTGGTGGTCCTGAACGTCGCCGGCGGCGAAAACGCCCGCGACGTTGGTTTTCGGGCCGTCATGGGTAAGAAGGTAGCCGTTTTCATCCATCTTGAGCTGGCCCTTGAAGACTTTCGTATTCGGATCGTGGCCGATTGCGACGAAAACGCCCTCCGTGGGAACCGTCTTGAGTTCGGACGTCTCCGTGTTGCGGACGATGACGCTCTCCACCACTTTGTTTCCGACGTTGTGGACTTCTTCGATCGCGTAGGGCGTCATAAAGACGATTTTTTCGTTCGCGCGCGCGCGGTCGAGCATGATTTTCGACGCGCGAAACTCATTGCGCCGGTGCAGAAGGGTCACGCGTTTCGCGAATTTCGTCAGAAACGTCGCCTCTTCCATCGCGGTGTCGCCTCCGCCGACCACGACGATCTCGCGGTTGCGGAAGAAGGCGCCGTCGCAGGTGGCGCAAGTGGAAACGCCGAAGCCCAGCAACTGCCGCTCGGATTCGATCCCGAGCATACGCGCCGAGGCCCCGGCCGCAACGATCAGCGACTCGGCCTCGTAGGTCTCTTTCGCGACGGTAATCTTGAACGGCCGCCGGCTCAAGTCCACCGACGTCACGGACCCCGAGCGGAATTGAGCCCCGAACCGTTCCGCCTGTTTTCGCGTCCGTTCGATCAGTTCCGGTCCCAGAATGCCTTCGGGAAAGCCGGGGAAATTCTCGACCTCCGTGGTCAGAGCGAGCTGCCCTCCAGGCTCGTAGCCGTCCAGAACGAGCGGTTGCAGGTCCGCCCGCGCGGTATAGATGGCGGCGGTCAACCCCGCGCAACCGCTGCCGATGATGATGACCTTGTGCACTGATCTCTCCTCAGCGATTGGATACACGCACATGGCGCGGAGATTCAACGCCAAAAGCGCTCCATTATAGCATTCCGAACCAACGCAGCCATCCGGCGGATTCGACTCGTTTATTCTTGCCAGCCCCGCGCGTTCTCGATACTCTCGACCACCATATTGACGCAAGGTTCGGGGGAACCGTTCCAGCCAGATTCGCTCGAACGAAGAATCCCTCTTTATTGAAAGGAACGATGAAGAGAGATTCCCCGTAGACCCATCCGGGGCGCACAAAGCGCGCTTTGCCCGCCCCCGTCGCTCAACAAGGCGGCTCAGGGCAAGGCGGGCTCAGAGTGACGGCGCATGAGCTTTTGTACAGCCCGTAAGACCGGACTCACCGAGGAGAGCAATTCATGTTCAAAGAATTCAAGGAATTCGCGATGCGCGGCAATGTTCTCGACATGGCCATCGGCATCGTGATCGGCGCGGCGTTCGGCAGGATCATCACGTCGCTCGTCAACGATATCCTGATGCCGCCGATCGGCCTTTTGCTCGGCAACGTGGATTGTTCGAGCCTCTTCTTGAACATCTCCGGAAAATCCTACGCCACGCTGGCCGAGGCGAAGGCAGCGGGGGCCGCGACGATCAACTACGGCATGTTTCTGAATACGGTGATCGATTTTGTGATCGTCGCGTTCGTGATCTTCCTGATGGTCCGGCAGATCAACCGCTGGAAAAAGCCCGCGCCGGCGCCCGCGCCATCGACCAAAGACTGTCCGTATTGCTTTTCGGCGATTCCGGTCAAGGCCACGCGCTGCCCGAACTGCACGTCCGAATTGCCCGCGAGCTAGGAGTCGCGACAGAAGGCAAAAGCAGATCCCTTCCCGCAGGACCGTCCGGGATGCGAACACCGCGCACCGCCGTCCGCAAAAGGCGCGGCCGGGTTCGGGCTGACAACCTTTTTTGGGAAGCGCGTTACGCCGTGGTTTCCTTCGCTGCCGTTGGGCGAAACTCCCGCCCGCAGGCGTCGCAGGGGCAAATCTCCCGCAGATGGTCGAAGCTGAAAATTCCGGTGGTATGCCCGTCGGAAAAGTCGATCTGGATCGCGTAGTTTCCCACCGCCTTGGCCGCCTTGGCCTTCACCTTCGGCTTGAACATCGGCAGGACGGCGTTGCTCCCGTGCTGGGCGATCTGCTGGTCCTTCTTGAGGCGCTCGTCATTGCACGTCGCGCAGGGGCAGTGGTCGCGCAGGTAGGAAAAATCGTACCGGCTGGCGTGGCCGTCCGACCAGGTGATCTCGACGCCCTCGCCGGTGGTGACGTGCACCTTCACGCCGGTCGGCCTTTTCCGCATGTCGATTGGCAGCGGCATGCGCCCATTCTACGCGAAGGCGCGCCCGTTCCGTGCGCCGTTTTACGTCGCCGCCATGATGCTTGATGCATGTTGACTTGCGCCGGGGCACTGCGCGGAGGATACTGTTCGCGCAGTCTGGAGAGTTCGATGAAAATTCAGCTTGAAACCCCTTCCGAAATACTCTGGGGAATGCTGCCTCTGCTAGGCGTGCTTGCTGCCACGGGCCTTCTGGCCCTTGCGTTCCGGCTTGGGATGGGCAAGTGGTAGGCGGGCGCACAAACCCGAGGTGAGATCCTCGTGTCCACGGACTACCTGCTCAAGACCGAGCCTTCCGAATACTCCTTTGAGGATCTTCAGCGCGATGGCGTCACGCTGTGGGACGGCGTCTCGAATCCGGTTGCGGTGAAAAACCTGCGCGAGATGACGATGGGCACGCGCCTGATAATCTACGAAACCGGCGACCGCAAGAGCGCCGTCGGAACCGCGTCGGTTGTCTCCGTCGACCTCTCGAACCCGAAGAACCCCGCGGTGAAGATCAAAACAGGGAAGGCGCTCGCGAAGCCCGTAACTCTCGCGGAAATCAAAGCCAACAAGCTTTTCGCCGATTCGCCGCTCGTCCGCCAGGGACGCCTCTCCGTCGTGCCACTCACCGCCGCGCAGTACAAATTCCTCACCGGCGGCTAGTTGCCCGGTTTGCCATCGGG
Organism: Candidatus Acidiferrales bacterium; assembly: GCA_050018375.1. Taxonomy (GTDB): domain Bacteria; phylum Acidobacteriota; class Terriglobia; order Acidiferrales; family UBA7541; genus Palsa-295. The sequence goes on along the minus strand of JBEKAE010000008.1, from coordinate 110,712 downwards.
CATGCATCAGCCTTGTGCCGCCCTGTCGTCTACTTCCCGGCAACGGCGCCGGCGCGGCGTCTCCAACGCGAAGCCGCTAAAATAAGGAAGTCCTCTAGTTGTGCTCCTGACTGCCCGCCGCGCTCCGTGAAGCAGGCTTGATATGGAACACGCGCTCGGCGTTGCCGTGGTAGACGAGTTCCTTTTCCGCGTCCGAGATCGGCGCGGAATCCATGAACGCCACAGCGGGCGCGCTCGGCTGATACGGATAATCGATCGCCCATAGGACGTTTTCGACACCCAGCGCCTTGATCGAAAAATCGAGGGCCAGATGCGACTCCTGACCGCTCGTCGTGATCACGAAGTTGCGCTTAAAATATTCGCTGGGCTTGAGCTTGAGTTTTGGCGCCGCGCCGCGGTTCTGTGCGTTCTTGTTCATGTAGTCGAGGCGCCACAGCCAGAAATGGACCGCTTCGCCCATGTGGCCGAGGCAGATTTTGAGCTTGGGGAAGCGGTCGAAGACGCCGCTCACGATCATGCGCACCGCTTGCGTCGATGTTTCGATGCCGTAACCCCACTGCGCGCTGTCGAGGCCATAGTGCCGGAAGGGCGCGGCCAGCCCGTCCGAGGGTGCGCGCGGGTGGATGTAGATGCAGGCGTCGAGCGCCTCGGCGGCTTCGAGGACCGGCCAGAATTTGGAATCGTCGAAGTATTCGCTGTTGGTGTGCGAGTTTACGACGAAGCCGTTGAGCTTCAGGGTCTTGATCGCGCGCTCCATCTCCTTGGCCGCGCGCTTGGGCGATTGCGGCGCGAAGCTCGCGAGGCCCGCGAAGCGCGTCGGATGGCGCTTGATCACTTCGGCGAGCCGGTCGTTCGCGAGCGCGGCGAGGTCGGTCGCCGTGTCGGCGTCGAACATCTGGACGCCCGGCGCGGTGAGGGACAGGAGATGCACGGCGACGCCGTTTTCGTCCATGTCGCGCAGACGCTCTTTCTCGAGATCGATCAGCCGCGGCAGGAGACGCGACTGCACGTCGTCCGCCTTCGCATCGTAGATTCGCTCGACGAGTATCATGTCGAGGCTGTTCGTGGGCGAGCGCGCAACGTCGCGCAGTCCCGCCGCCACCTCCGGAATCGAAAACGCCTCTTCCGTCGCAATGCGCCGGTATTTCTTCGAATCAGCCGTCATGGGGCTCCTTTCCTTACTCCAGGTAATATTTCCGTACCGTCGAGCGGGCGACGTCGAGTCGCGGCCACAGAGCTTGGCGCGACACGCGCGAAAATGCAAGGGGCACGGCCTTGTGGCAGCCATAGTAGTCCTTCCTCACTTGTAGCACTTCTTTCCCCGTCGTATGATTGGGGCAACGGAATGCCCCAAGGCAATCCAAGTTTTCCGTTTCACGTCGCGCTCACATTTGGATGCAACGCATTCTCCCGCCCCTGAGTCATAATAACCATGCAACGGACTTGGGCGCCGTGGCTCCTCTTCATCATGCAGAACGTAATAACCGCGAATTCCCCAAAGAAAGACTCATGCAAGAAATCTTTGGGCCGAAAGTTCAGGAACTCGGTGCTTGGCCCTGGGAGCTTAGTCTGGCTGAGCCTAAGTGTTCTGCCTTGCGGCTTTCCAGTTCTCGCTCAATCTCAGCAGTCCCCTGTCGTCCAGAGCGGTCTACCTGACGCACCGGGAACAGGGGCGTCAGCCGGCAAGCAGTTGCCCGATCAGCAATCGTCAGGGAGCATCAGCGGAAGGGTTGTTGATCGAACTGGAGCCGCCGTCGCCGGAGCGCGGGTGAAACTTACACGTGAAGATCAATCCGCGAGCCAAGAGGTGATATCAGGCGACGATGGGCAATTCTCCTTTGCCAACATCGCTCCCGGATCCTTCCAGCTCACAATTGCGGCGGCGGGCTTCGCGGCGCAAACATCTTCTGGAATCCTGCATTCGGGGGAGGTCTACATTGTCCCGCAGGTCGCGATGGCTCTTGCCACCGTCGTCACTGAGGTGCGGGTCACACCCTCGCAGACCGAAGTGGCAGAAGTGCAGCTCAAGGATCAAGAGAAGCAGCGTGTGCTCGCCTTCATTCCAAATTTCTATGTCAGCTACATCCCCAATGCAGTTCCTCTCACCTCAAAGCAAAAGTTCGAGCTTGCCTGGAAGACAACGCTGGATCCAATCACCTTCGGAGTAACTGCGGCCGCTGCGGGAATCGAGCAGGCGGATGATCAGTACGGCGGATACGGGCAAGGCGCACAAGGTTATGGAAAGCGCTACGGCGCCGCCTACGCTGACCTTGTCGCCGGCACGTTCATAGGAAGCGCCATACTGCCATCGCTTTTGAAACAGGATCCACGTTATTTCTACAAGGGCACCGGCACCACGCGATCACGGCTTCTGTACGCGATCGCAAATGCAGTTATCTGCAAAGGCGACAATAGACACTGGCAGGCAAATTACTCGAATATCTTCGGAAACCTCGCCGCAGGCGGTATGTCAAATCTCTACTATCCAGCGAACGATCGCGGAGCGGGAGCAACGTTCGAAAGCGCGGCCATCGGGATTGGCGCGACTGCCGCCGCCAATGTCCTTCAAGAATTTGTCGTCCGGAAGTTAACACCGAAGGTTCCCAGCCCCGATCCGGCCAAGCCCTAAAGAACAGCGGGAGCTGCCGGCAAGATCAAGGAGTCAAAGCTTCTTCTTATTTCTTATTAATGTAACGAGACCTCAGAGTCATCACAATCGTTGTGACAACTGCTGTGGAAAATACAGCAAAAATCTCTGCATCAAGTATGGTGTAAGAACTACTTGGACCAGTTGCATTCAGAATAGCCCAGCAGCTGACTTTAAATGAACAGACCAAAACGATAGCACCAATAGCTAAAGTCTTTAGCGTCTTATTCATATAGTTCTTCCCTCATATAGCTCGCTCGTGTGTTCAATCTCGCGATCGAGCTTGTGCATGCGGCGTGTAGATTAGGTTCGGTCTCCGTTCAGACGAATAGAGCGAGAGAGCCAAATCGGTAGGCCCAAATTGGGTCCGAAGTACTGGAACCCGTTTGACGTACTCGGGCGGGTCCACGTGAGGCTTCTACTGCAGGTTCCTGCGCAGAAGGATGGGCTGAGGCCAACAGACAGCAGGGGCAAATGGCGGCTCAATCAAACAATCAGCTACTCCAGGGGATTCGCGGGCTTCGGCGCGCCCGCCGCCATCGTACGGTCGTATTCTGCACGCGTGAATGCGACCAGAGTCACTGAGCCGCCCGGCCCGGGCTGCTCGGTGATGAGGACGGCGGCGTGCGGCGCTACCCAAAGTTCACGGTGCGCGACGTACTGCACGCCATAGACGTCCTGCACCGGCTTGGTAGTCTCGCTCGTGGGTGGCCCGTAGGCTTGTTTTATGCCCGCGAAGATTTCATCGAACGATTGACCGCGATAGTTGGACTCGATGCTCGGAGCGGAGAAGAGCAGCGCTACCCTCACGAGGTGACCGCCGTCGAACGTGAATGTGTCCGTCCGCATCTCGGAAGGGTCACCGCCGCTTTGGTACTCGCCGCGCTTGCCGCTCATCGCTTGCCGGCGTGCCTCGGTCAGCTCGCCGCAATACTTTTTCGCGTCACGTTTGTTAGACCTATTCACACTCTTGAAATCTCCCGCCGCGCACGCGCCGAGCACCTCCTTCTCGTGACCCTCGGCGAAGAACTGCTCGGCGGTTTCTCCTAGCTGATGGCCGCCCTTCACCTTCATCGGCAGCTCCTGGGCGAGCACGCCGTTAGCGAGCGAGAGCACGGCAAGCGTGAGTAGTCCGATTATTTCCTTTCTCATTGTCGTCTCCCTCTAAGCTAAGAGCAGGCATACAAAGATTTTGGTGATTTGCGTTACCGGGGGCAAGTTTAGCGTCTAGCGAGCGCCAACTTCTGGTTAACGCGGTTATCGGAGACGGGCCGGCCGCCCTGCTTCTTCCAACTTGGGCATTTCCCAACAGTTATCCCAAGTGCGGGCGTGGACTCAGATTTGACGAGTAATGGAGTGTGATATTCTCCCTTCTCATACTTGAATCAGTTTTTGCGGAGATAAGGCGAAATGAGATGCCTAAATTGCGGCACCGAGATGATGAACAATCAGGTGAGCACGAAAAACGATCTCATCTCTTACGATATGTGCGAGAAGTGCGGAAGCCTCTGGCTAAATGCAGGCGAGTTGGACAAGATGGCTTTTCAAGTCGAAGGAAGCATCGAGTACTGTTCACAAGAGCCAGTCGAGGAGCCCGAGAAGCAGATACGGAAGTGCCCTCGATGCGACAATTCCAATTTGTATCGAGTGCGATTTCTGAATGAGACGGATATTATCCTCCACCATTGCAGGAACTGCGGCGGTTTTTGGCTTGATGGCGGCGAGCTCGACTTAGTTGACAGGGAACTGGCGAAAATCATGCCTGTAAGCGGAAAGGGGTTTTCTGATTTCGTGAACAATGTGCATGTCCCCTATTGGTATAAGCGGGTCAAAAGAAAAAGCAGCGAGATTGAGACGCGTGTGGAAGTGCTCCCCATCAAGGGCGCCAAGCTGGAGAGAACCACGACTGACCAGTGTCCCGCATGTGGGAAGCCCCTTGATGAGTACACCGTGTTCTCGATGAGATTTGAGGGCTGTCCGGCCTGCAAGGGAGTTTGGTTGTTCAAGGATGAATTGCGAAGACTGAAAAATAAAGTCGAGCACGGGTCGATGCGCTGGCTCAATGATGAAATCAACAACATCGAGAAAACAAGCGCAGTGGCAACGAAGCGTATCTGCCCTAAGTGCAAGAACGTCAAGATGGTTTCTGTCCTTTTTGGGAAATCGTCGATTGTCATTGATTGGTGTCCGCAATGTCACGGAATGTGGCTTGACCAGGACGAATTCGACTCTGTGACCGAGTACCTGAAGGACGAGTTGTACGGCATGCATTCGAAGGAAATGGAAAAGAAAGCTCTGGATGAGGTGAAGCTCCTCTGGAGCGGGGGACCTGAAAGCAGGTATGAAGAGCTTTTGGACGTCAAAGCCACGATCTCAGCTCTAATCAACGCCACCATCTTTGAGCATCCGACCTTCGTGAAGCTCTGCCTGGGCGCTCCGCGTCTTTGAAGCGCATTTCGCACGACTCAAATCACAAGACCGCGCGAGGCTGCGCCTGGCGACCCCACGCCGGCGTTAATTCGGAGTGATCGCTTACCGGGACCGCCCCTTGGAGCCTGCGTTTCCCAACAACTAACGAACGCGGCTTCGGGTTCCGCCAGCCGTTTCGGTGATCTGCGCGAGGCGGCCGTGCGCGAGGTCGATTCGCCGGTCGGCCAATTGGCCGATCGAGGGCGCGTGCGTGACCATGAGGATCGTGTGCCCCTCATCGTGCAGCTCGCGCAGCAGCCGGAGAACGATCTCCTCGTTTGCTTCGTCGAGGTTTCCGGTCGGCTCGTCCGCGAGGAGCAGTTTCGGATGGTTGATCAGCGCGCGCGCCACGGCCACGCGCTGCTGCTCGCCACCCGAAAGCTGCGAGGGCAGATGCGTGATGCGGTCAGCGAGCCCGACGCGTTCAAGAGCGGCGCGCGCCTCCGTTTCGTCCGTCGTGCTGTGAAAATACTGCGCGAGCATCACGTTTTCGAGCGCCGTGAGATACGGCACGAGATGAAATTGCTGGAACACGAAGCCGATCTTTTCGGAGCGGAAGCGCGTCAGCCCCGTTTCATCGAGGCGCGCGACGTCCGTGCCGTCGACGATGGCCTGGCCCGAGGTCGGCGTGTCGAGCCCGCCCAGAATGTTGATCAGCGTCGTCTTGCCCGAGCCGGACGGCCCCATGATGGCGATCCACTCCCCGGCTTCGACGCTGAATGTCACGCCGTCGAGCGCGCGCACGTTGCCGAACTCTTTTCGGAGGTTTTCGATTTGTACCAGCGGCGCCACTTATTCGCCTCGCAAGATCACGGCCGGCTTCACTTTGCCCAGCAAGCGCAACGGCAGCGCGCCCGTCAGCGCGACGCCCACCATTATCGCAATCGTCAGCGGGAAGATATCCCAGCGCGGCGTGATCGCGGTCCCAAAGACGCGCTGGCCCATCCATTGGGCTAGCAAAATACCGGCCACGCAGCCGATCAATCCGCCGGCCGCACCGAGCACGCTCACTTCGGCCAGGAAAAGTCCCACGATGCGGGAGATCGATCCGCCAAGCGCTTTCATCAAGCCGACATCCACCCGCCGCTCCATCGCAAGCGCCGCCATCGTCGCGAGGACGCACAGCGCCGTCAGCACGAGAATCAGGACGACCATCGACGCGATCAGCAGGCGAGTGCGATTCAGGAGATTGCCTTCCGCTTCCGTCACCTGCCGGATCGGCCGCACATCATAGCCCGGAAGGGCGCTTGCAAGCCGCGCGGCGTATTCGCCGATGCTTTTTCCCGTTCCGCTCACACTCAACTGCCACAAGCCGATCCCGCCGGGCGTGCCGGCCAGTTTCCAGGCCACCGGCAGGTTGACGAATATCTGACTATCTTCTGCCGCGCCGGAATCGATCACTCCCGCAACGTGGAACTGTGCGCTGCGGCCAAGGTAACTCAGTGTGAGCGCGCCGCCCGGCCCGACCTGAAATCGCTGCGCGACGTTCCGTCCCACAAGGCACTGCGTCTCATCCTCGTGCGACGCGATCCAGTTGCCTTCGAGCTTCCAAGTCGGATTGAGCTTGCGCGCCTGATCGAGCCATGTGCCGGCCGTAACCACGGGCTCGTCCTTCGCGCGCGCGACGATAAAAAGAAACGGAGCCGAGGCTACCACATCCGGCGTTCGATTCGCTTCGAGACCAGCTTCGACGGCGCTCTCGTTCATCAGCACGGGAACCGACGCGGCTGCGCCCCCTGCATTCGCGAGATCGACGGTTTGAGCGCCGGATTGTGGCGCGATCACGATGTTCGCACCAAGGGTGCGGAATTCCTGCGTCAGCTTGCGCTCGATGTCGAACTGAAGGTTCAGCAGCGCGGAAATCACGGCCGCGCCGCTCGCGATCGACAACAGCGCCACCGCTAGGCGTCCCCGGTTGCCCCGCAACATTTTCCAGAGCAGGCGCCCGAACATCACTCACCCCTCAGGATCGGCGCAGGATCGATGTGCGCCGCCCGGCGCAAGGGAATCAGGCTGCCCACCAGCGCCACCATCGCCGCAAGCCCGAGCACAACCGGCAGCAGCAGAATTCGCGGCGGAGCAGGTGTGCCGAACACGCTTTCGCCCAGGACTCTCGCCAGGGCCGCGCCAAAGACGAAGCCGATCGCGCCGCCCGCGATCGCGAGCAGCAATTGCTCGGCGAGAAAAATTCCTCCGACGATGGCATTGGAGGCGCCGATGGCCTTCATGATACCGATTTCCTTGCGCCGTTCGAGGACTGTCGCTGCCGCCGTCGCCCCGACGGCGAGGCCCGCCGCCACGAGAGCCGCGATGGTCACAATCCAGAGCAGGGTGCTCACGCGCGAGAGAATCCGGCCCTCGGAGTCGGCGACCTTGCGGATCGCGCGCACTTCCGTGCCCGGCAGCACCTGCTTGATCTGGAAGGCGATCGAGGAAATATACGGCGAGCAGAACCAGCGGTCGTATTCAGCCGGGGTCAACGATTTCGGATCGCGGCCAGCGAGCGTGTCTTCCGGTTTGGTGAGCGCACTCACAAAGAGCTGCCGAAATTGGCTCCGATGATTGGAGATATCTTGCGCGACGGAGAGCGGCACAAGCACTGCGTCGTCGTTCGCATCGCCAGTAGAAACGACGCCTGCCACGACCAATGGAATCCCATGACCCTCTGGGCCACTTCCATTCGCCGCAGCTACGTAAATCGTTTTTCCGATTGCGGCCGCTCCGCCGTATTTTGCGGCGAGGGCGGCGCCGATCACGCATTCGTTCGCGCCATCGCTAAACCATCGGCCCTGAACCTTCCACCAGGGATGCGTGACGCTGACGCCCGTTTTGAAGGTCGTTCCATCGGGCACAGGGACTTCGTGCTCGTACCAAGTTCCGATCACGGTGGCGACCTGCGGCTTTGTTTCATCGTTCGTCGCAATCTCCGCAGGAACATCGAGGAAAGGAGTGAAGCCGAGAATATTGTGGCGCCAGAAGATCGTCTTCAGCTTGCCGAGGTCGGCTTCGTTCAGGTATGCGCCCTCGTCCACGGGGCGATAATCGACGCCGCCGATTTCGAGCGGCAGAGTGTCCGATTGCGGCGTGACCAGCAGGTTCGCGCCCAGGCTGCGAAACTCCCGCGCCATGCGGTCGCCGACTTCGAGCGCCACGGTCAGCGTAGCCGTCGCGACAGCCATACCGACGGTCAGCGCGGCAGCCGTCAGCATCTTGCGGCGGGGATTCCGGACGAACGATTCGCCTACGAGTCGCGCGAACATGTCAGGATTTGTGAACCGTCGCCGCCGAGTCGGCAAGCGCGGAGAGATCGACGACCACTTCTCCGTCTTCCACGCGCGATTTTACGGGGATGGGATTGCAGCCGCCGCGATCGCCGATCGAAGGAATGTAGATCATAGCGCCGCAATTGCGGCAGATCACGTTTTGCCCCTCCTGGCGGTATCCCTTCCAGCCGCAGATCTGGCATGCGTCGAGCGCCACGGAATAGTTTCCGTTGGTCTGGTGAATCACGAGGAAGCGAATCACGGTGCCATTCACGTCGGCGGTGTAGTAGTGCAAGCTGGAATCCGTCAATTCAGAAAGCGAGATCTCAACCTGGCTGTTCTGCGCGGTCAGCGCCTTGGCGGGCGAAGGAGCGCTCATCGCGCGCGCGTAGGCGAAGTCGGCGGCAAGCGACACGACGACCAGAACGCAAAGAATCGCGCCAGCAAAGCTCCAGCGCCGCTGCCGCCGGAATTCCCAGTCGCGCATGCGGCGCTCCGCGGCGTTCACATTCGCGTCTTCCATCGGCTTCCGCGCGCCGAACCATTCGCGCAGCACCACCAGCGCGGCTACTCCCAGAATCACGGCGAAAAAGAAAACCTCGTTGCGGACGATCGGGCCGATCGTGGCCATCTCCGTCTTGCTCGACGGGATCCACATCGCTTCGCTCAGTTCGTGGAGGCCCGTGAGCGCGAGCTGGAACGCGACCACCATCAGGATCACGCTCGTGGCCTTGAAAAAGCGGTGCAAGGGAATGCGCAGCGTTCCTTCAAAGAAAAAGAACCCGACGGCGACCGCGATGGCGATGCCGAGTACGGTCCCGATCCAGACTTGCACGCCGGTGCTTGAAAGCTCCACCGCGCGCAGGATGAGCACGAGCTCCGCCCCTTCGCGCACCACCATGAAGAACACGAACGCCCCGATGCCCCAGCCGGCCGCGCGCGTGGACTGCTGCGCGTAGGTCTCAACCCGCTGCTCGATCTCCTTGCGCAGGCTCCGGGCGACGCGATTCATCCAGACGATCACGGTCACGACGAGGACGGCGGCGACGAGCATCAGCACGCCCTCGAAACCGTCTTCGCTGATGGCCCAGCGCTGGAGAAGCAGAGCAGCGGCTACGCTGGCCGCAGCGGCGAGCAGAACACCACCCCACACGTAGCCCCGCAAGGCGCGGCGGCCGCTGCGATTCAAATAGACGAGTACAATGCCGACGACGAGCGCGGCCTCGACGCCTTCGCGGAGGGCGATTAAGAGAGCCGAGAGCATGGTATGTCCAGTTGCAAACTAGTTGCAACTGGCATTTCGAGTCTAACGCCCGAGCCCTCTGAAAGCAAGGGAATTCCACAGGTTTCGCAAGGCAGGCGCGCCTGAGGCCGAGTTCATTTTACGTCTGTAAAAAAGCGCCGAATCATACTCGATGCGGGCGTTCCCTGTACAATGTGCATCTGAGATTGCGATGGCTGAGGGACATCGACGATCGCTTCGCGCCTGCGGGTCCATGCTTGCTGCGTGGCTCATGGTCGTGTCTCTGCTGGCTCCTTCACTGAACCCCGTGTTGCAGGCACAATCTTCCCAGGAGGCGCAAGCGTCCGCCCCTTCGGCCAAGCCCGATCCCAAGAAGGCCAAGGAAGCCTACCAGCAGGGTGTGCGCGCTGAAAAGGCCCAGGACTGGGAGACGGCCTATACGGCTTACTCCGATGCCGTGAGTTGGGCGCCAAACGACCGCGGGTACTTCCTTCGTCGCGAGATTGCCAAGAGCGGCTTGGTGCAGACCAAGGTGGATGCCGCGGAGAAGGACGCAATTTCGGGCCGCCTGGACGCTGCGCGCCGGGAATTGTTGTCCGCGAGCTACCTCGATCCGACGAACACGGTGGTGCGGGAGCGCCTTGCGGAGTTGCTCGCCGCGGAGCCGGGCCGGATCGAGCAGATCACAGAGCCGGAACTCGGCGGAGAAGTTCATCTCGAGTATCAGCCGGGAACGCGGAGCTTCAACTTTCGCGACGATACGCAGGGCGCCTATGAGGAGATCGCGCGTCAATTCGGCGTTGAAGCCGCATTCGACGTCGATCTGCACTCGCACGTGATCCGGTTCCACGTCGACGACGTGGACTTTCCGACGGCCGTGCGGCTCCTCGGAAACATGACCCATACGTTCTGGCGGCCGCTGGCGCGTCGCCTCTTTTTCGTGACGGAAGACACTCCGCAGAAGCGCAAAGACTACGCCGCGTCCGTCGTGCGAACGATCCTGCTGCCGGCCTCCCAGACGCCGGATCAGATGACGGAGATTGCGCGCCTGGTCCGCGATATCGCCGGCATCGCGCGCTCGGAACTCGACACGCGCAGCCGGACGCTCACGCTACGCGCCTCGCCACAGGCGATCGCCGTGGCCACGGACCTGATCGAGGAGCTGGAAAAGCCCACCGGCGAGATGATTCTCGAAATCGAAATTCTGGAAGTCGACAGGAACTACGCGCGACAGCTCGGCATCACACCTCCCCAGAGCGCGCAAGTCTTCACGTTCAGCTCGCAACAGATTCAGGAGGCGCAGCAATCCGAAGAAGGGCTCATCGACGTGATCGAGCAGGTCTTCGGAGCATCTTCCCTCAGCGCGATCCCGCCGCTGGTCGCATTCGGCGGGGGGAAGTCGACGTTCCTCGCCACTCTCCCCGGCGCTGCGGCGAATCTCTCGCAAATGCTCTCGCTTGTGTTACACGGCCGGCGAATCCTTCTGCGCGCGCAGGACGGCCAGCCGGCCACGTTTTTCGTCGGCGAGCGATACCCGGTGTCGCTTTCCAGCTACTCGTCCAGTCTTTTGACGGGTACGGGCGTCACGACGTCGGGTCTGCCGATCACCAACTATGCAGCGGGGAATTCGCCGACTTTCGTCGCCACCGCCAGCCTGCGCAACAATGGCATCAATGACCTGATCGTCGCGAATGGAGCCGACAACACGGTTTCCGTCCTGCTGGGGAACGGCGACGGCACTTTCGTAACGCAGGTCACGTACGCAACCGGCGCCGATCCGGTTTCGATCGCGACAGGACAGTTCAATAACGGCACGACCGCCGCGAACAGCGACGACTTCCTCGATCTGGCTGTTGCCGACAAGAGCGCGAACACGGTTTCCATCCTGCTCGGCAACGGCGATGGCACGTTTCGGGCGAAGACCGACGTCGCGACCGGCAACAGTCCTGTTTCCGTGATCTCCGCGAACTTTCACGATCTGACCTCCAGCACGGGAATCGATCTCGCCGTTGCGAACCAGGGGGACAACAGCATCTCGATCTTTCAGGGCAACGGCGACGGCACGTTCAAAACGCCAACGACCATTCAGCTTCCGAGCGGCTTCGAGCCTGCGTCGCTGGCGGCTTTTGATTTGAATAAAGACGGACACATGGACCTCGTCGTCGCGGACGAGGGCAACAACACATTTTCGGTGCTGCTCGGCAACGGCGACGGGACGTTTCAACCACGCACGGATTACCCGACGGGGAATGATCCCGTCTACGTGGCATTGGGCGACTTCACCGGCAATGGAGCAATGGACATCGCCGTGGCGGATAACGGCGCCCCGACAGCCGGCAACACGGGGAATGCGGTAACCATCTACTACAACCAGATAAACAGTCAAGGCGCTCCAACCGGCACATTTGCCCCAGGCGTGACGCGAGACTTTCCCGCCGGCAACGGTCCCACTTCGATTGCCGTTGCCGACTACAATCTCGACGGACTCGCCGATCTCGCGGTCGCGGACGAAACGGACAACGCTGTTTCGATCATCATCAATCTCGGCAGCGAGACGTTTGCCACGAATTACGAATTGCCGGTAGATAAGGCGCCCGTTTCGATCGCGACAGCTGATTTCAATGCTGACGGCAGGCTGGACGTTGCCACGGCGAACAACGGCGCCGCGGACGTGACCGTGATCCTGAATTCCACAAGTCTCTTCGGCGGCCTGCTCGGCACGGCCGCCACCACGCCCTTTCCGGGCATCGAGTACCTCGACATCGGCCTGAAGGTGAAGGCGACGCCGCGCATCCATCCGAACGACGACGTGAGCCTGCAGCTCGCCTTCGACATCAGCAGTCTGGCCGGGCAGAGCTTCAACACGATTCCGGTGATCAACAACCAGACAGTCGAGCAGACCGTGCGCGTGAAGCAGAACGAAACGGCCGTGCTGGCCGGGTTTCTCCAGGCGCAGGTGACGAGCGCCATCAACGGCACGCCGGGGATCGCAGGGCTTCCGGGAATTGAGTGGCTCGCCCAGAACCAGAACCTGCAAGACCAGGACAGCGAGCTGCTGATTCTCGTCACTCCGCGCATGGTCCGGCTCGCACCGCACAAGGATCACGTCATCTACGCCGGGCAAGGGTCGCTGGAAGGCCAGGCTGTGGGCAGCGAAGGGTTCCTTGGGGGAACGCCGCCGCCCGCACAGCCGCCCCCGGCTCAACCACCGAGTCCCCGCCAGCCTCCCATCGAGCCGGCGCCCGAACAACCGCCGCAGCAACCTGCGCAGCCCGTTCAGCAGCCTCCGCCACAGCCCGATCAGCAACCTCCTGCACAAGGGCCACAACAATAATGTTGGACGGGTGAACTACGGCGTTGCTTCGAGGACCACGAGCGGCTGGTATGTGCGGGGAACGACAGGCTCCGCAATGGCAATCAATTGTCCCTGCTGATTGAAGACGCGCAAGCGCGATGGCTTCCAGTCGCCTGAGTCGAGCTGCGCGGGCGCGCCCTGCGCCGCAGTGACCCGACCCGGCTGAATCTGCGCAAGCGGAAGATTGAACTTCGCGCCGTGGCGGACGCGCTTTTCGACGATCGGCAGGACGGTGGCGCGCGGCAATTCCGGCAAAAGATTTTCGAGGCGAATCACGCGCCCGGCGATTTTTCCCGCCTTCGCGTCTTCGGCGAGATCGTCGAGCGGCACGGCGTGGTCGAGCGTGAATTCTCCGACGGCGGTGCGGACGATTTCGGCCAGATGCGCTCCTGCGCCGTGGAGTTTCCCCAAGTCGTGCGCGAGCGAGCGAACATAGGTCCCCGCGCCGCACTCAACCACGAAGCGCGCCAGCGAACCCTCCACACTCGTTAGCCGGAATTCGTAGACCTCGACGTCCACGGGTTCAAGTTTGACGGGCTTGTGCTTTCGGGCGAGCTCGTGCGCCGGGCGCCCATGAATTTTCTTCGCGGAAAATGCCGGCGGCGTCTGCTGAATCTTGCCCACGAATTGCGCGGCGAGCGCTTGAAGATTTTCCGCATCGAGCGCCGGCGCGGAATCGGGTCCGAGCGGCTCGCCGTCGGCGTCGTACGTATCCGTTGCGAAGCCGAAACGGACCGCGCAGGTGTAACGCTTGCGACGGCCGGCGTAGAAGCGGGCGAGGCGCGTGGCGCGTCCGAGGGCCAGAACCAGCACGCCGGTTGCCAGCGGGTCGAGCGTCCCGAGATGGCCGATCTGGCGGAAACCGATCAGGCGCCGCACGGTTTCGACTACGTCGTGCGACGTCTTTCCGCGGGGCTTATCGACGACGAGAATCCCGTCGAGCGGAGGAGGTTGTGGAGTCCGAGGCATGCGGGCGCCGCTAGGATTTCTCCGGGCGATGTGTCTTCCGCAGGAGTTCGTCGATGCGATGGCCATACTGTTCGGACTGATCGTCGATGAAGAGAACGTCGGGCGCGCGCCGGAGCTGGAGCCGCTCGATGAGTTCGTGGCGGACGTATCCCGCCGCAGCCTTCAATCCCGCGAGCGCTGCCGCACGCTCGGTGTCGTCGCCTTCAAGCTGTATGAACACGCGCACGGCGCGCATCCCCGGCGCGACGCGCACCTCGGTAACGGTGAGGGGCAACGCCAGACGCGGGTCCTTCAACTCTCCCGCCAGCATCAGGCTGACCTCGTTGCGGATTTCTTCGGCGATCCGCTCCGAGCGATGTCCTCCGACCGTCATTCGCTGTCCTCGAAATACTCGATTTCCTGCGAGACCAGATCGCGCCCGAGGAGCCGCTCCGATTCCGCAGCGATGGCCTCGAGCGATTCCTCCAGATGTTTGCCGTCTCCCGAGATGCTGACCACGCCCACGCGCGCGCGCTGCCAGAGCTCCTGATGCTCGAGCTCCGCGACGGCGACATTGTAATGAGCGCGCAGGCGGTCCTTCAGGCTGCGCAGCACCTGCCGCTTGTCCTTGAGCGACCGCGCGTCGGGGATGTGAATTTCCAGGGTGAGGAGGCCGATCGGCATGGGCACCCCATCGAAACTCAAAGGGGACGGACGAACCGCTTTTTCAGAGACCCGAGAATCAGGTGCGGCGCGCCTCGGAGGAATCCGCGCGGCCCCGTTCGGGCGCGCTCAGCACGTCCACAGGCTGCGACTTTTCCATCTTGAAGCACTCGAGGATGTCGCCCACCTTCACGTCGTTGAAATTCGAGATTCCCACGCCGCATTCGAATCCGGAGCGTACTTCGTTGACGTCTTCCTTGAAGCGGCGCAGCGAGATGATGCGGCCGGTGTAGATCACGACGTTATCGCGCAGCACACGCACGTCCGCGTCGCGCTTCATGATGCCGTCCTGCACGGAGCAGCCGGCGATCATCCCCGCGCCCTTTACGCGGAACGTGTCGCGGACCTCGGCGCGTCCGAGATAGGCCTCCTTGATTACAGGCGCGAGCAATCCGGCCACGGCCTTCTTCATCTCGTCCAGCAGCTCGTAGATGATCGTGTGCAGCCGGATATCGACACCCTCGCGCTGCGCCAGCTCGGCGGCCTTGCGCTCGGGCCGCACGTTGAACGCGACGATGATCGCGTTTGAAGCCGAGGCGAGGATGACGTCTGATTCCGTCACCGCACCGACGCTCGCCTGCATGACTTTCACCGTGACCTGGTCGTTTGAAACCTTGGGCAACATTTCGCTCAGGACTTCGACCGATCCCTGCACGTCCGCCTTGATCACAACGGGCAATTCCTTCACTTCACCAGCGCGAAGCTGCTCGTGCAACTGATCGAGCGTGAGCCGGCCGGAGGCCGTCTTCGCGAGCGACGCTTCCCGCTGCTTCGCCTGGCGGTATTCGACGATGTGGCGCGCTTTGGCTTCATCGGCTACCTGGAACTGATCGCCTGCTTCCGGCACGCCCTGCAAACCGAGCACCTCGACGGGCGTCGAAGGCCCGGCCTGTTTGATCGGCTGGCTGCGGTCGTCGAACATGGCGCGAACTTTGCCGTACACGGCGCCGACGATGAAGACATCGCCCACGTGCAGCGTGCCATTCTGCACCAGCACGGTCGCAACGGGACCACGGCCACGGTCCACGCGCGATTCGAGCACAGTTCCGCTCGCGGGCGCGTCCGGATCGGCCTTGAGCTCGCGGAGATCGCCGACGAGCAGAATCATTTCGAGCAGGCGCGGCAGATTCTGTTTCGTCTTGGCGGAGACTTCGACCATCACGGTATCGCCGCCCCAATCCTCGGGCATCAAGCCGCGGTCGGCAAGCTGGCGCTTCACGCGCTCGGGCTGGGCGTCCGGTTTGTCGATTTTGTTGACCGCGACAACGATCGGAACGTTCGCCGCTTTCGCGTGGGCGATCGCTTCCTCGGTTTGAGGCATCACGCCGTCGTCCGCAGCCACGACGAGTACGACGATGTCAGTGACCTTGGCGCCGCGGGCGCGCATCCGCGTGAACGCTTCGTGGCCCGGCGTATCGATGAAGACGATGCGGCGATCGCCGACGTGGGCTTCGTACGCGCCGATATGCTGCGTGATTCCGCCAGCCTCGCCCGCAGCCACTTCGGTCTCGCGGATGGCGTCGAGCAAGCTAGTCTTTCCGTGGTCCACGTGACCCATCACGGTCACAACCGGAGCGCGCGGCTGGAGATTTCCGCTGCGCTCTTCCTTGATCTTCTCTTCCTGGACAACCTGCTCCTCGAACGTGACCACCTGCACGATGCCGTTGAATGATTCGGCGAGGCTCGTGGCCGTCGGGACGTCCAGCGCCTGGTTGATGCTGGCAAAAACTCCGCGGTCGAGCAGGGTCTTCAGGAGATCCTTCGCGCGAATGTCGAGCTTCTCGGCAAGTTCGCGGACCGTGATGCCCTCGGTCACCGTGACCTCCCGCGGCTCGCGCTGTACGGGAGCGACGGGTTCGACCTGCGCGGTGCGGCCACCAGGGCCAGCGCCCGCGCGCGTGCGCACCGGATGGAGCCGGCGCTCGCCTTCGGCAAAGCGTTTTTCCATGAGCGGCCGCCCGCGTGCGGCGGGAGGCTTGCGCGCGTAGAGCGGCTTTCCGGGCTCCGCCTTCGGGACGCCGGTCGCGCCGGGTCTCTGTCCGCCCAGCGGTGGCGACGGGCGCCCTCCGGCGCCCGGGCGTTGCGGAAATCTTGAGGGGGGTGCGCCGGGCCGTGGCGGGCCACCAGGACGGGGAGCACCAGGCGCAGCGGCGGGCCTCATGCCCTGAGGTGCACCGGGACGACCCTGGCCGGGCTGCGTCATAGGTCGCGCCGGGAATCGTTGGCCCGTCGGCGGGGCACCCGCTGGTCTCGGGGCTCCTGTTGGAGCAGCTGTCGCCGACGCCGGAGAGGCTGCGGCCGCAGGCCGCTGCGCTACCGGTGCGCCAGGTTGCGCCGGAACTGTGCCGGGAGCCGCTAGTCGCGCTGGTGCGGGCGCAGCCGTCCTAGGAGCGGCAGGCGCTGGAGCTACGCCAGGTCTGGCGGCTGACGGAGGCGCCGGAGAACCTGCCGGACGAGCCGGAGCGACGCCGGGACGAGCACTAACCGGAGGAGCAATCGGTGGGGCGGCAACAGGCCTAGCCGCAGCAGGCTTTGGCGCCGCAGCCGGAGCCGCGGGCGCCGCATGCAGAGGTGCAGGTGGAGCGGGCTTCGCGGGTGCCGGAGCCGGGCGCGCAGTCTTCGCCTTCGCGGCCGCCGACTTCGCAGCTTCGGCCGCCGCTTCCTGGGCGGCGAGATCGTGGAAATGTTTTCGCGCGAGTTCCGCGTGCTCGAGATCGAGCGAGCTGGAGTGCGTCTTTTTCTCCTGGACGCCGATCTCGGGCAGGAAGTCGATCAGCACCTTGGCCTTGATCTCGAGTTCCCGCGCCAGTTCGTTAATTCGAATTTGGTTCGTATCTGGCATGCGCCTCTGGGTTACTGCTGCTCCTCGCTTTGCTCCTTGGCGGGAGCTTCTTCCGTTTCCAGCCTTTCCGCCTGGGACAAGTCGGTCGCAACCGGAGTTTCGGAGCCTTCCGAAACAGTCTCGTCTCGCTCGTAAGATTCTTTAAGCTCCGCGGCGGATTCATCGCCCGCATCCGAGTCCGCAGTCGGAGCCACTGTCTCGGCCTCCGCCGCAGCCTCGGCTTGCGGTTCGGCCGGTATTTCTTCCGCAGCCGGAACTTCCTCCGCGACGACTGGTTCCGTGGCTTGCGATTCGAGAGCTTCGAAGTATGACGCGACCGACTGGTGAATCTTCTCGACCATTTTTTCGCCGATGCCGGGAATCTCGACGAGCTGCTCCGGAGTCATGTCGGCGAGTTTTTCGACCGACGTGATGCCAGCGGCTTCGAGTTTCTCGATCGTCTTCGGTCCGACGCCGGTCAGCTCCGAAAGCGGCGTGCCCGGGGCCGTGAGCGCGGCCATCTGCGCCTCGATCTCGCGGCGCTTTTCTTCTTCGCTCTTGATGTCGACGTTCCAGCCGATCAGCTTGCTGGCGAGGCGAACGTTCTGCCCCTTCTTGCCGATGGCGAGCGAGAGCTGTGTATCCTCGACGATCACTTCGAGCCGCTTTTCCACGGGGTCGACGATCTGGACGCGGGTCACCTTCGCCGGGCTGAGGGCCTTCTGGGCGAAGGCGATTGTCTCTTCGCTGTACGGAATGATGTCGATCTTTTCTCCGCGCAGTTCGCGGATGATCGACTGCACGCGCATACCTTTCATTCCGACGCAGGCTCCCACCGGGTCGACGTCCTTGTCGCGGCTTTCGACGGCGATCTTTGTGCGCTCGCCGGCTTCGCGCGCCACGGCGCGAATCTGGACGGTGCCGTCGTAGATTTCGGGCACCTCCATTTCGAAAAGCCGCTGCACGAGCGTGGGATCGGCGCGCGAAACGATCACCTGCGGGCCCTTGGAGGCGCGCTCGACGGCGCGAATCGTAACGCGGAGGCGGTCGCCCACGTTGTAGGCCTCGAGGCGCGACTGTTCGCGCTTGGGCAGGCGCGCTTCGGTCCGGCCGAGATCGACGATGATGTCCGGGCCTTCCATGCGCTTGACGACGCTATTGATCAGTTCGCCGACGCGCGTGTGGAATTCGTTGTAGATGGTGTCGCGCTCGGCTTCGCGCACCTTTTGCAGGATCACCTGCTTGGCGGTTTGCGCCGCAATTCTGCCGAGCACGTCGGTCGGCTTCGCCTGCGTGATTTCGCCGCCCACGTCAATGCCGGGCTGTTGTTTCCGGGCGTCCGCGAGGGAGATTTCGCGCAATGGGTCGGCGACCTCGTCGACTACGGTGTGGACGGAATACACGTCCACGTGGCCGGTTTCGGGATTGAACTTCGAGCGGAGATCCTCCTCGGTGCGGTAGTATTTCCGCGCCGCCACCACCATCGCGTCCTCGATGGCCGCGACGATGATCTCCGGTTCGATGTGCTTTTCCCGGCTGATCTGCTCGATTGTCTGGTACAGCAGACTCGCCATGCCCGCTTCTCCTAACTCCCCCCACTACAGTTCAACCACCAGATTCGCTTTTCGGATTCCCGCGTACGGCACGGAAATCTCGCGATCTTTCACGCCGAGCTTCACGACCCCATCCGCGTACCCCGCGAGGCGCCCCTCGAGGTACTTCTGGTTCTCGACCGGCTCGTTGAGCCAGATGCGTGCCAGGCGCCCAGCGAACCGTTCGTAATCCTCCGGCTTGATCAACTTGCGATCGAGCCCGGGCGAGCTCACTTCAAGAACGTAGCCCGGCCCCGGCACCAGATCCTCGACGTCCAAAATCGCGCTCAACTGCTCGCTTACGCGCTCGCAATCCTTGTGGCTGATCCCAAGGTTTCCCGGGTTTGACGGGCCCGGCAACCGGTCGATGTAGACCCGCAGCAGCCGCTGCTTGCCTACCTTCCATTCCACGTCGAATACATCGAGGCCTTCCGAGCGAGCCACCCGCTCCGCAGCCTCTCTAATCCTGTCCAGGTCCATGCTCTTCTAAGGGCGGCATTTATCCCCGGGAGGGATGCCTGCGCCCATCCGCTTCCCTCGCGCCCAACAAAAAAGTGGGCTCGCGCCCACTGGTTTGTGCGACCTACTTGGAAGCAAACCCAGTATAAGCTTCGTTGCCCTGGAAACGCAAGGCCGGCGCGCGGGCCCGGAACCCGCCTGCGCGGCAACCGGAAGCGCAATCTGCTACCATACGCCCTGCTTGGTCTTGGAACCGGAGATCGGACGATGACCCTGCGCGAAGTGGTCGAAAAGTATCTGGCAGCGGCGGGCGGTTACGGGAAGCCAGTGGCGCTGGCGTCGCTCGGGCTGTCACGCGAGGAGACGGAGCGCGTTTTGGGCCTCTACGACGAGGACTACCACATCAGCCGCTTCTTCCACTTCCAGTGTGCCGCCGGCGCGAACTACCAGATCAACGGGTTTCCGCAAACGCACGTTTCCATCGACGCCGGGATTCAGAGCATCCTCTAGTTCTTGGCCTTACCGCACAGGCGGGGAAAACGAGAATTCAGGGTCAACGTCCACCGGGATGTCCGACCCTTTGGCGAGCGCCGTGGCCAGATCGGGCGGCATCACGGCATATTTCGCGAACCACTTTTCAGCGCGCGCACGGTCGCCGGTAGCTTCCTGCGTGAGCAGCTCTTTCGCGAGCGAGGCCATCGCGCCGGGCATCTTCCCGTAGTCCGCTTCGTACAATCCGGTCGATGCGTCGCGGCGGATTGCGCCCTGTTCCGCGAGATAGTTGAATTCCATCATGGCGCCGGCGCCGTGCGCTTCGGCGATTCCGAAACGAATCGTGCGAAAAGTTTCGCCGAGATAAGATGAGTAGATCCCGTCGAGTTTTTCCTTCGAGATCGCCCCGTGGTCCACGAGCCACTTCACGCACATCATGCCCGTGATATCGGCCTTCGATTCCTCAAGACCGGAGTATTGCGCCCCGATGGCCTCGCGGACGTCGGTTTTCCCGGCCGCCGTGCGCGCGTACGCAGGACCGAGACCGTGCGAGATTTCGTGGAGGACTACAAAGTCGAGCAGGCCTTCGCCGGTGACGAGCTTGGCTTGGTCCGCCGGCATCAGGCGCTGGGCCAGCGGCACGATGATGAAATTCACGCGCGCGTCCATGAAATTCTTCCAGAAGATTTTTTTCGAGCCTTTTTCTTCGTGGATGCGCGGATCGTTCGGGAGATTGTCCGCGACGGCCTGATAGCCATGCAGGAGGTCGCCTGCGCGATAGATCGCGTCCACCACTTCCATGGGCGATTGCTTGCCGCGCTTCGAGGGTAAATCCTCGGGCGCGAGCGGAAGCGATTCCTGCAAGTCGGGAACGTATTGCTGAAATACAGCGAGTTTTTTGCTTTCCGCGTCGTTGCGAATCATGACGGACGCGCCGTAGGAGGTCTTCACGCCGAGCAGGCCGTCGAGATAGGTTTCGTAGGGCGCGAAGATGATGTCGAACTTTGGATTTTCGAGATCGAGCCAGGCGATGTCGCTCGCGTAGTAGTCGTCGGTGAGTAGCGCGTCGGCGCGCAGGCGCAGGAATTTCGCAAATGCGGAATCGTCGCTGAGCGCGGCTGCCTCGCGAAGGTCCGTCGCCATCGGCTCAACAAACTCGCGGTATGCGACGTGATAGGGAATGGCTTCGAGCGCATCGCCCTTGCGGCGAACGATCGTCTGGGGAGCGTAAAGCGCAGCTTTTTGATCAGGGTGAGCCGCGACGTACGCGTCGAATTGCGCCTTGGTCAGATCCTCGGGGAAGAAGCCAACTCCGGGCGGTGTGGGGGCGGTGCCGACGAAGGGCTTGTTGTCGTCGATCAGATCGAAGCGGCCGCCATTGATTTTCAGATAGTCACGCAGCATTCGATCTCGGGGGTCTTTGCTGTTGGCGAGCGAGAGGTAGAGCTTCAGTCCTTCAGGGTCGCTCTGACGCCAGTAGATGCAATCCAGCAGGCCGGCGGCGTCCACAAGCTTCGCCACCATCTTTTTTTCTCTCGCGGTCAGGCCCGACGAATCAAAAGGCATCTTCACGGGCTTGAATTTCGCGATGCGCTGCGCGAGGTCCGGAGCCACCACCAGTTGCGACGACGGGGCCTGGGACCATGCGCTCGTCCCGGCGAAGACGATCAGTCCGGCTGCCAGCAAGAGCAGGCCCTGACGCTGCGGTTTAGGCTTCATGCCGCCATCTTAGTGCAGAAAGGTTGAAGTGCAAGCGTCCACTTTTGTGAACTCCCTCCTTCGGGTGTTCCGGGCATGGGAAATGCTTGGGACATTTTGACAAGAGTCTGCGCTTGGGCTGGTTCTAGCCCGTTCCGGAAAACCCGTAGAACCGACCGCAGGCCATAGATAACGCAGCCTCTAGATCACAGCGTTGACCAGCGGGGATGGTAAGGAGATTGCCGTACATCCAGATGGGGTCCCGGAGGAGTAGCTAATGATTCAAGGATCGCGGGAAAAGACTGGTCAGGCTGGCTCCAATTTCAAGGAAAGGCGGGGCGCGTTGCGCTACCCGTTCAAGGCTTCCGCGTACGTGGTGGATGCACAATCAAACGCGCGAGTGATTTCGCGTGCGTCCGACCTGAATCTGAGCGGCTGCCACGTCGATGCCGTCACCTGCTTCCCGGTTGGGAGCGCCGTCTGGTTGCGCTTGACCAAGGCGAACGAATCGTTCACAACGAAGGCCAAGGTGGTCGCCGCGCGAGACGAAATCGGGATGAACCTGGCATTCGTCTCGACCGAACCCGAGCAACTTTGGGTCGCCAAGAAGTGGATCGACGAGCTTCGCCAAGAAGAGCGCCCGGCGGCGGAGCCCGTCGAGCTGAAGCAGGATGCCATGGAAGCGGCCTTCGATCAGGAACCGACCGAGATCCTGAAGTACCTGATTTTGATGCTGGTGCAAAAGTCCGTGCTGAACGACGCGGAGGGAAGCGTCCTACTTCAAAGGCTTCTGAGTTCCTCCTGACAAGACTGCTCTACGTGCTCTGATCCTGTGATTGCACGCCGTAGCGTGTCCATCCTCAGCATCTCCTAAGCAGGCGTTTCCAATTGTGATCGCTCCTATCGATCCTTCCCCGAAAACGGACGCAACCTCACAAAGGCGGCGACGCCGACGGGATACGAGCCGCTGGCTGGGCGCGTCGGGCAAGCGAAGAGCCATTTCGTCGCGGAGGCCGCGCGGGACGCTCCACGGCTAGCGCGAGCTGAGGGCAAAGAGACGGGCGGCGAGGGCTTTGTGTTCCTGGCAAATGGCGTCGGGGAGGCGATCGCCGAATTTCTGGAAGAACTTTCCGACGGCCTGTTCTTCTTCGGTCCAGTCAGCGGGATTCACGCGCAGCAATTCGTCGAGCGCCTCGCGCGAAATCGAAAGTCCGTCGAGCGTGAGCGAAGCCGGCGTGGGAACGCAGCCGATCGGGGTTTCGGTGGCGCCAGCGCGGCCCTCGATGCGGTCGAGCATCCATTTCAATACACGCACGTTTTCACCGTAGCCCGGCCAGAGAAACTTCCCGTCCGTATCGCGGCGGAACCAGTTCACATGAAAAATCCTCGGCGGGTGTTTGAGGCGTGGGCCCATCGCGAGCCAGTGGCCGAAGTAGTCGGCCATGTTGTATCCGCAGAAGGGAAGCATCGCCATTGGATCGCGGCGCGTCACGCCAACGGCTCCCGTCGCCGCAGCGGTGGTTTCTGAAGCCATCGTGGCGCCCACGAAAACGCCGTGCTGCCAGTCACGCGATTCATAGACGAGCGGCGCGAGGCGGGCGCGACGGCCGCCGAAGATAATCGCTGATATCGGCAAGCCTTCGGGGTCCTCCCAGTGCGGGGAAAGCGAAGGTGATTGCGAAGCGTGCACCGTATAGCGCGAATTCGGATGCGCAGCGGCGCCGTTTTTCGCGGACCAGGGTTTGCCGCGCCAGTCGACAAGACCGGCGGGCGGCGCACTGTCCATGCCTTCCCACCAAGGCTCGCGGGATTCGGTCAAGGCGACGTTGGTAAAAATCGTGTCGTGGTGAAGGGCGGCCATGACGTTGGGATTCGTCTTCCCGTTGGTGCCCGGCGCGACGCCGAAGAATCCAGCCTCGGGATTGATCGCGCGCAGTGTGCCGTCCGATGCAACGTGCATCCAGGCGATATCGTCGCCGACGGTCCACACGCGATAGCCCTGATTTTCGAGGGCCGAGACCATCATCGCGAGATTGGTCTTACCGCAGGCGCTCGGAAACGCAGCCGCCATGTACGTCACTTTGCCCGAAGGATCTTCCAGGCCGAGGATCAGCATGTGCTCGGCCATCCAGCCCTGTTCGCGGGCCATCCAGCTCGCGATCCGCAGGGCGAGGCACTTTTTCCCAAGCAGGGCGTTGCCGCCGTAGCCTGAGCCGACGCTCCAGATCAGCTTTTCTTCCGGGAAATGGAGGATGAAGCGGCGCTCGGGGTTCAGATCTGCAAGCGAATGAAGACCTGGGACAAAGTCGTCCGAACCGCCGAGCCGATCCAGCGTGACCTTGCCCATGCGCGACATGATGCGCATGCTCGCCGCGACGTAGGCGCTGTCCGTGATCTCGACGCCAATCTTGCTGTAGGGCGAACTCGCGGGGCCCATGATGTAAGGGACCACATACATCGTGCGGCCCTTCATGGCGCCGTCGAAGAGCGGCCGGACCCTGTCCTTGGCTTCGGACGGGGCCATCCAGTTGTTGGTAGGGCCTGCGTCGTCCTTCTTGCGAGTGCAGATGAAAGTGAGGCCTTCGGTGCGGGCCACATCATTGGGGTTACTGCGGTGGAGGCAACAGCGAGGGTAGGTCTTCTGGTTGAGTTCGAGGAACGTGCCGTCGCCGAGCATTTCGTCGGTCAAACGCTGGCTCTCGGCTTCGGAGCCGTCGCACCAGACAATCTTCGAGGGCTTCGTCAGGCGCGCCGATTCCTCTACCCATCGTTCCAGCGGTGTGGACACCTAACCTCCGATAATTACCCCGGGATGCCGCCTTGTTTTCTGCGGTCCGCGATACGTTAGAGAAAATAGGCTCATTCTAAGAAGAAAAATTTTAGGGCACGCGGCCCCGAAATGCAAGGCGAGTGTCCGGCTGAAACGCCGCGGAAGTGCCTGATGTTATACTTCGGCGAAATGTACGCGCGGAAACTGCACGCGGAGATGGCGATTGGCAACGAGCGGCGGCCCGTGCCCCTCGAGTGGCTCGATAGTTTTTGCATGCGGAGTTTCACCGGCTCGGTCGACTTCGATGATACATTGCCGACTGCAGAAGGGCGTCTTGAAGCCGGACTGCGCGTCGATCCGGGGCGGCTGGCGGCTGCGATGAGCGAGTGGTTCACAAAAAGGGGCAAGGGGAACGGTCAGCTTGTCGTGGTAGAACTGCGCGAGACCGATTGAAAGTCTGCGCGGGCCCCCGGGGGAAGAAAGGAACCGGACCCGCCCGCGAGTGACTTGGGGCGTTGCAGCGGTCATCGCCGGGAGTCCGGCTCCTCACAAGTGTTCGACGCCCGCCGTCGGAGATGGTTAGCAGTCAGCGCGTAAACCCGCGCGTGCTGATTTCCTCAGTGGTCTCCAAATCTCCTGGAACGCGCGGCGCGTCTCTCGGGACCGGAGTAGGTAGGTTCCAGCCGCCCGCTGAGGAGGGCCTTGATCTTCGGCAGCGCCGCGCGCGCGGCGGCTTCACCAGCGGCGACGAGCAGCGGCGTCTTCGCGAACTCATACCACAGAACATGATGGACGTCCGGCTCGATCAGGACGTCGGTCACCGTCCGCCACGGTTGAATCACGTTCGTTTGCATGATCGAGAACGAGCGGCTGATGATCTCGATTGTGTTGCGTGGTTGATCGTCGAGTAGACCCGGATCGAGGTAGACCGAGATCACAAGCTCAGCACCGAGTTTCCGGACGGCCTCCGCCGGAGCCGCCTCCGTTAGGAATCCGTCCGCGAGGACGTGGCCGTGATACTCGACCGGCATGAAAAGCCCCGGATAGGCGCAGGAAGCGCGCAACGGCGGCCCGATCTCGCCATCGGTGAAGTGGACCGACTTCCCGGTGACCAGGTCGGTTGCAACGATGCTGAGAGGAATGTTCATGTCGGTGAAGTAGCGCGCGGGAGTGAATTTGTGCAGGAACTCCTCGAGGCGCTCATTCGAGGCCATGCCGTAGCGCGAAAGCGTCCAGCGGCCGAAATCGCGGAAGTGAGTTTCTCTGCCCTGGCGTTCCATGTCTGCGAGGGAAATTCCGCTGGCGTACGTGGCGGCGATCAGAGCGCCGACGCTCGTCCCGGCGATAAAATCGATTGGGATTTCGTGCTCCTCGAAGACGCGCAGAACACCGATGTGCGCGATCCCGCGGGCAAAGCCGCCTCCGAGAGCGAGGCCCACCTTCGGGCGCTCCCCGCCATAGGCGAACGAGCGCAAGCCCTGGACAGCCTTCGTCAACCATGTGGATGCCGGACTCATGAAGCGCCTCTGTGCCTACCACAACTTTAGCACTTCACGAACGGCGGGAGCGTTTCTGGTTGACCCCCGGTGGCGCTTTTGCAACCATGTGGTGCCGGAAATGTCGCCGCGCCGAGAGCCATCACGATGAGACGCCCAATCGAAAAAGCATTGGTCCTCGGGGCGGGGACGATGGGCGCGCGAATCGCCGCTCACCTCGCCAATGCCGGCATTCCGTGTTATCTGCTCGATATCGTCCCGCCGGAATTGAATGCCGAGCAAAAGCGCAAAGGCCTCACACTCGAGAGCCCCGCGGTGCGCAACGGGATCGTGCTCGCCGGGCTTGAAGCGGCGAAGAAATCGCGGCCCGCTGCGTTCTTCACGCCGGAGACGGCGCGGCTGATCACGCCGGGGAATTTCGACGACAACCTGGCGTGGTGCGGCGAGGCGGACTGGATCATCGAAGCGGTCGCCGAGAACCTCGAAATCAAACGGAGGCTTTTCGAGCGCGTCGAGACCGCGCGCAAGCCCGGAACGATAGTGTCGACCAACACTTCGGGTTTGCCGATCCGATTGATCGCGGAGGGACGCTCCGGGGATTTTCAGAAACACTTCGCGGGAACGCACTTTTTCAATCCGCCGCGCTACATGAAATTGGTCGAGTTGATTCCGGGGCCGAAGACGTTGCCCGAGGTGCTCGGGGCGCTCGAGGAGATTTGCGACCTGCGGCTGGGCAAGGGCGTCGTGGTGGCGAAGGACACGCCGAACTTCATTGCCAACCGCATCGGCACGTTTTCGATGCTGAAGGCCATCCAGGAGATGCAATCGCTCGGAATGACGATCGAGGAAGTGGATGCGTGCACGGGGCCGGCTGTCGGCTGGCCGAATTCGGCCACGTTCCGCACGGCGGACATCGTCGGGCTGGACGTGCTCGCCCACGTAATCCGCAACATATACGACAGCATTCCGGATGACGAGTCGCGCGAAATATTTCGTGTTCCACCGCTCGTCGAAGAAATGATGAAGCGCGGGTGGCTCGGTGAGAAGACGGGCAGCGGCTTCTATCAGCGCGTCAAGAAGGGCGGCGACTCGGAAATCCTGACGCTCGACTGGCACAAGATGGAATACCGCCCGCGAGAGAAAACAAGACTCGGCTCGATCGAAGCCGGCAAAACGATCGAGGGCACGCGAGAGCGGCTGCGGATGCTCGTCGGGCCGGCGCTTGAAGGTAAGGGCGGCGACAAGGCCAACCGCTTCCTCTGGGCCTGCGTGGGGGACACATGCCTCTATGCCGCGCGGCGCATTCCGGAAATTGCAAACAGGGTGGCGGACCTGGACCGCGCGATGCGCTGGGGATTTGGCTGGGAGCTCGGACCGTTCGAGATTTGGGATGCGATCGGCACGGAGCGGATGGCGAAGGCGCTCGAACAGGAAGGGAAGCAGATGCCGCCGCTCGTCGCGAAGGTGCTCGCCTCACCGAAGAAATCGTTCTACGAAACGGAAAAGGGGAGCACGCGGTATTTCGATTTCACGTCGGCCGCGCTCGCACCGCTCGAAGAGCCTGCCGGAATCATCCTTCTGAAGTCGCTCAAAGATCGCACGCCGGTAGTGCAGGAAAATTCCGGCGCCAGCCTGATCGACCTCGGCGACGGCGTGCTGTGCTGCGAGTTTCACGCGAAAATGAACGCCATCGGCGGCGACATCGTCGCGATGCTGCAAGCGGGTCTCGCGCGCCTCGAAACGGAATTCGAAGCCATGGTGATCGCGAACCAGGCGCCGAACTTTTCCGCGGGTGCGAACCTGATGCTCCTGCTCATGACCGTGCAGGAAGGCGAGTGGGATGACATTCACCTCGCGGTGCGCCAATTCCAGCGCGCGAACATGGCGCTCAAGTACGCCCCGCGGCCGGTGGTGGCGGCGCCGCAGGGGATGGCGCTCGGAGGCGGCTGCGAGATCCCGCTGCACGCCGCGAGAATTCACGCGGCGGCGGAGGCTTACATCGGGCTGGTCGAGGCCGGAGTGGGATTGATCCCGGCGGGCGGCGGAACCAAGGAGATGCTGATTCGCGCAAACGAACAGGCGGCTGGCGGCGATAGCCTGGACCTGATGCACCCGTTTCGGCGAGTCTTCGAGAACATCGCGATGGGCAAGGTATCGACGAGCGCCGAGGAGGCGCGATCGCTCGGTTACCTGCGCCCGGCGGACCTGATCGCCATGAACCGCGACCGTCAGGTTGCCGACGCGAAGCAGACTGCGCTCGCGATGGTGCGCGCCGGATATCGCCCACCGGCTCCGGCGGAGATCCGCGTGCTCGGCGAGGAGTTCCTCGCGGCCGCGAAGCTGGGAATTCACATGCTGATCCGGGGCGAGTACGCGACCGAACACGACGGCGTGGTGGCGCGGAAGCTGGCCTACATCATGGCCGGCGGAGGAATCACGTCGCCGCAGGCGGTCCCCGAGCAATACGTCCTCGACCTCGAGAGAGAGGCCTTCGTCAGCCTCTGCGGCGAGCGCAAGACGCAGGAGCGCATCGCGCACACACTCAAAACCGGCAAACCCCTCCGGAATTGAGCCACACTTTCCGAGGCAACTTTTTCATTCTCCACGCGTTCTTAGGTAGCGCGTGAATCCTGCGCCGTGGATGTGTATGCTGGGGACCTCGCAGGGTAGGTTCGGGGATGGCCCTTCGCGGTCGTTATTGCGCAATGACAGAAGCCGCTCCATAAACTCCACCGATCGCACCAGCGGTGGGGCTCATTCTGAATTCGGGGTTACTGACATGATGACGGGGAAGAGGATCGAGCTTCTTTCACTCGCGGTGATTGCCGCCGCGGCACTGCTCACTTTGAGCGCGTGCGGGGGCGGAACCAGTACGACAACGACACCACCACCTCCTCCTCCTAGTTCCGGCCCCGTGACGATTTTTCCGGGGACAGCGAGCGTGCCTGTGAATGGAAAGGCGCAGTTTAGCGCGTTCCTTGCGAGCGCGCCGACGGCGACATTCACGTGGAGCGTCTCATCCGGCTCGGGCAACGGCACGATCAGCGCGACCGGTCTGTACACGGCGCCGTCCTCAATACCAAGCCCCGCGAGCGTGACGATCACCGCTACCGGCTCGGGCGCGACGGGCACGGCGACGATCAACATCGTAGCGGCGCCCATCGGAGGCCTGGCGATCGATCCGTCTGTGGTGGTGGTGCCGGCGGGCCAAACGTTCACGTTCTCCGCGACCGCCAATGGCAACCCCGTCACACCGACTTGGCAAGTCAATGGCATCACCGGCGGCGATTCCGCCGTCGGACTCATCAACGCGAGCGGCGTCTACACGGCTCCATTCACGCCCCCGCCGAACGGGTCGACGATAGTCACTGCCAATAGCGGGGGCAATTCGGCGACGGCCACCGTGGTCGTGGTGTTCTCAAACGCGTCGCTGAGCGGGCAGTATGCATTCTCGTATTCCGGACAGGATAGCAAGGGTCCGTTGCTCGTCGCGGGCAGCTTCACGGCGACTTCATCGACGGCGTCGATCGGCGGGATCGAGGACTACAACAGTACGGCGGCAGCACCCGTGCAGGCATCGCCGGTGAGCGGAACTTTTTCCGTGAATCCGGATGGCAGCGCGACGGCTACGTTAACCGATGTTGCGGCCGGTGGCTCGGAGACCTGGGACCTCACACTGGTGGCGAGCCCGCAGGGGCAGGCGTCGCCGCGCGCGCTGCTGGTCCGATTCGACAAGACGGCGACAGGCAGCGGCGAGGCCGACCTGCAAAACACCACGAAGTTCGCGCTTTCGGCATTCAAGGGGAATTACGCATTCAATCTTTCGGGCAACAACGGGAGCGGCAAGCCGCTACAGATCACTGGGATGCTCCAGGCCGACGGCTTCGGAACGATCCCGGTGAATTTTGCCGAGGAAGACATCAACGACGCGGGCACGAACACGCAGAGCGCCGCCGATACGTCGCTGCACGGGACTTTCTCAACGAGCGCGAATTTGACCGCAAACGGGCGCGGCACACTGCAGTTGATCAACACCAGTACCGAGATCAGCGGCACGTATACGTTTGCGTTCTATATTGTCGATAACACGCACCTGAAGGTGGTCGAAACCGACGCGAAGGCGACGGCGCAACTTTCGGGCGATTTCTTCAGCGCGCCGAACACGGATGGATCGTTCTCGACATCGATTCTGAACGGGAGTTATGCGTTCACGCTGAGCGGAGCGAACGTGAGCGGCACGGCGTCGTATGCCATCGGCGGCGTTCTTGTGACGAGCGGAACCGGCAGCATCAGCGGGGGAGTTTTCGATGTGAATTCGGGCGGGTCGGTGACGGCCGATACCAGCATCACGGCTTCGTCGTACTCAGTCGTCTCCGGCCTGGGGCGAATTTCCTTTTCGCTGACCAATGGATCGACGACGCGCAACTTCGCCGGGTACGCGACGTCGAGCGGATCGGTCGAGATCATCGAGCTCGATACGGACATCCTGGCGAACGGCACAGGATATTTGCAGACGGGCACGGGGATCCCGGAAGGGAGTTTCGCGCTGAATTTGACGAGCAATGCGAACACAAGCGGGTTCACGGAAGAAGACGTGATCGGCCAGATTGCAGTGCCGGGCGGCGTGCTCGTCCCGCAGGGGAATATCGACATCAACGACAGAGGCACGGTGACCACGGGAGCGCCGATCGAGACCACGAGCACGATTGTAGCGCCCGACTCGAACGGGCGCGGGACGACGACGCTCGAAACGCACTCGGCGAATTATTCGTTGGCCTATTACGTGGTGAGCAACGGCGCCGCGCTCGCGATTGAGATTGATGGGCAGCGTGTGGCGACGGGCATCGTTGCGCGACAGTTCTGAGGTTTCTCAGCGAAATTCCTGCGTGTCATAAGGGAACACACCCAAGTACGAACGTACTATTGCCGTGCCTGCCGGTACGGCCGAAAATCGCGATAGCTAAACAGAATCAACGTCTTCCGGGGGGAGCGGCGCACCGCCGTTCGTACTGCCGACGATGACAACATCCAAGGAAACGCTGGAGGTCGGTGAGTCCCCTGTTTCACAGGGAAACAGCCGCCCGAAAGCAGAGTCAGGCCATCTCCGTTCCGACGCGGTCTCTTTGGATGTTCCCATAAAAGTGCATGGGTCGCGCGTGACTGAAGTCGTGCGCGGGACTACCGCCCACACCGAGCCCTTCGAAGAGCAGACGACCACGATGATCGTGTTTCCTCAAGGCGGTGTCCTGAGGATGTCCACAGTCGTCAGCATGGGGCAAGCGATGGTTCTGACGAACCTGAAGTCGCGGCAAGACGCGATTTGCCGGGTCGTGAAGGTCCGCACGAACCCGAACATGCATTCCTACGTCGAGATCGAATTCAACCAACCCCAGCCGGGATATTGGGGCGTCTATTTCCCGTCGGATGGACCTGAGCTGGCGAAGAAAACTGCGCCCGCCGTTCCGCCCGCTATGTCGATTCCCTCAGCGCCCACCACTCCTTCCGTCGCGCAGCAGACTGAGGTCACCGTCAAGGAGAAGACGGTCCTTGAGGCTCCCGCGGCGCTCGAACCAGTGCCCCACACGTCGCTCACGGGTCCTCGCGACGCGACTGCCGCGGTTGTCGAGAGCGAAAAACAGATTCACCCCTCCGAAGCGCCAAACAAAAGAACAGGTTTCGACCGTCCGACGATGACTCCCGCGGCCCCTTCGCCCGCTCTTTCGCTGGCGGAATTGCGCGGAGACGCCTCGGCAGTGTCTCCGAAGTCTTCTTCGGGCGCCGACGTGGCAGAAGAATTGGAAGCCGGGTCGCAGGCTATCGAGGGATCGTCGGCGGGCAAAGAATCTGTCACGTTCGGGCGGTTCGCGGCCAGCTCCAGCCTCGGTGCGCCGCGTGCGGCATCGCGCGAGTTCGGCTCGCGTCTGGAATACGGGACGCTGGGAGCCACAAGTCCGACCGCAGAAACCCATCGGGGCGCGAGCCGAAACTGGTTCTTGATTGCGGCTTCGGTGGTGGTGTTGTTCGCGGCGGTGGGAGGCGGAGTCTTCTACTTCTACGCACGGCCTGCCGCGCGTCTCGTAATCTCAGCGCCTGCGGCGCCTCAGCTGCCTGCGCGCACAGATGCCGTGGAGAATCCTGTTTCGGCTGCCCTGCCTGCGAGCGAATCCGCGAGCCAGCACGCGAGCACGCCGAGCCCAGCGCCCGCCGTCACGGTTCATACAACCGAAGCGGCGCCGTCGAGGCCCGGCAAGTCTGTCCCCAGCGGGAACAAACCGAGCGCTTCGACCAAGGAGAAAGCTCCGAGCGCAGCGCCTGGGGTACCCGATATGTTTGGCGCGCTGAACGCCCACCCGGTGTCCTCCGCGCGCGCGACTGAGGGGCCCCGCGAAGCGGCTCCTTCCATCGACCCCGGCATGGCCACCGGCAGCGAGACCAGTGCGCTCCCGGCAGTGGCCGCTCCGTCGGTGAGTTTGGCTCCGCCTGCACAGCCCGTCCCTGAGGGGCCCGTCTCCGTCGGCGGCGAAGTGAAGCCCCCGAAAGTGATTTCGTCGGTAGCGCCTGTCTACCCGACGATTGCTCGGCAAGCGAACGTCGAGGGAAACGTAGTCGTCCGAGTCACAGTCGACAAAACGGGCAATGTGTCTGATGCGCACGCCATTTCCGGTCCTCCGCTCCTGCGTCAGGCAGCCGTGGACGCGCTGCGTCAGCGGAAGTACGAGCCGTCGACGTTGAACGGTCAGCCCATATCGGTCGAGATGCTGGTGACGATTCAATTCCATCGCTAGCCGCGCTCCAACGGCATAGAGCGCTCAGCTGTGCGCTGAAAACGCGTCTTCCGCATGACTTCGACATCGCACTCACCTGCACGGTTGCTTTTTTGTCCGCGCTGTCATCCAATGGAGCAGTTTCCCGGGACGAGTGGTTCTTTCGGCCGAGGTGAGCCATGCGAGAAGCGGTGATTGTGAGCTCGGTGCGGACGGCGGTCGGCAAGGCGCCCAAGGGGACGTTGCGCGCAACACGGCCGGATGATCTGGCCGCGGTCGCCATCCAGGAAGCACTTGCGCGGGCGAAGGGCCTCGAATCCAAGGATGTCGAGGACGTCATCATCGGCTGCGCCATGCCCGAAGCGGAACAAGGGATGAACGTCGCGCGGATCGCGTCGCTGCGCGCCGGGCTGCCGGTGACCACCGCGGCCATGACTGTCAATCGCTTTTGCTCTTCGGGTTTGCAGGCGATCGCCATCGCAGCGCAACGAATCATGGCGGGACAGGGTGACGTCTTGATCGCGGGCGGCGCGGAGTCCATGAGCATGGTTCCCATGGGGGGGCACAAAATCTCGCCGAATCCCTGGCTGATGGACAACTACCCGGACACGTATCTCAACATGGGCCTGACCGCCGAAAACGTCGCGAAGAAGTATGGCATCACGCGCCAGCAGGCCGACCAGTTTTCGTTCGCGAGCCATCAGAAGGCGCTCGCCGCCATTTCGGCGGGCAGGTTCAAGGACGAAATCGTGCCCGTCGATGTAAGCTATACGGCGCTGGAAGGCTCCAACGGTTCTTCCAATGGCGCCCGGCCGAAAGTGCACAAGATTCGATTCGACACGGATGAGGGCCCGCGCGCGGACACGTCGCTCGAGGCCCTCGCAAAGCTCAAGCCCGTGTTTCACGCGCGCGGTTCCGTGACGGCCGGGAACAGCTCGCAGACGAGCGATGCCGCGGCTACTTCGGTTCTGATGAGCCACGAGCGGGCGCGCGAACTGGGTTTGAAGCCGCTGGCGCGATTTGTGGCTTTCGCCACCGCTGGTTGCCCGCCCGAAGAAATGGGCATGGGGCCCGTCTACGCGATTCCCAAGGCTTTGAAGTTCGCGGGACTGAACCTGGAACAAATCGATGTGATCGAACTGAACGAGGCGTTTGCAGCACAGTCTCTGGCGGTGATCAAGCTCGCCGGGCTCGACCCGGCCCGCGTGAACGTCAACGGTGGCGCGATCGCGCTCGGCCATCCGCTCGGATGCACCGGCGCGAAGCTCACGGCCACGATCTTGCGCGAACTCGAACGCCGCCAGGCTCGCTACGGTCTGGTAACCATGTGCATCGGCGGCGGCATGGGAGCGGCGGGGATTTTCGAGCGAGCGGCGTAGGCTGGCCATTGCGTTCGGCGTTTCTGAGCGAGACAATTTGGGCAATCAAGTAGCGAAAGCGAGGGGATAGCATGGCGACCACAACAGTTTCGCGATCACTGAATCGCGGCGGTGCATTCTTAGTTGCATCCACGGCTCCCGAGGACGTTTTCACACCCGCAGATATCAACGACGATCAGCGCCTGCTCGGGAAAACCGTCGAAGAGTTCGTTGCCAAAGAGGTCGTCCCGAACATTCCCGAGCTCGAGAAACATAAGGAAGGCCTGATGGCGCAAATGGTCCGCAAGGCCGGCGAGATCGGCCTCCTGGGGGCCGGTATTCCGGAAGCTTACGGCGGAGCGGCGCTCGACAAAGTCTCCATGACCGTCGTCTCGGAGAAACTGAGCGCATACGCCTCGTTCGTGGTTGCGTTCGGCGCCCACACGGGAATCGGCACGGTCCCCATCGTTTACTTCGGCACCGAGGCGCAGAAGCAAAAGTATCTTCCGAAGATCGCTTCCGGCGAGTGGCTCTCCTGTTATGCGCTTTCCGAGCCGCAGGCAGGTTCGGACGCGCTCGCCGCGCGCACGCGCGCGGTCCTTTCACCCGACGGAAAGAGCTGGATCCTGAACGGGCAGAAGATGTGGATTTCGAGTGGCGGATTTTCCGACGTCTATATTGTCTTCGCGAAAGTGGACGGCGAAAAATTTTCGTGCTTCATCGTCGAGCGCAGCACGCCGGGTTTCTCGGTTGGGGCCGAAGAGAACAAGATGGGAATTCACGGGAGCTCGACGGTCCCGTTATTCTTTGAAAACGCGGCAATCCCGAAAGAGAACCTGCTGCACGAGATCGGGCGCGGCCACATCGTCGCGTTCAACACGCTCAACGCTGGACGTTTCTCTCTGGGCGCCGGCTGCCTGGGCGGCGCCAAGCAAGTCCTCGCCATTGCGTCGAAGTACTCGAAGGAGCGCATCGCCTTCGGCAAATCCATCTGCGAGTTCGGCTTGATCAAGGCAAAGCTCGGCGAGATGGCCATCCGCACCTACGCACTCGAATCGATGATCTACCGGACCGCCGGGACGATCGAGGCAGCCGTCGCCACCGCCGGCAAGGATAAAGTTCAGCAGGCCATGGAGGTTCTCGAGGAATACGCCGTCGAAAGCTCGATCAGCAAGGTCGTCGGCAGCGAGACGCTGGACTATTGCGTGGACGAGGCCGTGCAGATTTTCGGAGGCTATGGTTTCCACGAAGACTACCCCGTGGCGCGCGCCTACCGCGATAGCCGTATCAACCGCATCTTCGAAGGCACGAACGAGATCAATCGCCTCGTAATCATTCAGATGCTGATGAAACGCGCCACGGCGGGCATCCTGCCTTTGATCCCGGCGGCCATGAAGCTGGGCGAGGAACTCCTCGCGGGCCCGTCCTTGGAAGAAGCCCCCGCGGGTGCGTTCGCCGAAGAGGAGCGGTCGCTCGCGCAGGCCAAGAAAATCTTCCTGCTCGCCGCGGGGACGGCCGTGCAGAAATTCCGCGATCAACTGGCCAACCAGCAGGAGATCGTCGGTTCGCTCGCGAATATCGTGATGGACGTGTACGCGATGGAATCGTCTCTGCGGCGCGCGCAGAAAGTTGCCGCGGCGCGCGGCCAAGCGGCAGCTTTAATGGCGGACGCCACGCGCGCCTTCGCCTGCGACGCCATGGACCGCATCGAGAAGGAAGCGCGCACCACACTCGCCGCGACCGTCGAAGGCGACACACTGGTCACGCAACTTGCCGCGCTGAGACGCTTTGCGAAGCATGCGCCATTGGATACGATCGCCCTTCGCCGGCGCCTTGCAGACGCCGTGCTCGCGCAGGATCGGTATCCGTTCGAAGGGCGCTGATCGCCCGGCGCGAAACAAAATCGAATTTCGGTTCTTCTCGGACGCAGACGGGCTCCGCGAACTGTCATCCCACAACCGCTTGCAGGCCCATCCCACTTTCCATATTCGGGAAACAGATTTCCATCGAGGGGTTCGAGAATTCGCCGAGATCGTTGAATTTCAATCGGTTGGCCTCTGTTTCCTTTGGACTCCATGTTGCATCTAAAACATCGGAGGGCCGAAAGTCGATGAAGACTGTTTTGAGCCAGCTCAAGGCTGTTGCAGACGCCCTGATTCAGAAGGCAAAGGTCCGCAAAGGGTTGCTGTTGATTCTCGCGGCGTTGTTTGTCTTTCAACTCTACTTTGTGCGCGAACTGCTCGCGGCGGAGTTCATCTTCGGGATCGGATTCGCGGTAGTGCTCGTCATGGTTGGGATCTTCTATCTCATCGGCACGCTCGGCGAGCGGGGCCTCGAATTGACCGAAGCAGGCGCTCGCGTGGTGGTGAGTTCAGCGCGGCGAGGCTACAGCACTCTCGAGGAAATCAGCAAAAGACCGGTACGCGATCCACATTCAGAGTCTGCCCAGTAATCAGCAATCGCACTCACCCCATCGAAAACTAGGAAGTCCGTTCACGCCGCGGCTGGCCGCCGCGCACGAATCCGAAACCCCTTGACACGGGCGCAAAGCGTGGACTACGCTCCACCGTCTTACTATTTGTATAACCTGTCCGGCGGAGGGCAACATGGCCTTGAAACACAAGGGCCCGGTCGGGAAAAGGTCGGTTTCGGACCGCGATTTCGAAGTCCTGCTCCGTCGCGCCTCCGAATGCCTCGCGGTTCGTCGGCCTCACCTGGTGAAGATGAATCGCCCGGGCCGTAAGACGCCTCGTTCAGCCGCCTGAATGCCTTACGTTACTCCCGGGGAAGATCAACATTTCCGGAGAATCGCCGGGGGGCGGTGCGGGTTTAGCTTAAGTGGCTCCGGGGCCTGGACTCGAACCAGGATAACCAGCTCCAAAGGCTGGCGTGCTACCAATTGCACTACCCCGGAGTAGAGCAAGAAAGTGTAGCAGACATTTTCTCGATTTGTTCCATTCGCCCCGCTGCGCGAGTTCTCTCGTTTGCTGCACTGCCGCCAATTTGTTAGGCTTCTGAAGCCTTCGAACACGGAGAGGTGTCCGAGCGGTTTAAGGAGCACGCTTGGAAAGCGTGTGTTGGGGAAACTCAACCGTGGGTTCGAATCCCACCCTCTCCGCCATTGCTTAGCGGCGAAAGTGATTTGCGAATTCGACTACCTGGCGGCCCACGGTGGCGAGTTGCATCGCGGCTTTCTGATCTGTGCATCCGCCGGCAGCGTCGAAGATCGGCTCGGCGGTATTCAACGCGGCGCCGAGCGGCGTCGGCCAGCCGCGCAGAGCGTGGACGATCGCGCGCAGCGCCATGAGGGTGCTCCCGCACGTCTGCCAGCCAAACGCGGTGACGATGCATCCGACCGCGCGCCCGTCCAGGTAAGCCCTCTTGTCTTCCCGGAGATCCTCGAGCAGATCGATCGCGTTCTTGACCAGCCCGGAAACGCCGCCGTGGTAGCCCGGAGTTGCAACGATCAGGCCGTCGGCTGCCCGTACGGCTTCGACGAGTTGCTGTTCCTCTGGTGTGCGTTGTTGTTTCTCGGGCGAATACGTGGGGAGCTTGCAAAGGAACGGCCCGCCGAAAAAGGATGTGCGGGCGCCGGCTTCCTCCGCGGCCCTGAGTGCCAACTGAAGCGCGCGCTCGGTCGTGGATGCCGCGCGCGTGCTGCCGCCGATACCGACCACGAGAGGCTTCCCGGAAGAGTCGTCACCAGTCTTTTTTGTCACGAAACCTCGCAACCCGGCTTTGGTTCGCGCGCTCCCGCCGGAGCCGCCCAATACTAGCAGAGAGCCAGCGATTCCACGATTCGGTCGTGCACGTAGTGCAGCTCGTCGGACAAAATCGCATAGGGCGGCAGAACGTACACGATGTTGCCGAGAGGGCGCAACAGCACGCCCGCGTCGATGAAGAATTTGTACAGCTTCGGACGGAGCTTTGAAGTGTACCCGGCATCATCGGCCCGCAGTTCGACCGCGGCCATTGTGCCGATCGATCGAACATCGCCGACGGCCGGATGGTTCCTGATCGCGGCCAGCCGCTCACGGTGAATCTCGGCAATTTTCGTGATCCGGTCGAACACCGGCTCGCGTTCGAAGATCCGGCAGCTTGCGACGGCGGCGGCTGCCGCGATCGGATTTCCCGTGTACGAGTGGCCGTGGTAGAAGGTTCGCGCGCGGTCGGTGCCGACGAACGCCTCGTGGATTTCCTGCGTGCAGACCGTTGCGCCCATGGGGAGCACTCCGCCCGTCAGCCCTTTCGACAAGCACATCAGATCCGGCACCACGCCGGCCAGCTCGCTGGCAAACATTTTTCCGCAGCGCCCGAAGCCGGTCAGAACCTCATCCGCAATCAGCAGCACGCCGTGCTCGGTGCAAAGCTTCCGCACACACTGGAGGAACTCGACCGGATGCACGATCATGCCGCCCGCACCTTGCAGCAGAGGCTCGACGATCACCGCTGCGATCTCGTCGCGTTGTTCTTCGAGCAATCGCCGCAGTTTCTCGACGCAGTCGATGTCGCAGGCGGCGCGTGTCTTCCCGACGGGGCACCGGTAGCAGTAGGCGGAATGAACGCGGTGAACCGGGAAGAGCAAATCCCGAAACGGATGCGTAAAGCTCGACTCTGCGCCGACCGACATCGCTCCGACCGTGTCGCCGTGATACGCGTGCTCGAGCGCGACGATGCCTTTCTTCTCCGACCGACCGATGTTCTGCCAATACTGCACCGCCATCTTCAGCGCTACTTCGACGGCCGTCGAGCCGTCGTCGGAGAAAAAGACGTGCGCCAGCCCTTTCGGCAGAATCTTCCGCAGGCAGTCACGCAGTTCTTCGACCGCGTCGTGTGTAAAACCCGCGAGCAGCACGTGATCGACTTTTGCCGCCTGCTGGGCCATCGCCGACGCGATGGCTGGATGTCCGTGACCGTGCAGGTTCGTCCACCACGAAGAGATTCCGTCGATCAGCCTCCGGCCATCGGCCGTGTAGAGGTACACGCCCTCAGCCTTCGTGATGCGCATCGGCACCGAGTCAAGCGCCTCTTGCGTGAACGGATGCCAGATTTGCAGTTCCGGGCTCATCCGCGAAAAACCTTGCGATCGAAATTCCTGTGAAAGACTTCCAGAAGCGTTTTGCGGTCGATCTTCTTCAAGAACGGCACGGCGCCGCCGACTTCAATTTGTCCGTAGTGCTCGATGGCCTTTCGATTTTCTCGATCCGGCTTGCCAACCATGATCACGGCTCGGACGTCGAGCCGCGCCCTGCGCAACGCCGCGAGCGAAAGCAGCGTGTGATTGATCGTGCCGAGCGAAGTCCGGGCGACGAGAAACACGGGCAGCTTCAGTCGCCGCATCAGGTCGGTCATGAGATGCGCGCCATTGACGGGAACGAGCGCGCCACCCGCGCCCTCGACGATCAAGTTCTCATCGGCCGCGATTCGCGGCATCCGGATTTTCCGGAGATCGATTCGCACGCCCGAGCGCCGCGCGGCCAGATGCGGCGAGACCGGAAGAGCGAAGCCATACGCCTCCGGAATCGTTCGCGATTGCGGCAGTCGCGCAAGACGCATCACTGTCCGGCGGTCGGTTCCCTCGCACGTGCCCGTTTGGATCGGTTTCCAATAGATGGCATCGAGGGCGGCGCAGAGCAAGGCCGAGACCACGGTCTTGCCTACGCCCGTGTCCGTTCCAGTGATGAAAAAACGGCTAGGCATGCACGGCGCTGTCGGACGTTGCTCGCGCGAACGACTTGCACGCCGCGTCCGTTGCGGCAACCAGGCGGCGGATGTCGTCGAGGGTGATCTTGCTAATGAGTGAAATTCGAATGCGCGCCGTCCCTGGAGGCACAGTCGGCGGCCGTATGGCCTTCGCCGCGAACCCGCTGCGTTGCAGTTCGCTCGCGACGTGCAGCGCCATTTCGTTACTTCCGAGCATGATGGGCACGATGTGGGTCGAGCTCGTACCGGTGTTGAGTCCAAGGGCCGCCAGTTCCTCGCGCAGCGCGGATGCAATCCGGCGAAGATGTGCTCGGTCGCTTTCTGCCTCGCACGCCAGGGAAATCGCCGAGCGAATCTGGCCCGCCAGATACGGCGGCATGGCCGTGCTGAAAATAAAGGTCCGCGCGCGATTGATCAGATAATCCTTCAGCGTTTTCCGGCCGCAAACAAACGCGCCTGCGCTCGCCAGCGCCTTCCCGCAGGTGTGCACGATGGCGAGAAGTTCGCGCTCGACTCCCAGTTCGGCGGCAATTCCGCGGCCTTCGGGCCCGCACGCTCCCGTCGCGTGCGCTTCGTCGATCACCAATTCGGCTCCGTGCCGGCGCGCCAGGCCGAGCAGGTTGCTGACCGGCGCGACGTCGCCCTCCATGCTGAACACGCTCTCGGTGACGATCACGCGCGCGGCCGGACCGGCCGCACGTTCGCGCAGCGCGTTTTCGAGGAATCGCATGTCGCCGTGCGGGTAGATGACTTTCGCCGCGCGCGAAAGCCGTATGCCGTCGATCAGGCTCGCGTGGTTCAGCGCGTCCGAGAAAACGGTGTCCTCGGGCCGCAGCAGGGAACTCAGCAGTCCCACATTTGCGGCGTATCCCGAACCGAAATAGAGCGCCGCTTCGGTGCCCGCAAAGCCCGCGAATTCCGATTCCAATGTCTCCCACTCGCGGGAATTGCCCGAAAGCAGACGCGAGCCGGTCGATCCGACCGACTCGGAGTGCGCGACCGCTTCCATCAGCGCTTGCTTGAGTCGCGGGTCGGTCGCAAGTCCGAGGTAGTCGTTCGAACTAAGGTTGATGCCGCCCGCGGCGCGGTCGATTATCTCGAGCGCACGAAACTGAGATTGCTCTTGCAGCGACTCGAGTTCCCTCGTGATGCGTTTCTGAACCGCGCCGTCGCTCACTTCAGGCACCCTGCATCGCCTTCATTCCGAGGCCCTCGAGAAGCTGCTGGTCCGCATCCGCCGCCGGATTCGGAGTGGTCAGGAGTTTTTCGCCCGTGAAGATCGAATTCGCGCCCGCGAGAAAACAGAGCGTCACCGCCTCGGGCGACATCTGGCGCCTGCCGGCCGCGAGCCGCACCCTCGACGCAGGCATCAGGATACGCGCCGTCGCGATGGCGCGGACCATGATGAGCGGGTCAAGCTCCTCCGCGTCCGCAAGAGGCGTTCCTTCGTTTCGCACCAGCATGTTGATCGGCACGCTTTCCGGATGCGGATTCAGGCGCGACAGCTCATGCAGCAAACCCACGCGGTCCTCGTCGGATTCGCCCATCCCGAGAATTCCGCCGCAGCAGACGGTTATGCCCGCCTTCCGCACGTGGGCGATCGTCTGCAAGCGGTCTTCGTAGATACGCGTTGTGACGACGTTCCCGTAATATTCGGGCGACGTATCGAGATTGTGGTTGTATGCCGTCAGGCCGGCCTCTTTCAGCCTCGCGGCCTGCGATTCGGTGAGCATTCCGAGCGTGCAGCAGACCTCCATCCCGAGCGCCGCCACTCCGCGCACCATCTCGAGCACGCGGTCGAAGTCTTTGCCGTCCGAAACCTGCCGCCACGCGGCTCCCATGCAGAAGCGTGTCGCCCCTTCGCCCTTCGCGCGGTTGGCCGCCTCGAAAACCTCGGCCGGGTCCATCAGCGTTTCCCGCGCTACGCCGGTTTTGTAATGCGCGCTTTGCGAGCAGTAGGCGCAATCCTCGGGGCACCCGCCCGTTTTGATCGAGAGCAGCCGGCAGAGCTGCACCTCTTCCGGCCGGTGAAATTCACGATGGGCGAGCTGCGCCTGAAAAATCAGTTCCGGAAGCGGGAGACGGTGGATGCGCCTGATTTCGTCCCGCGTCCAGTCGTGGCGGATTTGCATCGGCAAGCGGCCTCGTTTTGGTTCTCAAAGATATCAAAATCGCAACCCGGCGCGGCGAGAAAACTGAAAGCTGTGAGCGCGGTCGCTGCAAACTGTTTTACCATGTTGTGCATGGACGACCTGACTCGCAGACCCAAAACCGACCCGACGGAGATTTTCCGCCAACGCGACGGAATCTACGCGCCGGAGCTTGTGGCCGCCGCGATCGTCGGACTCGACTTCTTTTCTCGGCTCGCGAAATCGCCCGCGGACGCGCAGACGATCTGCGCCTCGCTCGGCCTTGCCGAGAGGCCCGTGGACGTAATGCTCACGCTCCTCTGCGCGATGGGCTACATCGAAAAGAAGGGCGGTGCATTTCATCTCACGGAAATCTCGCGCGAGTTTCTGGTACGAGACTCGCCGTGGTTCGTCGGCCCGTACTTCGTTCAGTTTGTCGATCGTCCCATCTATCAGGGACTGCTCGAAACCCTGCGCACGGACAAGCCCGGCTGGTCTGGCGCCAAGGCCCGAAAGCCCTGGGCGGAGGCGATGGAAGACGACGCATTCGCCGAGCAGTTCACGGGCACCATGGATTCCCGCGGCATGTACGTCGGCCCGGTCCTGGCCGCGCAGCTCGATGCGAAAGCTCACCGCCGCCTGCTGGACATCGCCGGCGGGTCGGGCATCTACGCCTGCTGCGTCGCCGCCGCGCACCCTCATTTGAAAGTCACTGTTTTTGAGAAGCCGCCGGTCGATCGCGTCACGCAGAAGTGCATTGCCCGGCGCGGCTATTCCGAGCGGGTCAGCGTCGTTGCCGGCGACATGTTTCGCGACCCGCTGCCCGCGGGATACGACGTTCACCTGTGGTCGAACGCCTTGCACGATTGGGACGCGCCGACGGTGAAGCTCCTTCTCGAGAAGTCGTTTGCGGCGCTCCCTCCAGGCGGACTTGTCGTGATCCACGACCGGCATCTCAATCGCGAGAAAACCGGTCCGCTCCGGATCGCCGCGCATTCGGTGTTTCTCATGGCCGGGACGGAAGGAAGGTACTATTCGATTGCCGAGATCGAGGGCTTCCTCAGCGCCGTCGGCTTTGCCGGCATGGACTATCGCGAAATCATCCTCGACTACAGCATCATCACCGCGCGTAAACCTCGCTGAGTAAGGTCTCACGGCTGCTCCCACTTGCCCGATTCAGCCGAGCGGAAAATCGCGTCGATCGCTCTCATGTTGTGGATCGAGTCTTCGAGCGGAACGGGAACTTCGCCGCCCTCGCGTATCGCCCGTGAGAAAAGGTCGCCCTGGATCGTGAACTGATCGCAGGCCTCGATGATTTCGGCCGTGATGCCTGCGCCCGCCGGATCGCTCGGATTGCCGTCGATCAGAATGCGGGTCGGCTGGTCGTTCGGAGGGTTGACCGGTCTCTCGATGTCGATCCTCCCCGTGGTTCCCAGTAGAGCCATGCGCTGGTGATACGCAAGCTGCGTGCTGCACGTGAAGACGGCCTGCCCGGAAGGGAATTCGAGGATCGCCGACGTCAGCCTGTCGGTCTTCGCATCCGGGTCGCGCTCGAGGAGTCCGATGACGCGCGACGGCTCCTCCCCGAACATGAACCGCGACAGCGTCACAGGGTAGCAGCCAAGGTCCAGCAGCGCCCCTCCGCCGTATTCGGGCAAGTTGCGTATGTTCCCGGGGTCGCGATTGAAGTAACTGAACGAACCCGAGATCACTCGCAACTGCCCGATCCGCCCGGCGCGGACCAGTTCGCGCGTCCGCAGCCAGCGCGGATGCGTGCGCACCATGAACGCCTCGCCGATCTTCACTCCCGTTCGATCGCGCACCGCAACCAGGCTCTTTGCCTCCTCGGCCGTCACGCTCAGCGGCTTCTCGCACAGGACGTGCTTTCCCGCCTCGGCCGCGCGAATCGACCACGGTACGTGCAAGTTGTTCGGCAGCGGATTGTAGACCGCCTCGATCATGGGATCGGCGAGCAGTTCCTCATACGATCCGTATGCCTTGGGAATTCCGAGCGCTTGCGCCGCCCGCTCTGCCTTGGACAACTCGCGCGAGGCAATCGCCGCCACTGTGCTCCAGTTGGCCTTCTGCATGGCCGGGATTACTCGCCGGACGGCGATCGAAGCCACGCCCAGCACTCCCCATCGAACTTTGCGCGATGCCAAAGTCTTCGGCTCCGATAGCTGTGGCATTCTATCGCAGCCCGGAGAAAACCCTCAGGACTCTAAGTTCTATTGGACTTGAGCGGAAGCAAGGTGTTTCAGCTTGCGGGGGCACGGCGCCTGCGATGCCGTGCCCGTTCCCATTTCGGGTGTGGTCGAGCCAGACTACCGGGCCGACGCGCTGACCGGCTTGCGCGCAG
The DNA here is from genome assembly GCA_050018375.1 of Candidatus Acidiferrales bacterium. GTDB lineage: Bacteria > Acidobacteriota > Terriglobia > Acidiferrales > UBA7541 > Palsa-295. Next base: position 66,423 of record JBEKAE010000008.1, on the reverse strand, counting down.
CCTGCGCGCGATCGAGTTCGGCGAGCCCTTCGAGCAAATCCTCGACAAGGTCTTCCGAGTTCTCGCATCCCGGCGAAAGGCGAAGCAGCGTGTCGGTAAGGCCGAGCTGGGCGCGCGCCTCGGCGGGAATCGAAGCATGGGTCATCGTTGCCGGATGGCAGATCAGCGCCTTTACTCCGCCCAGACTCTCCCCGAGCGTGAAGTAGCGCCGCGATGACGCGAACGTCGAAACGTCTTCGACCGTTCCATTCAGGTCGATCGAAACCATGCCGCCGAAGCCGGTCATCTGCCGACGCGCGACTTCGTAGCCCGGATGGCTCGGGAGGCCGGGGAAGTAGACCTGGCGGACGAGCGGATGGCCGTGCAAAGCGTTGGCGATGGCGGCAGCGTTTTCTTCGTGTCGCTGCATTCTCAATTCGAGCGTTTTCAACCCGCGCATCGTGAGCCAACAGTCGAACGGCGAAGGAACCGCGCCCGTGGCGTTTTGCAGGAACTTGATCGGCTCGAAGACAGCCGCTTCTTTGGCGAGCGCCGCGCCCTGGACTGTGTCGGAATGGCCGGCGAGATACTTCGTCACGCTGTGGACCACGATGTCGGCTCCCAACTCGAAGGGCTGTTGGAAGTAGGGAGTTGCGAAGGTATTGTCGACCACGACGAGCGCGCCCTGCGCGTGCGCCAGCTTGCTCGCTGCTTTAATGTCCGTGATCAGGAGGCGCGGATTTGTCGGCGACTCGATCCAGAGGAAACGCGTCTTCTTCGTGAGGGCCTTCTCAATCGCCGCCAAGTCGCTCGTGTCGATCTGCTTCACGACCACGCCGATGGGCTGGTAGACCTTGTTCAGGATTCGGTAGGTGCCGCCGTACACGTCGAGAGGAATCACCACTTCGTCGCCGGGGCGCAGATATGCCTGCAACACTGCATTCTCGGCCGCCAGACCCGACGCAAACGCGGCGGCGTATTCGACGCCTTCGAGCGCCGCCAGCACGCCCTCGAGCCGCTGGCGCGTCGGATTGTTGGTGCGCGAGTAGGAGAAACCCTTGTCCTGCCCGGGGGCCTCCTGTTCGTAGGTTGAGGTTTGGAAAATCGGGGCGACGAGCGCGCCTGTTTCCGGCTCCGACGGCTGGCCCGCGTGGATCGTCTTCGTTGCGAACTTCATGTGTCACTCCCTTTTCGGCATCGTGCGCGCGTGAGCTTGCAGATGCGACAAGCCACGCGGCGCCCGGTGCGCCATAGTATATAGAGAGCATGGGATCCGCAGGAACGGATGCCGGAACTCTCTTGGACTTCAGTTTGGGAGTTGAATCTTCAATCGACCCCGAAGGCTCGGGGTCAGTTGAGGATCTTATCTCTCCCCACTGGGCAGGAATTAGCACCTTGGCACTAGCACCAGGTTGCTGTGGCTTCCTAGGGCCTGTCCCCTCAGCCACTCTGGATAAGCGCTGCCGGTTAAGCAGCACCGGAATCGTAACAAATGCCCTTTATCGCCGTCAAGGGTACCGCGTCCGCGCCTGTGTGCCGGCCTCGACACGTACAAAGAGCACCGGGCCGTAGGGACAGTAATTCCCTCGCGTCCTCCCGCGCCAAATAGATAGACAGTGAATTGCCGGGCCAGTTCTAATGAAGGAGGAGCAGGGACCGGCAAGGGGGGCGAGCCATGAGGTACATTGCAGTCGTATGCGGGGCCCTTTTCATCTTCGCGTGTGGCGCCGGGGCGCAGGTAGCTTCGGGAAGCCCCGTGCAGTCGGAGTCTCCTACTACGAATCTGGTCGCGGCTGAGCTGGGCGCCCCTCTGGCCCTAGCTCCTGTGGCGCGCGCCGCCACCGCTGCACCCGTGGCTGACCCAGCTGCTTCGGCTGCCGCAGCCCAACAGGGACAAGGCGTCTTTGCAGTTTTCCCGGAATACCGGTTCGAAGCGTACGCCGGCTACACCTACTTTCGCTTCTATGCAGTGCCCAACGTTACCGAGAACATGAACGGCCTCAATTTCTCGCTGGCCTACTTTCTCCGGGACTGGGTTGCCGCCGACGGCGAGTTTGTCTCCACTTTCGGCTCTCAATCGGGAGTCAGTTCAAAATTCGTGCTGGGATTGGGGGGTGTGAGGTTCCGGTGGACGGGACCGCGCGGGCTTGAACTGTGGGCGCACGGCCTGGTCGGCGGGTCGCACCTCACGCCCCAGACGGCCTACGGCAGCCAGGATGCCTTCGGCTTCGAGGCCGGCGGCGGAGTTGACCTCATCCCGCCTCACCGGCGGCTCGGATTTCGCTTGCAGGCGGACATGGTCGGAACACGCTACTTCGGCACCTACCAGTACAGCCCGAAGGTCTCAGCCGGCGTCGTCTATAAGTTCTAACCTGCGGGCAAGTCCAATTCGGCCGCCGCAAACCCCGGTTGCCGCAGCCAAAGCCTAAAGTCTCACCCGATTCGGCCGAAATGTATGTCGAAATGCGGCCAATACACGTCGAGCTCGGGTGTTGGACCGGGGATCAGAGCTTGTATCCGATCTTGCGGACGAATTCGCGACGGTGCTTCGTGTCTTTCGGACCTTCGACGCCCTTGGGCGAACCGCCATCCACGACGCCGAGAACTCCGCGGCCCTGTTCGGTCTTAGCGAGGATCACTTCGACCGGGTTCGCCGTGGCGCAGAAGATCGTGCAGACCTCGAAACAGTCACGCACGCGGCTCAGCAGGTTGATGGGATACGCCTGGCGGATGAGAAGCACGAACGCGTGCCCGGCGCCGATCGATTGGGCGTTCGCGATTGCCGCGCGGCGCAACTCGTCGTCGTTTGATTCGACGCGGATGAGGCACGGTCCAGAGGCTTCGTTGAACGCGACCGCAAATTTCGCGCCTGGGACTGTATTGACCACGACTTCGTACAGGTCCTCGGCCGTCTTGATGAAGTGCGAATGTCCCAGAATCAGATTTGCGCCGTCGGGAATTTCCATGCGGACGCTCAGAAGCTCCATTTTTTCATCCTCGCTGAGAAGAAATTTCCCACATTTGGGATGCGGCGAAACTTTTTCGAACGCGCCGCGAGCGAAGTCCATTATCAGCAGCACGAACGCATTCGGCAAGCGGCGGATGAATTGGCATGGGACGTGCTCTGAATTTTTTGGAAGCGTGTGTCGCAGTTGGTGCATCAAACGCGGTAGCTGAAGCGATCGCGGATGAGAAGAGCGATCGAATCAGCGAGGAAGTCGAAGAAGAAGAGATGATGATCAAGACGCTCCAACAGGCCAAGCGGATCCTCCGAATCGTCTTCGGCTTCACACTCCTCGCCATCGGCGTGGTCATGATCGTCACGCCGGGTCCTGGCTGGTTGACGATTGTTCTGGCCCTTGGCGTTCTGGCCGCGGAATTCGTCTGGGCGCGCCGGCTCCTCGACCGACTGAAGGAGCAGGGCACGCGTCTTCGTGATACGGTCTTCCCCCGAACAGATCGCGCGGCCTGATTCGCGGCTCCACATGTCTTAGAACTCCGTTTTCCTGCTTTCGAAGCATCCCCAAGTGTGATTTGATGCTTTTTTGCTGAGAGGAGGCATCCGTGTCTGCAAATTCGCACAACCGATGGACCGGGAAGTGGGCATTGGTGACAGGCGCCAGCGCCGGAATCGGCTGGGCGCTGGCCGAACAGGTGGCGGCGGCACGCGCGAACCTCGTCCTGACGGCCCGGCGCACGGACCGTCTCGCCAAGCTGGCAGCGGATCTCTCCGCAAAGCACGGCGTCCGAGCCGAAGTCTTTGCCGCTGACCTGATTCAGCCCGGAGCGACGCGCGAGATTCACGCGTTCACGACCGGGAAGGGCATCGACGTCGAGTTGCTGATCAACAACGCTGGGTTTGGGGCGTTCGGGTACACGCACGAAATCGACGAAGCACGCCTGATCGAAATGGTCCAGGTCAACTGTTCCGCCGTCGTCCATCTGACGCGGCTGTACCTTCCGGCGATGATCGAGCGGCGGCACGGCGACATCCTCATCCTGGCGTCGACGGCGGCATTTCAGGCCGTGCCGTTCATTGCGGCGTATGCGGCGACGAAGGCGTTCGATCTGATCTTCGCGGAAGGCATCGCCGAGGAAGTCCGCCAATTCGGCGTGCGCGTCTGCGCGCTATGCCCCGGCTCGACGAACACGGAGTTCCAGCAGGTCGCGCAGCAGCCCGATCGCATGTTCCGCGTGGCGGAAACGGCCGAAAAAGTCGCCCGCGTGGGCCTCGAAGGGCTTCTCGAAGGCAAAAGTTGCGTCATCTCGGGCGCCAGGAACCGGCTGATGGTCGAGGGGGAACGCCTGGCGCCGCGGCGCTTCATCGCGAAAATGGCGGCGAAGATGATGCGGCCCGCGGGGCAGGATTCCGGCGGTTAGGGCTCAGGCGCTTGGAGTTTCAAGATCAGTTTGTCGAGGAACGGGAGCTGGCCCTTCAAGAGCTTGGTCCGGGCAACGTCGATCGGGAACCAGGCGGCGCGGTCGACTTCGGGGAATTCGCGCGTCTGGCCGGACTTGGGCGGCCACTCGATTGAAAACGTGTTGCTGTGCAGGGCGGCCGGATCGCAGTCGCCTTCGAACGCCCATGCGCTCACGATCTTCCTGCTGGGCTGCCGAATCTCGCCGAGAGGAATCAGTTCAGCTCCGGGCTCGAATCCTGTCTCCTCGCGGAATTCGCGGCGGGCGGCGTCGAGGGCGTTTTCGGTCTCGGCGTACTCGCCTTTGGGAATCGACCACGCGCCGTCGTCCTTGTTTTTCCAGAACGGGCCGCCGGGATGGACGAGAAGGACCTCAAGCGCCCAATCTCGTCGCCTGAACATAAGCAATCCCGCACTCAACTTTTGCATGATTGGGGCATATCTTGGTCTCCGGGCAAACTATCCCTTGGAGAGCAGGATTCCGTATCCGGGGGCGCGTCCGCTGAAGCCGAGCAGGCGAACGCCCGCCCAGAGCGCGTGCGGCAGGCTGGAAACGACCGGCACCTTGCAACGTTGTTCGAGGGGCGCGAGAATCTCGAGCGTCTTCAGGGCGCCGCAGGAGATCACGATTGCGTCCGCTTTCGGGGCCGACTCCCATACGCCGACGCTGAACTTCAGGAGTTCATCCTGCGTCACGGGGGGCCTGTCCTCGAATCTCTCGATGCCGAGCCCCTTCACCGCGAGCACCTCGAAGCCCGATTCCTCGAGAAACACGCGCAGCCGCCGGCTCACCTCTTCGTTGTAGGCGGTGGCGACGGCCAGACGGTGCCCGCCGACCGCCTTCAGGCCTTCGATGATTGCCGTGCTCATGGTAGTCGATGGCAACTCGGTGGTTTTCGTGATGCTCTCTTTCAATTGCTGATTGAACGTGGCGCCCTTGTAAAACGTCAACGATGTGCCCATCACGGCGATGGCGTTTGCGCCATCAGCAGCCAGCTTCTTCGCGGCGGGCACGATGCGGTCGAACACCTTGTCGTACCCTTCCGGCGTCATGCGCTCAAGGCCGACGCCGAGCGCAAGGAATTGCACGCCCGACGGGTACATCAGGTATGCCTCCGGCGGGACGGGAGTGTTCGCCGGAGGGAAGATCAACCCGAGCACCGGGTCGTCCGAAACGCCCAGCACAGTGAACGCAGCGCCGACGGATGCGATCTTCAGGGCCGTCTTCATGACGAGGCGGCGCGAACGATCCGTCATTGCAGGCGGTCACATGGATAGGCCACACGCGCCTCCACTCAAATCAGGTTACTCAGCGGGCACGGCGAACACAACCAGACCTTGATCGGTGCCCTCGCCGCCTCCGGCGGCCATGATGGCGAGGTACTGCTTGCCGTCATTGCCCTCATAGGTCATCGGCACGGCGCTGGCCGTGTATTCGAGTTTCGTGGACCAAAGTTCCTTGCCCGTCTTCGAATCGAAGGCACGGAAACGGTTGTCGTTGGTCGCGCCGATAAAGACCAATCCGCCTGCCGTCGCGATGGGACCCGCAAAAGCGCCGGGCCTGCCGGTGTGCTGCTTCGACTCGGGCAGCTCTTCCGTGATCCCGAGCGGGACGCTCCACGCTATGTCTCCCGTATTCGCGTCAACCGCGACCAGACTTTCCCACGGCGGTTTCTGGCACGGCCAGGTGCCAAGAACCTTGCCGTCCGGATCCTTTGCCTGAGCGCTGAATGAGCCGTACTGGCTGCCTGCGCCGGTGCCCCGGTGATAGGCGACTTCTTTGTTCGCGATATCCGGGCTGTATCTCGGATTCTTCTCCAGCCAGCCGCTTGAGCCCTGGTTCTGGACATTCACAAAGACGTAGTTCATTTTGAGGTCAGACGCCGTGCCGCCCCAATTCGCTCCGCCGGTGGCCCCGGGGAAAATCAACGTCGTCTTGGTGTCTTTCGGGTCAGTTCGAACGACCCACGGCGTGAACGGACCTTCTGTGAGGTAGTTGCTCTTCTCCCAAAGCTCATGACAGGCCTGGGCGTGATCAGCAGTCGTATCGTCGGCCGTGACGATATCCTCCGGGCCGATCGAGACTCGCGCCAGAGGCGGTGGTTTCACCGGAAACGGCTGCGTGGGCGAATACGCCTCGCCGGGAGCGTCTCCCTTGGCAACCGGCCGCTCTTCGACGCCGAATATCGGCTTGCCGGTGACGCGATCCAGAATGAACATGTAGCCCGACTTGCCCGTCTGCGCGACCGCAGGAATCTTTTTGCCGTCGTGCACGATGTCGATCAGCGCTGGCTCCGGCGGCAGATCGAAGTCCCACAACTCGTGATGAACGGTCTGGAAATACCATTTCAGCTTTCCCGTATTCACATCGACCGCGACCAGAGTATTGGAGAACAGGTTGTCGCCGGGCCGGTCGCCCCCATAGTAGTTGGCCGCTGGGCCGCCGACGGGCATATACGCGATGCCGCGCTTCTCATCCACGGTCATCGTGATGGACCATACGTTCGTGCCGCCGCGTCCCTTCCATCCATCCTTCGGCCAGGTGTTGTTGCCGACCTCGCCCGGCCAGGGGATCGTGTGGAAGGTCCAAAGCTTCCTGCCCGTGCGGGCATCGTATGCCCGCGAGTCGCCCGGAATCCCCGCCCACACCTCGTCCTGGGGATGCAGGTTCGTCTCGCCGGGGCCGTACACGTTGGCTCCGATCAGGACGACATTCTTGTAGATTGTCGGGACCTCGGCGAAGGGCACGTCCATGGTGACTTCGCCGCCGTCGCCAAACTTGGGGTCGAGCTTCCCAGTCCTGGCGTCGAGGGCCACAAGCTTGTGGAGACTCGTGAAGATGATTCGCGGCGGATTGTCGGAGTCGCCCGGCCAGTAGGCGACGCCGCGCTGCGGGACCAAACCCGTCTTCAGTTCGTACCGCCAGATCTCCTTGCCTGTTTCCGGTTCAAGCGCCACCACTCGGTTTCCCGCGGCCAGGTACATCACGTCGTTCACGACAATCGGCGTCACCTGGTTAAAGCTGGCGGCCGACGGGCCCTCGCCCCCGGTCCGCGGGCGATAGGCCCAGACCTGCGTGAGCTTCGCGACATTCCCGGTGTTGATTTGCGCGAGCGGCGAATAACGCGTGCCGGCCAGGTCACGGTTGTACATCGGCCAATCGGAAGCTGTTTGAGCTTTCGTCGTCGGCGCCACCAGCAAAGCGAGCGCGGCGCCACCAGCCAAGACGGCGGTCCCTGAAAATCGCATTAAGCGAGTCCTCCTTCTAATCCCCAAACCTTCTGCTGAATATCGTCAAATAGGCACGCGTTCTCGGCGCGCTGCGGTCGCAAGCCGGTGCAGTATAATGGCCACAATAGCCGTCTGCAAACGGGATTCCCCCGTCCATTCGACGGTCACGCCGGCCCACGCGATTGCCCGTTTGCGCCGACCCCAGTTCCGGACTCAAGAAGCGCTCCGCCCCAGCCGATTACTCCATAGGGAGGAGTGTATGGAGACACCCAGACGCGCCCTGATCGTGGACGACGACCCCGCTGTCTGCGAGCTTGTCCAGAGCGTGCTCACGTCGACAGGAATGCAGGTCCTGGCGCTGACGATGGGCACGGACGCCACGGCGCTTCTCCGGGATCAGAAGTTCTCTGTGCTCTTGTTCGATCTGCGCATGCCGCCCCCCGATGGAATCGTCCTCGCGCGGCAGGCGCGCCGTTCCGGATTCAACCAGACGACGCCGATCATCCTGCTCAGCGACGATCAGAGCAATGCCGCCGTCTCCGAAGGATTTGCAGCGGGCGCCAGCTTCTTTTTGTATAAACCCATCGACAAGGGGAGCTTGCTGAAGTTGATGCGGGCCACGCAGGGAGCCATCGAGCACGAGCGGCGCCGGTTCCGGCGCGTGGCGTTGCAATCAAGAGTGCGGCTCAGCTTCGACAACGGAGAAATGGAGGGCGAAACGATTGATGTCAGCTTGAACGGGATGCTGGTCCGGGCGCCGCGTCAATTTCCGATAGGGTCGACGGTGCGCGTGAGCCTGTATTTGTCGCCGGGCAAGAAGCCGATCGTCGGCTCGGGCCTCGTCGTGCGCACCCTGGGTGAAAACCGAATGGGGATTCAACTGAACCAGTTGACGATGGTGGAGAGCGGGCGACTGCACGAGTTTCTGTTGCCGCTGATGATGCATGAAGGCGCCGAGGCGCACGCCGTCAGGACCTGACGCTTCACGTTTCGGAGCGCCCTACTCCTCTTCCTTGCCCTGGTCCTTCGCGAGGCGCTCGATCACAGCCATGTCTTCGAGCGTGGTCGTGTCGCCGGAGATGCCGCCTTTGTGCGCGAGCTCGCGCAGCAGGCGGCGCATGATCTTGCCGCTGCGCGTCTTCGGGAGCACGTCGCAAAAGCGGACATCGGCGGGGCGCGCGATCGTGCCGATGGTCATGGAAACATGTTCCATCAATGTCGCGCGGAGCTCTCCGGAGGGCGACTGTCCCGAGCGCAGCGTAACAAAGCAGACAATGGCCTCGCCCTTGATCTCGTCCGGCCGCGCAACAACCGCCGCTTCGGCCACCGAAGTATGGCTGACGAGAGCGCTTTCGATCTCCATCGAACTGAGCCGGTGCCCGGCGACCTTGATGACATCGTCCACGCGGCCGAGCACCCAGATGTAGCCGTCCTTGTCGCACTGCGCGGCGTCGCCGGCGAAATAGACGCCGGGAATCCTCTGCCAATACTCGCGGGCGTAGCGCTCGTCGTCGCCGAAGATGGTCCGCAGCATCGAGGGCCAGGGCTTCTGGATCGTGAGATAACCGGTCTCGCCGGGCGCCACCGGCTCGTTCTTCAAGTTGACGACCTTCGCGATCACGCCGGGCAGCGGCAGCGTGGCGGAGCCGGGCTTCGTGGGCGTCGAGCCGGGCAGCGGGGCGATCATGATCGCGCCGGTCTCGGTCTGCCACCAGGTATCGACGATCGGGCAGCGGTTCTTGCCGATGGCCTCGAAGTACCACTTCCACGCGGCGGGATTGATCGGCTCGCCGACGGTGCCAAGGACGCGGAGGCTCGAAAGGTCGTGTTTGTCGAGCCAGTCCTTTCCCCAGGCCATGAACGCGCGCACGGCCGTCGCCGAACTGTAAAAGATACTGACCTTGTAACGCTCGACGATTTCCCAGAAGCGGTCTTTTCGCGGATGGTCCGGCGCGCCCTCATACATCACGATGCTCGCGCCGTTCGCGAGTGGGCCATACACGATGTAGCTGTGGCCGGTGACCCAGCCGATATCGGCGGTGCACCAGTATATGTCGTCGTCTTTCAGGTCGAATACGAGCCTGGCGCTCCACATGCATTGCAGCAGGTAGCCGGCCGACGTGTGCAGGACGCCCTTCGGTTTCCCCGTCGTGCCGCTCGTATAGAGGATGTAGAGCGGCTGCTCGGAATCAAAAGGCTTGGCGGGGCAATCCTTCGAAGCTGCCTTCTCCAGATCGTGCCACCAGAGGTCGCGCCCTTCCTGCCAGCCGACTTTTTCGCGCGTGCGCCGCACGACGACCGATTTTTCGATCGTGGGGCAATTTTTCAGCGCTGCGTCAGCGGTCTCCTTGAGCGGAACGACCTTGCCGCGCCGATATCCGCCGTCGGCCGTGATGAGAATCTTTGACTTCGCATCGGCGATGCGGTCGGCGAGCGCCGTGGCGCTGAATCCGCCGAAAACCACCGAATGCACGGCGCCGATCCGCGCGCAGGCAAGCATCGCGATCGGCAGTTCGGGAATCATGGGCAGATAGATCGCAACGCAATCGCCCGTTTTGACTCCGAGCTTGGCCAGCGCGTTCGCGAACCGGCAGACGCGCTCGTGCAGTTCGGCATACGTGAGTTGCAGGGTCGCGCCGTCCTCGGCTTCCCAGAAGAGCGCGGGCTTGTTCGGGTTCTTCGCGAGGTGCCGGTCGATGCAGTTGTAAGCGACGTTTAGTTTCCCGCCGACGAACCACTTCGCGTGGGGCAAGTCCCATTCGAGGACCTGCGTGGGCGGTGAGAACCAGTCGAGCATCTTTGCCTGCTCGCCCCAAAAGCCTTCGGGATCGCGTTGCGCGCGGTCGTACATCTTGCGGTACTCTTCGAGAGACTTTACGTGCGCGCGCTTGCTGAATTCTGCCGGCGGCGGAATGGGCTTTTCTTCGAGAACGTGCGGATCGAACTCTAGCATCGGTCCTCCTCTTGGGCCCCGGATCTCTGCCGGGCCCGCCGGCCGCTGCGGGCTCGGCTGCCGTTTTCGGTATCTTTGCCGGACATACGTTATTGGACCGGGGCGCGTTGGTCAAGAACCCGCCTTCGGCGCGGTCCCCGGATCCCGCATCCAAGTTTCTGGAACCAAAGGGGACTGTCTTTGGAATTATGTAACGAGAGCGGGGACAGGCCGTCGAAATACTCAAGATGACGAAGGCCACCGAATTGACCGACGACGGCCTGCTTGGCCGGATGATCGCCGGCGATGAAGAAGCGTTTACGCTGCTCTACCGCCGCAGGCATCCCTCCATCTACCGCTTTGCTCTGCACATGAGCGGCAACCCGGCGGTGGCCGACGACGTGACGCAAGAGGTCTTCATGACGCTGATTCGCGACGCCAAACGATTCGATCCAGCGCGGGGAACTCTCGGCGGTTTCTTGCTCGGCATCGCGCGCAATTTCCTGCGGAAGCGCTGGGAGCAGGACCGTCGCCTCGTGGCGTTCGTGGGCGATGCGGATGATCTGCGCGAGTCTGCTGAGGGTGGCAGCGCCGCTTCTCGCAACCGCTCAAACGGTACTTCCCGTGGCGCACACCCGGCCGGCCGGGATGAATTCACTACGATCGAGACGATCGGCCGCGTGCGCCAGGCAATCTCCACCCTGCCGGAAAACTACCGCGAGGTCGTGGTTCTGTGCGACCTCGAAGAGATGAGTTACGAAGAGGCGGCATCGGCGCTCGAGTGCCCAGTGGGAACCGTTCGTTCGCGACTGCACCGGGCGAGAGCGATCCTCCTCCAGAAACTTCGCGACGCGCGGGCGACGCGCCGCGTTCCGGCGGTGGGCGCATGAGCGAACGAATGAAACGAGTGAATGGACCGGTGAACGGGCCGACGGGCAGTGAGGCGAAACCTATGGACTGCGCACGATTCGATGAAGTGGTTCACGATCTGGACCGCCCGGGAACGGATGCGGCGCTGCGCGAAAGCGCGCTCGCCCATGCGGAGTTGTGCGCGCGCTGTGCGCGAATCGTCACCGAAGTGGAGTCCCTCGATCTGGCGCTGCGCGCCGTCGCGGCGAAGGAATTCGGACAGCAGGCGCCTCCGGCCATGGAAGCGGTGCTGCTTCGAGCGTTTCGTTACGAGAAGGGTGCTTCCTCGCGCCGCGGGATGGGATGGCGAATTGCGGTGATCGGAATCGCGGCGGCAGTTCTTGTGGCCGTGGGGCTCTCCTTGTACCAGTTCCGCCGACCCGCGCCGCAGGGAACCGGAGTTGGTCCGGTATCAGGCTCGACCGGGTTACAGGCGAATCAGTCTCCTGTAGCGGCGGCAAATCCAGATCAGACCGGGACAACTCAATCCGCGCCGCAGGTTCAACAAGAGGATTCGGATACCAGCGCTCGGTTCATTGCCCTGCCTTACGCGGACGATCCCCAGGGGCTCGAAGGCGGAGCCGTCGTGCGCGTGGAGCTTTCGGGACCGGCGCTGATGTCGATGGGAATGCCGGCGACGTTTGCCGGATCGTCCGAGCGCGTCCCGGTGGATTTGCTGGTGAGTGCCGACGGAACACCGCAGGCGATCCGCTTGGTCTCGCAGGAGAGCGCGAGCCAGGAGTTCTAGGTAGCTGAGGTCGAAGTGGAGGAGCGAGCTTGAAGATAAGACGAAAATATTTCAGCTTTCTTGCCATGGCAGCGGCAGCCCTCGTCGTTGCGGGTGCGGCTCGCGCGCAACGGCCGGCGTTCGAGGAGCCTGCCCCTCCTCCGGGTCCTCAGCAGTTCCGGCCCGGGCCGGCCATCGTCCCGTTCGGGCCGGACGACGCAATCGCGTTCCTCGGCTTCGAGGAAGGAGTCGGCGGCAAGACGGTGACGAGTGCGCCGTTTAGCGCAACCTTTTCCACGCAGACCACGCAGACTCTCGCCGACGGTAATCAAATCCAGCGTAGCACGACGGGCTCGTTTGCCCGCGATAGCCAGGGCCGCACGCGCCGCGATATGACGCTTCCCGGGATCGGGCCGTGGGCCGCATCGGACAAGGCTGCGCCGCACGTGGTCTTCATCAACGACGCTGTGGCGGGCACGCAGTACATCCTCGAACCGGATCGGAAGGTCGCGCGCACGATACAGAGGCCCCGTGGCGGACACCACCACGGCGGGCCCCCGCCTTCCGGTCAGGCTGCGCCGGGCGGGCCGGGGGCGTGGAACCATCAGAAGGACGTCGTTACCACGTCGCTCGGGACGCGGACGATCAATGGCGTGGCGGCGGAGGGTACGCGCTACACGCGCACGATTCCCGCGGGAGTCATCGGAAACCGGAACCCCATTGTGATCACGACCGAGCGGTGGTACTCGTCCAATCTACAGATGGTCGTTTTGACCAAACGCAGCGACCCGCGCACCGGCGAGACGATCACGCAGTTGACGAACATTCAGCGCAGCGAGCCGGATGCGGCCCTTTTCCAGGTCCCGTCCGACTACACGGTGAAGCAGGGCGGCCCGAACGCTATGAACCGGCGCCATCGGCTCGAGCAGTAGCGCGTCGCAATCGAGTTTCTTCCGCACAACGAGCTTGCGGGCGGTACCCCCCACCACGCCCCGCCCGCAAGCCCCCCTCCTGCGAAAAACCTCCTGTTATACTGACCGAATGGCGCAGTTGAGCGAAGGCGAGCTTCGCAAACAGCTCGAGTCGGAGGGCTTTTCGCACACGTTCGTCTGGCAGGACGGCCCGCACGCCTTCTACCCCGATCACACACACTCGGGACTCACCGCACACATCATCCTCGACGGCGAAATGACGCTCACCATGAAAGGAGCGTCGCAAACGTATCGCGCTGGCGACCGCTGCGATGTTCCCGCCAGCGCCGTGCACTCTGCACAGATGGGGCCGCGCGGCTGCCGCTACCTCGTCGGCGAGAAATAGAACCGAGCGGACAATCAGGCGAGAGCGCGGTCGAGAAGCTCGACCACGTGCAGGACTTCGTGACCCGTGCGATGGATGGCGGCGCCGGCGCGAAGCTGCAAAATACAGCCGGGGTTCGCTGTCACGATCGCCTGCGATTTCGTCGCGCCCACCGATTCCATCTTCAGCGCCAGCAATTCGAGAGACGTGTCCGTCTGCGTGACGTTGTAAACACCCGCCGAGCCGCAGCACTGGTCCGCGAGCGGCATCTCGACCATTTCCACGCCGGGCACAGCGCGAATCAGCTTGCGTGGGGCTTCGCGGACTTTCTGTCCGTGAGCGAGATGGCACGAGTCCTGATACGTCACGCGCAGAGGCAGCGATCGCATGGGCGCGGCCAGCCCCAGTTCGGCGAGAAACTCCGTCACGTCGCGCATCTTTGCGGCAAACTTCGCGGCCTGCTCGTGCGCCGGATCGCCTGCTGCAAACAGGTGCGTGTACTCCTTGAGCGTCGACCCGCACCCGGCGGCGTTCGTGATAATCGCATCGAAGTTCTCGACGGGAAACGCGGCGAAATTCGAGCGAGCTAGGTCGCGCGCAACCTCTCGTACGCCGGCATGCGCAGGAAGCGCCCCGCAGCAGACCTGCGCCGCTGGGACGACTACCTCGCAGCCGTTCGCCTGCAAGACGCGGATCGTCGCGTGATTGAGCTCGCTGAAGGTCACTTGCGCAACGCAGCCCGCGAAGAACGCCACGCGCGCCCGCCGCGCGCCCTGCGCCGGAAATGTTCGCCCGAGCTCCGCGAAGAAGAACTCTCGATCGATTTTCGGAAGCAGCCGCTCGCGATCGTCCAGTCCGAGCAATTTCAAAATGCCCGTCCCGCGGGCGAACGCAGCCAAGCCCGACCGCTGATAGATTCGCAGTAGGCGCGCGGCTCTCGCGATGCGCCGTGGGTAGGGAAGCAGCCGCCGGTAGACGAAATCGCGCGCCACGCGCGAAGCGAGCGGCCGAGTGTATTGCTGCTCGATCTGCGCTCGCGCCAACTCCACCAGCTTGCCGTACTCAACGCCCGAGGGGCACGCCGTCTCGCACGCTCGGCAATCGAGGCAGCGGTCGATGTGCGTAACGAATCCGTCGCCCAGTTGGAGCCGCCCATCGTCCACGAGCTGCATCTGCCGAATCCGACCGCGCGGCGAATCGGCTTCCTGATGCCATAGCCGATAGGTGGGGCAGTGGTTCAGGCAAAGCCCGCAGTGAACGCAGCGCGAGTAGTCCGCGTACTCGGGCTTGTCCACGCCGGTGAATCCGCTGAGCCCGGAAGCCACGCGCTATATTCCCCCCGCGAATCGCCCCGGCGCGAGAATCCCGTGGGGGTCGAAGACTTTTTTCAGTTTGCGCATCTGCTCGAAATCGCCGCGGTCGAGACCCCACACCGGCAGCAGGCTCTTCCACGCGGCAGGGCACCATGGGATCGCAGCGTTTCCGCCAAGCGCGGCGCACTCCGCAAGAATGTCGTTCGCGGCGCGAACGACGCGGCCCAGGGCCTCTTGATTTTCTTCGCTCGGAAGCAGTGCAAGATAGATGACACCAAGCCCGCGCACGAGCGCCGCCCAGCGCAGCTCCGCCGCATCAGCCGCCTTCGCCGCTGCATCCAGGACTTGTCGCATCCGCGTGGGCAGGACGCCCAGCTTCAGGATCGTCGCCGCCGCCGAAGATTCCAGCGCGATGGGAACGAACTCGCGCGTCCGCCCGAACGCAAACGGTACTCTGTCGTCGCCAAGGGCAATGATTCCCGCGGCGCCGGCGTCTTCCGCCATCCGGCGCAGTTCGAGTTCGCTCCGCTCAAGAACTTTTCCCGTTCCCCCGAAGCTCGCCATGACGGCCCACTGCTCCTTCGATAGCGCGCCCGGCGGCATCGGACCGGGCTCGATCTGCGCGGCGACGGCGCTCGAAAGCAACTCGGCGGCGCGCGGGCTGAGAATCTCCGCGGTCAGCGGCCTCAGCGGCGAACGCGCCACGCGGTGACGCAGATCGAGCGCACGCTCAGCGCTCGAGAAGCCGGCCACGAACGTCCGCATGGCTCCCGGCAGAGGGAACGTCCTGAAATTGATCTTCGTAATGACGCTGAGCGTGCCGAGCGCGCCGATCATCACCTTGTGCAGATCGTAGCCCGCGACGTTTTTCACCACGCGCCCGCCGCTTTTCGCCGCCATTCCGTCTCCCGTGACGAATTCCATCCCGAGAACGTAGTCGCGTGCCGTGCCATAGAACTGCCGCAGCGGCGAATCCACACCCGACGCGATCGTGCCGCCCGCGGTCGCGCGGTTCATGAACGGCACGTCGAGCGGAAGAAATTGTCGGTGCCCCGCGAGCACGCCCTCGAGCCTGCGCAGCGGAGTTCCCGGCTCCACGCTCAGAGTCAGGTCGCCGGGATCGTACGCGACCACGCGATCGAGCCGCGTCATGTCGAGCGCCAGATCGTATTGCCGCGGCGGCAGGCCCATCCCGAGCTTCGTCCGCGCGCCCGTCGGAACGATGGCGAGCTTTTCCGCCGCCGCGAATTTGACGATCTCCGTGGCCTCTTCGCTCGATCCGGGACGCGCCGCCGCTCCCGGAATCTTGCCGCAGATTTCGTACGCTCCGAGCTGCGCGGGATCGGCAACGACATTCGAAGGGCCGGCGATTTCGGCGAGCCGCGAGGAAATCGTTGTGCTCGCCGCGTTCATGCCGGGGCCGGCCCGGAAGCCGTCGCCGGTTCAGGCGCGGGTCGCACGTGGATTTCGCCGCAGCCTTTCGGCGTCGGGAAGATTTTCGCGGGGTTGAGCAGGCCCGCCGGATTGAACACGTCGCGGACGCTGCGCATCAGGTTGAGATCGGCCTCGCTGAAGAGCAGCGGCATCAGGCGGTCCTTCTCCATTCCGACGCCGTGCTCGCCCGTGATCGACCCGCCCACCTCGATGCAAAACTGGATGATTTCATCGGACGCCGCGACGGCATTGCGGAACTGCTGCTGGTCGCGGGCGTCGAATAGGATGATCGGATGCAGGTTGCCGTCGCCCGCGTGAAAGATGTTGCCGATGGCGAAGCCGTACTTTTGGCCGATCTCGCTGATCCGCCGCAGCGTCGCGGGAAGTTTCGTGCGCGGGATGACGCCGTCCTGCGTGTAGTACGTCGGCGAAAGGCGGCCGACGGCGCCGAACGCGTTCTTGCGGCCCTTCCAGAGCAGGTCGCGCTCGCGAGCATCGCGGGCCACGCGAACCTCGCGCGCGCGGTGCAGCCGGCAGACTTCCGCCACCTCCGCGCCCTCGTATTCGGCCGCCTCGCGCAATCCGTCAACCTCGATCAGCAGGATCGCCGCGCAATCGAGCGGAAACCCCGCGTGGACGTAATCTTCGACCGCGCGGATCGTCCACCCGTCGAGCATTTCGCACGCAGCCGGTGTGATGCCCCGCGCGGTGATTTCGACCACCGTCTCGGTCGCGTCATCCACGGATTCGTAGACCGCGAGGAGCGTCTTCGTCGCTTCGGGCAGGCGCGTGAGCTTCACCGTGATTTCCGTGATGAGGCCGAACGTGCCCTCCGAGCCTACGAACAGGCCTGTGAGGTCGTAACCGGGCGCGTCAAGCGCCCCGCTGCCGAGATGGAGCAGTTCGCCGGTCGGGAGAACCACTTCCAGCGCCAGCACGTGGTTCGTCGTCACGCCGTAGGCCAGCGTATGCGGCCCGCCGGAGTTCTCGGAGACGTTGCCTCCGATCGTGCACGCCTTCTGGCTCGACGGATCGGGCGCGAAATGTAGTCCCAGGTGTTCGACAGCCACGCTCAGATCGGAGTTCACCACGCCCGGCTGTACGCGCGCGCGCTGATTCTCCGCGTCGATTTCAAGGATGCGATTCATGCGCGCAAAAGACGTAATGATGCCGCCTTGCCGCGCGATCGCGCCGCCCGATAGGCCGGTGCCCGCGCCGCGGCCGACGAGCGGCATCAGGTGGCGGTTCGCCAGCCGCACGATTCCCATCACCTCTTCCGCCGTGCGCGGAAACAGAACGCAATTCGGCCGCGCCACTTCGACCGAGCCGTCGTACTCGTAAAGCATCAAGTCTTCGGGCTTGTGAAGGACGCCGTCCCGGCCGAGCAGTTTTTTCAGATCGTGGAGGAGTCGAGAGTTCATCCGAGTGGGCGGCGTGAGCCGTCTCGCGGCCACTATAGTCGTTCGCGCGAGTGGCCGTCAACGAGACCGCGCCCTGGTGTATCCTACTGCGCGGCGCAAAATCCTTTCTGCGAGGCATACGTGGCGAACAAGCCGAAGGCCCTTGTGACGCGGCCGCTTTTTCCGGCGGCGCGAACGATTCTGGACAAGAATTTCGAAGTCGAATACTGGACGCAGGCCGAGCGGATTCCGCGAGCCGAACTGCTCAAACGCGTCGCGGACAAAGACGCGCTCGTCTGCCTGCTCACGGAAAAAGTGGACGAAGAGCTGCTCGCGACATCACCCAGGCTGCGCATCGCGTCCACCGTCTCGGTCGGCTTCGACAACCTCGATGTGCCGGCCTGCACGCGCCGCAAAGTAGTCGCGACGAACACGCCGGGAGTGCTCGACGACACCACCGCCGATTTTGCATGGACGCTCTTGATGGGGGTTGCGCGGCGGCTCGTCGAAGGTGACGCCTGGATGCGCTCGGGCACCTGGCCTGGCTGGGATCTCGATCAGCTCCTCGGCGGCGACGTCTGGGGGAAGACGCTCGGCATTATTGGCTTCGGGCGGATCGGCCGCGGAGTCGCGCGCCGCGCGCAGGGCTTTCAGATGCGTGTGCTCTACCGCGATCAAGCCCGCGTGGCGGCCGATGTCGAAAGGGAATTGCATGCCGAATTTGTCGATCTCGATCGACTTCTCCGCGAGTCGGATTTCATCTCGCTGCACGTTCCATTGCTTCCCGAAACCCGGCACCTGATTTCGAAGGATGCATTCGGCAAAATGAAGCCGACCGCGTACTTGATCAACACGTCGCGGGGCCCGGTCGTGGACGAAGCCGCGCTCGTCGAAGCGCTCGAGCAGAAGAAAATCGCGGGGGCGGCGCTCGACGTCTACGAGCATGAGCCGAAAGTCCATCCCGACTTGATCCCCCGGCGCGACGTGATTCTCGCGCCACACATCGCCAGCGCTTCCGTCGAAACGCGCACGAAAATGGCGGTCATGGCGGCGACGAACGCCGCCGCGCTTTTCGAGGGCCGCCGCCCGCCGAACGCGCTGAACGCGGACGCGCTTGGGCTCTAGAAGCTGGCGAGACTTGCTCTATGGAGGCAAAGTTGCCACTCGTCACACGCAATCACCCGAAGTTGACGGTCGAAGGCGCGCGCGCCGTTCTCGCGGCCGCGCGGCGTCGCGCTGAGGAGATTCAGGTCCCGATGAATGTCGCCGTCGTGGACGACGGCGGCCACCTGCTTGTTTTCGAGCGCATGGACGGCGCCAAGCCTTCGTCCATTGCCATAGCCCTGGTCAAGGCGCAAGCCGCCGCCATGCGCCGCGCGCCCACCGGACCGGCAATGGCGGGCGATCAGGTGAATGTCCCGGTCGCGCTGGGCCTCGCTCTTGCGGCTTCGAGCCATCAGACGCCCATCCGCGGCGGCATGCCTCTGATCGTGGACAGTCAGGTGGTCGGCGCGGTCGGCGCAAGTGCGGGTACCGAAGACCAGGACCTCGACGTTGCTCGCGCCGGCGCCGCCGCAATCGAAAAAGCGTGAAGGAGATTGTGCAACGCGCGTTCCGCAACACGCTCGCGGCCATCGACGTTTCCGCGGCGCTTGAGTGCAAGCTCGCGCGCAGCGGCTCTCGAGTTCACGCCGGTGACGCGACGATCGACCTTCGCGAATTCGAAACGATTCTCGCGATCGCATACGGCAAGGCTTCCTTCGCGATGGCCGAGGGTCTCGCCCGCGTTCTCAAGCCGGAATTCCCGGTCGAAGGCATTCTCGTGGTTCCCGCTGGATCTCCACGTGAGTTGGCCGGATGGAAAGTGTTCGCCGGAGGGCATCCCGTGCCGAACGCGGGGAGCTTTGCTGCCGGCCGTGCGATTCTCGACCGCCTTGCGCGCTGCGATCAGCGAACGCTGATTTTCTTTCTGATTTCTGGCGGCGGCTCGGCGCTCGTCGAACTGTCGCTCGATCCCTCGGTAAGCATCGAGGACTTTCAGCAGTTGCACGCGGCGCTCGTCACCTGCGGCGCGTCCATCGACGAAATCAACGCCGTGCGCAAGCACCTCTCCGCGACCAAAGGCGGGCGCCTGGCTGCCGCCGCGCCGCGTTCGATGAAACTGACGTTTGCCATCAGCGACGTGCCGCAGGGCCAGGAATCCGCGCTCGCGTCCGGGCCGACCCTGCCGGACCCCACCACAATTCGCGATGCCGAGCGCGTCGCCCGGAACTACGGCCTCATCGGCAAGCTTCCTCCCTCGCTTCGCGCCGCTTTCGACAATCACACGTTGAGTGAGACTCCCAAGGAGGGCGATCCGGCTTTTGCGCGCTCGCAGTTCGTCCTTCTGCTCGGCACGCACGAGCTATTCCACGCGGCCCACCACGCCTGCGAGGCGGAAGGCTGCGTCTGCATCTGCGACAACTCGACGGACAATTGGCCGGTCGAAAAAGCCGCCGACTATCTGTTGGCTCAGCTCGAGGCGCAGAAGAAGGCAAATCCGCATCATCGCGTCGCCGTTTTGGCGGACGGGGAACTGAGCAGCCCGGTGACGGGAGACGGAATCGGCGGGCGCAACTCCGCATTTGTGCTTGCTTGCGCGCCGAAAATCGCTGGAAGGAATATCACGGTGCTTAGTGCGGGCACCGACGGAATCGACGGCAACAGCCCGGCCGCGGGAGCCGTCGCCGATGGAGGAACGTTCGCTCGCGCCCGCGACGCTGGTCTCGATGTACGCGATTTCATGCGCCGCAGCGACGCTTACAACTTCTTCGCCCGCCTGGGCGATGCCATCGTCACCGGCCCGACCGGCAACAATCTGCGCGACCTCCGAATCCTCATCGCCTGAGCCGGTGGGCGCTCCTATTTCGCGGCCGCCTGCGCCTTCAGCATCGTTATGGATGCCTCGATGAACGGTTCTTCGCCGACCGTGAGTTGACCATTCTTGAGCATCTCTTCGAGCGGGCCGATCGCGTCCGGATCGCCGCGCCCCCCGAGCGCGAGAACGGCCGCGAATCTCACGTCGAAGTAGGGTTCGTGTAGATACGAGACGAGCGCCAGCGTGATGGCCTTGTCTTTTTTGTCGAGATCGGCGATGGCGCCGATCGCTGCTTGCCGGCTGCGAAATGGTTTCCCCGCCGCCGACCAATCGAGCAGGATGGGAATGCTCCGATCGTCTTCGAGGATCCCGAAAGCGCCGAGCGCCGCGTTGCGAAGAACATCGTCCGGCGAGTCCGACTTGACGGCTGCGGCAAGCGTGTCGTACGCATTCGGCGCCTTGAGCTGTGCGAGCGCAGCGAGCGCCGCCCCCCGGACTCGATACGCCGGATCGTTCGAAGCCGTGTCCGCCAGCTTCGAAGCGAGGGATGAATCGTCCTTGAAGCTCCCAAGCTGCCGCGCCGCGACGTCGCGAACCCACGGTTCCTTCTCCTCGTTCAGGGCGGCGAGCACCTGCTTTTCCGCGTCCCCTCCGCCGATTTTGCCAAGCGCCCGCAGGGCTTCCACGCGGACTCCCCAGAAAAGATCGTGCTGCGCCGCCTCGCCGAGCGCCACCACCGCGTCGGCGTCATTCCGCACGTTGCCGAGTGCCACGGCCGCGTCCGCGCGATCGGGAACCGTCTCGGCGTTCTTCAGTTGATAGATCAGTGCCGCCGGGTCCCGTTTGAACTCAACTTTCTTGAGAATCTGGTCGCCCTTGTCGAAGAGCACCATTTGCGGCTCGCCGTCGGCCGGGAACGTGAAGCTCTCCGTTGCCTTGCTTACTTCGATTGGATAGGTCTTCCGCCCGCCGGCCGTCGCGATTTCCACGTTGATCGGAACGTCGAAGAGGCCGACGAGGCCTTCCAGCTTTTGTGTCTGTTTGACGTCGAGCTTCACCTGGTGCGCCGTGGCGTCGTAGGCGTAGCTGACCTCGAATTGGGGGGCGCCGGCGCGGTAGACCCACTGGCGGAAAAATTCATCGACGTTGATGGAAGTGGCCTGCTCGATCGCCTTTTGCAAGTCCGCGGTGACCACGTTCTGTCCGCGGTTTGTCTCCAGGTAGTTGCGCAGCGCGCGGAAGAAATCGTCGTCGCCGAGTTTCTCCCGCAGCATCTTCACTACCCATCCGCCCTTATCGTAGATGTTGCCCTCGTACTTGGTCGAGTCGTCGAAATCGCGGTCGACGATGGGCACGGGATAGAGGCGCGGCTGCCGGAACCAATTGTTCTGTTCGCGCCAGAATTCGTAGGCCGCGTCATCGGCCTCGTAGTGCTGCTCCATCCAGAAATGCTCGAAAAACGTCGCGAACCCCTCGTTCAGCCAAAGGTTGGCCCAGTCCTTGCACGTCACGAGATCGCCGAACCACTGATGCGCTAGCTCGTGCGAGGTCACGTCGTCCGACCCGGTGCGGTACTCGGGTGCGAGCTTCGGGTTGACGAGTTCGTTCACGGTCAGCGTGACCGCGCTCGTGTTCTCCATTCCGCCGGCCACGAAGTCGTCCACCGAAGTCTGGGCAAACTGCGCCCAGGGGTAGGGAACACCGAGCTTCGAGGAAAATAGGTCGAGCATTTCCTTCGTGTGCGCGAACGTCGGCTCGATTGTGACTTCCGTGCCGCGTGGGACGATGTAGCGCAGCGGCAACCCGCGCCACGAGTCCTCCTGCTGGACGAACTCCCCGGCGACCGCCGAGATCAGATACGTCGAAAGCGGCTCGGACTGTTTCCAGTCCCACGTCTTCGTGCCGTCCGGTTCTTCGCTCACGCTCAATAGCCGGCCGTTTGAAACGGTGATCCACGTCGCGGGGACGGTCAGCAGCATTTCCGACGTCAGGCGGGCATTCGGGTAGTCGTAAAGCGGAATGTAATACCGCGTGTCTTCAGCCTCGCCCTGCGTCCAGATCTCCCGCGGTTGCTGGGGATAGTTCTGGTCCGGGAGTATGAAGTAGAGGCCCTTCTTGGGCTGCCCCTCATATCGGATGAAAAGTTCGCGCCGCTCGCCGCGCCGGGCCGGGTGATCGAGCGACACGATGAGTTGCTTGGCGCCGGTCGTGAACTTGGCGGCTTTGCCATCCACGCGGACGCTCTCGATTTTCAGGTCCACCGAATCGAGCTTCAGTTCCGAAACATTGTCGCGCAGCGCGGAAACGCTCTCGGTCACTTCACCGCGGATCTTGCGCTGGTCGAGATCGAACCAGAGATGCGTGCGGACGTCCTGCAACGCGTAGTCGCGGCTGCGGGCGTAGGGCTCGTCCGCGCGGGTCGCCGGTGCGGACGCCCATGCCGACAAAAGGGCCGCGGCCCACACAACCGCCCGAAGATACCGCCGAAGCTCGAATCCATGAACCATTCCGTTTCCTCTCCGACGAACGTCGATGAAAGTAGGCAACCATTATATCTGCGCGGCCCGCCGCATTCGAAGACGGGTTTGAAGAGCGTTGCCCGCGCATGGCGCTTCCACTAAGATGCGCGTGTGACGTTTTTCGGGTGGCTTGCGGCGATCGTCCTCTTCTTGCAATTGCCCATTCCGCTCTACTGGTTTGTGGTGCATCCGCTGGTGAGATTTTGGCGCGCCCGTCCGCGCGCCGCTTACGTTGCGGGATTGCTGCTTTCGTGGCCCCCGGTGACCGCCGCGACCGTCATCTATCGGCACGAACTCTTTCGCCCGGAACGGCCGCCTGCCGCGGGAATCGTCGCGGGCCTCGCGCTGATTGTTTTCGAGGGCTGGATTTTCTGGCGCGTTCACCACGATCTCGGGACGGCGCGGCTGGTGGGGAAGACCGAACTCACGGGCGGGGGAGAGATGGCGCGACACGGGATCTACGCGCGCATCCGCCATCCGCGTTATACCGCTTCGTTCCTCGCGATTGTGGGCGCGTGCCTTCTGGCGGGGACCAGCGCGATGTGGACTGTAGCCGCGGTGTGGCTTCTGCTGACGCTGGTGGCTATTTCGTTGGAGGAGCGAGAACTTCGAACGCGGTTTGGCGCGGCCTACGAGGACTATTGCCGCCGCGTCCCGCGCTTCGTTCCGTCACTCATGAAGCAGCGTTAGGAAGAAGCCGCGTTCAACTGCAAGGCGGCGTGATGCAGCTTTCGGACTCCTCGAGGTAGAGGACGGTACCGACGGTGGCCATACCTCCAGCGACCAACAGAACGAAGAGCAAATGTCGTTTGTTGACGCCCTGGCCGCCGACGCCCTTGACGCCGACGTCGTCTCCGCCGCCCGAGTCAGCTGCGAGACTGACGCTATAGGCCTGGCCTTGACGAATCGTCTGCGATTGGCCGTCCCGTTCCACGACTAGCGTCCCTTCGTAGGCGGTAATCACCATCTTTTCGGAGCTTGTGAGGGCCACCTGTCCGTACACGCGCGAGCCGTCCACTCCGCGCACGACGCCCAGCGGCGTTTCGACTTCGAGCTGTTCCGGCGCGGGCGTGGAGAATCCGAGCGTTCCGCGATACACCTTCGCCAGGACCTTGTTCTCCTGCTGCTGCAGCGTCGCCTCGCTCGAAGCGAGGAGATACACTTGGCCCGACCCAACTTTCAACCGCAGCGATCCGCCCGGATCGGTGACGAGAGTGTCGTCGAGAAAGACGTCGGCTCCCGGCACGGCATTCAGATTGGCAAGATGCGCGGATTGCGCGGCCACGATCGTCGCGAGCGGTTTTTCGCTCGCGGCCATGGCGGGAAGATTCACGAGAGCGCCGATAAGCACGGCAACCAGGATGGAACGGGCTCCAAGGACGGTGGAACGCACGATTTCCTCCATGACAACAACGCCAATGTACGCGCACTATGTTGCGGTGTCAATACCCTGACAACCCTATAGATGGGGGTGTCGCCCGCAGGGCCGGTGAACCTTAGCGGTGAAGTGAGGCGGAGAAGGCTGGTGGCGCTCAGTTGTGAGCGCTGGAGGCGTCTGCTAAGCTAAGCCCAATCGCAACGACGCGGAGAGGTGTCTGAGCGGTCGAAAGAGCTCGCCTCGAAAGCGAGTGTAGGGGGAACCCTACCGTGGGTTCGAATCCCACCCTCTCCGCCATGAAATCCACACAACGGAGCATACTGGCAATGGGTGGCTGAGGTATCTTCGGTACCGCAGGAATCAGCAATAGACCAAGGAGAACCGAAGCATGCGCCATCCTATCTCGCTAGCTTTTCTGCTCGTGTTGGCTGCTGCTCTCTTCCCGGCGCCTTCTTGGTGCCAGACGAAGACGGTTCCAGGCGAGTTCGTGACCGAGCCGCCGACGCTGGTTTCGCTCGGCTTCGAATGGCGAATCTCGGGAGACGACAACCGTAACGCTCGCGTGGACGTGACCTACCGGAAGAAAGGCGAGCAGCAATGGCGGAAGGGACTGCCGCTGCTGCGTCTACAACACGAGTCGGTGCCTGGCGGAACGCCGCGGGACGGCAGCAGCCACTATTTCAGCTATGTGGCTCCCAATATGTTCGCCGGCAGCCTTCTGAATCTGGAGCCCGACACCGAATACGAATGCCATTTCGTTCTTTCCGACCCCGACGGCGTGAAGGGAAAAGCCGAAAGGACCGTCATCGTGCGCACGCACAAGGAGCCTCAGCCTGCGGATGGCGGCCACGTCTATCACGTCTATCCATTCGGATACAAAGGAACCAAGCAGGAGCCCGCCTTTACGGGTCTGCTGGCTGCGTACTACATGGGTTCCGACGAATCCGACCATTCGAACGTGATGCCTCCGCGCGTTCAGCCCGGCGACGTCATTCTAGTGCATGCCGGGCTCTACAAAGATAGCCGGTTCATTTACAGCGGTTTTGACCGGACAATCGCGGCGTACGGCACGCCGTTCGACGGCACCTACTATTTGACGCAGAGCGGCACGCCGGATAAACCGATCGTCATCAAAGGGGCGGGCGATGGGGAAGTGATCTTCGACGGCGATGGTTGCCAGAACCTCTTCAACCTGATGGCGGCGAACTACAACTATTTTGAGGGCATCACAGTTCGAAACACCAATGTCGCCTTTCTGCTCGGGATCAAGAACATCGCGGGATCAAGCGGCTTCACGTTGAAGCGTTCACGGCTCGAGAATATCGGCCGCGCCGTGGAAGACGATTGGTCTGGGTCGAAGAACTTCTACATCGCTGATAACGTCTTTATCGGGCGGCACGATCCGAACAAATTGCAGAGCTGGTGGACGCCGGCAGTGTGGGCGAAGTTTCCCGGCTATCCCGCGCCGATAACTTCCGAGTACGCGATCAAGATCTACGGCCAGGGCCACGTGGTCGCCTACAACTACGTTGCCAACTGGCACGACGGCATCGATATCGCCACCTATGGCGATCCTGACGGCACGCCGAGCGAATTGCCGGACCGAGTGCCTGTCTCAATCGATTTCTACAACAACGACATTTACAACATGGCGGACAACTGCATCGAGGCAGACGGCGGCGCGCACAACATCCGCGTTTTTCGAAATCGCTGCTTCAACTCGGCCGGTGGCGCTCTGAGCGCACAGCCCACGTTTGGCGGTCCGTTGTATTTCTACGAGAATCTCGTTTACGACGCGACGACCGGCGGCCCTTTGAAATTGATCGATACGCCGGCGGGCGTCCTCGTCTATCAGAATACTTTTTTCGGCCAGGGCCGGCTTATGGGCCCCGCGTCGAATGTTCACTTCCTAAACAATCTGATCTTGGGCGATGGCTGGGCCGATCCCATCCTCAATTTGCGCACGTACACCAACTACTCCACGTCGGATTACAACGGCTTCCGCCCGAATCCGAATGTTGAAGACGCGTTTGAGTGGAACTCGCCGCCATTCGAAGTTGCGGCCGACTACCAGGGCCAGCTCGTCACGCGTCACTTCAAGTCGCTCAAGGAATACAGCCAGACAACGGGGCAGGAGCAGCACAGCATTCTGATCGACTACGATGTCTTCGTGAACGTGAAGATGCCGGACAAATCCGACCCGCAGCGCCTTTACAATCCCGAAGATTTTGATTTCCGTCTCAAGCCGGCTTCAGGCGCCGTCGACGCGGGAGTCCTGCTCCCGACCATCAATGACGATTTCGCCGGTCGCGCGCCGGACCTGGGCGCCTACGAATTGGACCGCCCGCTGCCGCACTACGGACCGCGATCCGAGCCGTTGGGTGCTCCTGAAAATTCTTCGCCGAGATCTGTGACAGGTCCTCCGCCAGTTGTAGAACGGTAGGTCAGGCGGGATGGTTCGATGATCGCTGGATCGCGCCGGACGCGCGCCAGCGGCGTCCGAGTGCGGGAATGATCGCGCCGCCGACGTTCGGCACAATGAAATCGGGGAGCGGGGGACGCTCGGCGCGCGGATTGAGTGCGCGAAACAGCGAGCCCACAAACTGGACCGTCGCCCGCAGCTTCTCGCTGAACGAATAGCGCGGCGCCTGCCCGTTGGCCCGCGCCACGACAACCGTCACGTCGTCCTCGGCCAGATTCTCGGGATAGCGCTCCGCGATTTCGCCGAGAAGCGTCTCGGTGAGTTTTTCCGCCGGGACGTCGCCGAGCAGCCGCATGATCCGCAGCAGGCCCGTCTCGCCGAGCATTTCACCGTCGGCATCGCGCGATTCGATCAGCGCGTCGGAGTAGCTCACGAAGCAATCGCCGGAGTCCAGCTCGATGTCGAACTGCTCGTACTCCGTCATGCCGATGATCCCGAGCGGCAGGTTGGAAGGTTTGCGCTGGCCGGCCAGTTCCTCCTGGCCCAGAAGATTCCACTGCTGCCGTGCCGCGCGGTAGAAAAGCGGCCGTGGGTGGCCTGCGTTGCAGACGCTCAGGAGGCGGCTCGGGGCGAAGAATGTGGTGACGACCGCCGTTGCGAAGGTGCCATCCTCGGAGAGGGCGGTGAACTGCTGATTGAGCAGCCGCACGAATTCCGTCTGGTCGAGGCGGTTGACGAAGCGCCGCATGAGCGTCCGCAGATCGGCTGCGGTAACGGCAACGGAATTTCCATGCCCCGACACGTCCGCCAGCAACAGGCGGCTGATGCGGCCCGTAAGGCAGCTCGAGGCGTAGTAGACGTCTCCGCCGCGCTTGGCGTGGCCGTAGGGCTTGCTGTAGACCCACGCGTCCAGCCCGCCCAATTCGACGCCGCGCGCCGTGAGCTGGCTTCCGCCCCAGACTTCCATGCACTGCATCTGCTGTGCCGGCTGGTTACTCACGGCTGGCATTATATCCATTTTAGCCTTGCGGTGCCCGCGATCACCACGATCGTCCGCTCGGTACCGTCGGTTCAATCGCGCCCAATTACAAGCCGTGTCGGCGGTAGGATGCGTGACGGCGGTCACGGTCTTTGCTTGATAGAACGGTCTAAATGGGATTGTTCCGGTGCGGGGAGGAGGTTGCGTTGACAGGGACACGTAGGAGAAGGGCTGCACGGGGCGGTTCGGCGCCGACCCGCGCGAAAACCGGTCGGCAGTCCTATGCACGCCGATTGCAGATCGAACTGGGAACGAAGAGAGAGAAGGAACTATTTAAGTGGTGGCTCGCGTGCTTGCTCTTTGGGAAGCCGATTCAAACCGAGATCGCCGAGCAGGCCTACGGCGAACTCGTGAAAGCTGGGCTGACGAGCCCCGACGCGATTCTTCGCGCAGGATGGGACAAGCTGGTTCTCCTACTGGACCGGGCCCACTACGTTCGATATGACTTTTCGACCGCGACGAAACTCCTTGAGGTCTGCCAGGAGCTAAAGAGCCGCTACGGCACTCTCACAAAGCTCCTGGCCGGGGCGCGAACGCCGTCCGAGCTCTCGCGAAAATTGCAGGAGTTCCGGCACATCGGTCCGGTAACCGCACGGATTTTTCTGCGGGACGTTCGCCCCGTTTGGTATCGGAAGACCGCATCGAATCGAAAATAGACGGCCGGTAGGTTCGAGAGGCGCGGGCCAGCGGTCGAATTGCGCCGGTCGCACCGCGGCTGCGCGCGCCGTCGTGTTCGCAAGGGCCCTGCGGGTAGCGTTTAGGAGATTGGTAAGGACGCTTTTGGGGATACTGCGAAGCAACGGGTTAATCAGCCAGGCAAGCGCTGCCGGAACGCGGCGGGTCAGCGCGATCGTTTCGTTCTGGACGTAGACTCCCCCGTCCTTTTCTTCAACTCGCCAGTAGGTGTCGAGGCGCCACATGTACCCGTGGCCCTGTCCAACCGGGAGTTCGTGTTCGTCCGGTTTGCCGGAGTTCGTGACTTCGGCAATTCGCGTGGAACGGGACTTGATCGTTGAGCGGGTGCCGCTGAATTCCGTGTAAACGACGTCGAAATTCGCGTTCAGCACTACGGTGACGAGCGATTTGTGATAAAACTGCAGGTAAATCTTCGATTTGTTTCCGTCGCGCTCGAGCAATTCGGAGCGGCGAACGTCGGGTTTGTAAATCTTTTCGTGGTTATCGTAATCCTGAAGAACCGCAACGGTCTGCGAGAGTGTTGCGTCCGGCACGAACACCACGCCGACTCAGTGATGAATCAGACCGCCAGGAACATGAATCGACTGCCCCTCCTCCAGAGTATGACGCTCCTGGATATAAATCTGCCCCCGGCGAAGCTGGGCATAGGTCTCCTGGCGGCGTCCATCGGGCAGGTCATCGACCGCAAGGAAATGGTCCTGGCGCAGATCA
The DNA here is from genome assembly GCA_050018375.1 of Candidatus Acidiferrales bacterium. GTDB lineage: Bacteria > Acidobacteriota > Terriglobia > Acidiferrales > UBA7541 > Palsa-295. Next base: position 37,162 of record JBEKAE010000008.1, on the reverse strand, counting down.
TCGTCCATCCGCGTTTCGGTGGCGCGAACATAGGCATCGAACGCGGCCGAAGTGTCGGGCTTCAACTCAATTGCCGGTGCCGGCGGCGCGAGCAGAGCGGCGATCGCCCAGCCAACGAAGAGCGCCCGCAAGTATGGCTTAGGCTGCATGGCGAGCTTCAGCCCTTGACGCAGATCATCGGCACGAGACGCGCAACTCGCCGTGCCAGTTTCGCGTGCTCGGCTGGTTACTCACGGCCTCATTATACTCATCCTAGCCTCGCCGTGCCGCGACCCGCTATACCCGGCATTTGCGTTGGCCCGGCTTCGAAGTCCCAAAGACACAGAAGCTCCGTTCGTCTGCCGTCTACTTTCCCTGGTCCCCGACTGATTCCCACACGACCTTGAAAGTCAATGACCGCGGGATCTCTCCGTTGGTGAAGAGGTACCCGATAGTTTCCGGGTGCCGGTCGGAAGCCAGATTGCGGCCCCAAATCGAGAAGCTATATCCGCGATAAGGTTTTGTGGATACGCCGACGTCGACGCGGTTCACCGGCGACAACGCGGGGGGGAATCCCGGCTTAGTAATAGGGCAACGCGCGGGGAATCGCGTCATAGTAATAGTAGGCAGTGTCGAAGTTGACGTGGCGCGTGAGGTCCAGACGGGATTGCAAGTTCACCTGATGGTGCGGGGTTCCCGACGCTGCGGACGCACTCAATCCCGGGACGGAATTGCCCCGAAGTTCCGCGATGCCCGCCGACACGGTCCAGCGCCGAACCGGCGCATAGCTCAGATATAACTCCAACCCGTGAGTTTGACCCCCGCCCAGGTTGGTGTAGACCGCCGGGACCGCGATGTAAAACGGACTTGGATTGACGAACGGGGTCCCCGGAGCACTCGTACCGATCAGGTGTTCGTATCCGTTGTAGTAGATCGACGCATCCGCAGCGAATTTGTCAGTGAGGTGGTACCGGTAGCCCATTTCGTAGGCGTGCAGCACCTCGGAGCGGTCGTCCGGATCCCCTTCGACAACAAGCAGAGTCGGTGGAGACTGCGAGAGCAACTCCACCGGAGCCTTGAAGTCGCTGTCGACACGCGTCGGCGTCCCCACCGCGCGCGAAACGGCGAGCCAGACCGTGTGGGATTTTCTTGGTGTCCAAACGGCTCGGAACTGCGGCTGATATTCGAATCCGGTGTAGTTGTTGTGCTCGAACTTTGACCCGATGATAATCCGCAGTACGTCGGGCATGAGCATGACGTCGTATTGTCCGAACACGCTATAGGTCGTATCGCGGCGATATATTGGATCCCATTGCACCGTCGCATTGTGTTCCGGCGTGTCTGCGGTGGTAAGGATGGAGCCGCCCCAGATCACAGATTGGCGATCCGTGAAGGCGTAGCTGTGCTGGAGTTCCACGTCGCAGGTGGTTCGATCATCCCCGGAGAACGGATCGCTCCGTATAGTCCAGTCGCAATAGCCGAGCAGGTCGGTGCTCGAGCGGTCGCTGAAAGAATGCTTCCACCGGCCGAGAAGGTGGCCGCCCTTCACGACATAGTCGGAGGGCCTGACCAGCGTGTCTGTAAGCGGGTCGAAGTTAAGGCTGAGGTCGTGCTCGCGCCCCGAATAGCCTTGACCGTCAAATGTCACAACGTTCTCCTTGGATGGGTTCCAGTCGAGGCGAGCGCCACCCTGAGTGATTCCCCAGTCGTCGTAGTTGTTCTTGCCGCTGGCATTCACACTGGGTAGCCAATAGTTGCTCGTTCCATAGATTCGATACGCGATGTTCTCGCCAACCTGTCCGCCGTAACGAACTCGAGTGGAGTAGCCTTCGTTTACACCTGCGGAGCCGGAAACCTGCACGCCCTGGGTTTTCGCGGCTTGCTTGGTGACGATGTTGATGACGCCGTTCACGGCGTTGGCGCCCCAAAGCGTTCCGCCGGGCCCGCGAATCACCTCGATACGGTCGATGTCTTCGAGCGGAGGATCTTGGACGTCCCACCAGACACCGCCAAACTCAGGCGAGTACACGAGTCTGCCATCGATCAGTACCAGCATTTTGTTGTTGAAAAAACTGCCGAAGCCGCGTGCTGCGACAATCCATACGTGCGCGTTTTGCTGAGCCACGTACAAGCCGGGCACGAGCCGCAACGCATCCGGGATCGAGGAGAAGCCTCCGCGGCGGATATCCTGGCCGGTGATCACGAAGATCGCGGCGGGTGCTGCGTCGCGAGGCTCGGTCCTTTTCGACGCGGACGTAACTTCGACGTTCATCAGATCCTCGATGCTGATTTGCGTGAGGTCGCTCTCCCGCTGCGTTGCTTGCGGGGCATTGGGCTCAGTGGTCGTTTGGGCCCGGGACGGGCCCGCAAGGACGCAGACAGCCAGGAGTGTGCAAGTCCAGCTTCGCGAGCGCCCGAGCGGTGCGGGCACACTATTCATGAAGAAGTTATCGGCCGAGTTCGCGCAATCTCTAGGCCTAGCCGCGCAACCCGGGCATCACGCGAAGCCCTGTAGCCTCAGTAGGTTATGAGTTTGGCCGTATGTGAACGTGATTCTCGTTTCGAATCTTTTAGAGGCTTGGGTTCCAAAATGGCGGGCCTTCAGCGAGCAGACAATCGAGACTTGACCGCAAGTTCCACGAACGGACGCTACCGTCGCGCGGCGAAGAAATCTTTCAGCACGGCGGCAGCTTCGTCGGCGAGGACCCCCGACGCGACTTCCACGCGATGGTTGAGCTGCGGGCCATCGAGAATCGAGAAGCACGAATGCACCGCGCCGCCCTTGGGATCCTCTGCGCCATAGACCAGCCGGACGATCCGCGCGTGGACCATCGCGCCGGTACACATCGCGCACGGTTCGATCGTGACGTAGAGCGTCGCGCCGAGCAGGCGATAGTTTCCGACGGCCTTCGCGGCTTCGCGCAGCGCGACGATTTCAGCGTGCGCCGTCGGGTCGCAGTCACCGATGGTGCGGTTTCCCGCACGTGCGACGATGCGCTCATCGACGACGACGACCGCTCCCACCGGAACTTCGCCTCGCGCCGCGGCCGCGCGCGCTTCCTCGAGCGCCGCCTCCATGAATTCGGTGTCCACTTTGTCTGTTCCGGTCATTGCGTGCAAGAATAGCACGGCATCGCGCGCTCCATTTTTCCTCGCAACAACCGAGCGCCGGCGTGTTTTTCTTGGGGGTACCCTATGCTTCGCAACGCTCCTTTTGTACTTCGCCTGATTTTCCTCGCGGCGGCGGTTCCCGGTGCCTTGCCTCGCCCGACGAGATCACAGCAAGCTCCCGCGCCGGCGCCAGCCCGGCCATCGCCCGAGGCTACACCGCAGCAGTCCCAAACGCCCGCGCAGGAATCCGCCCCCTCGCCGCAGACTCCGCCTCCGGCCGTCGAGTCGAACGTGGACATGCGCGCCGCCGCGTGGAAGTTGCTGAAACAGGGCGCCACTTCGGAGAAGACCCGCGACCGCTCGGACGCGATTTCGGCGCTGGCCGTCCTCGGCCAGAATCACACGGGTATTTCCCTGATCGCCGCCGGACTCAAGGACAAGGAGACGAACATCCGCGTGCTGGCCGCCACGTCCCTCGGAGACATGAAGGCGCGGTCCGCGATTCCCCAGCTGAAAGATGCGATGGACGACAACTCGCCGGAGGTGAGCTTCGCTGCGGCACAGGCGCTGTGGAAAATCGGCGATCGCAGCGGCCGCGAAATCCTGTATGCAGTCCTAAGGGGCGAACGCAAGGCTAAACCGGGCCTGGTGAAGGGCAAGATGGAAAAGATGCGGCAGGAGATGCATGACCCGAAATCGCTGGCGCTCATCGGAATCAACGAAGCGAGCGGGGCGTTTCTCGGGCCGTTCTCGATGGGAGTTTCGTTCATCGAGGAATATGCGAAGAACAATTCGGCGCCGATTCAGGCGGTTTGCGCGAAGCTGCTCTCGTCTGACGACAGCCGCGATACCGCGGAAGAACTGACGGACGCGCTTGGGGACAAAAACTGGACGGTGCGCGCCGCAGCCGCGCGAGCTCTCGCGAGGATGAACCGTCCAGAAGCCATCCCGCAGCTCAGGAACATGATGGAGTCTGACAAAGAGCGACCCGCCCGCTTCGCTGCTGCTGCCGCCATCATCCGGCTCAGCCCGACGAAAGGGACCGCACCGGCGGCAGCACCGCCGCCCGACGAGTCCGCAAACTGAATCGTGCCGCTGGGTTCGGATCGAGATGGTGGGCGTTCTAGGGGACTCTGCGCCGGACCATACGGCTCAGGAAGTAGAGCGCGGCGCCCGCGACGATAACCGTGATACCGACGACGAGCTGGTTGGTTTGCCCCACCAACTCCGTGCCGTTGCGCACCAGCGTCGCGATCATCAGCCCGAGTGGGGGCACCCCGATCGCGATTGCGCCGATGATTCCTCCCGGCACGCGATAGGGACGGGCAAGCTCCGGCTCGCGGACGCGCAACGCGGCGAGCGCCCAGAACTCGAGCAGTATGCTCAATCCGGTCACGAGCACGTCGAGGAGCAAGTTTCGCTCGAAGCCGAGCGGATAGCAGACTCCCCAGAACAGCGCGCACGCCACAATCGCGACCCATGGCACACCCGTACGTGGATGTTGCCTCGAAAAGATTTTCGGCAGGTAGCCGTCTGTGGCCATTACCGCCGGCAGCCGCGTGAACGACATCATCAGTGTGCCGAACGTCCCGACCGCGCCGATTAGCCCCGCTGCCGCAATCGCGAGTGCGAGGGCGTTGCCCCCGAGAATCCGCCCAATGTCCACCCATCCGCCCGTCATCCAACTGTTCGGGTCGAGCCCTGTGCGAGCCACGGCGCCCACAGGCACGATGTAGCTCGCGACGACGAGTATCACGGCGCCCAGCATCGCGCGCGGATACGTGCGCTGCGGCGCCTCGACTTCGCCGGCGATCGTTGAGAGATTATCCCAACCCATGTAGTTCCACATCGCGATCAGGATTCCGCCCAGCAGGTCGGCATGCCGCAGCGGGATCGCGCCCCCGCCGCTCGAATGTCCACGGAGCAGAGCGAACACAACAAGCGCCACGAACGGGGCGAACACCGCGACGTTGAGGAAGATGGAACCTTCGCCCACCGCGCGCGCGCCGAAAATGTTCCACACCGTGCAGATCGCGATCATCGCAAACCCGATCGCGAGCCCGCGATGCCCCGCGACCAGCTCCGGCGACAATCGCGCGAGGTAATCGACGAACAGGTTGGGGTACAGCGCCATTTCGAAGACGCTGCCCGCGAGGCTCAGCCACGTTTCCTGGTATCCCCAGAAAGGCCCCAGGCCCCGCCGCACCCAGATGTAGAAGCCGCCTTCTTCCGGGATCGACGTCGAGAGCTCGCTCACCATCATCGCCGTCGGCACGCTCCACAGCAGCGGCGTGATCACCAGGATGAGCAGCGTCGCGCCGTATCCCGTCTTCTGAACGATGTCTTCGAGGCCATACGGGCCCCCCGCCACCATGAAGTAGGTCGCCGCGATCATCGGCAGGACGGTCATTTTCCGCACGGCTGCCGCCCGCGTGCCGCGCTTTGCGGCCTGCGACGTGTTCACGCCCGGCGTGCTCAACGATCCGTCCTCACGCGTCAACCCTCCCTTGGTGTTCCGCCCAGGAGTGTGGCGGCGCCGAAGTGTAAACCAAAAGAAGTCTCCGCTTTCGCAAATTGGGTCCGAGCGCCGTGCGATTTCTTGCAGTTGTCTTTGGCCTCTCCGAAGACTTCGGTATAAGATGGCCTTCGCGCTCTTCACGCAGGAAACGAATGGAGCTACGCAAAGACCCTATTACTCGCAGTTGGGTGGCAATCGGACATCCGGAGCGGGAAGCCGAACAGGCCGGTCCCTGCCCGTTGTGCCCGCAAAATCGCGTTGAAACCCAGGTTCTGCTCGAGCTGCCTCGCCAGGGACCCTGGCAGGTGCGCGCCTTTCCTCATTTGCGACCGCTCTATCGCATTGAGGGAGACCCCTCGCGAAGCGCCGATGGAATCTTCGACCGCATGGAGCCGATTGGGGCGCACGAGATCATCGTCGAAACGCCCGAACACTGGCGCCAGCTTGCTCAGCTTTTCGACGAAGAAATCGCGCACGTGCTGGAAGCCTACGCCTTGCGGATCGCGGACTTGAAGCGCGACGCCCGCTTCAAATACATCGCCGTATTTAAGAACCAGGGGCTGCGGGCGGGGGAGGACTGGGAGCACCCTCATTCGCAGGTCACGGCAACTACGTTCGTGCCGCGCCGCATTTTGTACGAACTGAGGTCGGCCCGGGAGTGGTACCGCGACCGCGAGCGCTGCGTTTTCTGCGACATCATGCGACAGGAGATCCGCCAGAAGAAGCGGATCGTGGACAATGTGGGCGATTACTACGCGTTTTGCCCCTATGCATCGCGCGTGCCCTACGAAATCTGGTTGATTCCGCGGACCCACAATCACCAGTTCGAGATCTTGGCGCCGGGAGAAAATCGCCGCCATCTCGCGACGCTCCTCGGACGGACCCTCCGCCGCCTATTGCGGGTTTCGAGCAACTACCACATGGTCTTGCACACGGCCCCGAATACGCTGCAAACCAAAGGTGAGCTGAGCGATTATTGGCGAACGATCGGTGGCGACTACCATTGGCACATCGAAATCCTGCCTATCGTCGAGGAACGCAGCAAGTCCTACAGCATCAAGGAAGTCTATTTCAACGCGACCTTTCCCGAGCAGGCTGCCGAACACCTGCGCCAGCTCGATCCGGGAACATAATGACCCTCGCCGGAGGCTTCCGTCCCTCGCGGAACACGCAACGCGGGGGGATTTTCTTCCGCCTCCTGTTTCTCCTCTGCTTTCTCTTCTTTCTCTTTGTGATCTACCTTGTGCGGCACCCGTTGCTACGGTTCGCGGGAGATTTTTGGGTCGTGGACGATGGGCCTGCGCCTTCCGACGCCATCGTCGTCCTCGGTGATGACAACTACAACGGAGATCGCGCGGCCCGTGCGGCTGCACTGTTCAAGGCGGGATGGGCGCCCCGCGTTGTGGCGAGCGGCCGAGGTCTGCGCTCGTACGCGAGTGTAGCGGAATTGGAGCAGCACGACCTCGCGGCCGACGGTGTGCCGCAGGACGCGATCGTTCGCTTCGATCATCGGGCAGAGGACACCCGCGAAGAAGCGCTCGCGCTCCGCCAACTCATTTCCCAGCGCGGCTGGAAACGCATCCTCATCGTCACGTCGAACTATCACACGCGCCGGTCGCGCTATATCTTTGCCCGAACTCTTCCCTCCGGTACAGTCCTCCGCGTCGTCCCCGCGCCGGATCCCGAGTATGATCCCGAGAGATGGTGGTACACGCGACGAGGCGTGACCATCTTCTCCCACGAGCTGCTGGGCATGGTGGATGCCCTTTGGGAGATGCGTCACAACGATGTCCAGACCTCCGATTCCGCCTCGGCGCGTCCAGCTATCCCCTCCGTGGCGGATTTGTACCACGGGGGTACACTCCCCGTTTACACCCAGCTTTTCCTGTAATATAGTCCGGTTACCGCATAGAGCCCGCCGCCTGGTGCAGCGCCAGGGGTGGCTTCTGAGGGAGGTTTCATGTGGCGTAAACCTACAGAGGGCAAGTTGTCCTCAGACGTTCCCCAGCCGCCTGCCTCGGCTCCTGCGGCTACCACCAAACCGCCCGTTAGCTCACAGCCGCCCGCTATAACTGCTCCCGCGACTCCCGCTCCGCTATCTGAGCAGCCCCAGGCGCTTCCCGGCACATCGCGGATTCACTCGGGCCTCAGGATTCATGGAGAGATTTCCGGAAGCTCCGATCTATACATTGACGGCGAAATGCAGGGAAAGATCCGGCTGGGAAGCGCCCGCGTGGTGGTTGGACCGAACGGGAACGTCCAGGCCGATATCGAAGCACGGGGGATCGTCATCGATGGGTCGGTGCAGGGAAACCTGAAAGCGGGCGAAAGCGTGCACCTCGGCAAGACGGGGCGCCTGCAAGGTAGCGTGGTCACTCCGCGCATTGGAATCGACGATGGCGCGCGGTTGCGCGGGAAAGTGGAAATGACTCGCGGCGGCTCTTCTGCGCCTCCCGCCGCTCGCACGACGGATTCCGATTCCGAAGCGCTCCGGCCCGTCACGGTCAACGCCAAAGACGACGAATAGATACGCTTGGGACGAATGAATCGACGATGAACTGGATGGCCAAGACCCGCCCTAGCACCCCAGCCTCCTCCGCCTCAACGGCTTCGAAGCCGGGGCCGGTTCCGTCGGTCACCCCGGCGGCCAACCTGCGCATCTCGAATGGCCTGAAGGAGTTTCTCTGGCTCATCAGCGACGTGCCCCATGCGCGCGTGCTCGACCTGGGTCCGGTCTGGCAGTCCACGGTCAGTTTCTTTGTGGACAAGGGCTATCGCGTTACGACCGAAGACTTGCTGCGCACCTGGAAGGATTTCCTCACGGCGGAAGAAGAGCAGTTGCGCACCGCTCCTGTGGGTGAAGAGACGGGGAAGCTGTCGCCGTCCATGCTCGCCGGCAAGTTTCTTCAGGGCGCTCTTCAATATCCCGAACACAGTTTTCACGGTGTCCTCGTCTGGGATCTTCTCGACTATTTCGATGCGGGAGTGGTGCCCTGTTTGATGGAGCGGCTCAATAGCCTGCTTCATCCGGGCGGAGCCGCGCTGGCGCTTTTCCACAGCCGGGCCGCCGAACGCTTCCACCGCTATCGCATCGTCGATAGCCAGACGGTCGAGCTGCTCGCCGCGCCTACGCTGGCTGTTCACGCGCACGTCTTTCAGAACCGCGAAATCCTCGAGCTTTTCGGAAAATTCCGATCGTCGAAAACCTTCGTCGGCCGCGACCAGGTCCGCGAAGGCCTCTTCCTGAAGTAGTCGTTGCCGAATCACGCCAGTCCGGTTTCGCGCAGGTTCCGCGAAGAGTGCGGATATTTTTCGCTTGCCTTAAGCCGCACACGGGCGTATGAGTGGCCTTGCAGGAGCTATCGCACGGAGGAGCTATGACACCACCGGGCATAGATTCTTGACACCGACTTGCACACCGCTTTTGCGGTGCGAGCCGCTTGGCGATGCCTTCGGCTTCGCCACGGCATAGGAAGCGAGCAAAACGGGGAGCTGCCAGGCTCCCCGTTTTGCATTTCTGAACTGATTGATTAGTCGCCTTCGGGTTCGGCTTGCTTCAGCGGCACGGCGGCTTTTGGGTGCCGCGCCTTCAGGGCGTGATATGCGGCCGGGATCAGCGACAGCACTATCACCGCCACAATGATGTAGTGAATGCGCTTCTCCACGTGCGGCACCGTCCGTCCGAGCGTGTACCCCACGAGCACCATGCTCCAGACCCAGAGCAGCCCGCCGAAAATGTCGTAGGTCAGGTAGCGCGCATAGCTCATCTTCGCCGCGCCGGCCACCGGAGGGCAGAACGTCCGTATGATTGGCACGAACCGCGCGAGGATGATCGTCTTGCCGCCGTACTTCTGATAGAACTCATGCGCCCGCTCGAGGTGGCGCTTCCTGAAGAATCGCGAGTCCTCGCGGCGATACAGGGCGTCGCCGGCCTTCCACCCAATCAGGTAACCCAATTGGTCTCCCGCAATCGCGCACAGGGTCACGGGAACCAGAAGCCACGCCAACTTCAGGTTCCCCGCCGCGGCAAACACCCCCGCCGTCACCAGCAGGGAATCGCCCGGCAGGAAAAACCCTACGAACATCCCGGTCTCGACAAAGACGATCAGGCACACCAGCACCGTTCCGCCCCACTCAATCAGCCCTTGAACGTCATAGACCCGGGCCAGAAGATGCTGTAAGAATTCGACCATCGATTGGTTCTCCGCCTGCCGGCAGGGCAAAAGCCGCTTCTGAGTCGCACTTTCACAATAGCAGAAAAACACGCACTGGCGGGGCCTTCCAAACGGCTAGTACTTTGCTCCTAACGCTTTTAGCCCCCTGTACCATTGGTCAGGCCGGGCCCCTGTCCGAGAATCCAGGTGTGCGAGACATAGATTCTGAGGAGGGGAAGATCATGGAAGGTTGCTACGCAGTCTGGATGGGGCAGCCGGTGATTCTTCGAGTTGCGGCAGGGAACCTGCGGGTGCCGTTGCGCGGGCGCCTGCTTTCCGAGACGAACGAATCGGTTCGGTTGCGCATCGCCGATAGCTGGGACGTCGATATCTTCAAGTCCATGGTGGTCGCGGTTGAGCACGACAATCCCGTGTACGTCCTGAACTAGGAACGTCCATGAGCGCACTCATCAGCACCGGTTTCGAGGGAATTTCGATGCGTCATAGATTGGTTGCTGTCCGCGACACGATCATCGTCATCGGATTACAGGTGGTCTTCCGGGCGACGATGATCCTGCGGTCCTGGAATTACTAGCGCCGCGCGGATCAGCCGAAAAAGTTTCCGGCCCGCTGTCCCTCTCAACCCCCAACCCCGGGTCTGTCCCCCTTCAGACCCGGGGCTTTCTTTTTCCTGCACGTCTCACGGACCAGAAGCGCAACCCGCTGCCTGCCCCCTGGCATCACACGTGTCAGCCTGCTGCGCCGCCGAACTCAGTCGCGTGGGCTGGCTTCGGGGGAAATGGCAGTGTCCTGATTGGGACACCGCCGGAAAAAGCCTTTGCTTGTTAAACTGGGGCGCTCCGGTTATTGTCTGCGTGTCGCCTATCTTCGGTGTCAAGCCTAATCCTGGGAAGCAGGATGAAAGCTTGCTCGGCTCGCGTTTAATAACTTGCTGCCGCGCACCGCGGCTGCCCAGGAGCGCCCAGTCATGAGAATCGCAGGCGTTGGAAGTGCCTTCCCGAAATATCACTACCCCCAGGAAGTTATTGCCACAGCGTTGAAGAATTACTTTCGTGAACGCCTGCCTAATCCGGACATTCTGAATCGTCTCGACGAAAGCATGAAAGTGGACAGTCGGTTCCTCGCGCGTCCCCTCGACTTTTACGAGAACATGCAGGCGTGGGGCGAAGCAAACGATGTATGGATCGAAGTCGGTCTCGAAATCGGCGAACAAGCTTTGTGCCGCGCGCTCGTGGGCGCCGGAATCGAGCCGCGCGAGCTGAGCGCCATCTTCGTCACTTCCGTAACTGGCATCGCGGCTCCCTCGCTCGACGCCCGCCTCGTCAATCGCATGGGCCTCTCGCCCAATATCAAGCGCATTCCCATCTTTGGCCTCGGCTGCGTGGCCGGCGCTGCCGGCATTTCCCGCGCCGCCGATTATGTCCGCGGTTATCCGGGTCAGGCCGCCGCGCTCCTCTCGGTCGAACTTTGTTCGCTCACGCTCCAGCGCGGAGACATTTCCATGGCGCACCTGATTTCCGCCCTTCTATTCGGCGACGGCTCCGCCGCGGCGGTCGTCACCGGTGAGGACGTTGAATCGCGCGGCCCCGAGATTCTCGCCACGAAGTCCGTCTTCTATCCGAATACGGAACGCGTGATGGGCTGGGACATTTCCGAAGAAGGCTTCAAGATCGTGCTCGCGCCCGAAGTGCCGGACACTGTGCTGCGGCACCTCGGCGAAGACGTGGACGTATTCCTCGCCGAGCAGGGGTTTGTGCGCGACGACATCGGAAGCTGGGTCATGCATACTGGCGGTCCCAAGGTTCTTGAAGCGACCGCTACGGCGCTCGGGATTACCGCGAAGGACCTCGAAGCCTCGTGGGAGTCTCTCCGCAAGTTCGGCAATATTTCCTCCACGTCCGTCCTGCTCGTTCTCGAGGACGTGTACAAGAATCGCCGCCCGGCTCCCGGCTCGCTGAGCATTCTCGCGGCGATGGGTCCCGGTTTTTGTTCGGAGTTGCTGCTTTTGCGCTGGTAGGCGCATCTCACAAACGATGCAGACCGATGTGCCCATCATCGGTGGCGGCCCGGCCGGATTGGCCACCGCCATTGCTGCACGCGCAAAAGGTCTTCGGGTTACAGTCGTCGACTCGCGCACGCCGCCCATCGACAAGGCTTGCGGCGAGGGTCTGCTTCCTGAGGCCGTCGCGGCCCTGCATCGCCTCGGCTGTCATTCCGAAGACCGAGCAGCCCGGTTTCTGCGCCGCCCTTCTCATGTTGCGCGGAAATCGGGCGCAGTAGCGAGCGATGAGGAGTCTCGGTCGCGCTCAAAGTCTAGCTTCCTGTCTTCAGGATGAGCTTGCCAATGGTTTGGCGGCCTTCGAGGAGGCGATGGGCCTCCGCCGCTTGTTCGAGCGGGAACGTCCGATCGATGCGCAGCTTCAGCCAGCCTTCGCGGAACCCGTTGAAGACGTCGCGCGCCCGACCCAGCATCTCGTCGCGCGTCACCATGTAGTTGGGGAGCGCGCCGCCTGAGATCGTGAGTGACTTGGTCATCAGCACGTTTGGAGACACAGGCTCTGCGGGGCCGCTGGCCATGCCAAAGACCGTGGCCCAGCCGCGGTTCTTCAGCGCGTCGTAATTCTTCGTGAACGTGGTTTTGCCCACGCCGTCGATGATGTAATCCACGCCCTTGCCGCCGGTAAGCTTCTTCGCCTCTTCGGCGAAATCCTGCTTCGTGTAGAGGATCACGTGGTCGGCGCCGGCTTCGCGCGCGGCCTTGGCCTTCTCCTCTGTTGACACGGTGCCGATAGCTACGGCTCCCAGGTGTTTCAGCCATTGCACGAGAAGGAGGCCCATGCCTCCGGCGGCCGCATGCACGAGGACTGTCGATCCGCGCTTGATGGGATAGAACTCGTGCAGAAGATAGTGCGCGGTCAGGCCTTGAAGAATTGCAGCCGCGCCCTCCTCAAAGTTGACTTTGTTCGGGAGCGGCGCAAGGTAGCCGACCCGCACCACCTGATACTCCGCATACGAACCGATGCCCATGGTGGCGTACGCCACGCGGTCGCCCGGCTTTACTTCCGTCACGCCCTCCCCGACGGATTCGACCGTGCCGGCTCCTTCGATGCCCGGCGTGAACGGAAACGGGATCGGCAGGCGCGCTGCGCCGTTTCGAAAGTAGATGTCGGCGTAGTTCACCCCGGCTGCGTGGACGCGAACCAGCGCCTCGCCCGGTCCGGGCTGGGGTTTCGGAATGTCTTGCAGCTGCAGAACGCTTGGATCGCCATATTGCGCCACGCGCATTGCTTTCATGTTGTGATCTCCCCTGAGACTGAATTGTCATTCCGAGCCCGGTCGCCTTTTGAACGGGGGCGAGGAATCTGCTCTTACACCGTGCTGATAGAATCATCGCCAGCTGAATCGTAGTAATCTGTCACGTCCGGTTCAATACACCGGATCGGATGCTGAACGCAAGCTGATAGGAGCAAAACATGAAAGTCGGAGCGCGCAATCGGATCGTCGGCAAGGTAACTGAAATCAAGAAAGGCTCGGTGATGTGTCTGGTGAAAGTCGGGGTCCCTGCGCCGTCGCGCATGGCGTCCGTGATGACACTCGAATCGCTGAAGGAACTTGGCCTCAAGAAGGGTGACAAAGTCGAGGTGATCGTCAAAGCGGTGAACGTGCTGCTGATGAAGAGCTAGTCAGGGTTTCGGCAAGTGGCCCGCGCAGCGCATCACGGGGAGACGCGGATACCTCGGGCATGAGAGATCGCTCTGCGAATGGTCGCACAGAACGTGTTGATTTCGCGTTCCTTCGCCACGACGAGGCGGCTTAGGCGTTCTCGTTGGTGATGAGCAGTTCCTTCGCGCGCTGCGCGGCCTTGACCACGGCCTTGATCAGCGTGACGCGCAGGCCGCCCTCTTCGAGTTCGAGGATGCCGTCGATCGTGCAGCCGGCTGGCGTCGTCACGGTGTCTTTCAAAAGCGCTGGATGGTGACCGGTCTCGATCACCATCTTTGCCGCGCCCAGCGTCATCTGCGCGGCGAGCAGCGTCGCAAGTTCGCGTGACAACCCTGCCTTTACGCCGCCTTCCGCGAACGATTCCAGGATGATGTAAATGAACGCCGGTCCGCTCGCGGAAAGCCCGGTGATGGCGTCCATGTTCTTTTCATCCACGACGACCGTCTTGCCGACCGCATCGAATAGCTTTTTCGCGATATCGACGTGCTTCTGCGCCGCGTTCTTGCCTTTCGCGATCGCCGTGATTCCCGCGCCGACCATGGAAGGCGTGTTGGGCATCGCGCGGATCACGGGCACTTTCGCGCTGAGCCGCCGCTCGATGTAGTCCGTGGGCACGGACGCGGCGATCGAAATCAGCAGCTTGTCCGCATTGAGCGTTGGCGCGATTTCGTCGACCACCTGCCCGACGGTCTGCGGCTTCACGCATAGGAGAATAACGTCCGCCTTCTTCGCGGCCGCGCGGTTGTCGCTCCCGGCCGAAATCGACGAAGGAAAATTCTTCCGCTCCGCTCCGGGATGTCCCACCGTGACGTGAAGATTCTTCGGTGCCACGAGCCCCTGCTTCACGAACGCCTCGATCAGGATGCCGCCCATTTTCCCCGCGCCGAGGACGGCGAGCCGCAACTGGCTGGAGTTTGCCATTCGATCTATTCCCCTTTCCCCATTTCATCAGGCCATTCGGTTGGGAACCCGCGCATTTGGACCCCGCGCAGGCGCATATGAGCTATCGACGCGGTCGGTGTGCGCGTCCCGGGCACGGTCGCCAGGTGAAACGAAGCATGCTGCATGATACAGGATGAGGCGGCGCGGGCGAAAGCCCTCCGTGAGATCGTGGAACCATCGCGTGCGCTAAAAGGAATCACTAACGTGTCAAAGACGCGTCGAAATTGGTCAGAAATCGGCGGTTAAGACGCGTTTAGGAGGTCATTTCTGTCATGCCCCAAAATAGTGCAATTTTCGCGAAATCCCGCATTTTTATTGGCGTTTTTGCTCTTTTTGCCCTCGCAGCTACGTTTTGCGCGGGACGCGCCGCCGCGCAAGCTGCGGCCGGTCCGCAGTCGGGCGCGACGCCCTCCGATCAGCCGGTTTCGCCGCCCAAAGCGCAACCTCGCGCTCTGATCGGCGGCCATCCGAGCCTCGTCGGCGCGTGGACGCAGGACAAAGATCAGAGCGACGACGCTCGCGCGAAGATGCGCGAAGCGATGGGAGGCTCCAGCGGCCAGGGCGGTGGCGGAAATCGCGGCGGTTGGGGCGGCGGCATGGGCGGAGGAGGGCAGCGCGGCGGCGGTGGGATGGGCGGTAGCCGAGGGCAAGGCCGTGGCGAGGGTGGCGACATGACAGCTGACTTCTCGCAGCTCACCATCGAGCAGACGACGTCCAGCGCGAAGGTGACAGACTCATCGGGCCGAGTGCTGGCGGTCTATTCGAACAGCGATGCATCGAAAAACAATTCGTCGAATTCGGGAAACTCTGATGAGGAGAATGCGCCCGCGGCCGCGCAATGGAAGGGCGATCAGCTCGTCGCGGTGACGCAGGGAAGGCGCGGAGGAAGCACCACGCGGACCTACGAACTCTCGCCGGACGGCACGCAGCTCTACGTCACGACCAAGATGGATAACCCGCGATTCCAGCAGCCGGTCACGTTCCGCTTTGTCTACGATCCAGCGCAAACAAACAAGTAACCGGTGCACATCAGAGGGCATCGAAAGAGGAATACTGCGGGCGCGCGCGATCGCACCGCGTAAGATGAAGGGCGAGAAACGAGTCTTGCGCCAACGAATCCGCCAACGCGCCACGTGGCTTTTCTCCGCTTTTCTCGCGATTTCTATTCCGAGCTTCGCGCAACAATCGCCAACGCAAGTGCAATCACAGCCTGTTTCCGTGAACGGAGCCGTGCAGACGGCCGATGGCTCGCCGGTGCCCGGAGCCACGCTGCGGCTGACGAACACAGATACGAAGCAGGCCTGGGTCAGTTGGACCGACGAATCGGGTAAGTTCGAATTTCCGGCGCTTCCGCCGGGGCACTACACGGTCGAAGCATCGCAGCTTGGCTTCGTTCAGGCGTCCGTCGACGTGCAGTTGTCGAACCCTCCGCCGCAGCCGCCGCCGATTCGACTTGTGCTGCGCGTGGCGACGCTGGCACAGCTCGCAGCACCAACTGAACCGCGCACCACAGCCCGGCAGAGACCCGGCGCGCCGCCCAGCGGTGGACAGAATGCGGCAAATGCTCCACCAGGAGCGTCCGGCGCGCGCGGGCGAAATGGCGGTGGAAGAGGACAACAACTTCCTCCCGGCGTGCTGAACGCAGTCACTCAGGGAATGGCGGGCGGCGGCTTTCAGCAGACCGATGTGACGGGCGAACCCGGTGCGGGCGGACAAACAGATCAGGGTGTCGGAGAGGCTGGTCCAGGCGCTCAGGCGAACGGTCCTTCGGGCGGAGCGGGTTCTTCGTCCGATTCCTTCCTGCTGCAAGGGACGGTGGGCCAGGGCTTGTCTTTCAACGCCGGTGGCGGGCCAGGCGGATTCGGAGGTCCCGGGGGGCCCGGAGGTCCTGGCGGGCCTGGAGGAGGCCTCGGTGGGCCGGGAGGACCGGGCGGTGCAGCGGGGCAGATGTTTGGCGCTGGCGGCGCCGGCGGAGGGCCGGGCGGTGGTCTGGCCGCCATCTTCAACACCGGAGGAGGCGGCGGACGAGGCGGTCGGGGTGGTGGAGGAGGCGGAGGCGGCGGGCGTCTGTTTCGCCAGCAGGTCAACCGGATTCGCTTCAGCTTTTACGATAGCTATCAGAACTCCGCGTTCGACGCGCGCCCCTACGCGATCACGGGAACACCTGCGGCGAAGGTCGGCCATTACGACGAACGCGTCGGCGGGAACATCGGCGGCCCGCTGAAGATTCCGCACATCTACAACGGGAGCGACCGCACCTATTTCTTCCTGAACTACCAGCATGAAACGGTGACAAACCCGATCAACACGTTCTCGACCGTGCCGACGGCCGGCGAGCGCAACGGCTGCTTCATCGGCGCCACGATCTTCGAGCCGTTTACCACGACGCCGTATCCTTCCGGCACAAGCTCCAGTTGCCCGGGCGGCCAGCAGATTCCGGTCAACAGCATCTCGCAGCAGATCCTTGCACGTTTCATTCCCCCGCCGAACGTTCCGAACGCGACCACGCAGAACTATCTTTTGCAGGGCACGACGCCGCAGAACACCGACCGCGTGAATGGCACGGTGCTGCACACGATCAACGCGAAGTTCAACGTCAATGGCAGCTACAACTTCAATTCGCAGCGCGCTCAAACACTCAGCAATTTTGCCGACATCGGCGGGAGCCAGTCCACGCGCAGCCAGAGCCTCACGCTGGGGCTCTCTCACAACTGGTCGTCGCATGTGGTCGAGAACACCAGTGTGAGCTGGAGCCGGAACCGCGTTCGAACCCTGAGCGACAATTCGAATGGCGCGAATATCATCGAGGACCTGGGCATCAATCTGGGCGCGGGCGTGGTCATCCCGCCGGTCGATTACGGCATTCCGCAGATCAGCTTCACGGATTTTTCGGGGCTGAACGATCCGATTCCCTCGCTCGTCCGGAATCAGACGCTTCGGCTCGACGACAATCTCTCCTGGACGCGCGGAAAACACACCATGCGCTTCGGGGGCGAGATCCGGCGCGTGGAGCTGAACAACGATTCGAATCCCAATCCGCGCGGCGGATTTATCTTCACGGGGATCGCCACCGGCAGCGACTTCGCTGATTTTCTCGAGGGCTTGCCCTTCAATACGACCGAGCAGTTGGGCAACCCGTACACCTATTTTCGAAGCTGGGGCTTCGCCGCCTACGCGCAGGACGACTTCCGCGTGAGCAAGAAGTTCACGTTTCAGTACGGGCTGCGCTACGACGCCGTCAGGCCGCCCATCGAGCTTGGCAACGATATCGTGAACCTTGACGTCAATCCGCAAATCGCACAAATCGCGGAAATGGCGCAGAGTAGCGGCATACCTGCTGACTGCGTTTCCTGTGTCGTCCGAGTGCTGCCCGGACAGGCCGGGCCGTTCAGCGGCGTGTTTCCCCGATCCCTGATTCGCGGCACTTACCACAATTTCGAGCCGCGTATCGGCATCGCCTGGCAGCCCCCGATCAAACCCAAGACGGTGGTGCGCGCCGGCTATTCGATCTTTTACAACGAATCGATTTACAACACACTGGTGAAGGAACTGGCTTACCAGGCGCCCATTGCGACGGCACAAACACTGACTACGACCTCGACCGAACCGCTCACGCTACAGAATCCTTTCGAGGGGGGCTCGGCAAGCACGATCGTATTCCCGAATACGGAAGCGGTCGATCCCAACTACAAGAATGGGTACGCGCAGATCTGGAACCTGGGAACGGAAACGTCCTTTTCGCCGAATTGGATTCTGGACCTGACGTACACGGGGACAAAGGGAACCGACCTCGACGTTCTGCGCGCGCCGAACCGCGCGCCGCTGGGCACTTCGTCCGCCGCTATTCAGACGAATCGCGTCGATCCGAATGCGACCGGATTCACCTTCGACCAGTCAGGCGCCAATTCAATTTACAATGCGCTGCAGGTGCGCGTGGTCCATCGGTTCACGAAGGGATACTTGATACAAGGAATTTACACGTACGGGAAATCGCTCGACGATGCCAGCTCGATCGGCGGCGGCGCGGCCACGGTCGAGCAGCAGGACGGCAACCTTCACGGCGAGTACGGACTTTCGACATTCGACATCCGCCAGCAGTTTCGCGGCGTATCGACGTGGGAATTGCCGTTCGGCCAGCGGAGCCGCTGGGCGAACCACGGGTGGAAGGAAAAGGTGTTCGGCAACTGGAGGCTCCAGAACATCTTCACATGGCAGACCGGGACGCCGGCAACGGTGCTGCTCGGCGGAGTCGCCTCCGACAACGGAACGGGCGCGAATTTTTCGTTGCGTCCGAACATAACCGGCAACCCGAACCTCGGGATCTGCGGCGGTTCACCTTCGGCATTTTTCAATGCGAAAGTATTCGAGCTTCCGGCGAGCGGGACGTATGGCAATGAACAGCGGGGCTCCGTCGAGGGGCCGTGCACGTTCAGTTGGAATGGCTCGCTGGCGAAATCGTTCCGGTTCGGCCCCGAACAGCGGCGCGTGATGAACGTGGCCTGGCAGTTTCAGAATCTGACCAATACGCCGAACTACAGCGGCATCGGCACGGTGCTTCCGTGTTTTACTTCCGCTACCGGAACCACGTGCGGGACGACGGCGGGAGGAACAGTTCCTTCGTTCTTTGGGCGCGTGACAAGCGCGGGCGCGATGCGCACAATGAGCCTGATGGTGCGGTTTAATTTCTAGGACGTGAGTGGAATGCTTGAGATGAAAAACGGAATGACGGGCCAGTGGATCGAGCGGGCATTCATTTGCTGGCTATCGGTGACGCTGGCGATTGCGCCGGCGATCGCGCAGCAATCTGCGCCGACGACGGTGCCTGCTCCAACGACGCCGCTTCCCACGGTGAGGCTGCGACAGCAGCCGCCGAGCATCCTGCGCGCGCAGTCGGACCTCGTGCGCATCGATGTCGAAGTGACGGACCGCGCCGGGAAGCCGATCAAGGGATTGCGGCAGGACCAGTTCACCATCACGGACGACGGCAAGGCGCAAAAAATCTCATCTTTTTCATACTCGGACATCGAGAGCGTGGCAGCGGCGGGGCCGGAAAACGTGAAGCCCGTCGTGGTGCCGGTGGACAATGAAGGACCGGGCGCGGCGGACGCTGTGAGCGATCAGATACGCGACCGGCGAATGATCGTGCTGTTTTTCGATATGACTTCGATGGAAACCGACGACATTCTGCGCGCGCATGATGGGGCCGTGAAATTCCTGAAGCAGCAGATGACAGCCGCCGACCTCGTTGCCGTGGTCGTGTTCAGCACGCGCCTCTCCGTGCTCGCGAATTTCACCAACGACCGCGCGACACTCAACAAGGCCGTCGCGGCGATCGTTCCGGGAGCGGCTTCGCAGCTGGCGAGTCCGCTGTACGCGGCGGCGCAAAACGGCGAATACGACGTGCAGCAAGACACCCAGGATGCGTATACGCCCGACCAGACCGAATTTAACGTCTTCAATACGGACCAGAAGCTGATCGCCATCCAGGACCTGGCGAATGTGCTCGCCGGAATCCCCGGGCGGAAGGCGGTCGTCGAATTCACGGGCGGGATTACGCAGACCGGGGAAGAGAACCGGGCCGAGCTGCGCGCCGCGACGGACGCGGCCAATCGCGCCGACGTCTCGATCTATTCGATCGACGCGCGGGGCATGTTTGCGACGCCGCCGGGCGGCGACGTCACCACGGCCGCCGCGACCGGTACGTCGATGTTCAGCGGAGCGGCGGTCTACCACCAGACCGACCAGCGAGAAGATTCACGCGACACGCTCGCGACGCTTTCGACGGACACAGGCGGGCGCGCATTTTTCGATCTGGGCGACCTGAGCGACGCATTCCCGAAGATCGAGGAAGAAAACGGCGGATATTACCTGGTCGGCTACAACCTGCCGCCCGATGTGAAGCGCGACGGCCGGTGGCACGTGGTGACCGTCAAAGTGAGTGCGCCGGGCGCGCACGTGCGCTACCGCAACGGCTACTACGCGCCGCGGGATTTCCAGCACCTCGAGAAGGAAGACCGCGAGCAGCAGCTCGCGGACGCGATGAACTCGCCAAACTCCTCCGTCGAACTGCCCGTCGCTGTCGAGACGGCGATGTTCCGCCTGAGCGACACGCAGGTGTACGTTCCGATCTCCGCGAAGCTCTCGTCGAGCGCGCTCGATTGGGCGCGGAAGCACAACCTTCGCGAGGCTGCTTTCGATTTCGCGGCGGAGGTGCGCGCACCTTCCGGGCAGAATGTAGCCGCGCTGCGGGACACGATCACGGTGCATCTCGACGAGCAGCGCTTTCAGCAGGTGGGCCGGAGCAATCTCGTTTACCAGGGGGGAGTGGTGCTGGCGCCGGGAACGTACCAGCTGAAATTCGTGGCGCGCGAGAACGAGTCCGGAAAGATAGGGACGTTTGAAGAGCAGCTCGTGGTGCCGCAGCGCGCCGCGGCGCGGATGACGCTGAGCTCGGTGCTGTTGTCGAGCCAACTGGTGCCCGTCGAAAAATCGGCCGAAGTGCAAACGAAAACGCTGGGAACTCGCGCCAACCTGGCCGCGACGCCGCTCGAGATGGCAGGCGAGAGAATTGTGCCGAGCGTGACGCGCTACTTCACGCAGCAGCAGACGCTCTACGTCTTCTTCCAGGCCTATTATCCGGAGAAAGAGGAGAAGTCCGAGACGTTCGACGATGCCACGCTGCGCGCCGGGTTGGTGTTTTTCCGCGGCGGCGTGCAGATCAACGCGACGCCCCTGCTCGCGCCGACGGAAGTCGATCCTAAAACGCATACGGCTTCGTTCCGAATCAGCCTGCCGCTCGCGAAACTTCCCACGGGCCGGTACACGGTGCAGGCGGTGGTGATCGCGGCCGGCACGCAGCAGTCTGCCTTTGGCCGCGCCTATCTCGCCCTGGCACAGGCGCAATCGGCGCCGAATCCTGCCGCCGCCCCGGCTGCATCACCGGGTGCACCGGAGCAGCCGAAACCTGCGTCTCCATAAATACAGCGAATCGTGTTGATATCCTTTGCTGCGCGTTGCCAGGATTGTCATTCCGAGGACCGAGCAGCCCGATTTCCGCGCCCTTCTCCCTAACATTGCGCGGAAATCGGGCGCCGTGGCGAGGTCTGAGGAATCTCGGCGCCGGAACGGCGGAAACCTCAGACTCAAAGTGTTTCTGACCAGGACGTCAACAAAGCCAAACGCTTTCTACTTCTTATTGTGTTCTTCCGATTTGGGCGCAGGCGCGGCCTTCGGGGGCGGCGCCTTAGTCGGTTTGTTGTTCAGGGGTGGGTGAACGTCGTACATTTCATCCCGCGCCTTCACGGGAGGCGTGAACTTCATTGCCGGACGCGCCTCGGCTTGCGGCTGTTGCTGGGGTCGATTGACCGCGTTGGCGTTGGTGTTCGCGGCCGCCGGTGGCTGGAAAGGCCGGAAACCGTTGCTTGACTGCGGCTGGTTGTTGTTCGGCGGCGGATTATTGCTCGCGCCAGAATTCCGTTGTTGGTTGAACGGGCGGCTGTCGTTTGTGAACTGCGGCGTCTGGCGCGGGACCGGGGTGGCCGGATTCAGCCGGGCCACGACGGGCCGCTGCGAGAATGGAACAGCAGGTTTTGCGGTGGAGACTCGTGCCGTCGCGGAGACGTAGCTCGTGCGCGCCGGGGCGATGGGGCCAGACTCGACGACGCGAGCAGTGCGAATCTGGTCCGCACTGACGCGGAGGGCGGCTGTGGCGACGGGCCGCGCGTTCACGAATGTGTCCCGCGAAACCGCGGTGATGGCGCGTTCGTTGTTCGCGTATGTGTAATTTACGCCAGCACTGGCGTGGTTGACCATGACGGTGTTGTAGACGTTTGTGACTTGCGCGACGTTGACGATTCGCGTGTTCGTTACGTTGATCGTCTGGAAGTATCGCGGGCTGCAATGATAGCCGGGAACGAAGACGTCACGCGGCCCGAGCGGAAACCAGCCGACGCCAGCGAAGCCCCCGCCGAACGCGACGGAAAAACCGAATCCGCCGCCGACGAATCCGACGACTGCGGGCGCATACACGGGACGGACAACGATAGGCCCCGGCACCCAGCCCCAGTGATCGCGGACGTAGTACCAGCGGCCGTAGTGAAATGGCGCCCAGCCCCACGGCTCGTCGTCGACCCAGGTCCAACCCCACGGCGCGATGTAAACCCAGTGGCCAAAGTGATAGGGCATCCAGCCGACGGTAACGCCTGTCGGCACCCACAACTCTCCGTAGTCGGAATCGGATTCCCAGGAGCCGTAGTCATCGAGGTCGTAGTAGCCGTCGACGTCACGCGAGACGTATTTCGCCGAGGGAGCGTTGTTCTCGCGCTGATCGCGCGATTGGCACCAGTCCTCGAAATCGTCGAAGCCCGGCGCGGGCACAGCGTCGTAGGAAAGTTGGTCGGTGCCGTTGAAAGTGTATTGCTGGCCCGCACCCAGCTCCCAAGATTCTCCGCCGCCGGTGACTTCGCCGGCGCCCTCGCGCACGACGATGACGGTGGAGCTTCCATTCGGATCGGTCTCGATGCGATATTCACCGCCCCTCGTGAGCGTGAAGGCGAGGTTCGGGGTGTCGATTTCGAAAGCATCGCCGGCGACGTGATGCCGCAGGTGAACTTCGATGGTGCCCTGCGCGAGCTGAAGCTGCACGGTGCGATCATCGAGGGTGAGGAACGAAATGCCGGTTTCGCTCGAGAGGCGAATGGCCGTGCTGCCGATGTGGACTTCGCCGCGGGAGTCCTTGTCGGCCCAGAGATTGTCGCCTGTAGTGAGCGGGCGATTGACGTCGGCCTGGACCCAGTTCTGGTCACCCGAGACCTGGTAGGAAACCGAGCCCTGAACGAAATTCAGGCGCGCGACGCGACCCGGCGGGTCGTCCTGTGCCGCGGCGGAATTCGGAAGCGCTGCAAATAGCGTGGCGATGAAGAGCGGAAGTATGAAGAGCGAAGTCACTTTCCTCATGAATTTGGTTCCTTTCGCGAGCCGAACTCTCGATAGCATAGCCAACTGGGCCAGGTAATTCCACGCAGCGAACCACGTAAACCAAGCGATGACGCGCGCCGTTGACATAGCGTTTCTCTGCTCCCGTCTATAAAACACTCAGCCGGTCGATTAGTTTCGTTTGCGCGCCTTCTCGTTGCTTCTATGCGCCACGGCCCCGAGTTTTCGGGGCCGTGGGCGAGCCACTGGATGTTGCGAGCCTGTGTCAGTGGTGCTTCCCGCTTGAATGGCCGGCACTGGGGTGGCCTCCGCCGCCCCCGCTGTGACCTCCACTGCTGCCACCGCCGCGAGGCGCACTATAACTTCCGCGTGGGGCAGGGGCACTAGATCCGCCGCGCGGCTGGCTGTAGCCACCACGCGGGGCGCTGTAGGCGCCGGAAGGTGCTCTGCCGTAAGATCCGCCGCGCGGCGTCACGATGGGCTGCCTCATATTAAGGGTAGGACGAGAGTATGAATTGGAGTAGCCACCTCGTGACGCCGATGACGGCGAATTGTACGAACGCTGTGATTGACCCGATTGCGCGAAACCGCGGCTCGATTCCTGGGGCTGCGACTGGCGCGAAGACGGAGTGAAGTGCTGCCAGCCGCTGCGATTCTCGGCTTGAGCTCCGGTGTTTGCCCCCGCGCGATTGTTCGCCGCGAGGCCTTCGGCCGAATGATTCGCAGCGCCTGACTGCGGTGGCGTGAACGTCTGCCATCCGGGCCGATTGGATGTGACAGCGCCGGGGCTGGCGTTCCTGCCGGTGTTTCCACCGAAGCCGGACTGCCCCCTTGCCACGTTATTTGCGTTCGCAGAGGACCGCGAAGCGAAACCATTCGACGCAGTGCTCGTCCGGCCGGCAGCGCTGAAGAAGTGCTGCGAGCTTGAAGGAGCGCTGCGGTACGCCGACGGACTCGCCGCACGACCGGAGGGGCTGAAACTTTCCCGCGACGGCGAAATCGGCATCTTGCCGCTCACCATGCTGGCTTGGCGGAACGAGGCCGCGCTCATCGGGGTTTGATGTCCCGACACGCTTTCACGGCCGAACCGGTTTGAGTCCATGGAGACGAGGCCGGAGCGGACACGATCGTTTCGAAACGCTTCGTTCACGTTCGAGAAAGAATGCTCTCCTCGGGGTCCGAGAGGCCCAAATCCGTCGTGGAAATTATTGTTCGTCACGTTGAAGGTATTAAAACGTCCACCCCAACGGCCCCACCACGGGTGGTACCAGTCGCCCGGCCCGCACGGCAGCCAGCCGACGTGGCCGAAGCCGAAACCAAAACCAAAGCCGAATCCGAATCCGAAACCACCACCGCCCCATCCGAAGAAGGAGACGTAGGCCGGCGACCAAATCGGGTAGTAGCCCGGATAGCCGTACACGGGCCCCGGCCACCACACCCAGTTGCCACCATAAACGAACCAGCGGCCATAGTGGTACGGCGCCCAGCCCCACGGCTCATAAGAAACCCAAGTCCAGCCGTAGTAAGGTTCCCAGACCCAACGGCCAGAGCTGTACGGAACCCAGCCAGGTCCTTCTGCGGGAGTCCACACTTGACCGTAGTCCGGAACTTCGCTCCAGACGCCGTAGTTGTCCAGGTCTTCCGATCCGGTGTAGTAGCGATCGGTCTTGCGCCAGCTTTGGGCACTGCTGATATTGCGATCGCGATCGTTGTTCCAGGAATCCCACTCATCGCCCGCGGGCGCGGCGGAAGTCTTATACTGCGGGTTGTCCGTGCCCTGAACCGTGATCATTTGCCCCGCGTCCACGTGAGTGCTGCCCTGCGGTTCGGTGATATCCGCGGAGCCGCTGCGGACGACCACTTCCGTTTCCGCGTCCGAGTTCACGAGAATGCGGTACTCACCGGGGCCATCCGGATGGATCGCCGCGTTGGGCGTGTCGATCTCGGAATTCGCCTCACTGGCCTTAAGTACCGAGTAAGTGGCGAGACCCCGGCCAACCTGGACTTGAATGTTCTCCCGACTGATACCTGCAACTGTGGCGGTCGCGTTGTCCGCCAGGCGGAGGACATCGGCCGAATCAAGCTGGAGTTCCGCGCGAGAATTCTGCCCGGTCGAGACACGGTCGCCAACGGAAATCGGGGTATTCACAGTGGCCGCGACCCATTCGCCATTGTCACCTCGCTGGGAAGAGACATCGCCGTGAATGAAGCTGACTCGGGCGACGCCGGGCGCGGGCCCCGATTGATCGGGTTGCTGATTGTCTTGTTGGCCTGGAGGCGGCCCGGCCGGTCGGCTATACTGCCCATAGTCGTCCTGCGCGCTGACAGACATCACGCCCAGCGTTAGAAAAATCACTGCCAGACTTGCCAGATACTTTTTCATGGCCCACCTCTCAGCCTCTCAGCCGCCTGCCGTGAGAGTCCCCTGATCCGTCCTTGATGATGCAGGGCCAATGCCAAATCGGGCTATTTCGTAGAACGGCTCATAACTCCTTGCGAGATTGCGCATTACGAGAGGGTCTCACAGGAATTTTTCACAAGGCTCCCAGCACTCGATGGTTGTTTTCAAGCGGGAGTGGTGGTTTTCAACCACCATGTCTTCGGTCCGAGTGTTCGACTACATCAGTTTTCCGGGGAATCGGGGATGCCAATTTTCGAAAGGCGATAACGCAGGGCGTTGCGGGAAACACCCAGTGCACGCGCGGCCTGACTCTTGTTGCCATTCGCGCGGCGCAGGGCTTCGCGAATGATCTCGTCTTCCCACTGTTCGAGCGTGACGCCCTCAGGCAGCACAGGCGCCGGGGCGCCCGCGTGCGAGCGCGGGGTATCGAGATGGATGTCGCCGACATCGAGCGTCGGGCCAGCAGACAGCGTAACGCCGCGCTGGAGGACGTTCTCCAGCTCACGGACATTTCCCGGCCAGTGAAAATCCATGAGCAATTTCATCGCTTGCGGCGCAATGCCGTGGACGGGCTTGCCGGACTCGCGCGCGAATTTGTCGAGGAAAAAACTAACGAGCCCGGGGATGTCTTCTTTGTGTTCGCGCAGAGGCGGGATGTCGATCGCGACCACGTTCAGACGGTAGTAGAGATCCTCGCGGAACGTGCCTTCCTCGAGGGCGGCGCGCAGATCGCGATTGGTGGCGGCGATGAGGCGGACGTCCACCTTGACCGTTTTCGTTCCGCCGAGGCGCTCGAATTCGCGTTCCTGGAGCACGCGGAGGAGCTTCACCTGCGTTGCAGGAGGAACGTCGCCGATTTCGTCCAGAAAAAGCGTGCCCTTGTCGGCCAGTTCAAATTTTCCCGGCTTGCTGGACGCGGCTCCGGTAAACGCTCCCTTCTCGTAGCCGAAAAGCTCGCTCTCGAGCAGGTTTTCAGGGATCGCGGTGCTGTTGATTTTGAGAAACGGTCCGGACGCGCGCTGCGAATGCTCGTGAATGGCGCGCGCGATCAGGTCTTTTCCGACGCCGCTCTCTCCGCCCAGAAGCACGGTCGCGTTTGTGGGCGCGACGCGCTCGACCAGAGCGAGCACGGCCTGCATTTTGTCGCTTTGCGCGACGATGTTCTTGTATTCGTAGCGGCGGCCGAGGGCTTCGCGCAGATCGCGGTTTTCCTCGCGCAGTTGACGGGAAGCGAGTTCCTTGCGTACGACCAGAACCAACTCGGCGAGCGAGAACGGCTTCAACACGTAGTCGCTCGCGCCGGCTTTCATGGCATCGACGGCGGATTCGACGGTGCCGTAAGCGGTCATGATCACGACCGGCAGGCCGGCATCGATGCGTTTCACGGCGTGCAGAAACTCGAGGCCGCTCATGCCGGGCAGCTTGAAATCGGTGACGATGAGATCGACAGGCTCCTTGTTCAAGAGCTGGAGGCCGGTTTCAGCGTCGGGTGCGGAGCGGGCGTGGAAACCTTCCTCGGCGAGTTGCAACTCGAGCAGGCGCCGCAATTTCGCCTCGTCCTCGACGATCAGCAGAGATGGTTTGTCGTGCTTCATCGTTCTTTGTTCGTCCGTAAGCGCGCTATACGCAGTATAGGCGCGGATGGCTATGGCGCGACTAGCGCAACGCCGACAACAAAAGCAGATCCCTCGCCCCCATCCGCAAAAGGCGCGGCTGGGCTCGGGATGACAACCATTGGCCTATCGGCAGCTGCCGTCATTGGTGCGCGGCAGGCAGAAACACGCGGAAACGCGCGCCGGGCCCCGAATTGTCTTCCAGGCGGATCGAGCCGCGGTGGTCATCCACGATCTTTGCGACGATTGACAGGCCCAGGCCGACTCCGTCTTTCTTCGATGTGAAAAACGGATTGAAAATCTGCTCGCGCAGCTCGGGCGCAACGCCCGAACCCGTATCTTCGATAACGACGCCGACGCCGGCGCGGCCGCTCGAAGACTCGGGCGCGATCGAGACGCGCAGGACTTCTTCGCGGCCGTTCGATGCGGATTCCATTGCCTGGTAGGCGTTCTGGATCAGGTTGACGAACACGCGCTCGCAGAGCTGCTCGTCGGCCAGAATCTCCGGCAGAGCCGGGGCGTAATGGCGCTCGACCCGCACCTTCGCCTGCGGCAACTGGCTGCGAACGGAGTCGAGGGCGCGATCCACGATCTCTGAAACGCGCTGCGGCCGCAGATCGAGGTGCAGGGGCCGCGCGAAATCGAGAAAACGCGCGACGAGGGCGTTGACGCGATTTACCTCGGACGAAATGTATCCGGCAAGCTCGCTTTCCAGAGGCTGGCCCGCATGCAGTTTTTGAGCGAGCATTTCCGCGGAGCCTTTGATGACGGCCAGCGGATTGCGAATCTCGTGCGCGAGGCCGGCAGACATTTGGCCGAGCGCGGCGAGGCGTTCGGAGCGGCGTGCCTCCGCTTCGGCGCGCTGCAACTGGCGATTCGTTTCTTCGAGCTCTTCGGAGAGTTTCTGGTATCGCTGCACCTGACGGCGGTAGTCCATGACGAAGCGGTTCACAAGCATAGCGGCCAGGAACAGGAAGAGAATTCGAACCGCTAGAATGGCAAAGCCTTCCCGATCGAGTTCGTATTCCTGGAGCGCCGGAATAAGAAACGAGCAGTAGGCGATCGAGGCGAGGCCCGTCCAAAGAAGCGTGCCGATGGGGCCAAAGTAGATCGCGGCCGTAAAAACCGGCACCAGATAGATAGGCCAGTAACTGCTGTTGATCCCAATTTCTCCGGTGTGGTCGAGCAAGAGAGTCGCGAGCGCGATCTTGATGAGAACGGCGTAGACTCGGCCGCGCCCCGGCAACCAGGCCACCAGGCGGCCTTCCAGGAGCTGAAAGATCCCGATGACAAGAAGAATCAGTTGCTTGTGGAGCTGGTCCTCGGCCGGGAGGAAGGCCAGCCCGGCGATGAAGAGCAGCCAGACGAGGTCGAGCCAACTGACGGCTGATTGTTTCCGATCGATCATTTCGCGAGCCCGCCTCGGCGGGCAGGTCAGCCCGCCCCGGCGGGCAGGCCCCGGCGAATCTTAGACGAATCTAACACGAGGCAGCGCGTTTCGCTTCGGAGAGTCAGGCGGAGTTGCACTGCGAATTGCCGTCAGAGCGAGGAGAGAATCAGTTCGACTCGATCGAGATCGAGAGACGCATCCTGCGCGTTCGATTCCCGGCGGGCGCGCGCGAGAGAGCGGCCGATCAGAAGAATGGCGGGAGACTCCATGCGCGGCAGCTTATCGATCTCTCCAAGGATCGTGCATTGATGGAGTTGTTGCGGCGTGGTGGCGCGAGAAACAATCACGGCGGGGGTGTCCGCGCCGAGACCTGCGGCGAGCAGCTCTCCGCGCAGACCGGCAAAATCGAGGCCGGGCATGTAGACTACCAGGGTCGCATCTTCGCGAGCCAAATTCTTCCAGTCGGGTTTTTTCTGCTCGCTCGACCGCGCATGATGGCCTGTCACGACGATGACGCGGGAACTCGTGCGCCGATCCGTCAGCGAAACACCGAGGGCCGCCGCCGCCCCAATTCCGGCCGTGATGCCGGGGACCACTTCGAAAGGCACGCCGGCAGCCTCGAGCGCGTCGATTTCTTCGGCAAGGCGGCCGAAGATTCCAGGGTCGCCGCTCTTCAGGCGCACGACGTCGAATCCCCGGCGGGCGGATTCGATCATCCGCGCGTTGATTTCGGCCTGCGTGATTCCCTTTGTACCGCAGCGCTTGCCGACGTTTACGACTTCGGCTTGCGGCCCGGCCAGCGCGAGGATTTCCGCGGGCACGAGGTCATCGTGCAAGACGACCTCGGCCTGGCCGAGCAGCCGATGGGCCTTAACCGTGAGCAGTTCGGGATCGCCCGGCCCTGCGCCGACCAGATAAACCGTTCCTGACTCAGTCTTTGATTTCAATCTCGCCTCTTGCTACAAAAGAAAAACCCGCTTCGCGGCGATGTGCCGGTCAGCGGGCCTCGAATCCGATTCGGTTTGTGCCGGAACTACTCGGATCGCACACCCGGACCCGCTGTGGCGCAACAACAACCCGCCCCGCGGGGAGTCGCCTTGGTGCAACGATCCATTGCAGAATTTTACCCGCCCCCGCTTGGCTCGGTCAAGGTAACTTGCGACCGAGGCTACAAATAACATGGGTAAGGCTTCGTGCCAAGGCGCGTTCCCCCCGAACGCCCGCCGGAGATTTGTGTATCCGGGAAAGATTTCCGAACGTCTAAAAACTGTGAAAAAATAGGCCAAGAGGGATTACATGCCTTTTCCTTCGTCATCGGCTTCGCAATCTTCTTCGTCTTCCTCGTCGGGTATGCCGCGAACGGAAGACGAAATCCAGACCGCACCACCGCCGGGGCCAGGCGTTCCCCACGACGGGGGCGATGCGCCCCGGCATCACCGCTGGGTGTGGGTTGTTGTGGTCTTGCTGATCGCCGGCGGCATCGTGCTCTATCGGATGCACTCGAGTTCCGAGGCGGCATCCAAGAAGGATCCAAGCAACCAAACCGTTTCCGTTGGAGTGACAACGGTTCAGCAGCGGGACGTGCCCTTCTACCTCACCGGCCTCGGATCGGTGACAGCTTATAACACCGTGACAGTACATACGCGCGTTGATGGCCAGATCATGCAGGTATTTTTCAAGGAAGGACAATTCGTCCACGCGGGTGACGTGCTTATCGAAATCGATCCGCGGCCCTATCAAGTAGCGCTCGACCAGGCCCAAGGACAGCTCGCAAAGGATGTCGCATCACAGAACGACGCAAGGGTCGATCTGAACCGCTATCAGACGCTCTGGCAAGAAGGCGTGGTTGCCCGGCAACAGTTGGATACCCAGCAGGCGACCGTGGGTCAATTCGACGGCGCGATCCAATCCGACAAAGCGCAGATCGACAGCGCGAAGCTCAACCTGACGTACTCTCGGATCACTTCGCCCATCAATGGGCGCGTCGGTTTGAGGTTGGTCGATCCGGGCAACATCGTCCACGCCGCGGACACGAACGGAATGCTGGTGATCACGCAGGTCGAACCGATCGCCGTGGTCTTCACTCTCCCCGAGGACAACCTGCCGCAGGTCGTAGCGCAAATGAAGAATGGGCAGCTGGCGGTTCAGGCCTATAGCCGCGACGACAACACGAAACTTGCGGACGGCAAGCTGCTGACCATCGACAACCAGATCGACCAGACCACCGGAACCGTCAAGCTGAAATCTGAATTCGACAATCACGACAATTCGCTCTGGCCGAACCAGTTTGTGAACATCCGCCTGTTTCTCAGTGTGCGGAAGGATGCGATCGTCATCCCGTCCGCCGTGATTCAGTCGGGCGCTCAGGGATCGTTCGCCTACGTCATCGGCTCCGATAACAAGGCGGAAGTCCGTCCGATCCAGGTGGATTTTAGTGAAGGCAACATTTCCGTGATCCGCCAGGGGCTGAAAGCGGGCGAGCAGGTGGTCGTTGACGGGGCGGACAAACTGCAGTCGGGAGCTGCGGTCACCGCTCACGCGTCCAATCTGGCTCGCACGCCTGCCACAAACGCCTCGCCGGAACCGCACCCGTGAGCATTTCCCGGCCGTTCATCGTTCGTCCGGTTGCGACGTCGTTGCTGATGGTGGGCGTGATGCTGGTGGGGATTGTCGCCTATCTGCAGCTTCCGGTCTCGGCGCTGCCCCAGGTTGACTATCCGACGATCCAGGTACTGACCTTTTACCCCGGCGGGAGCCCGGACGTGATGGCGTCGGCTGTTACGACGCCGCTCGAGCGGCAATTCGGGGAGCTGCCGGGACTCGCACAGATGACGTCGACCAGCTCACAGGGCGGGTCGGTGATTACGCTGCAATTCGAGTTGAATGAAAACATCGACGTCGCCGAGCAGGAGGTGCAGGCGGCGATCAATGCCGCATCGACCTACCTTCCAAAGGATTTGCCGAATCCGCCCATCTACAGCAAAGTGAACCCCGCCGATAGCCCGATTCTTACGCTCGCGCTCACATCCGAGACGCTGCCGCTTCAAAAGATCGAGGATCTTGCCGATACAAACCTCGCGCAGAAGATCTCGCAGTTGTCCGGCGTCGGCTTGGTCACGATCAGCGGCGGCCAGAAGCCTGCGGTTCGCGTCCTGGCGAATCCCACCTCACTGGCATCCTACGGGTTGAGTCTCGAAGATCTTCGCACCGCGCTCGGAAACGCCAACGTCGATCAGGCGAAAGGCAACCTGAACGGCCCGCGCCAGTCGTTTTCGATTCAAGACAACGACCAGCTTCTTTCGAGTGACACGTACAGGCCCCTCATCATCGCGTACAAGAACGGCGGACCGGTCCGGCTTTCCGATGTCGCGGATGTGGTGGACAGCACCGAAAACACGACGCAGGCCGCCTGGATGAACTTACAGCCCGCGGTCATCCTCAATATCCAGCGCCAGCCCGGCACCAACATCATCGGCGTTGCCGACCGCGTCAAGACCCTGCTTCCGCGCTTGCAGGCTTCCCTGCCTTCCTCGGTCCACGTGACGATTCTCACGGATATGACGACGACAATCCGGGCCTCGGTGAAAGACATTCAGTTCGAGCTGATGCTGACGATTGCGCTCGTCGTGATGGTGATGTTTCTGTTTTTGCGCAGCTTGGCCGCGACGATTATCCCGAGCGTCGCCGTGCCGCTCTCGATCGTCGGAACCTTCGGCGTGATGTATCTGGCCGGCTACAGCCTCGACAACCTCTCCTTGATGGCGCTCACGATCTCGACCGGCTTCGTGGTCGACGACGCCATCGTGATGATCGAAAACATCGCCCGGTATATCGAGGAAGGGAATCCTCCGATCGAGGCGGCCCTGAAGGGCTCCGAGCAGATCGGATTCACGATTCTCTCGCTGACGGTCTCGCTGATCGCCGTGCTCATTCCTCTGCTTTTCATGGGTGACATCATCGGCCGGCTGTTCCGGGAGTTCGCAGTCACGCTGGGCGTCACGATCCTGGTTTCCGCGTTCGTCTCTTTGACGCTTACACCGATGATGTGCGCGAAGCTGCTGCACCGCGAGGAGCCATCGAAACAGGGGAGGTTTTATAAGGCGTCCGGGCGCTTTTTCGAGCGATTGATTGCCTTCTATGGGAGAACGTTGCAAGTAATTCTGCGGCATCAGACAATCACGCTCGTCGTCACCGTGTCGACTTTGGCTCTGACGATCCTGCTGTACTACTACATTCCCAAGGGCTTTTTCCCCGTGCAGGATACAGGCGTGATCCTCGGTATTTCGGACGCTGGCCAGTCCGTGTCATTTTCAGAGATGGCCAGCCGCCAGCAGGCGCTGGCTGCGGTCATCCTCAAAGACCCTGATGTCGTGAGTTTGTCCTCCTTTATCGGCGTCGACGGCACGAACATGACTCCGAACAGCGGCCGCATACAGATCAACCTGAAATCGCGCGACGACCGAAAGGAAACCAGCTCCGATATCATCCGCCGTTTGCAACCGCAACTCGCGCAGGTGGACGGCATCACGCTTTTCATGCAGCCGGTGCAGGACATAACGGTCGAGGACCGCGTCAGCCGCACGGAGTATCAGTATTCGATCGAAGATGCGGACGGGCAGGAACTCTCGCAGTGGGCTCCCAAAATTGTGGACAAGCTGAAATCTATTCCGCAGTTGCGCGACATCGCCACCGACCAGCAGGACCAAGGGTTGCAGGCGAATCTGGTGATCGACCGCGACACCGCTGCGCGGCTCGGAATTCTTCCCGCGGCGATCGACAATACGCTCTACGACGCCTTCGGCCAGCGTCAAGTCTCCACCATTTTCACGCAATTGAATCAATATCACGTCGTTCTCGAAGTCAATCCGCAGTTCGAGCAGAATCCCGACGCGCTCAAGAATATTTACGTGAAATCCTCGAATGGCACGCAGGTGCCGCTCAGCGCCTTTACGCACTTCGAGCAACGAACGACGGCGCTCGCAGTCAACCATCAGGGACAATTTCCGGTTGTAACGCTGTCCTTTAACCTGGCCCCAAATGCTTCGCTCGGGAATGCCGTCGATGCAATCCACAAGGCTGAACGGGAGATCAATCTGCCTCTTTCGGTCCATCCAAGCTTCCAAGGCACGGCGCAGGCGTTTCAGGCTTCGCTTGTAAACGAGCCGTTGTTGATTCTTGCGGCGGTCGTGACGGTGTATATCGTGCTGGGAATTCTCTACGAAAGTTACATTCACCCCATCACGATTCTCTCCACGCTTCCCTCGGCAGGCGTCGGCGCGCTGCTGGCGCTTCTGGTCTGCGGGCGTGATTTCAGCGTGATTGCACTGATCGGCATCATCCTGCTCATCGGTATCGTACAGAAAAACGCGATCATGATGATCGACTTCGCGCTCGATGCGGAGCGCAAGGAAGGGAAGCCGCCGGAAGATGCGATTTACCAGGCGTGCTTGCTGCGGTTTCGCCCGATCATGATGACGACAATGGCGGCTTTGCTGGGCGGCTTGCCGCTCGCGCTGGGAACGGGTACGGGTTCGGAATTACGCCAGCCGCTCGGCATCAGCATCGTCGGCGGCCTGCTGATCAGCCAGGTGCTCACACTTTACACCACGCCGGTTGTGTATTTGGCATTCGACCGGCTCGCGAGGCGGTTCGCCCACCACCGGATCGGCAATCCCGCCGAATCGGAAGCAACGGCGGACTGACGACGGCAGGCAATTGACGGTAGTTAGCGGCGACGAATATGAACATCTCCGCGCCATTCGTAAAAAGACCGATCGCCACCTCGCTACTGACCGTGGCGCTGCTGCTCTCCGGCGCCATCGCATATAACTTCCTTCCCGTCGCACCGCTGCCGCAAGTGGAGTTTCCCACAATCCAAGTGCAGGCGAGCCTTCCGGGCGCAAGTCCTGAAATCATGGCTTCGTCCGTTGCCACTCCCCTCGAGCGCCAGTTCGGCCGGATTGCGGGAGTGACGGAGATGACATCGAGCAGCCAGGCCGGCAACACGTCGCTCACGCTGCAATTCGACCTGAATCGCAACATTGACGCGGCTGCTCGCGACGTTCAGGCGGCGATCAACGCTGCTGCCACGCAGTTGCCGGCGAATCTCCCAAGCCTGCCGACCTACAAGAAAGTCAATCCGGCCGACTCGCCCGTCATGATTCTCGCGGTGCGATCGGATATTTTGCCGGTAAGCCGCCTCTACGATATTGCCGATTCGATCATCGGGCAGAAGCTGTCGCAGGTGGACGGCGTTGGCCAGGCCACAGTCGGCGGGAGCGCGCGTCCAGCGGTTCGCATTGAGATAAACCCGAAGATCCTTGCCGGCTACGGGCTTGGCTTGGAAGACGTTCGGACGGCCCTCGGCCAGGTGAACTCGAACGAGCCCAAGGGAGCGGTTTCCAACGGCCTCGTGCGGTGGACGTTTTACGATAACGATCAACTATTTGACGCGAATCATTACCGCCCTCTGATCGTCGCCTATCGCAACGGCGCTCCGGTGCGCCTGGGCGACATCGCCACCGTGGTGGATTCGGTGGAAGATATCCATCAGACCGGGCTCGTAAACAACAAGCGGTCGGTCATGGTCATCATCAATCGCCAGCCGGGCGCCAACATCGTCGGCACCGCGGACCGGATCCGGGCCATGCTCCCGCTGCTCCAGGCTTCGATTCCGGCTGCGGTTGATTTGGCAGTCGCGATCGACCGGACAATTACAATCCGGGCTTCGGTCAAGGACGTACAGATCACGCTGCTCATCACGATCGTGCTCGTAATTCTGGTCATTTTTGTTTTTCTGCGAACCGTGTGGGCGACCATAATTCCCGCCGTCGCCGTCCCCGTATCGCTGATTGGGACGTTCGGCGTGATGTATCTGCTCGGCTACTCGATTGACAACTTGTCCTTGATGGCGCTCACGATTTCCACGGGTTTTGTCGTGGATGACGCCATCGTCGTGATTGAAAACATTACGCGCTACCGCGAGGCGGGTCTTTCACCCCTTAACGCCGCGCTCCGAGGGGCGCAGGAGATCGGGTTCACGGTCCTTTCGATGAGTGCGTCGCTGGTTGCTGTTTTCATTCCGCTTTTGTTGATGGGCGGCATCATCGGGCGTCTCTTCCGCGAATTCGCCGTTACGCTGAGCGTGACGATCGTGATGTCGCTGGCCGTCTCGCTCACCACGACGCCCATGATGTGCGCAAAATTCCTCAAGCCTATTCGGCAAGAAGGACACAACTGGCTCTATCACTTGAGCGAGCGCACGTTCCAAAGAATGGTCGACGGATACGACCGAGGTCTCCGTTGGGTGCTGGAGCATCAGCCGCTGACCCTGACGATCACGATCGCCACGGTTTTCCTGAGCGCAATCCTCTACTATTACGTTCCCAAAGGGTTCTTTCCGCAGCAGGATACGGGCCTTCTGAGCGGATCAATCCAGGCGTCGCAGGATATCTCGTTCGATGCGATGCGCGTGAAGCAGGATCAGTTCAGCCAAATCGTGACATCCGATCCCGCCATCCAAAGCAACATCGCTTTCGTCGGCGGAGGCAATGCGCTGAACACGGGGCGCATGTACATCATGCTGAAACCCCTATCGGAGCGCAAAATCAGGGCGGATCAGGTGATTGCGCGCCTGCGCAAGAAACTTGCTGTCGTGTCCGGCGCCACCCTGTATCTCCAGGCAAACCAGGATATTCGCGTCGGAGGCCGGCAGAGCAACTCGCAATATCAGTACACTCTGGAAAGCGAAAACTTGTCTGATCTGAACGCGTGGTCTCCGCGCCTCCTGGCCGTGCTCAAGACGCTCCCGCAGTTGCGCGATGTTTCGACCGATCAGCAGGACAATGGCCTGCAGGAGCAGTTGGTAATCGATCGCGACACGGCCTCGCGGCTCGGGCTCGACGCGCAGACCATCGACAACACGCTGTACGACGCTTTCGGCCAGCGGCAAGTCTCGACTGTGTTCACGCAACTCAATGAGTACCATCTGGTGATGGAGGTGGCGCCCGACTTCCAGCAGAACCCGGACGCTCTCAAGAGTATCTATGCCGGCTCGTCAAATGGGACGGAAGTGCCGCTCAGCGCCTTTACCCATTTCCAGTCGAGGACCGCGCCGCTAGCCGTGAACCATCAGGGGCAGTATCCGGCCGTGACGCTCTCCTTCAATCTTGCTCCCAACGTTGCGCTCGGGGACGCAGTGGATGCAATTAATGCCGCCGAACGTCAGATCAACCTGCCGTCCTCGATACGGGCCACTTTTCAGGGCACCGCGCAAGCATTCCAGGCTTCGCTCGCTAACGAGCCGGTGCTGATTCTCGCCGCGCTCTTCACCGTTTATATCGTTCTGGGCATGCTGTACGAAAGCTTCATCCACCC
>JBEKAE010000007.1:0-144422 GCA_050018375.1 Candidatus Acidiferrales bacterium | reverse complement strand
CCGCTCGGCTCAGCTCGCGCCCCAAGCGCGAGAGCTCTCGCGCTTGGGGTACCTTCCCCCATCGTATTTGCATGGCGACACTCTACCGAGTGTCACCAATCATTCTGAACGAGGACACGGCTACGAACGGCCGTCGAGGACGGCAGCCATGGTGGTGACGGCGCGGTCGATGGCGGCGCGGTCGACATCGTAGTGAGTGACCATGCGGATCGTGTGCGGACCCGTGGGACCGCAGAGGACGTTGCGCTTCGCGAGGGCGGCACAGATGTCGGCGGCGGTGCGGCCGGTCGCGGTCACGTCGAAGATGAGGATGTTGGTGACGACTTTCTTCGGGTCGATAGCGATTCCGGGAAGTCTGGCGAGGCCTTCGGCGAGGTGGCGCGCGTTCTCGTGGTCGCGATAAAGGATCTTCGGAGACTCTTCCAGCGCGATCAGACCAGCGGCGGCGAGGACGCCGGCCTGGCGCATGCCTCCGCCAAGAAGTTTGCGTCCGACCCGCGCCTTCTCGATGAAATCGCGCGAGCCGACAAGCATCGATCCGACGGGCGCGCCGAGTCCTTTCGAGAGGCAGAACATGACCGAATCGAACTTGCGCGTGATGTCCGCGACGCTGCGGCCGAGCGCGACCGAGGCGTTGAAGATGCGCGCGCCATCGAGATGCACCGGAAGGCCGGCGGCGTGGGCGCGATCGCAGATTTCGTCCGCAACTTCGGGCGGGTAGACGGTGCCGCCATGCATGTTGTGAGTGTTCTCGAGCTCGATCAGCGCGGTCTGCGCGCGGTAGTAGATGTGCGGGCGGATCACAGGCTCGATCAGGTCCCAGGTGAGGACGCCGTTGGGCGTTGGGACGGTATTGGGCATGCAGCCGGCGATGGCCGCGACGGAGGCCATCTCGTAGAGGTAGATGTGCGCCTGCCCCTCGCAGATGACTTCCATGCCCGGGCGCGTCCAGGTCTTGATGGCCGTGAGGTTCGCCATCGAGCCCGAGGGAAAAAAGAGCGCGGCTTCGCGGCCGAAGATTTCAGCGGCGCGGGCCTGGAGGCGGTTGACCGTGGGATCCTCGGCGTAAACATCGTCACCGACTTCGGCTTCGGCCATGGCGCGGCGCATGGCGGGCGTGGGGCGCGTGACAGTGTCGCTGCGAAGGTCGACGACGGGTCGCGGATCGGAGCCGGTGGACATGGCGGGACAATGATACCTGAGGTGGGCGGGAGTTCGGAGTTGGGAGTTCAAAGTCAGAAGCGAACCACGGAGAACACGGAGAAGGCACAGAGATCACAGAGAAAGACCCGGAAATAATCTTGGCTAGATGCGAGTCGCGGAGTGGAGGACGACGCTGCCGAAATTCCAGGAGGCGATGCGGACGGCAGTGAAGCCGGTCTGCTCCATGAGCGCGGCGAGTTCGGCGGGCGACGGGAACTTCGCGACGGAACCGGGGAGATATTCGTAGGCCTCGGAGTTGCCGGAAATGGCGCCTCCGATGCGCGGCAGGATGTGCTTGAAGTAGAAGCGGAACAGCCCCGCCATCGGACCAGACTCCGACTCGGTGAATTCGAGAATACCGACTTCCCCGCCTTGTTTTAGGACGCGAGCGATTTCGCGGAGGCCCTGCTCGTAGTTGGCGAGATTGCGAAAGCCGAAGGCAGTGGTGACGAGATCGAAGCTCTCGTCGGGGAACGGGAGATGCAGGGCGTCGGCGGCGGTGAAGACGACGGAACGATGGCTGGCGCGGGCTTTTTCGCCCGCGCGCGTGAGCATCGGCTCAACGAAATCGCTGCCGACGAGGGCCGCGCGATTCAAACTGGCCTCAGGGGTTGAAACCCCTGATAAACGCGCAGACTTTATGTCGGAGCTAAAGCTCCGCCCCCCTAAACTGCCCTCCCTCGCGGCAGCTGTGCTAGCTGGCAACTGGCGAGACTGAGCGTCCGAGCCGATGACGGAGGAACGGGCGCGGTCGAGAGCGAAGGCGAGATCGCCCGTGCCGCAGCAGAGATCGAGGACGCGCGCGTCCGGGCGGCGGAGGATTTCAATGAAGCGCTGCGCGGTGCGGCGGCGCCAGATGCGGTCGATCGAGAACGACAGGAGATGATTCAGAAAATCGTAGCGCGGCACGATACGCGTGAACATCTCGCGGACGCGCGCGGAGGCTTCGCGTTCGTCACGCGAGTCTTCGGGTCGGGTGCCGGGCAGCGGGGCGGATTTTTGAGTGGCGATCATCGATCGAAGTTGAATTGAAACATAAGGAGTCCCGCGTGACTACATGCCGCGAGAAAAACAGCGCAGAGGGCGATTGCGCGCAACATCGCAGCATAGAAGACGGAACAGTCTACCCCGCTCACTGCCAAGGAGGAAGCCCTGTATCTCGTCCCGCCACACTCTTTGCTTGATGGCGATGCGATATGCCGACCCATGAACGGCGCGAAGGGATGGCGCTACCTATTGGAGAGGCGCGGGAACGGCTTAGGAAGGAGACCGCTAAATGAGCGTGATCGAAGGAGATGCAGGCGGCTCAACGAAACCAGCGCCATCTCCTCGCGCCAGGATTGGATGTCCACCAAGACACTCACCCGACTTTGGACATTCCGTGCAGCGAGCTGAAGGCAGCGATTCCGGCGTCAAGCGCGGCTCGGCGCCGAGCCAGTAAAGCCCATTTGCCATTACACAAAAACCAGTGGCGGCAAACCAAACCATTGCGCCACCAACGAAGCCCGTGAACAGAGTGACCCATGGGCTGTAAGCGAGTATCAGCACTGACGCGACAGAGATGTTGATTCCAACTGCAAGATAGATGCGCCGCTCAAGATACCATTTGTCTGTCTGCAAGAAGAATAGGTTCCAGCGCGTCGGTTTGTCCGACCCGAGCATTGGAGTGAAGCCAAGCAAGCGCAGCACACTGCCTACGGGGCAAAAGCCCGTTAAGGCGACATTGATGGAAACGAGCCCGGTAGCGGTTACTCCCAAGATCCACAGCCGATTCACCAACAATGCCATCGCCGTGCTTGCCAATAGAACCACTCCGGCGATCAACCAGACGGTTCGTTCGATGTACCACCGGTTGGTGGGGACGATATAAACACCTGAGCGCAGCGCCATGGGTGGGAACTATATCACCAAGGAAAAACAAGGCAAGCGATTCTTGCGGAGCCTTCGCTGCTCCAACGAAGCCGTTTGGTGAGGGCTCGCAGCCATTAGCAGTCGGCCTTCGCCCGCAGACCGGCCCGCTGGGAAACGGCGCGGGAAGGCAATTTCCGGCCAACCACTTTCCCGATGATTGAAACGTCATCCCATTCGTTGAAAATTTCCGGAAGGGCTCCTACCAGTTTCTCGATGAAGGTCCCAGGAACTTCGATGCCCCATTCTGCATTGCCGATACGGGTCGGCAGAACCCAGAGCACGCTGCCTCCACGCGCCTTTTTGTCGCCAGCGAGGATTGCGCGCAACTTCGCGGGCGAAATCTTCGGAATACTCGGCAAGGGGCCGACCGACATGACGAGCCGAATGATGCGGAAACTATCCGTCATGGATAGGCGCTCGGCGGCCATTGCAATCATCGTTGCGGCGATCATGCCCCAGCCGATGGCTTCGCCGTGCAGGAAGCGGCGGTAGCCGGTGGCGGTCTCCAGCGCGTGGCCGAGCGTGTGGCCGAAGTTCAGAATTTGCCGCAAACCGCCTTCGCGTTCATCGGCACTGACGACGCGCGCCTTGATGGCGGCCGAGTGCGGAATGATGTAAGCGAGCGCGGCGGGATCGCGGCGGAGCACAGCGTCCATGCGGCGTTCGAGGAATTCGAAGAGCTTTGCATCGGCGATGACGCCGTATTTGATGACTTCGTAGAGGCCGGCGCGGTATTCGCGGTGCGGAAGAGTGCGCAGCGTTTCGGTATCGGCGATGACGAGTTTTGGCGGATAGAACGCGCCAACCAGGTTCTTGCCTTCCGGAAGATCGACGCCCGTCTTGCCGCCAATCGCGCTATCGACTTGCGCGACGAGCGTCGTGGGAATGTGGACCAGGCGCACGCCGCGCAGATAGGTCGCGGCGGCAAAACCGGCGACGTCGCCGACGACGCCGCCTCCGACCGCAACCAGGACCGCGCGGCGGTCGGCGCCGGCGCGAACGAGCTGGCGGGCGATGCCTTCGACGGTCGAGAGGCGTTTCGCGGACTCGCGATCGTCAAAGAGGATGGGACGGCGCGCGGCAGCGCCAGGAATCTTTGCGCTCACCGCTCTGCCCCAGTGCCGCCAGACGCGCGGCGAGGAGAGGACGAACGTGCCGGTTGAATCGCCCAAGCGCGCGATGAGTGAGGCGGCGCGAGCGAGCGCGCCGCGACCGCAATACACGTTGTAGGGACCGGCGGAACTAGTTACTCGAATCGTCCGCATAGAGATAGAAAATGTAGCAAAAAGAAAGGAGGTAAAGGAAACAAAGGAGGTAAAGGAACCAGAGGAGCGGGCAGGCCGAAGCACAGCCGGCAGGAGGGCATCGGGTCAAGCCGGCATGCGAGCGAACTAAATGGCGTCGTCGCGCGTATATGAAGAAGCTGGCGGCACTTGCGGCCGCGGGCGGGTTGCAAACCCGCCCCTACCAAACCTCCTATGAGAGGCCGATTTATGCTGACCTTTCTATTGTGGTGCATTTTGTTTGTCATCTGCTGGCCGCTGGCACTGCTGGCGATCGTGTTGTACCCGATCGTGTGGCTATTGCTCCTGCCGTTCCGTCTGGTGGGAATCGCGGTGGGCGGCGTGCTGGACCTGATCCGCGCGATCATCACTCTGCCCGCCCGAGTGCTGCGAGGACCGAGACACGCGTAGGCAGAGCCCAAGACTGGTGCGTGTAACCCCAAAAGGCAAAAGCAGATCCCTCTCTGCGTCCCGCGCCCGCACACACCGCGGGACAAGCAAAGGCGCGCGGGACTCCGTTCGGGATGACAAATGCGCAACAGGGGGCGAGTCGTCAGAGCTTCTGGAGTTCAGCGACGGATTCGAGGATGACGTGGCCGACGATTGCGAGGCTGCGCGCGCTGATTTTGTCCATTGTGTCGAGCGGCGTGTGCCAGTAGCCGAGGGCCTGGTATCCGTCCAGGTCGATGATATCGACGGCAGGAATTTCGCGGCGGAGGAATGGCTGATGATCGTCCTCGACCGTCGTCTCCCGGGATACGAAGATGTCTTTGTAGCCGAGGCGGGCGGCGGTTGACCACACAATATCCGTGAGCCACTTCGTGGAGTTCCCTTCGCGCGCAATTTCAAGATTCTTCTGGCCGATCATGTCGGCGAGAATCACCGCGCGGACGCGCTTCAGGTCGCCCGCGACGGCGAGGCGGGCCGAAAGCTCGCGGCTGCCGTAAACACTATCGGTGGCGGTCCACTGCGCCTGTCCGTCCTGTACCACCTGCGCTTCCTCGCCGTCCAGGAACGCGATCCACACGGCGTTGCGCTGCTTCGCGCCGCCACACAGCACCTTCGCCATTTCCAGCATGAGTCCGCTCGAAGAGCCGCCGTCCTCGGCGCCCACGAAGTTGTAGGCGCGCAGCGTGTCGTAGTGCGTGAGCAGCAGGATGACTCCGTCCCCGGTGCCGGGAGCCTTGGCGATGATGTTTTTCATTCGGATCAAGCCGATGGGAGTCTGGGCGTTGAAATCGTCGGTGTCGACGGCGCAGCCGAAACTCTTGAGCTGGTCGATGATGTACGCCTGCGTGCGATGAATGGCGTCGGACTCAGGTGGACGCGGCCCGAACGCAACGAGCTTCGCCGTGAAGTCGTAGGCAGCGCCGCCGTCGAAACCGCCGGTCTGGGCGGCGGGAGGCGGTGCGTCGGTGGCCGTGACTACTACCGTCGTCGTCTGCTGCGCTGAAGACGGGGGCGCGGCGACAACGGAGGAGTTCGAGGACGGGGCGCCGTGCCCGCAACCCGCGGGCAAGACGCCGGCAGCCGCAATCGCGGCGGTCAGCAGCAGCTTTCGCGCAGCATTCACGCTAGTGAGCCTCGCCTTCCGCGAGGGCACGGCTGCGCTTGCGCCGCAGGACCGCGTAGGACACGAGGACACCGA
Organism: Candidatus Acidiferrales bacterium; assembly: GCA_050018375.1. Classification (GTDB taxonomy): domain Bacteria; phylum Acidobacteriota; class Terriglobia; order Acidiferrales; family UBA7541; genus Palsa-295. The sequence goes on along the minus strand of JBEKAE010000007.1, from coordinate 138,377 downwards.
CAAAGTACAAAACGACGATGGGCGCCATGAAAACAAGCATCGTGGTGGCGTCGGGCGTGGGCGTAATGATGGCGGCGACGATCGTGATAACCAGCATGGCGTAGCGAAAGTTTTTCAGCAGGAACTTCGGCGTGACGATCCCGAAAAGCGAAAGGATGAAAACGAGGACGGGAAGCTCGAAAACCACGCCCAGTCCGACGAGGATAACCAGGATCACGTTGAAATATTCGTTGATGCTGATCAGCGGCGCAATGGAAGGGTCGTTCCCGAAATGGACGATGTAAGTCAACACCTGCGGAAGCATCACGAAATAACCGAAAGCGATTCCGCATAGAAACAGAAACATCGAGGAGCAGATGAAGGCGGCAACAGCGCGGCGTTCGTGCTTGTAGAGTCCCGGCGCCACGAACAGCCAAACCTGGTAAAGCACCCAAGGCATCGCGATCACGACGCCGAGATAGAGTCCCAAATTGATCACCAGACTGATGTAGCCGGCGGGACTTGTGTAGTACAGCTTGTCCTCGAGATGGTTCGCGCGCAGGGCGGTGCGCATCGGCTCGACGATGAAAGTGATGAAATGCTTGGCAAGCGCCAGGCCCACCACCATGCCCACGCCCACGGCGGCCAAGGCGCTGATCAGGCGTTTGCGCAGTTCGACCAAGTGGTCGAAGAAAGACATCGACGCGCCGGCTTCATCTTCGCCGCGCGGGCGCAGAGTACGCTCAGGCTGGGCGGGTGCCGCCATCGCTCACTTTTTCGGGCTCAGGACTCTGGACGGGTTCGGAGGCCTGCGAGGTTTCGGGCGTCTTGTACGCGGCAGCGAGGTAGGGATCCTGAGCGGCCAGATTTGGATCGAGGCCCGGAATGAAAGGCTCGGGCGGCGGAGGTTCGCCGGCGTCAGGCGCGATCGCAGCGGCGTTCGGGGGGTTCGATGGAACCGTCCCGGCCGCAGGCGCGACGGGCGCAGCAGCAGGCGCTGGTTGAGATGCGGCCGGTGCGGGAGACGCCCCGCCGATGCGGCGTGCTTCCCCCTCGCGTTCGAGGTCGCGGAGATGGCCTTCGAAAGTGCTTCGGAGGTCGCCAGTGTGGCGGCGGAACTCGGCCATGACCTTCCCCAGGTTTCGCGCCAGTTCCGGCAGCTTTTCCGGACCGAAAACGACCAGAGCGACGACGAAAATGACGATCAGGTGCGGGATGCTAAGCATTCTGCGGCCTTTATTCGCGGCGTCTCCACGCCGTTTCTGCATCATAGAAGAGCCTTACGAGACGTGTCAAACGTGCTGAATGGGTGACGCCTTCTCGGGGGGCGTCAAAACGAATGTGCTATACTGCAAAACGAGAGAGTGGAAAAGAGGCCGTATGGAATCTTCATCGGGATCATCAGGACAAGCAGGCCCAGGGCGGGCATCGGCGACGCGCGGAATTGTGCTGCTGTTGCTGGTCTTGGCCGTGTCGGCGATTCTCGGCGGCCTTTACAACCCATCTGTGCGAGCCACATCCGCGGGTTCGCCACCGAGTTCCGACGATTTACAGGATTCGGTGAAGAGCTTCACGCGAGTCCTCGCGGTCGTCGAGCGCAACTACGCCGATCCGGTTGACACGGACAAGGCGATCTACGACGGCGCGATCCCCGGAATGCTGCACGTGCTCGATCCGCACTCAAATTTCTTCGATCCCAAGCAGTACGCCCTGTTTCGCGAGGAGCAGGAGGGAAAATACTACGGCGTCGGGATGATCGTGGAGCAACGCACGTCCGGCGGCGAGAATCAGACCGTCGTTCAAGCGCCTTTCGTCAACTCGCCTGCCTATAAAGCCGGGATTCGCCCGGGCGACATCATCGTCCAGGTCGACGGAAAGAAATGCGCTGGTTTGACCACGAACGAAGTGGCCGACATGCTGAAGGGCGCCAAGGGCACGACCGTCCACATTTCACTCGGACGCGAGGGCTGGGACAAGCCGATCGAAGTAACCGTCGTGCGCGACGAGATTCCGCGCCCCGGAGTCGAGTTCTACACGATGGTGAAGCCGGGAGTCGGCTACGTGCACGTCTCGACGTTCAACGAGACGACCGATAGCGACCTGTCCGACGCGCTGAAGCAACTCGACGTCGCGAAGCTTGACGGGCTGATCATCGACCTACGGGGCAACGGCGGCGGGCTGCTGAATCAGGCGGTCGGCATGGCGGACATGTTCCTCGACAAGAACGAACTGGTGGTGTCCCACCGAGGGCGGTCTTCTCCCGAGCGGCCGTACTACGCAGTGCGCGGTAATCAGGGAGTCGAGGTTCCGTTGGTCGTGCTCGTCAACAATGGGAGCGCGTCGGCTTCGGAAATCGTCTCCGGTGCGATTCAGGACCACGACCGCGGGCTGATTGTGGGCGAAACAACTTTCGGCAAGGGACTCGTGCAGACGCAGTTTCCGTTGAGCGAAAATACCGCGCTGCTGCTGACGACCGCGCGTTACTACACCCCGAGCGGGCGCTTGATCCAGCGCGATTACAAGAATGTGACGCTCTACGATTACCACTACAACCCAAAGCCGCCTCACGCACCTGAAGTGAAACTCACCGACACGGGACGCCAGGTCTATGGCGAAGGCGGGATCACGCCGGACGCGATCGTGCCCACGCCGAAGGCAAACGATTTTCAGGATCTGCTGGAGCGGCGCGGCGTGCTCTATCCCCTGCCCTCGGGCGTTGGCGATTTCGCGCGGTTCTATCTGGGTCAGAAGCCCGAGATCACCAAGAACTTCACCGTGGACGACGCCGTGCTGGGTCAATTCCGGAAGTACCTCGGCGAGCAGCACATCCCATTCACCGAAGACCAGATTCAGCAGAACTCGGCCTGGTTGAAATGGGAAATCAAGCGCGAGGTGTTCACGACCGTCTTCGGGCTGAACGAAGGGTATAGAGTCGCGCTCGAAAACGACCCGCAACTCGACAAGGCCGTCGAGTCGATTCCTCAGGCGAAGGCCCTGTATGCCAGCGCGCGCAGAATCGTCGCCCAACGCGAGGCTGCCGAGGGCGGGCGGCCTTAGCATCCTGCGGCAGGCGCGTTCGCGGCCTGCATCACATCCTAAATTGCTTCGGGAGCCGTTTGGCTACTTGGAAGCCTGCGCGTCGAGTTGAGCGAGTGTGCTTTTCACGCTCGATGCATCCTGCGAGTTGGGAGCGGATTTCAGGTATTCCCGCAACTGGACGGCCTGGCCGTGGGAGTCGCCCTGGGCCTGGTAAATCTGGGCCATGAGCAGGTGAACCTGCGGCATGTGGTGCCACTTGTCCAGCTTGATTGCGTTCTGCGCGTCCTTCTCCGCCCGAGACAGGTCCCCGAGGTGCAGTGCGGCTGCGGAGGCATAGTAGAAAGAATAGGCGTTGCCCGAGGGATCCAGTTCGAGAGCGCCGACCGACAGAATCGAAACTTCCTGCCAGTCTCCCTCGCTGGCCGCGAAATCAGCCAGACAGAGATACGGCGCCACGTAGTCGGGATCGACGCTCCGTGCCTGCGAGCACGCTTTTCGGGCGTCGTCTCTCTTCTTCTGGGCGTCGAGGATCTGGCCCAGCACGACCCAAGCAGCGGCGTAATTCGGATAGAGCCGTATGGCGCTGCGCACGTACTGTTCGGCCTCGTCCAACCTCTTGCTCTTGAACGCTCCGCAGCCCTTCTGATACTCGCTCGTCGCCTTTCCGGGAACGGCGAGCCGTGCCACGCTCACCGTGGGACTCTTCGTTCCAGCCTCGGTCCAGGAATTGCACGCCTCCGCCGCAGCCATGCGGCTGGTGTCGATCGGGTCCGGCATCACTGTCGAAGCCGTGGAACCCGGGAGGCCCCACACGTCGGCACCAGGAGCCGCGATAGGCGAGATGGGTGCGGCACCCGGCGCAGAATTCGGTGGCAAGGAGAGAGTGGGTGGTCCCGTCTGCCTCTGAGCGAGGCTGGGCATAGCAACCACTACTACGGAAAGGACACAGATCGCCGCGTGGCGCACGGCAGCGTACATGGCTACATCATAATCCCATGGGCATTCCGTGGCGCAACTTATTTCCCCGAGCCTGTGATTCCCTAGAGGAAGCCGGGGCGGCACTGGAAGACTCAGAGTGGTGGACGGCAGGGGATTCGAACCCCCGACCCCCGCGTTGCGAACGCGATGCTCTCCCAACTGAGCTAGCCGCCCACCGCGATTTCATTCTAACAAACGGGTGAACAGCCGCCAATTGCGATTCGGGCCTGCAGGATTGCGCCCTTCCAATCGCACTGCGCCAGTGCTAGCCTTTTTGTGGGGGAGTGCGTGACGGAAAGAGACCGGAATTGACGATCAAGCTGATTGCAATGGACCTCGACGGAACGCTGCTCGACAGTCAGGGGCGGCTGCCGGAAGCGAACGCCCGCGCCATCGCGGAGGCGGCCGCGCGCGGGATCGAGATCGTGGTCGTCACCGGGCGACGATTCCTGTCGGCGCAGAAAATTGCAAGCGAGCTGACCTGCGATGTCCACCTGATTGCCAGCAACGGCGCCGTGATTAAATCGAGGAAAGGCGAGACGCACTATCGCCGGCTGCTGCCCGTCGCGACCGCCCGTCAGGTCCTTGAAGCCACGCCGGAGTATCGGTCGTCCGCGGCGGTGATTTTCGACCGGCCTCTCGCGGGGCAGGTGATCTTCGAGCGCGTGGATTGGGACAACCCGCGCACCGCTTCCTACCTGCGCTCTCGCGAGCAGGTCGCCGAGATCGCGCCTCTTACGGCGTGCCTCGATGGGGAAGATCCCGTGGAGATTCTTTTCCTCGGGGAGTGCGAGGAGATGCGCCGCGCGATGCGCTCGCTCGAGGCGCTTTCCATCGCTCCGCAGTACGCGCTGGCGCTGACCGAGTACGAGCAGCGCAATCTATCGATGCTCGATGTATTGAACGAAGGCGTCACAAAAGGCTCGGCGCTCGCGGAATGGGCCCGGCGGCGCGGGATCGCGCCCGGCGAAGTGATGGCCATCGGTGACAACTGGAACGACCGCGAGATGCTCGATTTTGCGGGCTTGCCGGTTGTGATGGAGAACGCCGTGCCGGAGTTGAAATCTCTTGGGTGGAAGGTTACCCTTTCTAATGACGCCTGCGGGGTGGCGGACGCCATTCGAACCTGCGTGCTAGACGGCCACGGAAGAGACTGATCAAAGAGGGGGAACGATGAAAGTCTTTACGGTAATTGGAGCGGCAGTGCTGTGTACGGTAGGACTGCTCGCCGGCGGACCGGTTTTCGCGCAGCAGGGACCGCCGCCGGCGTCGACGCAACCTCCCACAATTACTTCCGTGCTGGACACGCAACTCACGATTATCGAGCGCGAATTCACCGGCGCAGCCCAGGCCATGCCCGAAGACAAGTACTCGTTTGCGCCCACGAACGGCGAGTTCAAGGGAGTGCGCACGTTCGCGCAACAAGTGAAGCACGTGGCAACAGTGAACAACCGCTTCTTCGGTTCGATCCTCGGGGAGACGGCTCCTGTAGCACCCGACGAAGGCATCGGTTCCAACGGGCCGGATGCCATTCAAACCAAAGACCAGATCCTTCAATACCTGCACGATTCTTTCGCACACGCCCATAAAGCCATCGCCACGATTAACGCCGATAATGCGGTCACACCCATGGCGAACCCGGCGGTTCCGTTCTTGAGGACGCGGGCCGCGCTCGCCATTTTTGCCTGCACGCACGCGATGGATCACTACGGCCAGATGGTCGAGTACCTGCGGGACAATGGGATCGTTCCGCCCGCGAGCGCGCAACGCCCGCCGGCGAATCCAGCGGCAAAGCCCTCGGGAGAGTGATGCGACGGCTTATTTTCGCGGGAGCGTTGATTGCGGCGGCAATCGCAACGCCTGCCGCGCGCGCGGACTACGCCGTGCTGCGGTCGGGCGCAAGGCTTCACGTCGCGGGGTACGACTTCGATGGCGATCGCGTCCGCCTCGCTGTGGCGGGCGGCACGGTCGAAATTGGCGCGAGCGATTTGATCGACGTCGAACCGGAGGACCTGTTTCCCGCACCGCCAGCCGCGAATGCTGACTTCGGGGTGCGCTACGCCAAGCTGATTCACGCAGCGGCGCAGAAGCATGGCGTGGATGAAAAGCTCATCGCGCATGTGATCGCCGCGGAATCGAATTTCGATCCCAAGGCGGTTTCCAGGAAGCGGGCGCTCGGATTGATGCAGTTGCTACCGGAGACTGCTGCGCGATACGCAGTGGGGAATGTGTTCGACCCCGCGCAGAACATCGATGGAGGGACTCACTACCTGAAGGATCTGCTCGCGCGCTACAGCGGAAACTTGCGGCTCGCGCTGGCGGCGTACAACGCCGGACCGGAGATGGTCGACCGCTACGGCGGCGTGCCGCCCTTCTTCGAGACGCAGAACTATGTGAAGCAGATCACTTCAAAGCTCGCCGCGGATCCACAGAACCCACCCCGCAACTGAGCTTCACTCCTTCCCTTTCGTTGCCTTCACGAGAAGATTGACCATGCGGACGTGCACCAAGCCCTGCGCGTCGATTGGATGCTTTTCGATGTATCGATCGACGAGGGCGCGGAGGAATTCATCGCGCAGTTGCGGGTCGACTCGGTGAATGTAAGGCATTCCCGTGGACCGCTGCCAGCCTGCGAAAGCTTCCCTTCCCTGGTGAGTAACGTCACGTTCGATCAGCTCCAATCGTTCGATTGCGAAGCCGAGCTGTTCGAGCCACGGGCGATACTCTTCCGGTCCGTAGAACCCAAACGGGACCTCAAAATCCCGAAAATAGGTCTCCCAAGCAGGATCCCCCATGAGCCCGTTCACAATGGGAGCAAGGCCCGAAAGGGTGCCTCGCGCGCCGAAGGTGAGGTAGATCTTCCCGCCGGGCTTGAGGGCTTGCCGGATGCCTCCGAGTACGGCGACATGGTTCTTGATCCAGTGCAGGGCTGACGTCGAGAAAACCAGGTCAAATTCCCCGCGAAAAGGCAGCGCCGAGGCATCCACCACTTCGAAGGCGAGATTTGGCAGGCGCGATTGGTGAGCCGCACGCGCTGCCGCGATCATGTCGGGCGAGCTATCGATTCCGAGGACCCGGCCGTTCGGAACCATTTGCGCGAGCGCAGCAGTCAGCCTACCGTCGCCGCTGCCGATGTCGAGGACCGCTTCGTTCCCCGTCAGATTGAGTTCGGCGAGTTGCTTCCGGCCGTACTCCTCCTGCATCTGCGAATTGCGCGCATAGTCCTGCGGGTCCCACGCGACTCGATTCGCGGAAGCAGAGCGGTCGGGCGACAAATGGGGTTGGCCTACTGGGTTGCGGATTTTTCGCCGAGGCGGCGCATGCGCTCCTGCAACTTCTTGCGGAGCGGCGCCGGGGCATTGGGATTGAATGCGACCAGATACCAGAGCGGCTGCGTGCGGTCCCGACTGAGCCGGGTGAGCGTGGCGGCATCGCTATTGGGATGGCGGGCTATGTTCTCGCGAATCGCCGAATACGGATGATGCGAAAGGCGGCCGAGGGTCTTCGCGCCTACCTTGGGATGCTCGCTAATCAGACGGAGCAGGTAGTAATCCTCTTTGGGCGCCTGGCGAGAGAGCTGGTCGAGCGCGTCAGGCCGCACCTCAGCGCTCAGCACAGTGCCGATTTTTTCGTCCCAGCTGGCGTTGATGCGGTTGAGCTCCTGAGTGCGCGCATGGATCAACTGCTCGATCACCCGGCGCTCCTGATCGAGACGCGAGGCGGGCAAGGCGCTGTGCTCGACCGAATCGAGCACGCGAAGAAGATGCTGCCTCTCACCAAACACAATCTGCGATGTCCGCACAGTCTTCCCCTTCCCCGGATTTCGAACCAGATCAGAGCGTCTCATGTCAGTATCACCCCGCAAATTTCGCGCGCCGCGGAAGCCGGGCGCCCATCGGCACCCGGAGAATCTCGTCGTTTACTCGGCTGCAATCTCGGATGGAGTTCTCGCATGGCCCGGGCGCCCTTCCCAGTGTCCCAAGTATAGCTGAAAGGCACTTGCTACTAGTCGGAACTCTAGTTCCAAAAAACTCGCCGCGCAAGCCCTCTGCACTGCCGATCGCGCCGTTCGCGCTGCCAGTTCCTGGCGACCGCGGTGATTATCCGGTGTTGGTGCAGAGGAGTAAAGGAAAGGTGGAGCATAGTGTTCCTAGGCCCGCAATAGATGGTTCTAGAACCAGGTATTGGCGAAAACGCAATGGACAGCGGGATCAGCGAAGGAAGGGGTTGTGGTCGCGCTCGGCGCCGATGGTCGTGAGGTCGCCATGGCCGGGGTAGACGACCATATCGTCGGGGAGGACGAGCAGTTTCTCGTGGATTGAACGCATGATCTCGGGGAAGGAACCGCCCGGAAGATCGGTGCGGCCGATGCTGCCTTGAAACAGGGTGTCGCCGGCGAGAAGCCGGGCAGCGACGGGCGAATCTTCACGCCCGGGCGCACGCTGGTGCGCAGGCGCGGCGGTACCAGGTTTGACGATCATGCTGATGCTGCCGGGCGTATGGCCGGGCGTGTGCAGGATCTGACCTTCGAAGCCACCCCAGCGCAGTGTGTCGCCTTCCTTGACGAAATCGCGAATTTGCACGATCTCGGGCGTGGGAATGCCGAGCCACTGCGCCTGCATGTCGAGAGCCTTGTAGAGAGGCATATCCGCTTCGTGGATCAAGACGGGCGCGCCGGTCGCACGGTGAAGGGCGGCAAGGCCGCCAACGTGGTCGATGTGAGTATGCGTGCTGACGATGGCAAGAACCTTGAGTCCATGGCGTTGGATGACTTCGAGGATACGCTCCACCTCGTCCCCCGGATCGATCACGATCGCCTGGTGCGTAACCGGATCGCCGAGGATCGAGCAGTTGCACTGCAAGGGGCCAACAGGAATTACTTCGTGGATGAGTTTTTCCGGCATCTCATTGAAGTATAGCAAGCGTGCGGCGAAACCGCCCTATTCAGGCGATCCGGCCGGGCGCGGGAGCGGCTGCTGGTCGGGCGGCAGACCTGCCGCGACGAGCGACTCGACTCGCGCGAGCAACTTCGATAGGTCGCTCGCGGTGTAACTGGATGCGTCCACGGCTGGGGCGAAGCGGACGGTGACTTCGCCCTGGTGCACGACCCAATCGCCTCTGCGCAGCATCCGGTGAGCTCCCGCGATCGAGACCGGCACGATCGGAACACCCGCCTCGATCGCGATCGCGAAGGCGCCCTTCCTGAACCGGCGCAGGCGGCCGTCCGGACTGCGCGTACCCTCGGGAAAGATCGCTAACGAAAGACCCTCTTTCAGCCTTCGGACGGCGGCCGCGATGCCCGCGGCGGCTTCCCCTCCCGTTCGATCCACGCGGATGAATCCGGCCAGGCGCATGCCGGCCGAAAATATCGGGATGCGAAACAGTTCCCGCTTCGCAAAAATCGACACGCGCCGCGGAATCACGGGCAAGAGCGCCAAGGGATCGAGGTTAGAGGCGTGGTTTGCAGCGAAGATGCAGGCGCCTGGAGGAATATTTTCGAGCCCCTCGACACGCACGCGCATGCCGGCAAGCCGGCCCACAAAACGCGAGAACTTCATCGACAACCTGTACATGAGATCCGGGTGGCCGGTTACGAGAGTCCACAGAATGAGCCACGGCAAGCCGAGGAGAACAGCGAGGGCGACGACGAATCCGGTGAGAAGAGTACGAATCATAACAACCCGGCACCGGGCATCTTAGTCCGTCGTGCCGCGAAGCAAGCCTTCGCGGATTCGGCGCTGGCGATCGGTGGGATTCGAGATCTCGGCAATCGAGTACGGCGGGGCCGCGTGCGCGCCGGGGTTGGCCGAACTGGCGCCGTCTCTTGTTCTCAGCTCCAAACCGGCGATAGAGAGGAAATCATTGTAAGGAATTTCCTCCGTGCCGAAAACGTAGCGCCGGAAGAAGTCTTGAAAGCTCCTCCCCGCAACCTCCTCGACGACGGCGCGGATGCCTTCGCCATCGTCGTAGAACCGGCCTTGCTGGGCATATTCGACGTTCATGCGGCGGAGAACATCATCGAGCGACTTACGATCGTCCGTCGCGTCGCGGATCGCGAGATCGAGCATGACCCCGACAATCTGCCCTTTGTTGTAATACGAGATGCTGCGGTCCGGGGCATTGTAGGCGTCGTATTTCTCAAACCAGGCGTCGAGGCTGGATTCCTCGACGCTCTGCCATCTCCGCGCCGGGCGGGAGTCGAGTTCGCCGATCTGCGCCGCGAGATCCGCATAGAACTGCCCCTTCGACCACAGCCCGGCGCGCTCGAGCGCATATGCAGCGTAGGCGCTCGTCACGCCTTCGGCGAACCAGAGCGCGCGCGTGTACTGCTCCTTCGTGAAATCCACCGGCTCAAGGCTTTGGGGGCGAATCCGCTTCACATTCCAAACGTGAAAGAATTCATGCGCGGCGACAAAAATCGCCGATTCGACGGAGCGCATTGCAATGGCGGTCGAGTTCGCGTGCTCCATGCCCCCGGCGCCGGCGTCTTCGCCGGGATCAATATGGAAGATGAACGTGTACTCCCGGTTGGGCGGATCGAAAGGCGGGCCGCCCATCAACTGCAATTCGTAGCTCGTGATGCGGCGAAGCGCTTCTTCGAGAACTCTCCTGTTCCAATTCTCGGCGTCGACGATTACGCGGAACCGCGCGCCGCCGCTATCGAACTGAAACTCATCGAATTTTCCGGCTTCGACCGGCGCGTCGACGAGCTTGTCGTAACTTGGCGCCACGTACATGTTGGCGACCTGCGCGGCGGGAAGCTCCGCGGCAGTTCGCCAGCCGGGAGGGAGGTCGGTGAATCGCACGGACGTGTCTTCACTGCGGCGATCCGGGACATACATCAAAATCTCCGCAAGGTTCACAAACGCGTGGTATTCGTTGAGCTGCGAATTGAACGGCCCCAGATCGTCCCACTCGATCGTGTAATGGACTTCGAGACTCTTGCTATCGCCAAGCTCACAGTCCTTCGAAAAGGAGATTCGCCAGGTCTGCTTGTCGAGCTTGCGCACGTCTGCCGGAGCGCCACCAGCGGCGGAGCACGCACCCGCGACTTCGCGCACACGTTGAGAAAAATCGCGAACCTGATAGAGGGCATTCCACGCCGGCATCGCAACCGTCGCTTCCCGGCCATCGGTGGGAATGGTCATCGACACGCCGAAGCGATGCCGTTCGGGATGGCCGAACGAAACCTCGTACTTGATGGTTGCGCCAACCGGACGGGCGCCGATCGAGAATCCCAAGACGGCAAGAAGCGCTATCGAACGCAGAATTCGGACGCCACGGCTCTTCATGCGCGGACACCGGATGCGGCGTGTAATTTCTCCAGAAGCTTGGCCGTCAGTCCGTCGAAGCTGCCGTTGGACATGATCAGGACGAGATCGCCCGGGCGGGCGTTCGCGGCGAGATAGCCGGCGATCTCTTCGGCGGAATCAAACGCCTGTGCCGCGCAACCGCGCGCGCGAATCGCCGCGGCGATAACATCGGGCGACAGACGGTCATCTTCGGCAAGCGATTGGGCGCGATTGACGGCGCCGAAAAGAACGGCATCGGCGAGCGAAAGGGCCTCCGGCAGCGCGTCCTGAAAAACTTTGCGGCGCATCGTGTTCGAACGCGGCTCGACGGCGGCCCAGATTTTGCGACCGTGCCAGCGCGTGCGAGCGGCTTCGAGGGTCAGGCGGATGGCGGTCGGATGGTGCGCGAAATCTTCGACGACGAGGATACCGTTCGCTTCGCCCTTGATCTCCATGCGGCGACGGACGCTCTGAAATGTGGCGAGTGCCTGCTCGATGGCGTCGCATTCGACGCCGCGGCCATAGGCGAGCGCAATTGCAGCCAGCGCGTCGAGAACATTGTGGCGCCCGGCAACGGGAATGCGGATGCGCGTGACTTCGCTGCCGCGGTAGGCGACGCGAAACTCGGTGGCGTCATCGTGCCAGAGAATGTCTCCGGCGCACCAATCGCATTCCGGCGTAAGGCCAAAAGTTTCGACCGGGCAGAATGCCTTCGCGACGGCCTCCCTCAATTCCCTGCTCTCGCCCCAGATCAGGATGCGCCCGCGGCGCGGCACCAGATTAACCACACGGCGAAACTGAAGCGCGATGGAAGCGAGATCAGGGTAGATGTCTGCGTGGTCGTACTCGAGCGAAGTGAGAATCAGTTCGTCGGGATGATAGTGGAGGAACTTGGGGGCTTTGTCGAAGAAGGCCGTATCGTACTCGTCGCCCTCGATGATGAATTCCTCGCCGCCGCCGAGGCTGTAGCTGCGGTCGCCGAAATTCGGGGCGACGCCGCCAATGAGGAAATCGGGGCGGCGACCGGCCACCTGGAAAATCCAGGCGAGCATCGCCGTGGTGGTCGTTTTGCCGTGAGTGCCAGCGACGACAAGGGATGTCCGGCCCGACAGGAAATACTCTTCGAGAATCTGCGGCATCGAGCGGTATGGAATCTTCTCGTCAAGGATGCGCTCGAGCTCGGGATTGCCCCGCGAAATCGCATTGCCGATCACGGCGAGGTCGGGCGGCGGTCTGAGGTTTTCCTCGCTGTAACCGTCGTTCCAAGAGATGCCGAGCGAGCGCAGCAGAGTCGAGGCGGGCGGGTAGACGCCGGCGTCTGAGCCTGTGACGCGGAAGCCTCGTTCCGCAAGCATGCCGGCGACCGGAGCCATCGCAGCTCCGCCGATGCCGAGGAGATGGATGTGGGCCACGGGCGGTTTGATGAGGCCGGGAGTCATGGCATGCAGGCGGGCTCGAGAATTTTGAGCTGCGCGCGACCGTTGGTCGAAAGGGTCGCGGGAACGCCGAGAGGCAAAGTCAGTGCCGCTCGCGGCGTGTGTCCGATGGGTGCGCCCCAAACGATCGGAATACCGAAAGGCAGCAGAATGCGGCGCGCGACATCTCGCACCGTTTCGCCCCCGGCGGGCGGGTCACACTCGGGAAACTCACCAAGAATGATTCCCGCGACGCCGCGAAGCTTCTCCGCCTGCTTCAGATGCATCAACGCGCGATCCACCTGGTATGGCTTCATAGCGCGGTCCTCCAAGACGAGGATTGCGCCGCTTGTGTCGAGTTCCCAAGTGGTGCCGAGTGTGCCTTCTATAAGCGTGAGGCATCCGCCGAGGAGAATGCCTTCGCCGCTGCCCGGAATCAGGGATTCGCCTTGCAAGTCCAGTGTCCAACCCTGCTTCGTTTCGGTGAGCGCTCGCGAGAGACTGGGCGCGTCGTAGCCGTGCGGCGCGCCGGCTCCACGATCGAAATTCGACGCAACCATCGGGCCGTAGAACGTCACCCAGCGGAACTTCTGCCACAGAAATATCTGAAGCGAAGTGATATCGCTCGAACCAAGCAGGATTTTGGGCGATGCAGGCAGATCGTTCAGTCCATCAAGCAGATAGGTCGAGCCATAGCCGCCGCGAGAGCAAAAGATCGCGCGCGCAACCGGGTCAGAGAGCGCTTGCTTGAGTGTCGCGAGGCGGTCGGCGGCGGAGCCGGCAAAGAAGCCGTCGCGAGCAAGAGCGCTCGCGCGGTCGATTTTCGGCGCATATCCGAGGCGGACAAGTTCGTCGCACCCCTTCTGCAAGGAGTCTTCCTTAACGGGGCTTGCGAGCGAAAGAACGCGGATTGCGTCTCCGGGTCGCAGAGCAGGTGGCTTGAAAGGTTGCGGCATGTGATGGATTCGAGAATAAGGAATTTGGAGAGGCGAGTCCAGACGCGGACGAAGGGGCGATTCGCGGAATGCAACCACGACTGGGTCGCCGGCGGACGGCACCCGACTAAGGGGCACTGACGGTGAAGACCACCTGCGAGGATGTGCCACCGACGGGGGCCGGGTTCGTCACCGTGATCTGAGCCGATCCGGACGACGCGATGTCCGCCGCGGTAATCAGGACCACGAGGCGCGAACTGCTCACGAACGCCGTCGCGCGCGGGCTGCTGTTCCATTCGACTACCGAGCTGGATACGAAATTCGAGCCACTGACGAATACTTCAAAGTCGGCACCGCCCGCAACCGCCTTCGACGGCGAAAGCGAGGAAGCGGTTGGGCTCGGATTATCCGGTCCCGTGATCGGAAATGCGACCGAAGGCGAAGCGATAACCAGCCCCGGAGTACTCACGGCCACGCTGCCCGAGCCGACGTTCGCGATGTCGTCCGCAGGGACGGTTGCGGTGGCCTGATTGCCGCTGATGCTGGTCGGAGCGAGAACGCTGCCGTTCCAGGTGATCACGTCGTTCGCGGCGAAGTTGGTGCCGTCCACGGTGAGCGTGAAGGTCATGCCGCCCGCTTTCGCGCTCGCGGGATCAAGGGAGGTGATCGTTGGCGCACCAGCTTGGACAGGCTCGATCGTGAAGGTCGTCGCGGTCGACGTCCCGCCACCCGGCCCCGGATTAAAGACGGTGACCTGCGGGACGCCCGGATTTGCGACGTCCGCTGCGAAGATCGAAACCTGAAGCTGGCCGGTGACAGCATTGAGTGTCGTGGAGCGAGGCGATCCATTCCAGTAGGCGAACGTCACGCCCGAGGAGTTGGATATGAATCCCGTTCCGGCAATGGAAAGCGTAAAACCATCGCTACCGGCGGTGATGTTCGAAGGAAAGAGATTCGTGATCCCGGGCGTGGAGTTGACGGCCGGTGCGCTGCTGCAACCTCCGAGCAGCACCACCACCAGTCCTGCCACCGAGGTCAGCGCAGCCCGCCACGGACGCTTCAATTCCAGCCTCCTCTGAAGTTTATACGGGGATCCCGAAGCCGCTCGCTGCGGCCAGCCGGGAAAGCGGAACGAGGGAAACACCAAACCGCCTGCAAATCCCCCTGCAAAACAGACAAGAGTGATAGCACCCCGGCGCTCAGCACGTCAACTTCGATTCGGGGTCGGTGCCAAAGGTTATCCCAGGCCGAGAACCCGCTAGAGCTTGAACGAGGTGAGGCGGGCGAATTTGCGCGCGCGCGCAGTAATCTCCTTGCGCGTGACCTTCGCGAGCCTCTCGACCCCGAATTTCTCGACGGTGAAGCTGGCGAGCACCGAGCCATAGACCATCGCCGAGCGCAGCGTCTCTTCATTGACACGACCCTTGCTCGTCAGATAGCCCATGAAGCCGCCGGCAAAAGTGTCGCCGGCCCCCGTCGGATCATGCACTTCCTCGAGGGGAAAAGCGGGTACCGAGAAAATGAAGCCGTCGTGAACCATCAGCGCACCGTGCTCGCCGCGCTTGATGACGAGAGTCTTCGGGCCCATCTTGAAAACGTGCCTGGCGGCACGGAACAGGTTGTGCTCGCCGGTGAGCTGGCGCGTCTCGTCGTCGTTGATCGTGAGGATTTGCACGTGCTTGAGCGTTTCGCGCAGTTGTGCCGGCGTTCCGTCGATCCAGTAGTTCATCGTATCCAGGCCGACTGCCTTCGGCTTCCGGCGGACCTGCTGCAGCACCGAGTGCTGTAACGTGGGGTCGATGTTGCCGAGGAAAATGTACTGCGAATCCAGATAGGATTCGGGGAGAGTGGGCCGGAAGGAAGCAAAGACGTTCAGTTCGGTCGCAAGCGTGGTGCGCTCGTTCATATTCTGGCTGTAGCGACCGGACCAGAAAAACGATTTCCCCGGCACGTGCTCGAGGCCGGTGAGGTCGATCTTGCGGCCCCGGAAAACAGCTTCGTCTTTATGCGTGAAGTCCTCGCCGACGATTGCGACCAGACGAACGGGCGCAAAATGGCTCGCGGCGAGGGCGAAGTAGGTGGCCGCGCCGCCAAGTGTGCGGTCGACCTTGCCGAATGGCGTTTCAATGGCGTCAAAAGCGACAGATCCGACTACCAGAAGTGACATGAGCGCCCCGTTTCTTGGCAGACTGGGCCAAGCGCAGCCCGAAGTCCGATTGCACACAAAGTACTACGAACGATTCCCTGCGCGACGGATGCAAACCGTGCGGTCAAATGTACTTGCCGATGATGGGCGTGAGGCGCTTTTTCGCCGCCGCCGGGATGCGCTTCCGGTCGGTCAGGATCGCGTGGGCCAGCGCCGAGCCGCATTTGCACGGCCGCTCATCGCCGAGCGCGCGCACGGCCTCGCGGATCGCCCGCTGAACATTTTCGGCATTCTTATTGAGATAGCTGATGATCGTGGCGACCGTCACCGAATCGTGCTCGGGATGCCAGCAATCGTAATCCGTGATCATCGCAAAGGTAGCGTAGCAAAGTTCGGCTTCACGCGCGAGCTTGGCTTCGGTCAGGTTCGTCATGCCGATAACGTCAAAGCGGAGCTGGCGATAGGTGTGCGATTCGGCAAGCGTCGAGAAGGCCGGCCCTTCCATGCAGACGTACGTGCCGCCACGGTGGACCTTGACCTCGACGCGATCGCAGGCAGTCGCGAGATGTTCCGAAAGGCGCGCGCAGGTTGGTTTCTCGAAAGCGATGTGCGCCACCACGCCCCCGCCGAAGAAGGTCGATGTGCGGCCCCGCGTGCGGTCGAAGAACTGGTTCGGAATCAGGAAATCCATCGGCGGCAGATCTTCGCGGAGCGAACCGACCGCGCTCACGGAAATGATCTGCGCGACGCCGAGCATTTTCATCGCGCAGATGTTGGCGCGGTAGTTGATCTCGCTCGGCGAGAAGACGTGGCCGCGGCCGTGGCGCGCAAGAAATGCCACACGGCGCCCTTCGAGCGTTCCGATCACCAGCGCGTCGGACGGGTCGCCGAACGGGGTCTTGACGCGAATCTCGCGCGTGTCGGTGAGGCCAGCCATCTGATACAAGCCGCTACCACCGATGATGCCGATCTTGACCGGCTCGTTCTTTGGTTTCCGCTTTGTGGTTTTCGCCATATTTGGCCGAGTGCTCTCCTGATGCCCCCTGCTCTAATCGATGGTTACGGATTCTGGCTCCCATTGGCCGTCGCGGTCGCGCAGATAAGCCGCTGGAACCCGCGCATCGTGGGCGAAGAGCGCGAGCCAGCCTTCGCGGACGGCAGCCGGAATCCAACGTTTCTTGTTTTCGAGCGTCGTCATGGGGTAGAGATCGTAACCCATAATCCAGGGAAGCGGGAGGTGCGCCGTGGTGGGCACAAGGTCGGCGAAAAGGAAGGCGGTCTTGCCGCCACCCGTCAATTTTACGCACTGCATGTCCGCCGTGTGGCCGGGAACGCGCACGAGTTCCACGCCCGGCGCAATGGTGTCATCGCGTTCGAGAAACGAAAACATTCCGGCTGCCTCAAGTGGCGCGAAATTCTCCTCGAAGTAACTCGCGCGGTCGCGCTCGTTGGGGTTCATGGCATGGTTGTACTCGCCGCGCTGGACGATGTAGCGCGCGTTCGGAAAGGCAGGCACGACTTTGTCCTTCTCGACGCGGGTGTTCCCGCCGCAGTGATCGAAATGTAGGTGGGTGTTTACGACGATGTCGATGTCCTCGGGACGCAGGTCGTGGCCACGGAGGCCGTCCACGAGTCGCGGCGCGTCCAGACCGTAGATGTCGCGAAGTTTTGGGCTCATCTTGTCGCCCGCGCCCGTTTCGACCAGTATCCATTTCCCGTCCGCGCGGATCAGCAGGCAGTTCATCGAAAGCGTGATGCGGTTGCGCGCATCGGGAGCCATCTTCTTCTCCCACAGCGGACGCGGAATCACGCCAAACATCGCCCCGCCGTCGAGCAGGACCCGTCCGGCGACGACGATATGGAATTCAAGTTCTCCGAGCTTCATCCGGCTCCCAAAGAACAGCGGATACAACGGCTAAAACGACAAAAAAAGAAATTAGCAGGTGAACCTTGAAAGTTCAAATCGCAGTGGTGTCGTTCAAGACAAACCCGCGCGCGCGAGGATATCGTTCACGGCCGCGTACGGATCCTTTTTGCGGGCTGCGACTTCGGAAGCCAGCGCATCGAATTCAGCTTCCGTCATGCGACCGGCGCCGACCCGTTCAAGCAGGCGCGCTTGAAGCAGCCGTAGCAACCACTCCTTCCAATAGGCCATCTCCCGGGCGCGACGATTGGGCGCGTTCGTGAAATGCTCTCGGAAGAGAACGATCTGGCGCGCAAGATCATCGACGCCCCTATTTTCTGTGGCGACGGTGCGCACGATAGGCGGCCTCCAACCTTCGCGGTCGGGCATAAGCTCCAGCACGGCGCGGAGCTGCTGCTCGAAGCGGTCGGCTCCTTCGCGATCGCACTTGTTGAGCACGAAGATGTCGCCGATCTCCATCAAACCGGCCTTGAGATTCTGGACGTCGTCGCCCATGCCGGGAACGAGGACAACCACAGTGCAGTCGGCGAGGCGCACGATTTCGATTTCGCCCTGGCCGACGCCGACGGTCTCGATGAGGATGATCTCTTTCCCGGCAGCGTCGAGAAGCAGCGCGACGTCACCACTGGCCTGTGCAAGGCCGCCGAGATAGCCGCGCGTGGCCATCGAGCGGATGAAGATGCCTTCGTCGGTCGCATGTCCCTGCATGCGGATGCGATCTCCCAGGATGGCGCCTCCGGTAAATGGGCTCGACGGGTCGACCGCGATGATGCCGACGGTCTTTTTTTCGCTGCGATACTGGGCTGCGAGCCGGTCGACGAGCGTGCTCTTCCCCGTTCCGGGCGCGCCCGTGACGCCGATGCGGCAGGCCCGGCCGGTAAAAGGAAAAAGTTGGCGCAGAAGCTGTTCGGCTTCCGGCGCGCGATTCTCGATGGCGGAGACCGCCCGGGAAATCGCGCGGACATCACCCGCGCGGACCTGCGAAGCCCAGTTTTCAAGAGTCGTATTCATGGGCGAGCGGATGGCCCGGCTCGAAATGAAATGGCGAGTTTAACCTGAGTGGCTAATCGCGGCGCGGATTTTCAACGGGCAGTCTTGCGGCAGCAGCGGAGGCCTTGCGGGACGCTCCCGGCTGCCCGCCCGCGTATTCGTCGTACGCCTTGATGATGCGCTGCACGAGGCTGTGGCGCACGACGTCGCGCTCGTCGAAATAGACCAGCGCGATGCCTTCGATCTTGCCAACCACGTCGATGGCCTCGATCAGACCCGAACGGCGCGTGTCCGGGAGATCAATCTGCGTAATATCGCCGGTGATCACCGCCTTCGAATTGAACCCCAGGCGCGTAAGGAACATCTTCATCTGCTCGCTCGTCGTGTTCTGAGCTTCGTCGAGGATGACGAACGAGTCGTTCAGCGTACGCCCCCGCATGAAGGCGAGCGGGGCGACCTCGATGATGTCCTTTTCGAGGAAGCGCTCGAGTTTGTCCGCCTCGAGCAGGTCGTGCAGCGCATCGTAGAGCGGCCGCATGTAGGGGTCGACCTTTTCCTGGAGCGTCCCGGGCAAGAAGCCCAGGCGCTCGCCGGCCTCGACCGCGGGGCGCGCGAGGATGATCCGGTTGACCTGCTTCGAAAGCAGCGCTGAGACGGCCATCGCTACGGCGAGGTAGGTCTTTCCGGTGCCGCCGGGGCCGATGGCGAAAACCATGTCGTACGTTTCCAGGGCTTCGATGTAGCGGCGCTGGTTCGTGCTCTTTGGCGCGACGCTCTTCTTGCCGAGCGCCCGAGTGCGGGTCGGAGAGAATGCCTCGTGGAGTGTGGAAGCCGGCTCGTCGGCAGCGGTGCGGAGCAGGGATTTCACTTCCTGGCTGCTCGGAACGCGGCCTTCGCGGACGCGGTCGTTGTACGCACCGAGGATGCGGGCGGCCCGCTCCACCTGCGCGGGATCACCTTCGATTTCGAGATCCCGATCTTTCAGGTGCGTGGTGACACGCAGGGCGGATTCGAAGAATTTCAGGTTTTCATCGAGAGTGCCGAAGAGCTCGTTGATGCCCCCGGCGATTCGGACGGTTTGCTTCATCCAGTTTGGCGTTCGCAAATCTAGCGTAGCGCGGCCCGCCTGTACGGGTCAAGTTGCGGCCTGCGGCTTGCAGCCAACGCGTTAGTGGGTCACTGGAGCCGGGAACTGCACCTTCGGCACTTCGCGCGCCGCCTCCGGCGCCGCAAAGTAGGCGTCGTTGCGCTTAAAGCCGGCCCATCCGGCGAAGATGTTGTTCGGGAATAGGCCGATGTAGGTGTTGTAAGCCTGGATTGCGTCGTCGTATCGCTTGCGTTCGACGGCGATGCGGTTTTCCGTCCCGGCAAGCTCGTCTTGTAGACGCAAGAAGTTCTCGTTCGACTTTAGCTGCGGATAGTTCTCCGCGAGGGCGAGAACCTTCACCTCCATCCCGTACAGTTGATTGCTCGCGGCAATCTTGTCGGTGGGCGTCTGGGCGTTCAAGTATTGCGTGCGCGCCTTGGCAACATCGTCAAACACGGTCTGCTCCTGCGCGGCAAAACCCTTCACGGTTTCGACGAGGTTCGGGATCAAATCCGCGCGCCGCTGAAGGACAACGTCCACCTGCGCCCAGTCGGATTTCACCGCTTCGTTCAGCATGACCATCTGGTTGCGGCGCGAGACGTACATGCCGCCAACCAGGAGAGCAACGATCACCAGCACCACGACAACGATGACGGCGTTCTTCATCAGGAGCCTCCGGCGAGTCCGGCAAGAAATCTAACACAGGGCCTGCATCCGGGCATAACGTTAGGAAACATCGAGGCGCCGATCGACCTCGTTCGTGGCGATTTCGACGAATTCGAGGTAAGTCTGAAGCGTAGCCTCGATGTCGATCTCCTTCTCTTTGCGCTTCCCTGCCCGGAAATCGAGAATCGTGTGAAACGCGGACGGGTTCGCGCCCGTGAGCGATGCCATTCCATCGACGGCTTCGCCTTTGCTGTGCGCGGCGGGTTGGCCGAGCGCGATCAGAGCATGGCGAAAAAGCGCGCAGAATGCCGACACGGAGCGGAGCATGATTCCGAGCTGCACGTCTCGCTTCCGTGGCGCCGTCAGGATTGCCTGGCGCAGGCGGAGCCAGTCCGTGCGAAGCTCGCGCTCGACTTGCAGGCGATGCAGGTTCAACGGCACATCCAGGCTTGCGAACGGGTCATCGCCAAACAGCATGCGGTGGTGAGCCTTGATATCCAGAAGCTCGATGGCGAAAATGTCGGCGGAGCGAACCAGTTCGTCAAATGTGAAGACGAGCGGGGCGGGATTTCCCTGCCGCGTCCACCATTCGGCCACGGGGTGAAGATGCTCGAGATCGGCAGCAGCGGCGTGCTGGACAATGCAGAGGACGTTGAGGTCCGAGTGCTTTTCGTGGAAGTCACCGGAGACGGCGGAGCCGTACAAGACTGCGGCCTTCAGGTTGCCCATCGCCGCGGATTTCAGCCGCTCAACCAGTTCGGTAAGCTTTGACTCCATGCGTGTGATCCTCTCAAAAAACGGATGCAAGGTTCATCGACCGTCACCAACTACCACTCGCGCCCCCGCCGCCGAATGATCCCCCACCGAAACCGCCAAATCCCCCTCCCCCGCCGCCTCCACCCCCAAATCCTCCGCCCCATCCGCCACCACCCATTCCACTGCCGATCATGGGTCCAATCCACCAGCCGCTGCCCCGATGACCGCCCCCCGCCGCGGCCATTCTGAAAAAGCGAATCACTCCCCAAAAGAAGAACAGGACAAACAAAACCAGGATCACTTTGCCGAGGCCGCCTAGGTTCTGGTTACCCGTTTCGGGGGGAGCTTCCACGCCGGGCGTCGCCGTGAGCGTGACACCTCGATCCGCGGCGATTACGTCCGCAACGCGGCGTGTCATCAATAAAATGGCAGCATCGTAGTTGTTGTCACGGAGGTAAGGCACCGCCTCGCGGCCGAAACCACCGACCTTCCCGTCGGGAAGAATCGGCTCGAGGCCGTAGCCAACTTCGAAACGGTACCGGTGATCATCTACAGCAAAGAGAATCAGAACGCCGCGGTTCGACTTGGGCCCGACGCCGAGACGCGTGGCAAGGTCGATCGAATAGTCCTCGATCGGCCGGCCGCCGAGCGACTTAAGCGTAACGACGGCGATCTGGGCCTGGGCTTTTTGGTCCACTTCAGTGCACAGCGCGGTGAGCTGATCCTTCGCGGGCTGGCTCAATACGCCGGCCAAATCCGTGACGTAACCGTTGACCTTGGCCTGTGCGGCGACCTGATCGATCGATTGAGCGCCCGCGGGCCGAGGAGCGAACAGGAGTCCGGCAACGAAGCAAATCAACAGCACGAGGCTCGCCCGGCGGTGACCGCGATGGTCGCCCGGCCGAGACAATCGCACCACCAGAGGGCTCGGAGGCAAGGACGTGTGCATGAGGGATCTGATCAGGCCCGGCCATCGTAGAGCGAGGCGCGGCGAGTGTCAACGCCGACGGGATACGCCAGAGGCGCCAAGGCGAAAAAGCGACAGTGGATCAGGCCAATTGTCACTCAAAAGCCCGGATGCTACACTGGCGCGTCCGCAGCTTCGAACGCGCGCGAGCGCCTGGAAACGAGTATCTGGAGCGCCTGAACTCCCATTTCAACGTCAAATGTCAACGGGATACGCCTGACTGATGCGGTGCAGGGCGGATTGTTCCTGAAACAAATTGAGGCTCCCGCACGTTTCAGTAATTTGGGCTTTTGCACCCGGCAATAGAACGCGTCTCCGAGAGGAAAAAACACGATGAGTCGAAGGTTTACGCACGCAGTGCTGGCGCTTTTGACCGCGGCTTCGCTGGTTATCTCGCCGCTCTACGCTCAGAATCAACAAGCGCCCGCTCCAGACGCGCAGGCGCAGCCCCAGGGCCAGATGCCCGCGCCTCCCATGTACCAGCCCCCGCCGACAGCGCAGGGGACGCCGCCCTCGCCCGCCCGCGCCCTGAAATTCGGGCCGGACTATTCGAAGGGGCAATCCTGGTTTCCGAACGTCATCGCACCTTACACGTCGATGCACATACCGGCGCCTGAGCTAACGAATTCGCCTCGCCTCGACCAGTTGATCCAGAACGGCAAGCTGATGCTGAGTCTCGAGGATGCAATCTCACTTGGGCTCGAGAATAGCTTGAGCATCGCCGTCGAGAGGTACGTGCCATGGCTGGACGAGGCCACCCTCCTTCTTACCAAATCGGGCGCCAACGGAAGGCTCGCGTTCGATCCGACCGTCACCAGCACGCTATCCTTGGAACAAACGACCACGCCGATCAATAACCCGCTGTTTGCCGGCATCACCACACAAATCACCGCTCCCGTAGGACTCACGGACCACGTAACGACGGCGAACTTTGGCTATACCCAGGGCTTCGCTACAGGGACGCAAGCGCAGGTTACATTCAACAACTCGCGCACATCGACGAACTTCGGGTCGTTCGACCTTTTCAACCCGTACGAGCAGTCCACGCTGACCGTCGAACTTACGCAGCCGCTGCTGAACGGATTCGGGAAGGTTCCCAATACCCGCTACATCCTTGAGGCCAAGAACACGGTCAAGGTGGGCGAATCGCTGTTCGCACAGCAGGTGATCACCACGGTCACACAGGTTGCGACCGACTATTGGGAGCTCGTCTTCGCGCGCGAAAACGTAAAAGTGGAGCAGGTTGCGGTGGCTGCCGATCAACAACTTTACGAAAACAACAAAAAGCAGCTCGAGATCGGGACCATGGCTCCCCTCGATGTCATCACCGCACAGTCACAGCTGGCGACCGATCAACAGGCGCTCGTTCAGGCTCAGACGACCCAGTTGCTCGATGAAACCACGCTGCTCGTGGCCATCACGAAAGACGCGCTGGCTGCGCAACTCAAAGGCATCGAGATCATTCCGACATCGCCCATTTTCGACCCCGAAGCCGAGAACATCTCTCTGGAGGACGCTGTGCACGAGGCGTGGCAGAAGCGCCCCGAACTCCAGCAGGCCGAGCTGAATCTGAAGAATGCCGGGATTGAGGTCAAGGCAACGAAGAATGGGCTCTTGCCGACGCTCAATCTCTTCGCAGAGTATCAGGCGGCCGGGCTGGGAGGCGTCATCAGGCCGACAACGGAAACAGGGGCTTTCCTGGCCTCAGAACCGGTTTTCGCCAGCAGCGGCACTATTCCCGCCGGCACAACGCCAACCGGCTTCGTCGGGATCGGCATCACAGCGCCAGGAACGCCCATCCCGGAAGGACTGACCGACGATTGGAACGGAATGATCCACGGCAACTACCCGACCTTCGAGGCTGGACTAAACTTGACGCTCCCGATCCGGAATCGCGCCGCTGAGGCGCAGAACGCCACCGCACAGCTGAACCAGCGGCAGCAGGAAGTGCAGTACCGGCAAACGCAAAGCACCATCGTGCTCAACGTGCGCCAGGCCCTGATCACTCTCGAACAGGACCGGGCTGCCATCGCCGCTGCCCAAGAGGCGCGTATCTACGCGCAGCAGAGCTACGACGACGAGGTGAAGAGACTTCAACTGGGCACATCCACAGCCTTCACGGTCGTCCAGAAGCAGCAGCTTCTGACCGCGGCGGAGGGCGTCGAGTTGCGTGACCGTATCAACCTGATCGAGGCGGAGTTGAACTTCAATCAGGCGATGGGCCGTACGCTGGATGTCCATAACATTACGCTGGCGGACGCCAAGAGCGGGCACGTCCTCCACCAGCCGAACATCCCGGGCGCACCGGACGCAGATGGCGTGGCGGGCCACAGATAGGGACTCCTGAATGGCGGACGAGGAAGAGCGCGGGGGCGATCGTAATCCGCTAGTTGGGGCCCCGCGAAAACCGTCGAACGCTGAGCACGAGTGGGAAGAGAAAACGCTCAAGCCGGCGTTGGCGGGCTCGCCCGACCGCTCTGCCGATTTCACGACCGTCTCGAGCTACCCGATCCGGCGGCTCTATACGGAAGCCGACCTCACCGGCTGGAGCCCGGAACGTGACCTCGGTTCTCCGGGTGAGCCTCCCTACACGCGCGGAATCCACCCTCGGATGTACCGCGATCGCCTCTGGACCATGCGGCAGTTCGCGGGATTCGGCACCGCCCAGGACACGAACCGCCGCTTCCGGTATCTCCTCGCGCAGGGCCAGACGGGCCTTTCCGTGGCCTTCGACCTGCCAACGCTGATGGGCTACGACTCCGACCACGCGATGTCCGAAGGCGAAGTGGGCAAATGCGGTGTGGCAATCAGCTCGCTCGCGGACATGGAAACTCTCTTCGATCAGATTCCGCTCGGGGACGTCACCACGTCGATGACCATCAATTCTCCGGCCGCGGCGATCTGGGCGATGTACCTCGCGGTCGCCGAGAAGCAAGGCGCCGACTGGCAAAAGCTCTCCGGGACGCTTCAGAACGACATCCTGAAGGAATACATCGCGCAAAAGGAATACATCTACCCGCCCGAGCCGTCGATGCGGCTGGTCACCGACACGATCGAATTCGGAGCGAAGCACACGCCGAAGTTCAACTCGATTTCGATCAGCGGCTATCACATCCGCGAGGCCGGCTCGACCGCGATCCAGGAACTGGCGTTCACGCTGCGCGACGGCATCGAGTACGTCGAGCATTGCCTTCGTCGTGGCTTGCAGATTGACGACTTCGCTCCGCGGTTTTCGTTCTTCTTCAACGCGCACAACGATTTCTTCGAAGAGATCGCGAAATATCGCGCCGCGCGGCGTATCTGGCAGCGCGTGATGCGCGAGCGGTTCAGCGCGAAGGATCCGCGGTCGTGGGCGCTGCGCTTTCACGCGCAGACGGCCGGCTGCTCGCTCACGGCGCAGCAACCCTACAACAACGTGGTACGGACCGCGGTTCAGGCGTTGGCGGCGGTGCTCGGCGGGACGCAGTCGCTCCACACCAACTCTCTCGACGAAGCGTGGGCGCTGCCGACCGAATCCGCCGCGACCATCGCCCTGCGCACGCAGCAGATTCTCGCGTACGAAAGCGGCGTCACGAATACCGCCGACCCGTTCGGCGGATCGTATTTCGTCGAGGTGCTGACGAACGAAATCGAGCGCGGCGCGTGGGACTACATCGAGAAGATCGACGCACTGGGCGGAATGGTCGCTGCTATCGAGCGCGGCTATCCGCAGCGCGAGATCGCCGACGCGGCGTATCGCTATCAGGTGGCGGTTGATCGCAAAGAAAAGATCATCGTGGGCGTAAATGCCTACGTCACCGACGAAAAGCCGATCGAGCTCCTGCAAATCGACGAGTCCGTCGCGCACGGCCAGGCCGAACGCCTGCGCCGCCTGCGAGCCGACCGATCAAATGACGAGGTCGAGCGGCGCCTCGCCGCCCTGCGCAAAGCCGCTGCCGGCAGCGAGAACCTGATGCCCTACCTCTACGAGGCCGTCAAGGCGTACGCAACGCTCGGCGAAATCTGCGACGCCCTGCGCCAGGCCTTCGGCGTCTACAACGAGACCGCCATTACCTGATAGGTTGAACCAATCCCCATAGCACCCGCCGAACACCCATTTCGGAACGTTTTGAAGTATTCTCTTCGCGATATGCCCGAGAAGAAGATACGAGTGCTGATTGCGAAGCCAGGGCTCGACGGCCACGACCGCGGCGCGAAGGTGATCGCCCGCGCGCTGCGCGATGCGGGCATGGAAGTCATCTACACGGGCCTGCGGCAGACGCCGGAGATGATTGCCTCGGCGGCAGCGCAGGAGGATGTCGATGTCATCGGGCTTTCCATCCTTTCCGGCGCGCACAACACCCTCTGTTCGCGCCTAATGGATCTGCTGCGCGCCAAGGGCATGACGGATGTGACCGTCTTGATCGGCGGCATCATTCCCGAAGCGGACATCCCGGCACTGAAGAAGGCCGGTGTCGCCGAAATCTTTCTCCCCGGCACAACGACACAGGCCATCGTCGATTTCATCCGGCGGCGAGTCGCGGCCGCGCCGCGTGGAGCCTGAGCCGTGATAGAACTCCGCAGCTTCTGCTACTGAAAACTTGGAGAAACCTCTCGCGGTGGCGCGGGCGCGGGATTCGACAGCTGGATCGGCATATCCTGCCCTGCTACGTCCACTTCGAGCGTTTCAAAACTCCAGCGGTTTGCATGCTCTTTCGCTATCACGACGATGCGCCCACGCCCCTTCGCTCCCGAGATGGGAATGCTGAGGTTTGCGTCGCCGTCCGCGTTGTTGTAGTTGAGGTTCCCGCTCATCAACCATCCGACGCGAAAGGGACTGCCTACTTTCGCCGCCACTTCGGCCGACTCGTTGGCACGCTGGAGGGCGAGTTTGTACGGATACGAAGCGCGAATCATCGAGTAAATGACTGACAGAAGGCCGAACACAAACAACCCCAGGCAAAGAGCTAGCACCAACACCGATAGGGGAACGACGATCTTCCAATTGTTGAACCACTTTCTCCCGGGTTGTGGCGCGGATAACGCTTGGGTGCCCGGCACAGGTGGAGAAGTCATGTCCGCTCTCCTCGACTCCACTTAGTACATCCACCTTGAACCGATTGCAACATGCCAGGCCGCAATACCAACCCATTGATGCACTACTCAAGCCCATTCCGGGCGGAACTCAAAACATATCGCCGATGATACAATTCGACCTTCGGCGAAAAGGGCCAGGCCGTCACAAAGGATTCGAGTGAGCGAAACAGTCATTGCAACGCGCATCGACAGCGGAACCCCGGCCTTTCGGAAGAACAGCCGCGAGATGGTCGATCGCCTCACGGAGATCAAGAACGAGGAGGAAACGATCCGGCAGGGCGGCGGCGCGAAGGCCATCGAAGCGCAGCACAAGAAGGGCCGCCTGACGGCGCGCGAGCGGATCGCCCGGCTCGTCGACCCGAAAACAGAATTCTTCGAGCTGGGGCTGTACGCCGCCTACGAGATGTACGAGGAATGGGGCGGCGCGCCCGCCGCCGGCACAATCACGGGCCTCGGCCACGTCGCCGGCCGGCGCGTGATGATCATCGCGAACGACGCTACGGTGAAAGCCGGCGCCTTCTTCCCCATGACCGCGAAGAAGGCGATCCGCGCGCAGAGCATCGCCATCGAAAACCACATCCCCACCATCTATCTGGTCGATTCGGCGGGCGTTTTTCTGCCGCTCCAGGAGGACGTTTTCCCGGACACGGACGACTTCGGCCGCGTCTTCCGCAACAACGCAGTGATGAGCGCCATGGGGATTCCGCAGATCACCGCCATCATGGGAATGTGCGTTGCGGGAGGCGCGTATCTGCCGGTGATGTGCGACCACATCCTGATGACCGAGGGCAGTGGCCTTTTTCTGGCCGGACCTGCACTCGTGCAGGCGGCCATCGGCCAGAAAACTTCGGCCGAGGAACTGGGCGGCGCTCGGATGCACGCGCAGATCAGCGGCACAGTCGATTTTCGCGAGCCGGACGATGATGCATGTATCGTCCGCCTACGCGCGCTCGTCGACAAAATGGGGCATGCGCCGGGCGCGCCGTTCGACCATAAGCCTTCGAAACCACCGGCGTACCCCGCCGAGGAGATTTACGGCATCTTTTCGGCCGACGCGGCGAAGCAGTACGACATGCGCGAAATCATCGCGCGCATCGTCGACGACAGCCGCTTCGATGAGTACCGCACCGAGTACGGCCAGACACTCGTTTGCGGGTATGCACGCATCGGCGGCTGGGCGGTTGGGATCGTCGCGAACCAGAAAAAGAATGTCACCGTCGCCGCGCCGGGGACGGGCGAGAAGCGCATCGAGTTCGGCGGGGTGATCTACACGGAGGCGGCGGACAAGGCCGCGCGCTTCATCCTCGACTGCAACCAGAATCTCGTTCCCCTCGTTTTTCTGCATGACGTCAACGGCTTCATGGTTGGCAAAGAGGCCGAGTGGAGCGGGATCATCCGCGCAGGCGCGAAAATGGTGAACGCCGTCGCGAACAGCGTCGTGCCGAAGATCGCCGTCATCTGCGGCGGCAGCTTCGGCGCGGGCCACTACGCGATGTGCGGCAAGGCGTACGATCCGCGGTTCATCTTCGCTTGGCCCACCGCGCGCTACGCCGTGATGAGCGGAGACTCCGCCGCTGGGACATTGGTGGAGATCAAGATCAAGCAGCTGGAACGCCAGGGGAAAAAACTGAGTTCTGCCGATAAGAAAGAGTTGCACGAATCGATCCGCGCCACCTACGAGCACCAGACCGACCCGCGCTACGCCGCCGCACGCCTTTGGGTCGACGCCATCATCGACCCCGCGCACACGCGCGAGGCTTTGATCGAGGCGCTCGAATCCGCGGGGCTGAATCCTCACGTCGCGGAATTCAAAACCGGAGTATTGCAGACCTAAATGAACGCCATTATGCCGGACCGGAAGCTCAGCGGAGCCGGCGCGCTGTCGCTCACGTTGCTGCTTATTACGCCATCCGTCATCGCCTTCTTTGCTTCCGCTGCCCTCGCGCACGAAGCGGACTTCCCGTCTTCGGCGCTATGGTTTCTCTATAACAATTCTCTCTACATCGGTTATGTGGGAGCGGTTGTTGCAGGGATTCTGACCGTGTTTGAAGCTGTGCAAGGACAAATCTCTCGGGTCTTCATCTGGCTGATGGGTGCATCCGTGATCGCCGCAGTTTTGCTCCTATGGTACGCGCACCACGTTTATCGAAATCCTTGGTACGCTAGCACCTGATGAACAGCGACATAACAATCATCGAATGCCCCCGCGACGCCTGGCAGGGGTTGCCGCAAATCATTCCCACCGAAGAAAAGATCGAGTATCTCACGCGCCTCGTCTCGCTCGGCTTCCGCCACATCGACGCCGTCAGCTTCGTCTCCCCGAAGCATGTGCCGCAAATGGCCGATAGCGAAGCGGTGATGCAAGAGCTGAGCCGCGCGAAACTGCCCTCCGGGGAGACACCGGAAATTATCGGCATTGTCGTCAACGCTCAGGGTCTCGAGCGCGCTCTCGCCGCGCCCGGCGTGACGACTATCGGGTATCCTTATTCGATCTCGGCCTATTTCCGCGGGGCGAATGCGAACATGTCACGCGCGGAATCCCGGGAACTGGTCGAAAAACTTCAACGCGAGACAAAAGCCTCCAAGCGGAGACTCGTCGTTTATATCTCGATGGCGTTCGGCAACCCCTACGAAGAGCCGTGGGGGCCGGAAATTGTCGAGGAGACGCTTGTGTGGCTCAAAGACACCGGCGTCCGTACGGTCTCGCTCGCGGATACTGTGGGAACAGCATCGCCGGAAGATGTAGCGCACCTCTATCTCGCTGTGAAGGACTGCGTCGCGGGCGTCGAGATCGGGCTCCATCTCCACAGCCGTCCCGAGCGCGCGGCCGAAAAGGTCCTCGCGGCGTACGAAGCGGGCTGCCGGCGCTTCGATGGCGCGCTCACGGGCCTCGGCGGCTGCCCTTTTGCAGGCGACGCGCTTGTCGGCAACATTCCGACGGAAATTGTGCTGACAACGCTCGCGGCGCGCGGGGTCGCGACCGGCATCGACACAAAATCACTGGCCATTGCTTGTGCCATGACGCACGAACTTCGCGAAAAGTACGCGTACGATCCTGCGGCCACGAAGCCGAATTAACGTTGGAGTGTCGAGGATGGGCTACCAGACGCTGACCTTCCGGTGCGACGACAAAATCGCGACGATCGCGCTGACCGTGCCAGAGAAGCGCAACGCCATTTCCGCGCAGATGATCGCAGACCTGCTCGGCGCGCTCGATCAAGCCGAGGTGAGTGCCGCTTGCGTGCTGATCCTCACCGGGGCAGGCAAGGCCTTTTGCGCGGGTATGGACCTCGGCGAACTGCAGCACCTGGCGAGGCAGACGCAGCAGAAAAATCTCGAAGATGCGCGGCGCATGACCAAGCTGTTGTACCGGCTTTACAGCTTCCCGAAGCCCATTATTGCGGCCGTGAACGGCCCTGCGATTGCCGGCGGTTGCGGGCTTGCCACTGTCGCCGATTTCGTCCTGGCTATCCCAGAAGCCAAATTCGGATACACCGAGGTCAGGATCGGGTTCACCCCCGCCCTGGTTTCGGTCTTCTTGCGCCGCCGAATCGGCGACACGCACGTGCGGGACCTGCTCTTGACCGGGCGAATCATCGACGCAGCGGAAGCGTACCGGATTGGACTCGTAACGGAGGTGGTTCCGATGGAAGCGCTGATGGAGCGGGCGCGAGAGATCGCGTCCCTGTTGCTCGCCGCAAGTCCAACGGCCGTCGCGCAGACCAAGAAACTGCTGATCGGCTTCGACCGGGCGGCCATCCGCGCCGAGCTCGAAGCGGCGATCGAGACCAACGCCGACATTCGTTCCACCCCTGATTTTCGCGAGGGCATTTCGGCGTTCCTCGAAAAGCGTCCTCCGAAATGGAGCGGAGGAGATTGATATGGCCACGCGAGACGCGCCCATCAGGAATCCGTGCACGTTCACGACTCCGAAGGCGCAAGCCGTCCTCGACCGTTTGTACGGCAATGCGAAGGTCATCGATCAGCCCGCGCTGGCCATCGCGAACCCGGTGACGGATGCCATGGAAGGAGATGAGAAGTATCGCGTGCGCTCCGAAATGCTCTCCGAGGCCTACCTGCCGGTCCCGCGCGACGTTGGCCGGCTGCTCTACATCCTCGCAAGGGCCCACGCCTGCAAGACAATCGTGGAGTTCGGCACTTCCCTCGCGATTTCGACCATCTATCTTGCTGCGGCCGTCCGGGACAACGGCGGGGGCACGGTCATCACAACGGAGCTGCACACGGAGAAGGCCCGCCGTGCGGCCGAAAACGTGCGAGACGCCGGATTGTTCGACCTGGTGGAGATTCGCGTCGGTGATGCACGAGAGACGCTTCGAACGATCGATCGTCCTGTGGACTTCATCTTCATCGACGGCTGGAAGGAGCTCTACTTGCCGGTCCTGAAGGTCGTCGAACCGCACCTGCGGGCGGGCGCTCTCGTGGTCGCCGACAACATGAGCCTGGGCTCAACCGTCATGAAACCCTTCCTCGAGTATGTGAATGCGGAAGAAAACGGCTACCTCTCCGTGGAACTGCCCATCGGCGACCGGGTGTCGGTATCCTTGCGACTCGCGAACCCATGAAAGACTACGCAGATACGACCATCCGCGTGCGTTATGCGGAGACCGACCAGATGGGCGTCGTTTACTACGGAAACTACTTTACGTGGTTCGAGATCGGCCGAGTCGAGTTCTGCCGCCAGCTCGGCTTGGAGTACAAGCAGATGGAGATCGAAGACGACAGCTTCATCGTCGTCGCCAAAGCCTCCTGCCGCTACAAGCGCCCGGCGCGATTCGATGAGGTTCTGATCGTGCGCACGCGGGTCACACAATCGCAGCGGCGCATGATTCGTTTCGCGTATGAGATTCTCCATCAAGCTTCCGGCGAGTTGCTCGCCACCGGCGAAACGCTTCACGTGATTTGCGACCACCTGGGCAAGCCGAAATCTTTGCCCGAAAAGTATCGGCAATACTTTCCGGCGGGCGGCGGAGCGCCATCGCAATAGCTCTTCACGATACGCTCTCCTTGCGCAGGATTCCCTGCGTACTAAGATGGGGACTGCGCATATCGCCATGAACCCGATCCAAATCGACGGCGAACATCTGACGCTCGATGATCTGTATCGCATCGTCGACGGCGCACCGGCGGAAATTGCGCCGGTGGCGCGCGAGAAGATGAACGCCTCGCGCGCGGTGATCGAGCGCTTGATCGAATCGGGCGCCGCGGTCTATGGCGTGACCACCGGCTTCGGCAAAATGGCCTCAGCGCGCATTTCGCACAAAGAGATCGGCCATCTGCAATTGAATCTCGTGCGCAGTCACGCATGTGGCGTGGGTGCTCCCCTTAGCGAGGATGCAACGCGCGCGATGCTGGCCCTGCGCGCGAATGCAATCGCAAAAGGCTTCTCGGGAGTGCGCCCGGTGGTCGCCGATACGCTCGTCGCGATGCTGAACCACGGCGTCCATCCGGTGATCCCCTCTCAAGGCTCCGTAGGCGCCTCCGGAGATCTCGCACCGCTCGCCCACTTGGCGCAGGTGACAATCGGCGAAGGCGAGGCAATCCACCAGGGCAGGCGCATGGCCGGCGGCGAGGCGATGCGCGCCTCCGGAATCGTTCCCCTTGTGCTCGAAGCCAAGGAAGGCCTCGCGCTTCTCAACGGCACGCAGGCGATGCTCGCTCTTCTCGTCCTCGCACTGCGCGAAGCCGAGATCGCCGCCGATACAGCGGATGTGGCCACGGCCCTTTCGCTCGACGCGTTGCGTGGAAGCCCAATGGCGTTCGACGCCCGAATCGCGAAACTACGCCCCCATGCGGGACAGGCTGTAACCGCGCAAAACATCGAGCGGCTCAATCGTGGCAGCGAGATCCGCGAATCGCATCGTTCCCCAGCGAAGGATTCGCGAGTTCAGGACCCGTACAGCCTGCGGTGCGCGCCGCAGATCCACGGCGCCGTCCGCGACGCGCTGGCGCACGTTCGTGCGACCGTCACGATCGAGCTCAACAGCGCAACCGACAATCCGCTCGTGTTTGCCGAATCCGGCGACGTGATCAGCGGCGGAAATTTTCACGGCCAGCCGCTCGCCATGGCGGCCGACCACATGGCTGTCGCGCTCGCGACTCTCGGGGGAATCTCCGAACGCCGCCTCGAGCAGATGACCAATCCGCAAACCAGTCAATTGCCGGCATTCCTGGTGCGAGAGGCGGGGCTGAACTCCGGATTTATGATTCTGCAGGTCGTAGCGGCGGCGCTGGCGAGTGAGATGAAGGCGCTTGCCGCCTCTCACTCGGTCGATTCGATTCCCACGTCGGCCAATCAGGAAGACTACGTTTCGATGGGAATGGGAGCGGCACGCCGGCTCGCGCCGATGCTGGCAAATCTGCGCAATATCCTCGCGATTGAATTGCTGGCGGCGTGCCAGGGAATCGATCTTCTCGCGCCGCTGCAACCCGGACCCGCCACCCGTAAGGCATACGACATCCTGCGCTCAATCTCGAAAAGCGTCGACGTCGACCGCTCACTCTCGCCCGACATCGAAGCCGTCGCGAAAGCGATAGCCTTCGGACGCTTCAGTGAGATTCTGCGCTAACGCGCGTCCAGCGCCCGCTGCAGAAATTTGCCGAACCGGTACCCCGCGATGTAGCTGAAGGGCGCCACGCCCATCGAATAGTGCCCGCATGGTAGCGACAGGCTCTCGAACCCCACTTGCTCACCCCGAAGTTTTTGCAGCAGCGCATCGGTGAACTCCGGCCAGAACGTCGGATCGTACCGCCCGGTGATCAGCAGAATCCTTTTCTCCGCGCCGCGCAGCCTCGCGATGTACGGAAACGGGCTGATGGGCGCCCAGTAGTGGCGCAGCTCGTCGCGTGACACGCCGGCCGAAAGCGACTCCCAAACGTTCGTCGTCGTCAGGCCGTGGCTGACGACTTCGCCAAAATAGGTCGAAGCATGCAAGAACGCTCCGGCGCGCAGCGCCGGCTCGTGGCACATGGTAATGAATCCGATCGCCGAACCGATGCTCGTGCCGAGGACGCCGAGCCGGTCGTAGCCCTGTTGCTCGAGCCACCGCAGCGTGCGGCGGACGTCCACTACAGCCTGGCGGCCTGCCTGCATCGTGAGGCCGATGTTCGGGCCGACGAGGTGGTCGGCGCGCGGATGGCCGGGAATGGCGCGGCGGTCGTGATACGGAAGGCTCATCTTGACCGCAGTGATGCCGAGCTTGGTGAGCCAGCGGCAGACGCTCTGTTGCTCTTCCCAGCGGGCATTCCATTGAGCCAGGACCACAACGGCGGGGCCGGAGCGGCGGGCGCGAAAGAGCTGGCTATGGACACGATTGTTTTCGGGCCACGGGGAAGCGATCGCGCTGGTGAATGTCAGGACGTCGCCGTGGAGCACGTAGTCATCGGCGGGCGCCGAGGCGTACCAAGCGTCGCTGTGAGTCAGCGCCTCGTCCACGAATCGATCGAGAAAAACTCGAGGATTGGAGTCTGTCGCGTCACCGCCGATGTGTTCGAGGCCCCAGGCAAAGGGTAGCCTGCGTCGATTCGGCTCCTGATCGAAGCGCATCTGTTCGTAGCGGCGGATTCTCTGCTCGAACCAGGACATGAGCCGATCAACCGCCGCCCGCCAGGCGGCGAAGGCGAGCGCCCGTGAGACGCGTGAGGACCCAGGTTTTGTCCAGTCGCGCACCGAGGCTGCGGTAAAACCCAATCGACGGGGCATTCCAGTCGAGAACGATCCACTCCATTTGGTGACATCCCCTTCGAACTGCAATGCGCGCGAGGGTCGACATCATCGCCTTCCCCGCGCCCCCGCCACGCTCCTCAGGCAGTACGAAGACATCCTCGACGAAGAGCACCGGGCTGCATGTGAAGCCGGAATACGCGAAGTAGTAGATCGCGTAGCCGACGGAGCGCCCTCCTCGCGCGCAGATCAGCGACTCGAAATAGCGGCGTCGCCCGAAGCCATCGCGCCGCAGTCGTTTTGCATCGAGGCGCAGGTAGCGCGTCAGGCGCTCGTACTTCGCCAACGCGCGGATCAGGCGCAGGATCACGGGTACGTCCCGTGCCGTGCCGCGACGAATCCGATAGGCCACACTCTTCGAGACTCTTTTCTTCACGTTCCTCGCTATCTCCCAAGCCTAAACCAAGCAGTATATCCGTGGTGCCACGCCGTGGGAAATTCCTCGGAGACCTGAGGCAGCGCGAAGCCTCTGTTAGCAGTCGGGCAACGGCGCACGGCGCGCGGCTTGAGAGCGCCTCGGGGATGTGGCAGATTCAAACCGTGGCCCCCGCGACGCTGATCGGCATATTCGCTTTCCTGCTTGGGCTGATCATCGGCAGCTTCTTGAACGTATGCATCGTCCGGATTCCAGAGCGAAAATCGATCGTGACGCCGGCCTCGGCGTGCCTCAAGTGCGGCACGGCCATCCGCCCGTACGACAACATCCCGGTGGTGAGCTATCTGGTTCTGGGCGGAAAGTGCCGCGCGTGCAAGACGAAAATCTCGCCGATGTATCCGCTGGTCGAGCTGCTCACGGCGGTCCTTTTCTTCGGATGCTATTACGCGTTCGGCCCGACGCCCGAGGCGTTGAAGTGGGCCGTGTTTTCGGCCCTGATGATTGTGCTGATCTTCACGGACCTGCGCGAGAGAATCTTGCCCGACGTCGTGAACTTCACGGGTTTCGGCCTGGGGCTGGCGCTGAGCCTTTTCACGAAGCCCTCCGACGGAGCAGCGCTCTGGGTGGCGCACCGCCTGTTCGACTTCCCTCCCCCGGCACCTGTGCTCTCGCTCGTCGATGCGCTCATCGGCGCGGCGGTCGGCAGGAGCCTGCTATGGCTTGTGTCGGAAGTCTATTTCCGGCTGCGCAAGCGCGAGGGGATGGGCCTGGGCGACGTGAAGATGATGCTGATGGCGGGCGCGTTTCTCGGAGCCCGGCGCACGCTGCTTACGATCCTTGCGGGATCGCTGCTCGGGAGCGTGCTCGGAATCGCGTTTATTCTCGCGAGGCGCAAGGACTCGAACTACGAGTTGCCGTTCGGCTCGTTTCTCGGGATGGCCGCCCTGCTGGTCGTTTTCTTCGGAACGCCGGTCGTCAATTGGTACCAATCTTTGCTGATGGGGCGATGATGCGGAAAGAGAATTCGCGATGAAGCCGCCGCTGCCTTTGCATCCCACCATGACGCCGGCCGGTATCATCTACGCGGTCGTGACGTTCGTGATTCTTCTCGGGGCGATTTTCGCGCTCGTAGTCCTGGTCCGAAAATTCTTTCGCAGCGAATCCGAGCGTTCAGGCAGCGACTGGACCACTCCGAAAGCCGACACCGAAAACGCCTCTGCCTTCATGACCGCGTCGATGCAGGGCGTGATCGAAAAACTGCGCGCGCAAGAGAAGGAACTGGCCCGGCTGCACTTGGTGGCGCAGGAGCGGGCGCAGGAATCCGAGCGGCTGACGGAGGAAGTGACGCGGAACATGCCGACCGGGCTGCTGCTCGTCAGCGCGACCGGCGCGATCAGCTCGACGAACCCGGCCGCCGAAGAAGCTCTTGGCGTGCGGCCGATGCGCTACCGTTCCTACAAGGAGATTCTCGGCGCTGACTCGGATCTCGCGCGGATGCTCACCGCCTGCCTGCACGATGGAAAGACGTTTCACCGGAGCGAAGTTGAACACCTGACGCCGGAGGGAGACGTCCGGCATTTGGGCGTCACCATCTCGCCGATCTATCGCGCGGCGCGCCCGGGAAGCGCGGGGGGACCTACTGTGCGCACCCAGGTCTTCGGCTCTCAGGACAGGAAAGTGAGCGGCGCGCTGTGCCTGATGAGCGATCTGACGGAGCTGGCCGCACTGCAAAAGCAGATGCGCTGGAAGGAAAACCTCGCGGCGCTCGGCGAAATGTCCGCGGGCATCGCCCATGAGTTCAAGAATGCGCTCGCGACAATTTCCGGCTACGCCCAGATGATCCGCAGCGAAGCCAAGCCCGGGGAAATCCGCGAATCGTCCGAGCGCATCCTGGATCAGACGCGCTCTCTGACGCACGTTGTGACCGAATTCCTCCGCTTCGCCAAGCCGCTCGAAATCTGCTACGAGACAGTCCCGATGCAGACTCTCGTTGAACGCGTGGCGGAAGAGTTGCAAGAAGCCGTCCCGCAGTGCACCGTCGCGTGCGAAGGCACATTCGTCGATCTGCCGGGCGATGAGGCACTCCTGCGGCAGGCGCTCGTCAACCTGACGCGCAATGCGGCGGAAGCGGCGCGCGCTGCCGGATCTGCGTCGCGGGTGACGATTTCCGGAACGACGGAGGAGCTCGGGGGGCGCAAATGGCAGCGCATCTGCGTTTCAGACAACGGGCCGGGCATCCCGGAGCACGATCTTCCTAAGATATTCCTCCCGTTCTACACTACGAAGTCCGAAGGCACGGGCCTTGGGCTCGCCGTAGTGCAGAAGGTGGCTTTGCAGCACGGTGGCAGCATCGAGGCGCGCAACCGGCCCGGCGGCGGGGCCGACTTCGTCTTGTGGTTACCTTTGAGGCAGGAGCCTTCGCCGTCTCTATTCCCCTCGCAGGCAGCCCGCATCTAAACTTCAAGTAGGCGTATCCTGGTGTGCCGAGGAGGCGCAAGCCATGCGCACAGTCAGATGGTTGGCCGCGGTCGCGATCTTTGCTTTCCCGGGGATCGGGCGGTGCCAGCAGCAGGGGCAGAGTTCGTCGCAGGCCTCCGCCCAGGCGGCAGCCCCGGCTCCCGCTCCCCAACAGGATTCTCTTGCCGAAGCGGCACGCAAGGCACGGGAACAGCACAAGGAATCGGCGAAGGCCGCCAAGGTCTTCACGAACGACGACCTGCCCACACAGGGCGGCGTATCGACGGTCGGCTCCAGTTCCGCGGCGGCTCCATCGGAAGCTACGGCGGCAGGAGGAGTCAAGCCTCCGGCGGGAAACAATGAAAAAGCCTGGCGTGACAAGTTCGCCGCGCTGCGCCACAAGCTCGAACAGGATCAGGCGGAGCTCGACGTGTTGCAGCG
Organism: Candidatus Acidiferrales bacterium; assembly: GCA_050018375.1. Taxonomy (GTDB): domain Bacteria; phylum Acidobacteriota; class Terriglobia; order Acidiferrales; family UBA7541; genus Palsa-295. Next base: position 100,112 of record JBEKAE010000007.1, on the reverse strand, counting down.
AGAAGTCGGCGTGGCCGAGGTGCAGTATTACAACGGCGACCCCCAGAAGGCACAGCAGGACAGCTCAACCATGCAGCCGCTCGGCGCTGAGTACAACAAGAAGGTCGCCGACATCGACGCGAAGAAAAAGCAAGTCGAGGCCGACCAACAGGCCATCTCGGATGCGGAAGACGCCCTTCACAAGTCCGGGGGCGATCCTGGCTGGGCGCGCTAGAGTTTTTCCGCAATGGAACCTGTTCTCCTCGTCGAAGACAAAGCCGAGCTGAGAGCCATGCTCCACAAGGCGCTCGAGCGCATGGGTTACACCGTCGAGGAGGCGCCCGATGGAAATACCGCAATCGAGAAGGTCCGCAGCCGCCGCTACCAGCTCGTCCTTTCCGACTTGAAGCTTCCCGGTAATTCCGGAATCGACGTGCTGCGCGAGGCCCGGCGAGTTGAGCCCACTCTTCCCGTGATTCTCGTCACCGCGTACGGTTCGGTCGAAGAGGCCGTCACGGCGATGAAGGAGGGCGCGTTCGATTTCATTCAAAAGCCCGTGGATCTCGATCACCTGAAGCTGCTGCTCGAGCGCGCAGCGCGACAGCAAGAATTGTTGCGCGAAAACCTGCTCCTTCGGGAAGAGTACGCCGCACGCTACGGTTTCCCGCGAATCGTCGGCGAGCATCCGGCCATGAAGGAAGCGAGCCAGATGACGCAGCGGGTCGCGGCGACGGATTCGACCGTCCTCCTGCTCGGCGAAAGCGGAACCGGAAAAGAACTTTTCGCTCGCGCGGTTCACCATCTGAGCCCGCGAGCGGAGCATCCGTTTGTCGCGCTCAACTGCGCGGCGATCCCCGAAGGTCTCGTCGAGAACGAGCTTTTCGGTCACGAGCGCGGAGCGTACACGGGCGCGGGCGCGCGGAAGATGGGCAAAATCGAGCTGGCGCACCGCGGAACGCTCTTCCTCGACGAAATCGGCGACCTGCCGCCGGCAATTCAAGGCAAGCTATTGCGCGTGCTCGAGGAGAGGCGCTTCGAGCGTGTCGGTGGAACGCAGGCTATCGACGTGAACGTCCGCATCCTCACTGCCACCAACAAGGATCTGCGCGCGGCCGTCGCCGACAAGACATTCCGCGAGGACCTCTACTTTCGCATTTCCGCCGTGCCCATCACGATTCCACCGCTGCGGGAACGCGGAGAAGACGTCATCCTGCTTGCGGAGCATTTCCTCGAGCGGTTTAAGCGGGAGTTTCACAAACCGTCGCTCGGATTGACCGGCGACACCCGCGCCCGGCTCCGAAGCTACTCGTGGCCGGGAAACGTCCGGGAGTTGCAGAACGCGATCGAACGCGCAGCCATCCTGTCGAGCGCTGAAATCGACGCGGCGGCCCTCCAATTGCCCACCACAAAACCGGCGCCCGAAGAAATGCCCGATGGGATGCTCGAAGAGCAATTCTTGTGGGAAGGGCCGCTCGATGAAGTGTCGCAGCGCGCCGTCGCCCATGTCGAGCGATTCAAGATTCACAACGCGCTGCGCGAATCGAAGTGGAATAAGACGCGCGCCGCCGAAAAGCTCGGCGTATCGTACAAGACACTCCTCACGAAGATCCGGAGCCTCGGCCTCGAGAACTAGCTTCGCTAGCTCAACAATTCGACAAACACCTCGTTTGAAATCGCCAGCCGCTCGGGGGCAAGGCGCAGGTGCGTCCCGTCGAGTTCGATCAAGCCGTGTGAATGCAGGGTATCGATCCGGCCGCGCAGAACGGCGAGCCGGTCTTTCACGTGCGCTTCGTAGTCGCGCTCGATGCGCGCGAGATCGATGCCCTCGAGCTGACGCAGGCCAAGGAAAAACTCTTCGTGCAGCGCGTTCCAGGGAGTGACAGGCTCGATCTGCTCTCGCGTGGATAGCCCGCGCTCGATGCACGTCACGTAACGGCCGGAATCGTGGATGTTGGCCCAGCGCGTGGTGCCGTCGAACGAATGCGCCCCGGCGCCAAATCCGAGATAGGGCTCGCGCCGCCAGTATTTCAGGTTGTGGCGCGAGCGGCGGCCGGGCAGCGCCCAATTCGAGATTTCGTAGTGTTCGTAACCCGCGGCGCCGAGGCGCGCGCACGCGGACTCGTAGAAATCCGCCATGGCATCGTCTCTCGGGACTGCGGCGGCGCTATAGCGCTCGCCGCCGGCGAGCGCTTCCCTGCCGAGGCGGCTGCCTTCGTCGATTTCGAGCATGTAAACAGAAACATGCTCGGGATAGATACGAAGGAGCTGGCTGACCGATTCCTCCCACGATTCGCGCGTCTGGTGCGGTAGCCCCGCGATCAAATCCATGCTGATGTTGCGGAAGCCGGCGGCACGCAGAAAGTCCGTGGCTCGGAACACATCTTCGCGGCGGTGCATCCGGCCCGCAGCCTGAAGTTCACGGTCATGGAAGGACTGGACGCCCAGGCTGATGCGGTCAAAGCCGGCCGCTCGCCATGCGGACGCCTTTACGGGAGAAATCGTTTCGGGGTCGGCTTCGAGCGTGACTTCGAGAAGATCGGTGCGATAGCACCGCCGCAGCGTGTCGAGAATCTTCGCCAGCGCGGAAGGGTCCAGAAGGCTCGGCGTGCCGCCTCCGAAATACACGGTGTCGATGGTGTCCGTGCCGGCAGACGACACTGATTCTGTAATCTCGCGGCAAACGGCTTCGGCGTAGGGCTGATAGCGGTCGCGGGAAACCACACCCGTATGGAAGTTGCAGTAGGTGCATTTCGTCTGGCAGAACGGCACCTGAATGTAGACACCGAGAGTCATCGCCTATCCAAGAATCTAGCACAGCTCGCCGCGGCACTGCTCTCTCGCCGCATCCCGAATCCACGCGCACCCATCTGATAAGATGGGGCCGGGCATGGACACGCCACTGATCGAGGAACATCGCGCCGCCGGCGCGCATCTCGCTGAATTCGAGAGCTGCGTCCTGCCGGAGTCTTTTTCGAACCCTGAGCGCGAATATCGCGCGGCGCGTGAGAGCGTTGCGCTGTTCGATGCGAACTGGCACGCAATCCTCACCCTTGTCGGCCGCGATCGCGTCAAATACCTGCACAATGTCTCATCGAACGACATCAAGTCCCTGCCCGAGGGGCGCGGCACGCTCGCGCTGCTGCTGAACCCACAGGGCCACATCCTCGCAGAACTCGAAGTCTATGCGCTGCCGGAAAAGCTGCTCCTGCTTTCGCACGCGTCGTTGCGCGAACGCACGATCGCAACGCTCAAGAAATACATCATCGGGTCGCAAGTGCAGGTCGAAGACTTGACCGGCAAGATGGGCAGTCTCGCGGTCGAGGGCCCGCGCGCGGCAGAGGTTGTCGCGCAGGCGTGCGGCGTGTCGCTCGCGGAACTTGCGGAATTGTCGGTCCAAGAAGTGACGGTCGGCGGGGTGCCGTGCTACTTGCTGCGCCGCTCCCACTTCGGCGCCACGGGCGCTGAATTCATCGCGCCAAGCGAAAGCCTGCCTGTGCTGTGGCGGAAGCTGCTCTCGGCGGTGCGCGCGCAAGGCGGCGAACCTATCGGAATGTCCGCTTTCCACGCGCTGCGGCTCGAGGCGGGCGTACCCTGGTTCCCTGTCGACTTCAATGACGCGATGATCCCCCACGAGGCCGCCCTTGAAAACACGCACATCAGCTTCAGCAAGGGCTGCTATACCGGGCAGGAGATCGTCGAGCGTGTCCGGTCGCGCGGGCATGTGAACCGGAAGCGCGTCTCGCTCAAATTCTCCACCAGCGCACCACCATTACCGGGCACGAAGTTGCGCGCGGGAAGTGCCGAGGTCGGCTACGTGACGAGCGCGGCATTGTTACCTGCGGCGGGCGCCGCAATCGGCATGGGGTACGTGCGGCGCGAGCAGTTTGCGCCAGGCAACTTGCTGGAGTTCGACGGTGGAACGGCCGAAGTGACGATCCGATCAGAATCGTCATCCTGAGCGAAGGATCTCTCCCACCCAACGGTCCGGCTCAGATCTTAGTTAGCTCTTCGACAAGTTGAGCGAACGCAGGAAACTGCCGCGGTCCGCGTCAATCTTCTTCTGGAGCTGGAAGACGGCGTAGAGAAGGGCCTCGGGGCGCGGCGGGCAGCCCGGAACGTAGACGTCGATCGGAATCACTTGATTGACGCCCTGCACGATCGCGTAGTTGTTGAAGACGCCGCCGGAAGTGGCGCAGGCTCCCATCGAAATTGCCCACTTGGGTTCCGGCATCTGGGCGTAAAGCTGCTTGATCACGGGAGCCATTTTCTGCGACACGCGGCCCGCGATGATCATCAGATCGGACTGCCGAGGTGAGCCGCGAAAAACCTCCGCGCCGAAGCGGGAAATATCGTAGCGCGACGCGGCCATCGACATCATTTCGATCGCGCAGCAGGCCAGGCCGAACGACATAGGCCAGATCGAACTGCGGCGCGCCCAGTTCACCACTTTGTCGAGCGAGGCGAAGAGAATCCCTTCGTCCTTTAGAAAGCTCGCATCTTCTCCCGGCTTTTCGAGCGTCACGCCCTTCGAGAGTTCAACGGCCATGGTTGGATCTGGCTCCCTTCGCTTCGACCGCCCAGCCCCTACGGCTTCATTTTGCATCTTCGCCTGGGAATTTGCAAAGGCCGCGATTCAGTGGACCTCAACGGTAACCGTGGCGGACTTCGTGCCGCCCGCCGCGTCCGTGGCCGTCAGCGTATACGTGGTAGTTTTCCGGGGCGAGACGCTGACGCAGCGCTCGAACGAGGGCCAGACGGCGTTCGACTGCGGCTCGAGCGTCACGGATTTTGCGTTCGAAACACTGTAGCAGAGGTCGGTCGAATCACCGCGGCTGATGATTCCCGCGGTCGCGTAGAAGGACAGAATATCGAAGCGGTTTCCGCCCATGCCCTCGAAGGTGCGCTGGTCGTCCGCGCGTCTTTGGGCCGCGGCGCGCTCTTCGATAACGCGCGTCTCGTGCGAACGCGACCAAAACACCCATCCCACGTAGCTCAGCGCTAGGACGAAAACCGTCGCGGAAACGAGCAGGTAGCTGCGAAGCCCCGTTCGCGGCTTCGGATCAGGATTGGCGTCGGTGAGCATCGGCGCGGTTTCTCGCCCAAGGAGTGCTCAACACTACTGTGGCGCGGGGGGCGCGGTCGAAGGTGGCGTCGACGACGGCGGAACGACCGCGCCACCGAAGCTGCCCGAATTACCTATGGAACCAGCCCCGATTCCTCCGGGCCCGATGGGCTGCCCGATCTGTTGCCCCTGTGCCCCTTGGGGATTCAACCCCTGTTGGATGGCCTGCGCCTGGTCCTCAAGTGGATTCCAAATGAACTCCCAGTCTTTGTACTTCTTGGCGCCGTGATAGATCCTAACGGATTTCTGATCCACTTTGGTCGGAACGCCAACGCCTGTCAGGAAGGCACCGATCACGGGGCTGTCGACGGGTCCCGTCGGCTGGAGCGCCAAGAGCGGGTTGGGAATCTGCCCGGAAGCGCTTATGCCAGACTGAGGCGACCCGGTAGAAAACCCAGACTGGTCGGAAGCCGAATTCTGCGAAGTGCCTGAGCTCGAGGGGCTATTCGTCGCGCCCGAGGATGCTTGTGACGACGAACTATCGCCTCCCTGGGAGCCCGGGGTGTTCGGGGCGTTAGTGGTGTTCGGGTTGTTCGCCCCCGAGTTACTTGCACCGTTTCCAGTGCTCGCGCTGCTCGTGTCGGTGTTCCCAGAAGCCATGCTTGACACTGGAATGCCCGGGAACGCGCCCTGCTGCACTCCGGGAAGCGTGCCTCCGTTCAGATCTATTAGAGCCATTTGTTGGAGCGTCGCGTAGCGGACGCTGCCGATGATCTGGCCCGTGCCGTTGACGTAGATGAAGCGCCACGCGCCTTCATCGGGGTCCATCGGATCCTTGTACGCAGCCGGGCGCAGGAAATGAAGATTGAGCACGCCCATTTCGAGATCGTCGCTGGACTGCGGGTAGTGCCCTGTCTTGTGGAAATAGAGCCGGACGGCGCGGGCCCACTGATTGCCCCGCCAAATCGTTTGTTCTTCGCGCTCGCGGCGGCCCTGGGTCACAAGATTTTCCAGAGCGATCTGGGAGCCAATAATGACGGCGAGGATTATGAACAGCGCCATCAGGTAGGCGTAGCCCGATTCACTGGAGCGCCTGGCGCGGCGCTTGCCGTCAGACGTTGAATTGCGAGATTGAGTGTCGAGCATTCTCACTTGGATGCCGCCATCGAGAACAAGGAGAGGTCGACGGCGTCCCCCATCGCCTGGTATCCGGCAGCCGACGGGTGCAGGTGGTCGCCGCTGTCGTTGGATGTTAGAACCTGGGTTGGATGCGCGGGGTCACGCACGGCCGCGTCAAAGTCGATCACGCCGTCAAAAGCGCCGCCGGTGCGGATCCACGCGTTGACGGCCTGCCGCTTCGCTTCGCCTTCGGCAGAGTAATACCGCGCTCCCTCGAACGGCGTAAGCGTTCCGCCGAAAATCGCGATACCGTGTTCGTGGGCGCGCTCGACGATCTGCCGCAGTCCGCCGATGATCTCGTCCGCGGTGACAGCCTCGCTGGCCGTGTCTCTGCCTGGAATTTTGGCGGCGCTGAATCCGATGTCGTTGATGCCTTCGAGCACGATCACGCAGCGGACGCCAGGTTGAGCAAGCACGTCGGCGTCGAAGCGGGCCAGCGCGTTCTGTCCGATGAAGTCGTGGAGGATGCGATTGCCGCTGATTCCTTCATTCAGCACCGCCATGGGATGACGGCCGGACTTGGCAAGCAGCTTTCTCGCAAGCTCGCTCGGCCAATCGCTGTTGGTATCGGGCTTGGCGGTGGCGCCGTCTGTTATCGAATCGCCGAATGCCACGACCGCCTGCACGCCCGCCGGCGCCAGCACATCAACGCCGGAGAGCCAATACCACGAGGGTTTGGTAATCGTGTACGGCACATCGGTAGTGCCGGTGAAATCGCCGGACGCGGAAATATACGTCTCGTGATGCCCCGTGGCGTGCCACGTAGCCGGTCCCGTCTTGTCCGGCACATAGACGCTCACAGAAAGGTCGCCCAATGGCGGCACGTCGAAATCCACTGGATCGCTCAGCACAAACGCTCCCGGAGGAATCGTGACCGATTTCTGGCCGCTGAAAGTGAGGGGATGATCGGAATCCGGCCGAATCGCGGCCCCTTCCCTGCGAAGCGCAATGTGCGCCGCGCCAATGACGAGGGCAGTCGCGCCATAGCCGTTCGACAGTCGAACCCGCACGCGGCGCCCGCCAACGCTGGTGTGTACGATCATCCGCAAGGTTTGATTGTCAAAACCATCGTTCGAGCCGATGCCGCCCGCGGCGGCCTCCGGGGAGGCGCTCCACGTACCGACCCAGTGTTCGCCCGCCTTTGGTCCCGCCGCGACGGCCGAGCCTGTTTCCAGCAGGGTAAGCGTGAAAACGAGCCACGCGCAAAACCAAACCCGCCAGCGACTGCCCAGATGCATTCGCGCTCCTTCCTCTCAATTCCGAACTTAGTTGCCGCTGCCGCCTTGATCCGGTGGCTGGACCATTGGCATCGTTACGTGGCGGCCGGTAGAAATCTCCTCGACGTCGGCCGAATCGTTGCCGATGTGCACGAGGCGGAACCGGCCCAAGAAAGTGGCGCCTTCGGCGACCACAAGGACGTCGTCACCGCTCGTGAAGAACGCGACGCGCCTCCCTATTCGCGGCTGCGACGCATAGCCGAAAAATTCCGCCTGAACCTGGGGCGGCGGAGGCGGTGGAGGCAGCATAGGGCCGATGAAGGGCGCCGCTTTGGTTTCGCCCCCTGGCGGTGTTGGCGGCGGTGGCGGCGCGGCGACAAAGATGTTCCGGTGCGAGCCGGAATATTCGAGCTTCTGAAGTTTTGTCAGCAGATCCAGACGGAGCTGCGGCTCCTCGACGTCGAGCGGCTCGAATTTCGTGTCCGCGGCAAGTACTCCGGGCACTTCCGCAACCTGCGTGCGGCTCACGGAATAGTAGACAGCGGCTGCGAGCACCGCGAGCAGTCCCACGAGAGCGTAAATTTCCGTGCGCCGCGACATCGTTCAGGTCCTGAAATAGGTATGCAGTTGAATTTCCAGCCGGATCGCTCCGGCGGTCGCCGAACCCAGGCGCAGGTCGTCGACGAGGTAGAAATTCTTCGATCGCTCGAGACCGTTGATGAACTGGATCACCGCCGGGTAGTCCGCATCGACGCTCGTGCTGATCGAGATCTCGGTGACGCCGCGGTCCTTGACGTCCTTCTGCCGGAAAGAGAACCCGGGGGTCTTCACTCCCGCCTTCGAGGCGATCGCGCCGAGGTCCGATTCGATCTGCGAATAACCAGTCGCCGCATTGAGAAACGATCCGTTGTAGAACGCATCGCAATCCATCCCCACCCGAGGGAGCGATGCCCTGATTTTCTCGCCGCGCTGGATATCTGCGCGAAGGAGCTTCGCCTGAATCGCCAGGCGGTCTCGCTGCGCGCGCAGCGCCTCCGGACCCTGGCGGGACGTTTCCCAGAGGAAGAACGCCAGCGCAAGGTCCGCCACCAGCAGCAGCACGAGGGCGGCGCCGATCCATTTCTTCCATGTCTGCCAGGCGCCGTTTATGGTCATGTGGTCGAGTACCAGACCGTCAGATCGAGTGTGATTCGATCGCCCGATCCCAATTGCTCCGAATGCCGCTCGTCTCTGACGACCATTCCTGAAAACATCTTCGATTTTTCGATTGCTTGCAAGAACTGGATCTTGCTCTCGTCGGAGACGGCGCCGACTTCGAGCGTCACCTCGGCGCGGCCGTTGACGAGCTGCGGTGAGATGCTCACCACTCGCACGCCGGGAGGAAGCGTCTGCTCGAGGTCCATGAAAATCTTTGTCCAGGGGAAGCTGCGCTCGTCGATCAAGGAGTTGAGAAACGCGGATCGGTCGAGAGTCTGCCGCGCCGCCGGACTGCGGAAATAGGATTCGAGCTCCTGCTGTCTTTGCTGGCCGGCCCGGATTTCCTGTTCCCAGTGGTTGATGTCCGCGCGGAGCTGACGGGTAGCCTGCCAGGAGCGGTACGCAGCATGCGACAGCACCACGAGAGCAAAGACTCCCACCGTCCCGGTCAGAGCGGCAGCAGCGAGGAACGGCCGTCTATTCGGGTGTGGTGCTGTTGCGAGATTGAGATGGAGCTTCATCTTCCTCTCAGAGCAGGAATGGAGTTTCCCAGTTCCGATTCAGGCCCTTACGAGCCTGCATTCATCATCCAGCCCGTCAGCGAGTCCAGCCCGTGGCGGATCAAATCTCTTGCGGGCTCGCCGAGGCCGTGCGCTGCTTCGGCTTCGAGCATCGACTCGGCGTGGATTCCCAACCCCGACTCCAGCGCGTTTCGGAACAGTTCCTCGCTCTCGCCGAAACCGGACAGGCGCGCTCGGTCGACGGGCGCGTCCCAGTTGTCCTGGTAATATGCGATCGCCGGGAAAACTTCATCGAGAACAGCCTGCGGCTCGAGCAGAGCGGCCTCCGCCGGCATGTCCGTCGAGCGATAGACGCACATGTTCGCGCCGTTTACGATGACGGTGGTCAGCGTTTTCCCCGAAACGCGAACCAGAAGCGTTGCGCCGTGTTCTTCCAATAGCGGCAATGCAGCCAGCGCTGAGTTCAACACCACGCCGGCAGGAGCGCCGAGAGACTCGACGATTTCTTCGTACTCGCGGATGATTTGCTGTCGCGCAACCGCGCTGACCACTTCGAGGCTTCCGTCGCGGGCCGATTGGCGCATCCACGCAACTACAGTTTCTTCCACGTTGAACGGCACGCTCTTCTTGAGCCGCCAGCGCAAGAGCGGCAGCGCTTCATCCGCTCGCCGCGGGAGGCTGTCAAACGGCAGTATGAACACGCGTACAACCGCATCCGGCACCAGCAGCGCGAGCGAGGCCCCGCGCGCGGGAATGCGGCCGAACACGCGGCGCAGAGCTCCGCGCACAGCGTCGGGCTGCGTGACGTTTGTCTCCACCGGCGAAGGCATCACCGCACCCGCGGGCAGCGATTCCACCACAACGCCTTCCAGATCGCCGCGCGCGCTTCCCCAGCGAGCCGCAGCCACGTGATTGGGCGATATCTCGACGACCAGAGGCGGGTGGGGCATGGCGTGCAGCCAGCGGTCGATTCGCCGGACGATCCCGGCCTGGTAGAACCTGCTTTCCAAACTGTCCGAGCCCGTGAGCTTAATCAAGGAACGTCACCTTGTTGATTTCGCGCAGCGTCGTGACCCCGGTGCGGACCTTGCGGAGTCCCGATTCGCGCAGAAAACTCATGCCTTCTTCCCGTGCAACGCGCTTGATTTCGGACGTCGGCCGGCGATCAATGATCATCTCGCGGATGCGGTCGGAAAGATCGAGCAGTTCGGTGATGGCCGTGCGCCCCCGATAGCCGCTGCCGGAACACTCCAGGCAGCCCGCGCCTTCGGAAAACGCAACCTGGCTCCATTCGGCGGGGTCGAGACCCGATTCCCTCAAGACATCCGGCGCGTACGTCACCCGCTTCTTGCAGTTGTCGCAGATCACGCGAACCAGCCGCTGCGCCATGATGCAGTTGAGGGCGGAGACGAAATTGTAAGGCTCGACTCCCATGTTGATGAAACGCCCGATCACGTCGGTCACGTTGTTGGCGTGGACCGTCGTGAACACGAGATGTCCCGTCAGAGCGGAGTTGATCGCGATCTGCGCGGTCTCCTGGTCGCGGATTTCGCCGACCATGATCTTGTCCGGGTCGTGGCGCAGGATCGAACGCAGCCCGCGCGCAAACGTAAGGCCCTTCTTTTCGTTCACGGGAATCTGCGTGATGCCGCGGACCTGATATTCCACGGGATCTTCGATGGTGATGATCTTGTCTTCGTCGTTCTTGATTTCGTTGATGGCCGCATAGAGCGTGGTGGTCTTGCCCGAGCCGGTGGGGCCGGTAACGAGCACCATGCCGTAGGGCTCGCGGATGTACCGGCGGAAGCGTGTCACTTCGTCATGGTCGAAGCCGACCACATCGAGCGTCAAGTTGCGGAACTTCTCGCTCAGCGTTTCCTTGTCGAGGACGCGCAGCACGGCGTCCTCGCCATGCACCGAAGGCATGATCGAAACACGAAAATCGACGAAGCGGCCTTTGTAGCGCACGCGGAAGCGGCCGTCCTGGGGGACGCGGCGCTCGGCGATGTCGAGCTCGCTCATCACCTTGATGCGCGAAAGGATCGTGGCGTGCCAGTCCTTGGCGAGCGGTTGCATGGCGAACTGAAGGACGCCGTCGATGCGGTACTTCACGACGACTTCCGAATTCCGCGTCTCGATGTGGATGTCGCTCGCGCGCCGCTCGAGCGCCGTGAAGATCACGGTGTGGACCAGCCGCACGACCGGGCTCTCGCCCGTGTCGCGCGTGAGCTTCTCCATCGAGATGTTTTCGTCGCTGTCTTCCTCTTCGCCGACAACCTGGAGCGTGAAACCTTCCGTCGCCTGGTCGAGAACGCGCTGCGACTGCTCCGTGCGCTTCAGCAGGTCGCCGATCTGCGAAGCCGTGGCCACCTTGATCTGCAAGCGTTTGCCCAGCAGCAGCTCCAATTCGTCTCGAAGCTGCAACTGGCTCGGGTCGGCCATGGCCACGACGAGGGTCGAGTCGTGTGCTTCGAGCGGCACGAAGTTGTAGCGGAACATCAATTCGGCGGGGATGCTGCGCACCAATTCCGGATCGATACGCTGCTCTAGCAGGTCGATGAAGGGGCAGCGGTAGCGTTCGGCCAGGCCGCGGGAATGCTCGCGTTCGGCTACGTCGTTCGCTGCGCTTGCAGGCGCCGGATTATTGCTCGTTGTGGCCATCGATTCGGTTCCCCTCACGATCCGACTTGAAGAGAGAACATCGGCAGATACAGCGCGATCAAAATGAAGCCTATCACAACGGCCATGACCGCCAAAATTACGATGGGAATCCACGAAAGCGTCCGTTGCAGGCTCGTGCCAACTTCGTCTTCATAGAATTCCGCGACGCTCGTGAGCATGGCCCCGAGCGCGCCCGATGCTTCGCCGACTTCGATCATCTCGAGCGCCAATCCCGGAATCAGGTGCGTTTCAGCAAGGCTTGCGTGCAGAGCTTCTCCTTCCTTCACGCGGTCGGCTGCTTCCTCGACCGAAGTCGAAACGAGCCGGCTGCCGATCGCCGCCGCCGATGTGTGCAAAGCCGGGACCAGCGGAGTGCCCCCCGCAAGCAGCGTCGAAAGCGTGCGCACGAACTGGGCAATCTGCGCCTTCAGCCAGATATCTCCGAAAATCGGTAAGCGCGGCTTCAACCGATCGATGGCGAGCGCACCGCGGTCCGACCGGGTCCACAGGAATATCGCGACAGCCGCAATTCCGACAACCGCAAGCAAACCGAGGAAGTAGCTCCGCAACGGCACGGCCACGCTAAGCAGGATTCGGGTTGGCACGGGGAGTGGCACGCCAAGTTCGTGGTAAAGCTCGGCGAACCGCGGCATCGCGTAGGTGACAACATAGGTCACCACGAACACGGCCGTTGCAACCAGAACCGTGGGGTAGATCAACGTTGTCAGCAAGCGGCTGCGAAAGCCGGTGCTCACGCGCAGGTAGGCGATGTACTGCTCGAGGACGCCCGTCAGATTGCCGCTGCGCTCCCCCGCCGTGATTATGGTGACATAGACCGCCGGAAACGCCCCCTGCGCCGCGAGCGCCTCCGACAAGAGGGCGCCCTCGCGGACGCGCTGGCGGACCTCACCAAGAATGGGACGCAGGCGGGGAGCCGCAGCGCGCTCGGCGAGCAGATCGAGCGCCTTCAGGATCGTCAGCCCGGCCTTGATGAGGGTATTGAACTGCTGGTTGAAAATCAGAAAATCGTGCGGACGGATGGTCCGGTCGCGGCCCGACTGGCTGAGCTGCGTCAGCAGATCGAAATGGTTGCGTACGGAAAAGACGTAGAAGCCGCGCTCGGCGAGCTTCTGCCTGGCTTCGTCTTCCGACTGCGCCGTCTCGACCTGCTGGAAGATCCGGCCGCTCGTGTCCCCGACTTTGCAAACGAATTCAGCCATGCCTGTGGAGGCACGCCGCCCTTGCGGGCGACCCCTCAAACCTTAGCATACCCTTTCCGGGCCAAGACTGAGGCCCCGAAAACAGCCTGTTAATAGGATGTGACAACGGCGAAAAGGCTGTATGGCGAGCCGTCGGCCACGGAGAACCCCGCCCATCGGAAGCCCTGAGAATATGGCCAAGGCCCCCAAATGGGTGTGGTAAAGTCGCAAACTGCCAATTCGATGGAGCCGATTTCACACTTCTTTTATTCCGATCGCCTGAAGCTGCAATTCTGGGACCACGGCCAGGACGGGAAGCCGTCGCTCGTGCTGGTCCACGGCGGCCTCGACCACGCCCGCAGCTGGGATTGGGTGGCGCGGTCGCTGCGCGAGCACTACCACGTCTACGCCCTCGATCTGCGAGGTCACGGCAACAGCGCCTGGGCGCTGGGCGGCATCTACAGCGTCGCCGAACACGTTCTCGACCTCTCTGCGCTGCTCGACATCATCAACGACTTCCCGATCCGGCTGGTCGGCCATTCGCTCGGCGGCGGAATCGTCCTGCACTACGCGGGTGTCTACCCGGACCGCGTCCGCAAGGCGGTGTCGATCGAGGGCCTCGGCGCCCCGCCAAATAGCCACCTCCACGGTCCCGCGTCGGAACAACTGCGCCACTGGATCGAATCGGTCCGTGATATGGAGAAGCGCAAGTCGAAAAGCTATCCGAGCCTCGACGCCGCGATTGCCCGCATGAAGGAAGCGAATCCTCACCTTTCGGACGAAGTCGCCAAGCATCTGACCCTGCACGGCACGAACTGGGAAGCGGATGGATCGCTCGTCTGGAAGTTCGACAATTTCGCGCGGCTCTTCCCGCCCTACGGTCACCGCATCGACGATGTCGTGGAGATGTATCGGCAGATCAGTTGTCCGGTTCTGCTCTTCTGGGGATTCGAGAGTTTTTTGCCCCTGTCGGAGACCGACCGGCAAAAGATGGCGATTCACGATTGCCGGCTGATCCGAGTGCCGAATGCGGGCCACTGGCTGCACCACGACCAACTCGATCTCTTCCTTCGCGAAACGACGGCGTTTCTGCGCGACTGAGTTCGCGCGCATAAGGAGTCGTTTCCATTTGCGGGTAAGAGGAGCATCGATTCTTTGTTTTGAATGAGTTACGGCCAATTCTACTCGACAGGAGTGACGGGTAGAAATGCAGTGGAAGTAGCTTGCCGGGGAGAGTTTTCTCGCTCGCGATTCTCGTTCGGGACAGCGACCCTTGGGTCGTCGTTTTTCTCGATTAGAAAGTGTCGTCGCTCTTTGTTTGCAATGGGTTCGGCCGGATTCTAATAACCATATTTCTCGATTAGGATTCTCCCCGTGTCGCCGCGACCGCTTCGGGCCCGCCAAAGCGGCGGCGCGTCGCTGACTGCTGCTTCGGCAGCCGGCCTTTGTCGATGATGTGAGATTCGCAAACATAGCTCCTACCACGCTAGCACGGCGCGACGCTGACGGGACTGTCCCAAAGTACAGAAGAAGTTCAGGCGGAAAACCGAGACCAGACCTTGGTCGTCTCACAGCTACCAAGTCTACTCGGAGCAAGGAGCCGACAACGTCATCTAATCAGCCCACCAAACTCGATTTCGCAGCCCATGGCTGTGATTAGACTCTCTCACTGCAACTGGTACAAAAACTCGGGCTGGTCACAACCGCACCGCCGCTACGTCGATTTATTGGCCGAAACGCAGGGGAAACAGCGCGTAGATTAGACCGAGAACCACGGCAGCTAAAACCACGGGAACAAGACCTCTTCTCGGAGGAATAAAGCCCTGCAGAATCGCACCTATGACAAGAGATACCGCCCATGCAACACGATTATGCTGTGCGACAACCTGTACTACTAGCGGCGGCAAACACATGACAGAGGCTTTTAAAACGACTGCCCCCTTAGGTCGGTTTTTCCGCTCAGATGGCGGGTGGCCCAGCCTTTCGTGTCGAATGATTTTTCGCATTGGGATCAGGACACGGGCGGATAATATCACATCATACTTAACTACTAAGTACGCCGACCGTGTGGGTGCCGCACCCTTCCGAGTTTGAAGGGTGCGTGGGTCTCGAATTTCTCATGGCAGCCTCGTTTGCCCGGCTCGACTCGTCAGTGGCGTCGAATTGTTCCGGAGTCCGTGCGCCCAACAAGGATTCATGTCTCTCGAAGCGGGCCCGGCGGTCAGCGGATTTCGCCGGCGAGCGACTCTTCGTCGACGATGGCGACCCCAGGCGGCGGCTGGAAGTGAAATTTCACCTCGGCGACCGCGATGTTCTCTTCCCAGTTGCCGAAGCGGAATTCGGTCGAAGCATTTCCCGCTTCCCGGATCACGACCCTCACGAGGTGCGCCTCGGGATCGGTTTCGAAGATGACGTCCTTCGGGGCATCCGCGGAACTGGGGTCGATCCGAGGAATGCAACGGAGGACCTGGTTGCCAGGCGACGCCGGTCTTTCATCCGAGCCGGAATCGGCGGGTTCAATCCTGCTGCAGAGCTTCGATAGGTCGGCCTTCCCGGCCAGAAGCGCAAGCGGCGTCCGCCAGTCCGAGCTTTCTTTCATCTTCGCGCGACTCGCCGTGTGGTCCGCCGGGACGTAGAACCAGACATTCGTCCCGTCGACAAGGAAGAGCTTCCGTTCCGGCGATTCATATTCCCAGCGCATGCGGCCTGGACGCGAGAAATAGACGGTTCCCGATTCCGCCGCGATGCCGCCGTTCCCGTCGCTATAGCGCTCGAAGAAAATCGCCTTGAGGGTGCGCGCGTGTTGGTAGCGGGCCTCCAAGGCCCGGACCGTGGCTTGAACGCTGGACGCGGAGGCCAGCGGCGCCAGAGCAAAGGCGGCGCCGATGAGGAGCAAACGCATCTCATCATATTACCAGCAAGCCGTTGAAGGATTTCATGCGAGGAATCTGCGAGGTGCATCTCGCGGGCCAAATGACTACTTCGAAACGCGCTCCGTCCAAACCATTTCGATGCAAACTCCGCATCTGCGAAGATGAACGAGTTGAGCCTGGCGGCACATCCATCCACTCGGTGCAAAGCCAATGAGTCCCGAAACCCTGACGAGCGTCGCGGAGCCGGAAGCGCCTGTGACGTCCTCGGCGCGGCTATTCCGTTCGCCGCGCGAAGCGACGCTGCTGGCGGCGCTGCTGCTCGCTTTGGCGACGCTCGCTCTGTACGAACCCTCCCTTCACAACGGCTTCGTGAGTTACGACGATCCGGACTACGTGACCGCGAACCCCGCCGTCAGGCAGGGCCTAACGTGGGCCGGCGTTCGATGGGCGTTCATGGCGGTGCATGCGTCGAACTGGCATCCTCTCACATGGATCGCCCATATGACGGTCGTTCAACTCTTCGGAGTGAACCCGACCGGACACCACTTGGTCAGCGTGCTATTCCATACGCTCAACGTCGTTTTGCTGTTTTTACTGCTTCGAAAAGCAACAGGCCACATTCTTCGCAGCGCGGTTGTGGCAGGCCTTTTCGCCGTTTTCCCTTTGAATGTTGAAAACGTCGCATGGGCTGCGGAGCTGAAATCATTGCTGTGCACCACTTTCGTTCTTCTCGCGCTTTGGGCTTACGGTTGGTATGCGCGGCGGCCGGAAATTCGCAGGTACTTAGCGGTCGTTGTTCTCTTCGCGCTCGCACTGATGGCGAAGCCTCTGGCTATCACCCTGCCCTTCGCGCTGTTGTTGGTGGACTACTGGCCGTTGGGCCGGTTCGACATCCCGGCCGCAGACGCGGCGGGAGCGCCTCCATTCGGTGGCCGGTTTCTCAAGCTCGCCGTGGAAAAGATTCCCCTGCTTCTTCTCTCCGCGTGCAGCGCCTTCTTGACCCTGCATGCGCAGCGATACAGCGGCTCCGTTGTCTCCACCGATTCCTACCCGCTCCAATGGCGGATCAAGAACGTCTTCTACTCCTATCTGCTATACATCCTCAAGGGCTTCTGGCCTCTGCGACTGTCTGTCTTCTATCCGTACCCCGGAGATTCGCTGAAGTTGTGGCAGGCCGCTGCGGCGGCAACCGCGCTGCTGGCGATCACGGCGCTCGTGTGGCGCTTCCGCCGGCACAAATACCTCCTCGCAGGCTGGCTGTGGTACCTGGGCACGATGGTTCCGATGATCGGAGTCGTGCAAGCCGGGCACCAGGAAATCGCCGATCGCTACGCCTATGTGCCGTTTCTCGGACTCTTCGTCATCGCGGTCTGGCTGGTCAGCGAAGTCGCGGCCCGGATCAGCCTTCCCCGCCCGGCGCTCGCCGCGATCGCGCTCTTGGTGCTGGCTGGTTACGCCTCCGCCTCCTACGTTCAAATCGGTTACTGGCGCAACAACTACACGCTTTTCTCCCACGCGGCAGAGGTGACCACGGGCAATGCTTTCGCCGAAGAGAACGTCGGCGACGCGTTCGCAGACATGGGGCGCCCCGATGCGGCAATGCAACACTACGAGGCAGCCGCCCGGTTCCTGCCGCGCTGGTCCAAGGCGCACTACAATCTGGCGGTGGTGATGCAAGGGCAGCACCGGTTCGACGAGGCCGCCCGCGAATATCAACTCGCCCTCGCCTACGAAACCGATCCCGATGAAGCGTGGCGAGCCCACAACAACCTCGGCGCCGTCTTCGCCCAGATGAATCGCCTGCCTGACGCCATCTCCGAATTCACCGCCGCCCTCCGCATCAAACCGGGCGACAGCTTGAGCCTCACGAACCGCGGCCTCGTCGAATATTCCCAGGGCAAGCTCGACGCTGCACGCGAAGACTTCTCCCAGGCCGTGCAGCACGCGCCCACGCCCCAGACTTACTTCTGGCTGGGACGCGTCCAGGAGGACCAGGGAGCGATGCAGGCCGCGGCGGATGCGTATCAGGCGGCTCTGCGGATGGCTCCCGACCTGAGTGACGCCCAATCGCGTCTCGACGCCGTGCAAAAAAAGCTTCAGCGATGACAACTACTTCCGTGAACTCGGAGATCGAATTGCTGCCGGCAGAGCCTGCAGCTCCGTCGAGTGGCTCGCGGCTGTTCAGTTCGCGGCGCGAGGCAACGCTACTGGCGGCGCTCCTGCTGGTGCTCGCGACTCTGGCTCTCTACCAGCGCTCCCTTCACAACGGCTTCGTGAACTACGACGACCCGGACTACATCACCGACAACGCCTACGTTCTCCACGGGCTTTCCTGGAGCAACGTTCGCTGGGCGTTCACCGCGACAACCGCATACAACTGGCATCCGCTTACGTGGATCTCGCATATGGCAGACGTCCAGCTCTTCGGCGTAAAGGCGATCGGGCACCATCTCGTCGGCGTGCTCCTGCACACGTTGAACGTCGTCCTGCTTTTCCTGTCGTTGCGATTCGCCACTGGGTACGTCTGGCGCAGCGCCACGGTGGCTGCCCTGTTCGCGGTGTTCCCTCTTAACGTCGAATGTGTGGCTTGGGCGGCTGAGCGCAAGTCCGTTCTATGCGCGACTTTTCTCCTGCTCGCGCTGTTCGCCTATGGATGGTATGCGCGCCGTCCCGGAATGGCGCGCTACCTTGCCGTCGCACTATTGTTTGCGCTGGCGCTGATGGCCAAGCCGCTGGCCATTACGCTGCCCGTGGCTCTCCTGCTCGTGGACTATTGGCCGCTGCAACGATTCGGCGGTCAGCCCTCAGCCGGCGCCGCTACGGTTTCTGCTGGCACGGGATTCCTGCGGCTCGTGGCCGAAAAGATTCCCCTGCTTCTGCTATCCGCCGGTAGCGGGTTCATGACGGTGTACGCCCAGCGTCGCGGCGGTGCGTTGGCCTCCGCCGAACTGTTCTCCTTGACCCTGCGCATCAAGAACGCCGTTTTCTCGTACGCAGACTACCTCGCCAAAGGAATCTGGCCCGTCCGACTGGCGGTGTTCTATCCCTATCCGCATTCGTTGGGACTCCTGAGAGTCGCCGCGGCGGGACTGATTCTTTCTGCGATCACGGTGGCCGTCTGGCGATTTCGCGAAAGGCGATATCTGCTCGCAGGTTGGCTTTGGTATTTGGGGACGATGGTGCCGATGATCGGGATCGTGCAGGTTGGACGCCAAGCCATGGCCGACCGCTACGCCTACATCCCGTTCGTGGGACTGTTCGTGATGGTGGTCTGGCTCGCGGCCGATTTCGCACACCGGAACCGTGTGCTGCACGTGGCGATGCCCTTGCTCGCGCTTGCCGTCCTGGCCGGGTACGCCTCGGTCTCGCACGCCCAAATCGGTTACTGGCGCAGCAGCTATAGGCTGTTCTCGCATGCCTTAAATGTCACGACCGAAAACGGCGTCGCCGAAGATAACCTGGGCGTCGCCGTCGAAAAGGAGATGGCGGAGCCCGATCTGGCGTTGCCGCATTACGAGGCGGCAGTCCGCTTCATGCCGGACCTGCCCACCGCGCATTACAACCTCGGCAGCGCCTTGCAATCGCAGAAGCGGCTCGACGAAGCCGCGCGCGAGTACAGGCTTACGCTGGCGTACACATCGAACCTCGCCGAAGCCGCCCGGGCGCACAACAACCTCGGCGTAATCTTCATGCAGACGAACCAGCCGGCCGCCGCCCTCTCGGAATTCAGCGCCGCCCTCCGTTGCGATCCGACCCAAGTGTTCAGCCTGTTGAACCGCGGCTCGATTGAGTATCGCCAAGGCAACCTGGACGCCGCGCGTAACGATCTCTCGCAAGCCATACAAATGGCGCCCAATCCCGGCGCGTGGTTCCTGCTCGGCCGCGTACTCGAGGATCAGGGTCAGTGGCAGCCGGCGGCGGACGCCTATCAGAATTGTTTGAAGCTGTCCCCGGACATGAGCGACGCGCGGGCTCACCTCGACGGCGTTCTCCACAAACTCCATCAGTAAGCAAGTCAGGCTCGGACCATCACACGATCACCCGCATACCAGTTTCGTTTTCGAGACTGCCGCCTTCAACCGCTCGGCCACTCCTCCGAAATTAACTTCTTGAAACGTTGTAGCTTAGGGACGTGACGTTCTGAAGCCACTTTCGCTGCGTCTCGGCATCTGCGAAAATCAACCCTTCGAAAGCGAATCGCTCAGGATTCTTCCGACCAGTGGCTTGATGCGCTTGCAAACAGAATGCAATCCTGGGAACCCGGCCGCAACGACCTTCTTCCCAAAAGTCCTGCGCTCTCCGAGAAGCCAGACTCTTCTGCTCGTACTTTTGCT
This sequence comes from Candidatus Acidiferrales bacterium, assembly GCA_050018375.1. Classification (GTDB taxonomy): domain Bacteria; phylum Acidobacteriota; class Terriglobia; order Acidiferrales; family UBA7541; genus Palsa-295. Next base: position 79,890 of record JBEKAE010000007.1, on the reverse strand, counting down.
GGTGCTGGCTACCCTGCTGCTATACGAACCGTCACTGCACAACGCGTTCGTCAATTACGACGATCCTGACTATGTAACCGACAATTTCTATGTCCTCCATGGACTGTCCTGGCACAACCTCGCCTGGGCGTTTACCGCAACGGCCGAAGCAAATTGGCATCCGCTTACTTGGATCTCCCACATGGCCGACGTGCAGATTTTTGGATTGAACGCGGCCGGCCACCACTTCACGAGCGCGCTATTGCATACGCTGAATGTCGTTCTGATCTTTTTGCTGCTCAAGCGCGCGACCGGCTACGTTCAGCGCAGCGCAATCGTGGCGGCGTTGTTTGCGCTGTGCCCCCTGAACGTAGAATCCGTTGCCTGGATTGCGGAGCGTAAGTCACTTCTGAGTACGGCGTTTCTGTTACTCGCGCTGTTCGCATACGGCTGGTACGTGCGCCATCCGGGCACCGCACGGTATCTGGTGGTGGCCTCGCTCTTCGCGCTCGGGCTCATGGCCAAACCTATGATCATTACCCTGCCGTTTTGTCTTATTTTGGCTGACTACTGGCCTTTGCAGCGAATCGGCGCCCACGGCGCGACTGTGCCCGGAACGCCGATGTTCGCTGGCAATCTTTTCAAACTCATAGCCGAAAAAATCCCGCTGTTTGGATTGTCCCTGGGCAGCGCACTCATGACCTTATACGCTCAGCGCGCGGGAGGAGCTCTCGGTTCTACGGGGCTGTTGCCTCTGCAACTGCGGATCAAGAACGCGGTCTATTCTTATCTTGCCTACATCGTGAAAGGTATTTGGCCTTTGAACCTGGCTGTGTTTTATCCCCACCCGGAGAATTCTCTCAAGTTGTGGAAGGTGGCCGGGGCGGCGGCGGTCTTACTAGTGATCACGGGGGTGGTATGGCATTACCGTGAAAGAAGGTACCTGCTCACCGGCTGGCTCTGGTACGTCGTCACTCTGGTACCGGTAATCGGCATCGTACAGGTGGGGCGCCAGGGAATGGCCGATCGCTACGCCTATATTCCTTTCCTGGGACTGTTCGTCATCGGTGTATGGCTGGCGGCAGAATTGGCCTCACATCTTCGATTGTCGAAGTCTGTCGTCACGGCGATTACACTCATCGCCCTCAGTGGCTACGCCTATGTTTCCCACATTCAGATCGGCTATTGGCGCAACAGCTACACACTTTTCTCACACGCGTTGCAGGTGACAAGGGGTAATGGCATAGCCGAAGATAACATGGGGGTTGCGCTTGTCGAGATGGGACGCCCCGATCTCGCAATGGAGCATTTCGAGGCTGCTATCCATTTGATGCCACAGCTTTCCACAGCCCACTACAACTTCGCCACTCTGCTTCACCAGCAAAACCGTTTAGAGCAGGCAGTGACCCAGTATAAGTTGGCCCTCGCCTACACCGGAGACCCTGTCGAAGCTGCCCGGGCGCACAACAATCTCGGTGCGGCCCTGAGCCAACTGGGCCAGCCTGCCATGGCTCTTTCGGAATTCAGCGCTGCGATCCAGCTCAATCCAAATGAAAACAATAGTTTTCTCGGTCGCGGATTGATCGAATATCAAGCAGGCAATCTCGCAGCGGCACGAGATGACATTTCGCGCGCGGTACAGATCGCGCCGTCTCCGCTATCATTGTGTTGGCTGGGACGCGTGCTGGAAGATGAGGGAGAGCTGAAATCTGCAGCGAACGCCTACGAGGCCGCGTTGAGAATCGCGCCCAACATGAGCGACGCGCGGATCCGCCTCGATGCGTTGCGCCTGAAACCCCAGAAGTAACATCTTGGGCCGGACTACGAAAGAAGGTATTCGACAACAGGCAGTGAGCTATTGGATCGGGGGAAGCGCACTGCAGGCGCCTTCGCTCGCAGCGGTGGAGCCCGTCTCGTCGTACGAGATCTCGCCGGGCTCCGTGCTGCAAAAGCTTCGGATTCCCGTGATGCCCGTGTTGATGGGAACCGCCGTAGCCAGAAAGCCATTGAAGCCCTGAGCCGCGCATCCGGCCGCCAGCGGAACGTTTCCGTCCTCACCCGTGTATGTGAACGTGTAGCCGCTCTTCTGGCCCGGCGGTAGCGCGATCGTATTGTCCACGACCAGCGCGCCGTTGCACGAGGGGGTCGAGCCAGTTCCGCCGAGGACGGCGGCCGACGGCGGATACCCATCCGCGTAGGTCGTGCTGTAAGCCTCTGCCGCGGTTGTAAGTGTGCGAAGGTTTGCAACAGCCGATGCTTCGTTGGCCGCAATTCGCGATCGGAGAAGGTTCGGTACGGCGATCGCAGCGATGATCAGGATGATTGCCACTACGATCAGAAGCTCGATGAGAGAGAACCCAAGATCAACATCTGCTCTCCGTATCGATTCTGTGCTGATCTGGGTTCGCATGGGCTATGGTCCAGTTTCCACCTGCAGAGCATCGCCAGGGGAGGAGGCCGAAGCCGCCTCCCCTGCCGGTGCAAGACTCCGTTACTGCAAAGGATTCAGAGTCGTGGGGCACAGCGCGCTTGACGCTGTCGCCTTGGCGCCTGTGGGATCGTACCGGATCACGCCGGAAGCATCCGAGCAGAAGCTGCGGTTCCCGGTCGTACCGGTGTTCACCGGAATAGCAGTCACGACGTAGCCGTCGGAGTAGCCGTACCCACCGCTGCATGAGCTGGCTGCGCTCGTCATCAGGACCGTGCCGGTCTGCAACCCGAAGTAATAACCGCTCTTGGTTCCGGTGGTCAGCACCGAGTCGAGCAGCATCGCGTTCGTGCAGCTCGGGGTCTGGCTGGTCGTTCCGATTGCCGCCAACGTCGGGGGGAAGCCATTGCCATACGTCGAGTTGTACGTAATGGCGGCCGTGTTCATGGTGCGGATCGAGCCGACTGCCGAGGCTTCGTTCGCCGCCATGCGGGAGCGAATCAAGTTCGGAATCGCGATGGCCGCGATAATCAGAATGATGGCCACGACGATCAGCAATTCGATCAGCGAAAAACCCTTCTGTTTCTTTGTCATTCTATTCTCCTGGAAGTGAGTCTTTCTAATCTAATCTCGTTTTCAGTGTCCCTGGCGGGGGCACGCACTGATCTATCGCAAGGAAGATGCCAGCCGCCCACGAGTTGTTTACTCTTGCAACACAACTCATTATACCTCCCATTCTCAACGCGATAGAGCCCCTTTAGCGGAGAACAATAAAGGCACATTCAACCCGAGCCCACTCAAACCCCGAAAGTTGACAATTTTCGGCACTTACGAATGACCAAATGAGCCGCCAGATAAAGGGACCGCCGGGCCATCTCAAACGCCGTATTTCTTGGTGTTACGGCGGAAGGAACGATACGACATCGTAAACGACGACGATCGGGACTGCCAGTCCGTCCTTCGCGTCAGCCGGGCCGTAACGGATTCGTTGGCGATACGACACGATGAGAATCGATTTTTTGAAGGCGCAGGCGGCCCTGATTCATAATCGCACGAGTATCCTGTATGATTGGGAAAGCTTGGAAATCATCGGGTGCATATCGCAGGCTGCTGAAGCTCGTCTGCAGCGCCGTCTGGCTGGCGGCGTTCTTGCTGGCCGCCCGAGCGCTCGATCTGACCGTTCCCTACCTGCCGTTGGCCATTGCCGGCGGACTGGTTTTCTATCTCCGCGACTGGCCACCGGTTTCGGAGTTCGCTGCCTGGATTCTGCTGTCGGCAGGGTTCGCCCTGATCGTCCGCTTTCCCCGAGACCATAGCTGGATTAATGCGGCATCGGGCGTCCTCGCGTTGTTCGGGCTGGGTGCCTTCGTGATGCTTGGATTGCGATGGCTCTGGTCGGCTGGTTCAGACCGCAGGAAAGCCTATGCCGTGCTAGGCCCCGCTGCCGCGCTGGTGTTTTTTGTGCTTTCGGCGCAGCGTGCTCTGAACCTGGCAAATGTGCTGTATCCGAAAACATTCGATATTTACTTGTATTTGTTCGATGGATCTCTTGGGTTCCAGCCCAGCTTTCTTGTGGGCCAAGCGATGGCGGCATCGAAAATCTTGCGAATCGCCTGTGTTCTGACTTACGTCTCACTGCCTTTCGTCATGGCCCTGGTGTATGCGCTGCGCCTGCCCAAAGGGGCGGATCGGCCGTCGTGGGACATCGTGACACTGTTCATGCTGGCCGGACTGGGCGGCTGGGCGCTTTACAATGTTGTCCCTGCAACCGGGCCTCTCTACGTGTTTGTCTCAGACTTCCCCTGGCGCGCCTTGCCCTACGGCTCCCTTCACAGGCTTGTCCTCGAGCCGATTCCCGTCAACGCGGTCTTTCCTCGTAACGCGATTCCCTCGCTACATATGACATGGGTTCTATTGCTCTACTGGAATACCAAGGGAGGATCGCGAGCGCTGCGGATCTTCTTGGGCGTATACCTCGCGTTGACCGTAGTGTCAACGCTGGGAACCGGCGAGCATTACCTTGTCGATCTGGTGGCGGGAATTCCGTTCGCGCTGTTTGTGCAGGCAATCGTTTCTCCGGACAAGAAGGCCCCGGTCTTCCGCCGAGCGATTGGTAGCGCCTCGGGATTGGCCTTGACTCTAGGGTGGCTTCTGCTCGTCCGCTTTGGGGCAAAGAGCATGCTTGTTTCGCCCGTCCTGCCCTGGAGCCTGGTGATCCTGACGGGAATCTTGGTGTGGAGGGCCAAAGTTTGGCTCGAGACCACAGCAGATAGCTCCTCCCCCGCGGATGATTTCGCGAAGGAAGAGGTAGCTCCTGAAACCATCTTGCTGCGAAAGGCATGATCGGCTTTCGCACAGGTTACTTGCCTGCCTTGACTTCCTCGTTCTCGGCAGAGCACCAGTTGGCGGCAAGCGTTTGCAGAAGCCCGGAGGAGATGCAGCGCCAGCGTCCCCCGGACGCTTTTGGCGAAGCTGCAAACAAGAAAAGAGCCGGCGGGACGCCTGCGCTACGAAAAACCGAGTTGCCTACAGCATGCCACCAGAGCCGTTTTTCGCTTGCGCCGGTTAGACGCCGTATTTCTTGGCGTAATGGCGGAAAGAACGATACGACATCTTCAGAAGCTCGGCGGCCTGCGTGCGGACGCCGCCCGACCGCTCTAGAGCGGCCAGCAAATAGGAGCGCTCGACCTGCTGGATGTGCTCTTCGAGGTTGAGACCTTCCTCTGGCAGCGCGGCGCCATTCCCGTTGTGGGGCGTGAGGACAGCAGATCCTTGAAAATGGCTGCGAATGCGATCGGGCAGCGCTTCCGTCGAAACTCGATTGCCGCTCTCGAGGGCGACGGCACGCTCGATCGTATTCTCGAGCTCGCGCACGTTTCCGGGCCAATCATAGACTTCCAACCGCCGCATTGCCTCGGGGTCGATTCCGTCCACGTTCTTGCCCATTGACTTCGAAAACCGCTCAAGGAACTCGCGTGCGAGAAGCGGAATGTCTTCGCGGCGCTCGCGCAGCGGTGGCAGATGGATGGGAATCACGCTCAGACGGTAATACAAGTCTTCACGGAAACGCCCCTCTGCGATTTCCTTTTCCAGATCCTTGTTCGTCGCTGCGATCACGCGGACATCCACATCGGATTCATCCGTGCTTCCGACCGGCCGGACCTTGCCCTCTTGCAGGACGCGATAGAGCTTCACCTGCATCGTGACGCTCATGTTCCCGATCTCGTCCAAGAAAAGCGTGCCGCCGTGGGCGGCTTGGAAGAGCCCTCGCCGGTTTTCGTTCGCGCCGGTGAAAGCGCCCTTCATGTAGCCAAACAGTTCGGACTCCAGCAAAGTCTCGGGAAACGCGCCGCAATTGATCGTGATGAACGGAGTCTTCGCGCGGGCGCTGTTTTCGTGGACCGCGCGTGCAACGAGTTCCTTCCCGGTGCCACTTTCACCGGTGATGAGGACGCGGCTCGATTGTGGCGCAATATTTTCGATCAGCTCGAAGATGGCGCGCATCTTCGGGGCGGTCCCGATCATGTGGTCGAGTCCCGTGAGCCGCCGGAGCTCGCGGCGCAGATAGCCAGCTTCCTTCTTGAGCTCAAGGCTTTCGGTTACCTGCTGTATCGCCGGGCGCAGTTCGTCGAGCAGGCGGTCGCCTTTGATCACGTAGCGGTCCGCACCGAAATTGACGGCGCCAATCGCCGTGTCGATCGTCGGTACGCCCGTGATGAGGATGACAATCGTCGCGGGGGACAACTCCTTGCAGTAGCGCAGCAGCTCTACACCGTCCATGTCAGGCATGCAGATGTCGGAGACCACAATGTCGAACATCTGCGAGGCGAGCCGCCGTTTTGCCGCTTCGCCGTTCGTGGCCACTTCGACGCGGTGCCCCTCCTTGCGAAAGCTGATCTCCAGCAATTCGCAGATCGAGCGCTCGTCATCGACAATAAGCAGGTGGGCCATCCCCTATCCCTTCCCCGCCGACCGCACAAGTTCGGCTTTGACGCTCGGGTCCGAAGACACAACGGGTTGAGCGCGCAATGCCCGGGGGAGCTCGACAATAAATTCCGTCCCGCGTCCTCTTTCCGTTTCGACGCGAATGCGGCCGCGGTGTGCCTGGAGAATCTGGTACACGATGGCGAGCCCCAGCCCCGTTCCTCCGGTAAAACCCGATTGAAACGGTTCGAAGATTCGGGCGGACGCGCGAGGATCGATACCGATCCCCGTGTCGCGAATCGAGATTCGAACCCAGTCCGGACCGACAGCTTCCAGACCCACGGAAAGAACGCCTCCCTCCGGCATCGCTCGCAACGCGTTGTTGCAGAGATTCCAAACGACTTGTTTCATGGCGTCGCGGTCGGCGCGGGCGCGCAGGTGCCGCACGGCGAACCTTCTCTCGATCCGGTGCTTCCCAGACCGGCTCGCGTCGCGCTCAAGAAGCACAAGCGTTTCTTCGATCAAAGCGGCCATGTCGGCGTCCACAAATGCGTATGTCTTCTCGCGGGCATAGTCCAAAAACTCGGTGATGATCTGGTTCAGCCGCTGCGATTCGCGGCTGACGATTTGGACGAGCTTCTTGTCATCCTCCGCGAGCGGCGCGAGCCTTGCCAGCTCCTTGAGTGCGCCGGTCATGGCCGTCAAAGGCTGGCGGATTTCGTGGGCGATGCCCGCCGAGAGGCGTCCGAGAGCAGCCATGCGTTCTTTTGTGACGATCTCGCGTTCCAGCCGCCTCAGCTCCGTCAAGTCCTGAAAGTTGAATACGAAACCGCTGGCCTGATTCTGCCCGGTCCTCAAAGGTGAGATCGAGACACCGAGGAAGCGAGTTTCGCCCGCCAGAGTGCAGAACTCAATTTCCCTGCGCATCGCAAGCGGATTCCCCTGCTCGTCCATCTCGACCGGCCAGAAGCCGGGGAAAACGTCGGCGATGTGCTCGCCGCGAAGCAGACCAAAACCATGTCCGGTAATCTCGGTGCCGGCGCGGTTCACCAGGAGAATTCGGCCCTCGAGATCGGTCGTGAGCAAGCCGCCCCGCATGGACTCAATGATGTCCTGGTTGAAGATCTGCAAGTCTTTCAGCGCTTCGCTCTTTTCTTCGAGTTCCACTCCCTTCTTGCGGATTGTCTGGGTCAACAGACTTCCGAGGTACGCCACCGCGAAGAATGCGAAGAGATTGCTTCCGAGCCACGACACCAGCGCTCGCGAACTAGGAATGGAAGTCGCGGTCCGCGGAATCCATTCGTAATACGTCATCTCAACGACGCACCCGAGAAGAACAAAGCTGAATCCCGCCACGACAAACGCGCCGCGCCGCGAAAAAAGAATGCTGCCCATCAGGATGGCGAGGAGATAAAGCGAAGTGAAGTAGCTGTCCTGCGCGCCGCTCGCGTAGACGACGCCCGTGATAATGGTCAGGTCCAGTACCATCTGAAGTGGGGCGTGCCAGCGGGCTTCGGGAAGCGCGCGCTGAAGAATCACGCAGAGACTGGCGAGGAGGTACCAGAGCCCGATCAGCAGAACCAGTGATCCCACAGGGAGCGGAATCGGCGTAAGCTGATGGACGACGACGACAACTGCCAAAAGAAACGTAATGATCAGAAAACGGACGCGGCCCAGCCAGGGCAGCCATTCACTCGCATTAGGGGTGAATTCCATTTCCAATAGGCCAATCGTTTCGGCTCCGCGCCGAACTCCCTGTCCGGGGACCCGGCTCCCGCCGGTAGAGTCCCGCGCCGCACGGCGGGAAGGCCCGCGTCCGGCTTGCCGGACTTTTAGTGTCCGGCCAGCTTGCTGATCAGCGAGAACAGTGGCAAGTACATGGAAATCACGACGCCGCCGACGACAACGCCGAGGAAGACGATCATGATCGGCTCGATCGCCGTCAGCATGTCCTTCACCGCCGCGTCCACTTCGTCCTCGTAGAAGTCCGCGATCTTCTGGAGCATGGCGTCCATCGCGCCGGTCTGTTCGCCGACGCCGATCATTTGGGTCACCATGCCGGGAAAAACGTCGGTTTCCTTCAGCGGATCGACCAGGGAACGTCCGGCTTCAACCGCCTTTCGCGTTGCGCCGATCGCCTTTTCCACAACGGCGTTGCCCGAAGTGCGCGCCGTGATGTCGAGACCCTCGAGAATGGGCACGCCGCTCGAAATCAGCGTCCCCAGGGTTCGCGTAAATCGTGCGACGGCGATCTTCCGCAAGACGGGTCCGACCACTGGAACCTTCAGTAGGAGAGTGTCGATCATCATCCGGCCCTGCGGTGTGCCGTACCAGAACTTGATCGCGATGCCCGCGGTGATCAAAAACACAAGAACCATCAACCCGTAGATGCTTCCGACGAAGTTGCTCAGCCCGATAACGATTCGGGTCGGAAGCGGCAGGTCGACATCCAGGCCGTTGAACAGCGTGACGAAAATCGGAACGACCTTCCACAGCAAGAGCGTGATCACCATAGCCGCGATTCCCAGCACCGCCACCGGATAGATCATGGCGGACTTCACGGCCCGCTTCAGTTTCACGTTCTTTTCGATGTAGCTCGACAAACGCTGCAGAATCGTATCGAGAATACCGCCCGTCTCGCCCGCTTCGACCATGTTGTAATACAGCGCGTCGAAGACTTTGTCGTGCTGCTTCATCGATACCGAGAGAGTCGCACCACCCTCGACGGAAGCTCGGACGGAATTCAGTATCTTCTGAAAGCTTTTGTTCTCTTGCTGCCCGGCCAGGATTTCGAGGCACTGGACGAGGGGCAAGCCCGCATCGATCATCACGGAGAATTGCCGCGTGAAGATCGCCAGCTCTTTTTGACTCACGCCCGTTCCGAACGTGGGGATGTTGAACTCTTTCCCCTTTTCGGAGAGCTTGCTGACGTTGATCTGCTCCCGGCGAAGGGCCGCCGCCAGTTCGTTCTTGCTCTGTGCGACCCGCTCTCCCGAGACGTTCGTGCCCGCCCGGTTGACTCCCCGATAGGTATAAACCGGCATGATCTGTTCCTCCCTCTCCTCTTGATTCCCTTATCGCCGGACAGGAGCTCGGCCGCCGGCCGCCGGCGACGTCACCCCTCGGTTAATTAAATCCTGCAATTCGTCTGGATTCGAGGATCTCGCGAGCGCCGTTTCCAAACTGATTAACTTCTGGAAATACGCGTTCGAAAGACTCTGATTGAACGTCTGCATTCCGGTCTGTCCGGTCCCCGTCTGCATGGCCGAATAGATCTGGTGAATCTTGTCTTCGCGGATCAGGTTGCGGATGGCGGCAGTGGGGATGAGAATCTCCATCACCATCACCCGGCTGCGCCCGTCCACGCGAGCCAGCAACGACTGGCAAAGAATTCCTTCGAGCACCATCGAAAGCTGCGCGCGCACCTGCGGCTGCTGGTGCGCGGGAAAGACGTCCACGATTCGGTTGATCGTCGAAACCGCCGAGTTCGTGTGCAGCGTGGCGAAAGTCAAATGGCCCGTCTCGGCGATGCGCAGTGCGGACTCGATCGTCTCCAGGTCGCGCATCTCGCCGATGAGCACGACGTCGGGGTCTTCGCGGAGCGCCGCCCGCAGCGAATTCGCGAACGAGTGCGTGTCCGAATGAACCTCGCGCTGATTGACCAGACACTTCTTGTGGTTGTGCAGGAACTCGATCGGGTCTTCGATCGTGATCATGTGTTCTTCGCGCTCGTTGTTGATCTTGTCGAGCATTGCGGCGAGCGTCGTCGACTTGCCCGAGCCGGTCGGCCCGGTCACGAGCACGAGGCCGCGCGGCTTGTCGCACAGCGTGCGCACGATTGGCGGCAAACCCAGCGCCTCGAAACCCTTGATCTCCCATGGAATCGTCCGGAAGACGGCGGCTACGGCGCCGCGCTGATGGAAGATGTTTCCGCGAAACCGCGCGAGGCTCTTCAAGCCGAAGGAAAAGTCGAGCTCGAGGTTCTCTTCGAGCCGGTGCTTCTGCACGTCTGTCAGCACGCTGTAGGCCAGAGCCTTAGTGTCCGCCGCCGTAAGCGGTGGCATGTCGAGCGGCCGCAACTTGCCGTGCACGCGGATGCGCGGCGAACTGTTCGTCGAGAGGTGCAGATCGCTGCCTCCCATTTCGATCATTTTCTTCAAAAGCTCGCTCAATGTGATTCCAGCCATGTTCTCCTCCGCTTACAGAACGGTCTCTCGCAGGACCTCTTCCATCGTCGTGAGCCCGGCGGCCACCTTCTGCAGGCCGCTGCGCCGCAGCGTGATCATTCCCGTTTCCAGGGCCTTCCTCTTGAGTTCCAGAGCGGAAGCACCCACCAGAATCAGCTCCCGCAAATCGTCATGAATCTCCATCACTTCGTAGAGCCCGAGCCGGCCCTTGTACCCCGTGTTGTTGCAGGCCGCGCATCCCTTCCCGTGCTGTACGGTCGTCTTCGACGCCTCTTCCGGCGTATAGCCCGCGTCGATCAGCGCCTGGGCTTGAATCTGGAGCGGCTCCCTGCACTGCACGCAGATGCGGCGAACCAACCGCTGCGCGCAAATCAAGTTCACCGAGGTCGCCACGAGGAACGGTTCGATGCCCATGTTCATCAAGCGGCTGATCGTGGAGGGTGCATCGTTCGTGTGCAGGGTGGAAAGCACCAGGTGGCCGGTCAGCGCCGCTTTCACGGCGATTTCCGCCGTCTCGAAATCTCGAATCTCGCCGACGAGAATGATGTTCGGGTCTTGCCGCAGGAAGGCGCGCAGCGCCGAGGCAAAATTCAGCCCGATCTGCTCCTTCATCTGAACCTGGTTGATGCCGGGAAGCTGGAACTCGACCGGGTCCTCTGCCGTCATGATATTGGTTTCGGGAGTGTTCAACCGCGCGACCGAGGAGTAAAGCGTGTTCGTCTTGCCGGATCCGGTCGGGCCCGTAACCAGCACCATGCCGTACGGCTTCAGAATCTGGCGCTCGAATTTCTGGAGCGACTCCGGCTCGAAGCCCAGCTTCGTCATGTCGAGGCGCAGGTTTTCCTTGTCCAGCAACCGGAGAACGATCTTCTCGCCGAAGAGCGTCGGAACCGTCGAGACGCGAAAGTCGAGCTCCTTCTTCTTCCCGTCTTTCAGGTACTTGATCATGATGCGGCCGTCCTGCGGCAGCCGCTTCTCGCTGATGTCGAGCTTCGACATGATCTTGATGCGGCTCGTCATGGCGTCTTTAAGCTTCATCGGCGGCGCCATGACATTCTGTAGGACTCCGTCGATGCGGAACCGGACCCTGTACTCTTTCTCGTACGGCTCCACGTGAATGTCGCTCGCGCCTCGCTTCACCGCATCGGTGAGAATCAGGTTGCAGAGCTTGATGATCGGGGCTTCTTCAGCGGCCTTCGAGAGCGAAGCCAGGTCCATTTCGGCTTCTTCGCTGCTCAGCTCGAGGGCGTCCGTCTCTTCCCCCGTCAGGTCCTTCATCACCCTGTCGAGTTCTTCGACGCTCTCGACTTCGCCGTAGAATTTGTGGATCGCCTCGCCGATAGCCGTCTCGGAAGCGACGACCGGCTCGACGTTGAAGCCGGTCATGAACTTGATGTCGTCCATCGCGAAGACGTTCGTCGGATCGGTCATCGCGATCGTGAGCGTCGAGCCGACGCGCGAAAGCGGCACGATCTGGTAGCGGACCGCCGTCTCTTGCGGGACGAGCTTGATCACCGCCGGATCGACTTCGTAAAACTTCAGGTTGATCGAGGGAACGCCGTACTGCCGGGAAAGGACCGCCGTGATGTCGTCGTCGCTGACCAGGCCCATCTTGACCAGACAGGTTCCGAGCCGGCCGCCGTTCTTTTTCTGGTAGTCGAGCGCCTGCTTAAGCTGATCCGTTGAGATCAGGCTGTCTTTGACCAGAATTTCGCCAAGTCGTGAAGACATACGTACGCGCCGGCGGTACTAGGACTACACCGCTGGAAACGCCAGCGTAGCATGCTCGCACTCGGGGCTTGGGAACGCGCTTCGCCGTTCGTGGTGAATCAGCTAACATCTGATGGCACCTGTACTTCCGTACAGTACAAATTTTGTCCCTGTACCAACTTACAGGCTGCCGATAGTTGTCAATCGAACCCTTCGGCTGGTTGGGGGGTTTCATCGGAAGGTGCGAGTCAGATTCGGCCGAACGCCTGGTTGGAAAAGCCGAGGACGAGGTGTAACTGAAGTCCCATCGCGGTCGCAAAGCGCGTTTCTGCCCTAGCCTCGCATGTGCGGGTTCTGCTACGATGAACTGAGGGCGGTTAGCTCAGCGGTTAGAGCATCCGGTTTACACCCGGAAGGTCCTCAGTTCGAATCTGAGATCGCCCACCATCCGGTGAAGATACCGCGGGGACGTAGTTCAGTTGGTTAGAACGCTGCCCTGTCACTCCAACGAAATACGTCCCAAACAAAAGAGATAACGCGCAAGTCGTTTTCTCTCTTTGCACGCTAGGGCACGGACAGGCACGCGCGAGCACCATTCGGAAAGAAAAACTGACACAAAAACTTACACATGTTGACGGATGGACGATTGCCTAAACGATGATCCTGCTGCGGCGTCTTTAATCGGGGAGACCGTAATGCTTCCGGAGCTTCTTAACCAAACGCTAGCTCGTCGGGTCCGTTCTTCCAGCCAACCCAAGCACGCTACCTTATTGTTGGGCCATGTCAGGATGCACCTTGCTATTATTCCGTCAGGTTCCATCGACGGATTTTTATATTTGCGAATGGCTGATTTTTCGAGAATCGCGCCGTATCTGGCTAATCCTCTCGTGTTCGCCGCGTTTTGCCTATTTGTTCTTTCGGGAGTATTTCGAGTACTCGCACAAAAGGGACTGCTCGCTAAACTATCTCAGAAGCAATCCGCAACTCTACTCCGTCTCGGTCTGGTAGGGGCTTTTGTGACCCTCATACTGGGAGTCGCGTTAGCAGTATCCCGCTATCACGACAATCCGATTATTCAGCAGACCGGAGCCTGCGGGTCGAACATCGCTGGCGATAACAATAAAGTCGACCAAAACTGCGCGGACAACCCGGAAGGGCCAAAAACCAAATGAAGACATTCGCCTTCTTCGCACTTGGACTCGTCGGGCTCGGTACGCCAGTAGCGTTTTCCCAGTCGCGTCCCGTTGTTCAGCAGGCTGGCGACTGTTCGGTGAACATAACCGGAAATAACAATACGACCGCGTCTTTGGTCTGCAACGGTATCGACCAGAAGCTAGCGCAACAAATACGAGAAATCGTAAGCAGTTCTCGAAAGGACGGGAAAACCCTCCAGGACATCTCCCAAAAACTCGATCTTGTTTTGCAACAGATTGGCAATATTCCTCAAAAGCTTCCGCCGCGAAGGATACCTCCGGACAAAAGAGATGAAATCGTGGCTCTCTTGGGACGGCGACCGGCGAAAGCCAGTGTAGTTGCAATCGCAGATAACGCTGAGGCATTTGACCTCGCGCAAGACTTGTATGATGTGCTGAAAGCGGCTGGATGGACGATGGTGGACGAGACGGTGAGTGTGTTCATGGTTGTCGGGAGACCGGAACGCGGCATGATGATAAAAGTCCATGGCGAGACTGTTCCACCAGGTGTGCCTTTTCAAATCCCAAATGAAAGTCCCGGAGGCACTCTCCTACAAGGGCTGCAGGTTCTCAATATGATGCCTCAGGTTAACGCGCAACGATATCCTGACATGCCAGAGAACGAGGTGCGTATTGAGGTGCTAGGACAACCCGAAAACTGACTTCCCGGCCCATTGTCATCACGCGCTAGTTTTAATCCCAAACTGTGCCGCGTTCACTCCGGCGTTTCCATTTCGACGTAAGCTGTCCGAATCAGAGGTGTCGGGCCGCCGAGCATACCCCAACGCAGACTATTCTCTTAATAGCGGCTTGAATTGGAATCCCTGGACACCGAGGATGGCCCATGCCTCCTCTAGTGTGTGAACGACGTGCAAGTTCGGGCGTGTGACCTCTCCCTCAATTTCGAACATTCGCGCCAGACCGAAGATCTGAGGAGACGGCGCAACGATGCAACGGGGCCGGCTCGGATCCGGCATGGCAGGTGCAGACTTTGCCAGTTCGCGTATGGTTTCAGGAGAGACTTCGAAGGAAGTCACGGCCGACAGATCGATGATGGCGGCACGCGGGTCGGTCTGTGCTACGTACTCTGCGGCGAGCCGGTAGAATTCCTTCAGGGCTTCGTCGTTAACGCGTCCATCGAACCGGCATCGTAGAATCCGATTCGTCTCGTCGAACTCGAAGTGATAAGGCACAAGACCACCTTCGTACTTGGCCTGTGCCCAGATAATCCCACTCATTCATCTAGATTGCAAACGCGGCCCAACTGACCTAAGGGTGTCGCCGTCGCCATTCGGCGCGGCACTCGTCTAGCTGAATCGAGAACGCGCAGCGCACCGGCCTGCCATCGAAACCGTACGACAGCGGGTAAACGAGCGCGTGCATTTCCTTGCCGAAGGAAAGCAACTCAGCGTCCGTCATTTGTCGAAGCCGTTCGTGCAGCGCGTCCAGGTCGAAAGGCATTTCGCGGGCGACACCGCCCAAGTCCTGATAGGCCATTTGTGAGATTTTTGCGCTGCGTCATTCGGGTATCCAAGCGAACGTTGTCCATTCGCTTGGTGGTTTAGAGTAGGTCCCCTTTTGGCAGTCGAACTTTGTTCCTGCCGGACGCGCCATCAGACGGCCCTCGATTCGCGTGGGATCGACCTTAGAGATTTCCATTGTGGTCTGGTCATTGAAGCGATTTGTGTACGTGCGTGCGTATATCCCTAGCCCCTTCGTATATTGACAAACGCAACTGCTCCGCTCCGTTCCGCTGAAAATGTTGCCTTGCTTTTGGAGGTCCCCCAGAACGAAACAACCAGCGTTCTTTTGTGCATCTGGCAACACCGTTTCGACATATATCCTGTCCCCATCGCGGCGAACAATTTTTGTGGTGCCGCTTATTAGAGACTTCCAGTGCGTGGGAAAATCTCCTGACTTAAAAACATCCGGTGCATTGGATAGTTTCAACCGCAATTCCTCCAACGTCATCGCTGATAGAGGGGATTCCATCAGGCCACGAAGGTAGTTAACTGGCATTGCAAAATTCAGGTTCTCGCTGCCGCCGATTTTGAACGTAATGATGCCGATGACCTCCCCGCGGCGATTGACCAATGGGCCTCCGCTGTTGCCGGGATTAGCAGTAGCATCGGTCTGTAACACCTTGAAACCGCCTCCGGCGGGATCATCACGAACTGAGCTGATGACGCCTGTTGTGACGGACCCCTGCAATCCGAGCGGACTTCCCACAGCCAAAACAGGCTCCCCGACTTGAATGGTATTTGAGTTTCCCAACGGCACCGACGGCAAATCAAAACCCGGAATCTTGATGATTGCGATGTCCTTCCGTGCGTCGAAAGCCAAGACGGAAAACGAGTCGAATTTTTCGCCGGATGCCAACTGCACACCGCCATTTCGGAGGCCCTCAACGACATGCAAATTTGTGGCAATCTTGCCATCGGTGGAAATGATGAAGCCGCTTCCGAGAACGTCACCAGTATTCGTGGTGCCTTTAATTAATACGACGGCCGGTGCGACCTTCTTGGTGATCTCTGCTGAGTCGAACGATTGAGCGGCAGTTTGCGGATTGGATTGCCCCAGAACTGTCATTGGAAGTAGAGCCAAAACCGCGATCAAGGGCACCTGTAAAGAAGTTGGCATCGGTTCCCCCACGTAAGTGACGTTCAACTTTATCATTGTTTCCCATACAAGAACCGAAAGGTCCAAATCTCTCTCGGCGGCTTCCCGAAGTTCTGTCGCGGGGAGCAAAGGAACGCACAGTTTTTCCGCTCATTTTGCGCAGCCGCTCGCGCAGAGTGTCCACGTCCAGAACTGAATCAGTCGCAAGACCGCTCAAGTCTCCGTATGTCATTTCTCATTCGTAAACGTTTACCGTCGCGGCAGTCAAGCTAACTTTCTGCCGCGTGCATCAGACCTTGCGCGTCACTCCGGCGATGGAAGCAGGCATCGCAGACCATGTTTGGAGCATCAAAAAAGTGGTCGGGCTGATAGGCTTAAGCACAACTAAAGCGGCTTAATGGCCGCTGGTACTACCAGATGTAGCCCATTGCGCGCCTAGCACTATTCCTGCTACCATCCAGCCCTCAAAGAGCGTCCTATGTCATCATGTGGTGCCGTCCAAGCTAAGCTGAATGCTCCATCAGAGGTGTCGATGCCGAACTATCCTGTGATGTTCAAAATCAGGGAAGTCATAAACGGCGAAGGTTATCTTGCAGGCGTTACGTTGACTGGTCGCGGATTATTTGTCAAGGAAGACGACGACAACTGGTGGCTGTATGGCGTGCGCCCTGGCGCGATAGCCGATTTCGGAACAACCCCGCAAGAAGCATTCGGCAAGCTCCAAGAACGCTACCGTAATTTGCTGTTCGACATCGCCGAAGAAGCATCCACATTCGAAAAATTCAAATCCGAGGTCGAGAAGTTCTATGAGCAGCCGAATGCGGAAGAAGAAGAACGCTGGTCCGAAGCTCTCCACGCTATCAGAAGTGGTCAGGCAGAGATCAAAGCGCCCTTCGATTCAATCGAAAAAGCACGGCCCGACAACTGGCCAACAGGCATAAGTATTGTGCCGTTGCACCAAGTAAAGCGTTTTACCGCTGCCGATAACGTCCCGTCCACATTGGCTGCTGCCGCATAGAGAGATGTCTCAAACTGTGCCGCTTGCGACGGTGCACAAGCTCCTTGAATCATGCGCCGCAGGCCACACAGCCCGAAACACGACTCACGCTATCAAAGTCACGTACAACGGCAAGGAATACCCCACCCTACCGTCCTTCAACAATGTCGAGATTGGATATATCCGCAGTATGGTGCGGGCCTTGGAGATCAGCAAGGAATGCGCCAATAGGGTGATTCCCAATCTGTTCAAAATTCCGAAGGTAGATAAAGGCCAGCAGAAGTAGGTTTCTGGCCTGTAGAACCGGCCAGAAACCAAAATGAGTCACTACCCTCGCTTGCGATGCCTTGCCTTCGATGTGCGGGATGCGTCACAATGAAAATTTCTGGCGGACGGTGTTGGATCGAGCCCAAGAGCCAGCCGTCTCGATCACGAAGTTCAATCGTCTCGATGCCATCTGGCCGGCGACGAAGGCTAATCCCAGGTCGTCCCAAAATATCGGAATGCTGGACGACCACTTGCCAGGGCGTCACTCACCACGTCCCTCGCGCCAGTCGCGCGTCCGCGTTCGCGCGGCCTTCGTGCCACGGTCGGCTTGTGTGCAGCCATTTGATTTTCTTGTACCGGGCTCGCATGAAAGATTTCACGCGCTCGAAATCTTGATCCGTCCATAACATCGCTTTCCCGCCCGCACCTTGCCCCGCTCCTTTACCCGCTTTGATATTTTGCAGCGGCGGCGCGTCCAAGCCTTCCTTCTTTATCCAGTTTCGCAAGCAGCTGCGATCGATGCCCAACTCGATGCATAAGCGCGATGTGGTGACGCCCTGTGGGAACTTGGGAAGCCTCGCCCCTGGCCCTGAGACTGGCGGCGGCTGATGGCTGGCCATGAAATCCTTGAGCCTCAGGAGATCATTTACATTCCACCAATAACGGTGACTGCGATATTCGGGCGGCTTGAACCCGTCCTCGTAAAATCTGCGCAAAAGAAAGTCGTCAATGTGCAGGTGACGGCAAACTTGCTCGCTGGTCATCGGGAATTTCATTGATCTCGATCGGGTGCGTCTGGATTCGAGTCGGCGGGATCCGCGCTCCGCATGGTAAAGACGTTTGCGACAACCGGCTTTCCGCCGCCTTCCTGATACGGTCGATCGTCGCCGCGATTCCATTGCGCCCCGCAGTTTCCACAGCGAAATTCGTACGCGCTGCTGCCGATGACCGCGCATGGCGTCTGATCGTTCGGACACAGGAACGGCACGCGCCCTACCGCGAATCCGATTTCGCCGACTGTTTTCGTGGTCATGGTGTCTCCCTCAGGCCGAGTACGTTTGCACCGCGCTCAATAGGGTCGAATCGAACGGCTTTCCCAATCCCGAGCTGCTCAATACGCAGGCGACGGAGCCCGGGCCGCTCCAGGTTCCCGTGATCCTGAAACCGTCCATTGAAGCCCCGTTGAGTTGTACCGTCCTCGAAGTGCTCGTTGTCGTGCTCACGCTATCGAGCAACGTCGCGCCGTTCGCGTTGGACAACGATTCGACGCTCAGCGTAAAGCTTCCAGATCCGTCGAGCGTGTAGACGATCGTGACGCTCGCACTATCCGCCGTCGTGTTGGAAATTACAATCGGACTGCCGGATTGCGTGAGTGAAAAGTTCGTTGTGCTGGTCTCGCTCATCGTGTCTCCTATTCCTCGCTGATGACCTGGTTCACCGCGGCATTAAGCTCGGCACGGATGTTGGCTTCGTTCTCATCCAAGCTCGGCTGCATAAACGGCAACTGCCGGATTTTCGGATGAATTACGGCGAACGCGAAGTGCTTCGATCCGCCGGCTTCCCACATCAGCGATCTCTTGTTCTTTGCGGCGATTCGGAACGCTCCCTTGCCGCCCTCCTCGAAGAATTTTCCATAGAAGGCCGTTCCACCGGCCGCTTCGACCGCTCCGACTATTTTCGTCCCCTGCATTTCTGTCGGCACCGCGTGAACGCTCGCTCTGAGATTTCCAGAACGCGGCGTGAGCGACTGTCCCGATAATTTATTTTGCTGAACGTAACTGGCAAGCATCTGGGTCAGCATCGAGACCTTGCTGAACAAGACTTGAACGATTTTCGGACCTTTCGCTCGCATGAGTTCGATGTTTCGCGCGGACGAAAGAAATTTGATCGTGAGCATTCAGTCCTCCACCACCGCCGGCTTGGTCGGCGCGCTCTTCAGATGCGCCACGCTGTAACTTTCGTTCGGACGTCTGCAACCGCAGGCCAGAACCAAACGCGAGCCCCAAGTTCTGGCGATCTTCTGCATGCCGTGCTGCCGGCACAAAATAAAAGCGTTCGCGTGGATTGCGGATCGATCGACTGCGGCCATCAACTCCGGGCCGCTTCTTCCGCGATACGACAAAGCGTTTGCCTCGCTTACCGTGCGCCTGCCCATTCTTTTCCTCATTCGAGGACTGCCTTCGCCCGAAGATAAATCTCGAGGCCGCGCGCGCCGCACGCTTCGATGTGATCGAGGTCGCAGATCTCGGGAAACAAAGCGGCGGTCACATGCACGCTGACCGCGGCTGGACTGGCATCCTTGCCTTCAATCGCAAGACTCGCCGCCGTGTCCAGGATGATTTCGTCAATCGCTCGTTCGTATCGATTCACAACTGCCCTTCTGTCGAATTTGCGGGAAATGCGCCGGCTGTCTTCCGGATTTTCCCGGCGGTCCGACGATCATGGCCATCTGTTTTCCCGCTCTGAGCCAGCTGGTGGCGCACCGGGACAAAATGAACCGAAAACCCTGATGCGCCCCCCTGGAGGAGGTCCGGTGCTGGCATCTCTTCACCGTGCTGCGCCTTCCCCTGAAGACATCGCCGGCGAAATCCGTCAAATCGCAGACCCCTCTTCGTCCTCAACTGCGACAAGGTGTTTCCACTGTTCCGGCACATTGGCCTTGTTCACCAATTCCGGTGCGCCCGTTCGCGGAACCGCAGTTATGCCGAAGCCTTCCTTCGGAACATTCGATGGGATCGTTCCGCGAACCGCATCCGGCACCAATCGCTTGTCGAGCTCGTCGCCCTCGGCCTTGCTCGCTGCCGAGTGGTAGCCGATGCTAGCTTCGTGCGTCTTTTTCATGGATCCGAAATGCCCGGCAATCTTGTGGTACATTTTTCCGTCCTCGCCGTCGCTGCCGGCCGCTTTTCCCATCGCACCGAAACATTCCTCAAGCTTCCCGCAGTCGTGCGCCATCGCGGTTGCTTTGGCGATCTCGTGCTCTCGATCTTCTTTCCGTGTGGACATCGCTATTCCTCCTCCGCGAAAATTGGACTGTAGCCCTTCTCGATCAGGAGCTTGTCGATCCTGCCGTAATACGATTTGTTCGTTTCGTCGTCCATCCAGGGAGTCAGTAAAATTAATTGCTCGACAACGCCCTCAGGTGCGGCGTGCTCATCGACAGCGGTCTTTTCGAGCGGAGCCTCCGCAGGCGTGGCCGGCTGCTTGGTAAAGCGGAATCGTGGAGTCGAGGAGGATGGTGGTGCAGTCACTTCTACGTCCGGGATCAGCGGCTCGTGTTCGGCTTTGGAGAGCGGCTGCTTGTTCGCAGCCTCGGCGGGTGCAGCGGCCGCGCGTTGGAAGAGACGCTCCAAACCTTGGAACGGCCGTGAGAGAGCTTCTTCTTGTGCCTCACTGGATTCGCTCCAATCTCGGCGACCATCGCCCGGGACCGCTGGCGTCAGCGGATTGATAAGTGGCTGACTGGCCGGAATCGGTACCTCGATGTCGGAATCGATGCCGGCAAGGCGTTCTATTAAACTTGTGTACCGCGACGTGGGCAGGTCTGGAGTTTCGAAAGGACGGCCCTCGTTGTCGATCTGACCCATTTTTGCCTCCACTCACTTAGGCGACGATCGCCAGTGTTCTTTCAAATGATTACTAGCACCTGAGGCGAACAGATGAAAATTGTTTCGGATTATCGATTCGACACAGCCGGCGTCCACGATTCCGGTCGATCGCTGCCGACCGGTCGCAGCGGCCTGCTCAACCAGGTCTTCAACCAGTCCAGCGTCACCGTGTCGGAGTCGTCGCGCTTGCGCAAGCTGCCAGGTGCCGGACCCGGTTTGCGGACATGGCCCCGGCGAGAGCGCAGCCGTTTCTTCCGCGGTCTCATTCGGCCCATGGATGACACGCCTCGATGTGCTTCACCAGCGCGCGCTCCAGCTGCTCGGAATGAAAGGCGGTGAACCGCTCGCCGCATCCGCATTCGAGAACCAGGCGCGTAGGAACGGGACGCAGACGCTGACGCCGCCCGGATTTGTAGCGCAGAAGAAGCTTCACCATGCGCCGCGTCAATTCGGCTCCGGCTCCGGTTCATGGTAGGCGTGGTACGCTCGCCCTGGTTCCTGCTTGCTGAAGGTAATCTCTTCGCCTACGGCGATCGGCTGACCACAGCGGACGCAAACCTCCGGGTCCGGCGATAGACCGCCGTTCTGATTCACTTCTTCGAGCGCGGACGCGATGGGATCGGGCTTGGGCCTGATCGAGTCATCGACTGGAAGCCTTTTTACAAACGAAACCCGATAGACCAGATCGGCTTCGGCCTGTTGTTGCGGCGTCGAGCTTGGAAACCGTTCCCTTGCCTCGGCATAAGGCGAATCGGACGGCCACTCGAAAACAACCGCCGTCTTCAACTGCTCGCCACGAGCCCGCTTCGCCTTCCAGCTGTTCGGATCCAGCACTGCGGCCTTGATTTCCGATGGAAGCCGGCCAGCTTGCCTTTGCCGAAGTCCAATCAATCGCGCCAAATGCCTTTCGGCCTTGATCAGCGCAGCCATGTCGCCGGATGCTTCCGCTTTCGCCTTCAACTTCTCGGCACTCGCAAACGCTTCGTCCAAATCGCTGCCGATCAGCGCATGCTTCGTCTTCGCTGCCTCGATCGCCTCCAAGCTCGCATTCGTCCGAAGCTTCAAACAATTCCGAGAATGCCGGTGAACCGCTGCCCTGCTGAATCCATGAAGCGACGCTATCGATCGCACCGACGTCCCGGTCTTCAGCTCAACGGCAACTTGCTCACACGCCGGCGAGGAACAGATCGAACATTTCTGACCACCCATGACGCGGACGCTATGAAATAAAACGCACAGATGCAAACGGATTTCTTAGCGGAGGTGGCAAAACGAACCGTCTCGCGTAGAAAAGGCCGTGTCTCGAATCAAAAACATGGAGGTCCCACTTCGGGATCTGGCGGCCGGCCCTGCCGAAAATCTTCGCTTGCCTCAGCCTGCCGCGGCGATCATGCCGATGATCTCGGCGACCAGGACGACGGAGACGAACGCGCCGCCAACACCAGGATGACCAGGCCAAGCGCGGTGGCAGGGGCAGGGATCAGGACGCCTTGAACTGACACATCTGCTTACACACCTATCACTTACAGACAATAAGTGCTTTGCTTGCACCGCCGACCCTGCCGTAAGAGTGCAACGGTGCCATGGGATTCCCAAGGCCCTAGGAGCCTAAACCGGCCTCCCCGGCCTCCCAGATATGCCCGCCAACGCGTCCAGGAGCCCACCACGCGATCGTAACCTTCGCCTTTTGTTCAGGTGCCTAGAACTGGACCTTTGCTTTTAGTTCGCGTTACCACTAAGGAAATAGTTTCAGCCGTGGACGGTTCGCCGGGAAGGGCGCGCGCACTTCTGTTCCATTTGTTCCGGGGCCTCGCCGGCTGCTGGTGGGAAAGCTTCTCAAGTCCTTTGGGATGGTGTTCCGCTGCCGGGAATTGTTCCGTTTCGCTCCGCTTGTTCCATTTCTATTGCGGGTCCGGTTTGTACTGATGTCTTCGAGCAGCGGCCCACACATCCACGAAGTCGAGGACGACGGTACCGCATGGAGTGCTGTACGAGACGACATCGAACGGTTGAGCGCAGAGTTCACGACCATAGCATCGATGATGGCAACGTGGGCAGTCGTACTCGAAGACGAGGTCGAATTCTTGTTGCTCTTCGTGGGCACGGATGATGACGTGGGCCGGGTTGACGCGCACCTTTGGTGCATCATGTTTCCAGCGGGCTAGTTTTCTGGTGGTAGTACTTCGCATTTCTCTCTCCGGTAGTGTGTCTATTTTTCGGGTTTCTGTTGTACTTGATTCTTGTCCTGTCCCGGTTTGTCCCGGTACAAAATAGGACGGGACAGGCTGATTTCTGTCCTGGACTGTCCTGTCCCGATAGCAACCCTAGGGGGTTGCGGGACAGTACAGGACAAAGCCCGGTACTTCTTACACGATTTCCCACGGATCGCCCTGGAACTTTGTCCACCCGCTCTTAGCTGCGAGCTTCGCTACACGGTTCTTGTTGATTCCGGTGGCGGCGGCAATCTCCCGGATGGTGGCTTCCCGGTTCGCCCGGATGGCGTTATCCACGGCGTCGGCGTCTTCGGTTGTGGAGATGCGGACATCACCTTCGTGGACGATGTAGCGGCCAAGGGACAACTCGATGGTGAGGCAGTCCTGCTCGATCCTACCGGTGATCTCCAGCCGGCGCATGTCCTGTGAGTGATTCGAGGACATCCGGCGAAGTTGCAAGATGACGTCGGCCTCGCCGGTCAACGCGCTCGATCCGCGGCCGCTCTCGCCAATGTCGCCACCGCTCTTCCGCTCGTGTCGCCCCAAGGTGGCCGCGATGTCCAGCTTGCCGACCATATCGCGGACTGGGGCGACGGCTTGGGAAACGCACCCGCTCTTGTTCTCGTCTTCACCGACCAGGCGAGCGATTGCATAGAAGGTATCCAGAGCCATCCATCCGATTTTCAGATCCACACAAGTTTGCTGTAAACGTTCCGTGAGCTGGGTCCAGGGAATGCCCGCCCATTCTTCGCGGGTGAGGATGTGCAGTCCTGAAGTTTCCGTCGAGAGTCCCACGCGTTCAAGTGCGGGCAATAGGCTCCTCCGGTTTTCTTCCGTGACAAGGAGCACATTTACTTTCCTTGTCGCTTGCCCGAGGAAGATCTCTTCCCGCAGCACGGAGCGAATGGCGTGGAGTAGCAGTGTCGTCTTGCCAGCGGCTTTGGCGAGCCCATCGAGAACGGTGAGCATACCCTTCGTGGCGACCGGATACGCGATGTGCTCCACAGGTTCCGGAACGAGCGCGGCAAGTTCTGCCGGCGTGTAGGTTCGAAGCCCGGACTGCTCGACCGTGAGTTCGCTGCGTAACTTGGCGATGTCTCCGGTGACCTGATCGAAGCACTGAATCGTCGTCGTGTCATCATGTGCGGCGGCGATGGCGTCCCTATAAAAGCCCATCGAGGTTATGCCGCTGCGCTGCACGGCCGCCCGTTTGATCTCCTTCGCGTAAAACTCTATGTTGTCGATTTTCGGCAGGAGCTTCGTCAGCTCCGAGACATAGATCTGGTCCTCACCGGGAGTGCCGTTTCCTTCTGCGGATAACTCGCTCAACAAGAAAATCGTGTCGATGGGCTTTGCTTCCGCGGCCAGCTTCTGCATGGCGGCAAAGGTTCGACCATTCAGCCGCGAGTGAAAATCTTCTGAACGCAGGATCGCGGAGGCGACCGGGAGCGCGGAGGGATCGAGTAAGATCGCTCCCAACACGGCTCTTTCGTGATTGTCGGAGTGCGGCATGCTCTGCGTCGAATCGAAAACGGGAGGCTTCATTCGTCGCCGCTTTCGCGTAACCGGCGCAGCTGCTCGACGGACCGGAGCATCCGCAGAAGTTCAGTTTCGATTGTGTCGAGGGGATCTACGGAGGAGGGGCTGTACGAATAAACGCTTACGTTGACCGTGACATTCGGAAAATTTCTTGCTAAGTTGTCCATGACATCGCGCTCCTACGCGATTCAAACGCGCCCGGCCTTCTTCTTAAAGGCCTGACGTCCTTCACATCCCGATCCGCCAAATGCCGGGTCGGGGTGTGCGAGACAACGCTAGCACATTTCGATTGAGTTTCCCGCACTTCGCGGAAAATATGATTTCTGTAGATAACATCGATTGTTCTAAACGGACAGCTGGCCGAAAAGCTTCTTTCTAAGTTCGAGCCGTTCGCTCGCCGCTTTCAAATTGTGCGGGATGCCGTATTTCTTGGCGCAGTCCGGGCCCACCGATACCAATTTGCTGATCTTGTCGCGCAGAGGCTTGTTGCAAATTGCACAGCGGGTAGCCCCATCCAATAAGGCATAGAAATTTTCATCCTGACACTGAACCAGGTTCAGGATGTTGGCTGCGCGGTCCGCAACCGCCTGCGGCGTGCCGCGATTGAAGACCACGGCCTCTGCGGACATTTCGAATGACGGGGTGCTCTGCAAGGTTCCGTGGTAGCGATACAAGGTGCTGTCCCATACGTTCGTGATCTTTAGCTCGGCGTTCGTGGTGAGAGAAAACCTTTCGTCACGATCCTTTTTGTCAGCCTGTGGCGTGTCCCACCACGGATGCTGATAATAACGGTGATGGTGAACGGTCTCGGTTGGTTCGTCCTCGCAGCCACATTTTCCATTGCGCTTGTAGCTGTAATCCTCGGCGCAGGTGTTTTGCCAATATTCGTGATACGGGACAAATTCCTCGATCACCCGCAGCTGTCCGTCATCTTCCTTCCTGCCTATGGGCATCCCTGTATCGCCAAGCGGCAGAGTGAACCGAATAATCCTGCGGCAGGCGCGAGGTGGCCGCTTCAGGAGCATGAAGGAATACGACAGCCATCCGAACTTCCAATCCCGGCCTCCAATCCACGACCACACCTTTCCCTCTTTCGCCCACTCCTGTTCGGCGAGGCCTTGGTGGTAGAGGAGCGTTGCTGGAAACTCCACGTCCCATTCATGCTCCCGCTCGGCGTCCCACTTAGCCTTCTCTTCCGGGCTCAGCTTCTCGTAATTCCACACGGCTTCTTCGCTCATCCCCTCGCTCCTTTCCGGACGGGCCCAATCGAGACCTTGCCGTCCCACAGGAACAGTCCGCGGAATTCGCTCAGCTCTCGCTTGTTTGGATTCGGAGTAAACTCGCCATTAGCCTGCATGCCCGGCGCGTCATCTACTGCGTTGCAGCCACAACAAACCATGCGGTCACGTCCTGGCGCATCGAAGTACATCAGGACGTGCGGATGCAACAGAGGCCCGCCACAGTCCGCGCACTTCCCATTCTGTCGGTGCAAAAAGAATTCGACTAGCAACTGATTCACGACTTCTAGGTCGCCTATGTTCATCGTATGCTCCCGAGAGCCCGTGCCACGATCTCCGCATCCCTGCCCGCTCACCGCCTTTTCCCTTTCCCCCACGACGCGTTAAACTCAATTTCAGACGCACGCCGCTTGTCATACTCCTCTGCCGGAATTTCGCGTTCTTCGATGTAATAGGCGTTCCTTATTCTTTCGAGGAGACTTTCCGCTTCCCATTGGTCCAAGATCACAACGTCTTCTTCGGGGAAGTTGGTATGTCTGACTACATAGACGAGTTGTGTCGGTTTTTTGTCTTCGTTCACTTGTCACCGCCTTTCCGCAGCCCCGTCCGTGGCATCAACCACTTCTAAACCGATGTACTGAGCTTCAGCCAGCCCCTCGACCTTCAAATTACCGCCTTCCTGGTATTCGTATTGAGGACTGTCGCAGTAGTGGCCGTCCACCCGGTCAGTGCCTTTGACTTTGTGAAACTGCACGTTGCCCCGGCGACCATACTTCTGGACGAATTCCTCCGCCTGCTCCTCGGATTCCGCTCGGATGAAAAGTTCCGCTTCCCAAGTGTGGTTCAGTCTTTGCGTGACGTCCGTGGTGACCCTAAATATTTTGCTCATTCCGTTTTCCTTTCTGCGGCCGGCGCGCGAACGCAGCCGTCCGTCTACTTCGTGGCGTGGTCCTTCTTCAAAAGGGCCTCCGCGCTCGTCTTGGGAATCAAGGTCCGCTTGCCGATCTTCCGGCGCACCAGCTCCTTCCGGCGCAGCAGATTGCCCACGGTGCGCACGCTGACATTCAGGAAACGAGCGACCTGCTCCTTCGACCACAAGGCCGGCTCTGGCATCCAATCCGCCGCCTTCTGCTCGATCTCGGCCTTCTGCTCGATCTCGGCCATGGGTTTCAGTCTCCGACGGCGGCAACGCGCTTCGTCGGCCGGGCCGGCCGGACGGGCTTCGGCGGATTCTTCGGCCACCGATGGCTGCAAACCCGGCATCCGAAGGAGTCGTCTCCAGACCTATAGCGGATCTCGGTACTGCGGCACCGCGGACATCTCGGCTTCATGGGTTTCCCACCTCCACCACCCCCAATTGTAAACTCGGTGTCAAGCGTAAGTTGTTGAAAACACCTACCTTATTATCCCTAATAGTATTGCAATACGAACTTTAAACGTACCGTCCCGCTAAACAATCTCCTTGACTTGTATACTTGCTTGGAAGTACAGTATTCTTGCTTGAAGGTATCGAATGGCAAGGGGAGAAGGCCATGACCGCGGAACATCTGTTACACCACGTGGAACGTATCAAGAAGATTATCGAATGGACGGCATTCGCGGTCGCATCGCGCGAAGCCGCCGAGACCGTGCGCTATGTCGCTGGGCTCCTTTGGCGTATCCTACGTGCGCTATAGCCAGGAGGACTCAATGGCAAAGAAAAAGAAACGCGCCATGACGGCACGGGAAATGCGGAGCGCGGGCGGCAAGGCTCGCGCGGAGAGCTTGAGCCCGGAACGTAGACGGGAAATCGCAAAGAAGGCCATCGCTACCCGATGGGCCAGGAAAAAGGAAGGGGACGAACATGAGCAATAATGACGAGAAAAAATTACCTCGTGGGATCCATCGCCGCGGCGATAGCCTCGTGGTTTCGTTCGCGCTCGCGGATGGAACGATCGAACGACGGAGTGTCGGCCCGTCGACGGTTGACGAGGCCATCGAGGAGCGGGTTATGTTCCGCCGGCAAGTCCGGCTCGGCACGTACGAGAAACGCAAGCCGGCACCGCCACCGCCACCGAAGGAGATCCCGGTCCTCGCGGGCCATCTCTGGCCGCTCTACCTCACCAATTATACGAACGGCGGCGGACGTGACGCCGGCAGGCAGGAGATTGCCTGGAAGAAGCTCCAACCAACTTTCGGCGCGCTGGCCGTTGACGACGTGACCACCCCGATCATCGCCGGCTACATCAAGGCGCGCCAGGACAAGGGCGTCAAGGGCGGAACAGTCAACAGGGAATTGTCCGTGCTTCAAGCAATGTTCAGGCTGGGAATGAGGTCCACGACGACTGGCGGAAAACCGATGGTCGATCGCCTGCCGGCGTTCCCCCCGAAGTTGGAGGAAGGCCAGCCGAAAAAAGGCTTCATCAAAGACGCGCAGTACGCGACCCTGATGGCACACGCGAAGGCACCGTGGATGCTGGCGTTCATCGAGTGTGCGTTTAGCTTCGGCTTTCGGAAATCGGAGCTCCTCAATCTTCGCTGTGGCCAGGTGGATCTCCTGGATCGTCGCATTACCCTTTACGAAACCAAAGGCGACCGCAAAGGGCGCGCCCGCAAGGGGCGGGTGGTGATGATGACTCAGAAGGTCTACGAGCGTCTGCGCGTCATGAAGCGTAACAAGGGCGACGAAGACTTCGTGTTCACGCGCGACGACGGAAGCCGGGTTGTGGACCCCCGGCAGGACTGGTATGATGTTTCCGTCGCCGCAAAACTTGGGGCCTACGTTCCAGCCAAGGGCAAGAATGGCGACTATCAGAAATACGTTGGCTTGACCCCACACGACTTTCGGCGCAGCGCAGTCAAGGCCATGAAGAAGCGTGGCGTCCCAGACCGCGTTGTGATGGAGATCGGCGGTTGGCGTACACGGTCGATGCTCGATCGGTACTTTCCGGTGGACGAGGAGGAGTTGAAAGATGCAGCGAGGCTCATCGAAAACGGACGTGACGCCGAAGTGGCCGGTACTAGTACTGACACAAAAACTGACACATCGAATTCTATGCGTCAGTGATTTCTCGGTAAGTTTCTAGTTTACTATGCGGGGACGTAGTTCAGTTGGTTAGAACGCTGCCCTGTCACGGCAGAGGTCGCGAGTTCGAGTCTCGTCGTCCCCGCCATATTTTCAGTGACATGCGAAGTTTCCACGTTCGTTTCGTTGCACACGCGTTGCGCAAAAGGCTAGGCGGTTAGGCCGCGCATCGCGTCGTTGACGGCCTTTCTGACGTCTCGCAGCACTTCGGTCGGTTTCGGATAATATTTGTCGGCGACTGCCTTCGAGTTACCCAAGGACTCGACATCGTCGCCCTCTAGCGAGCCCGTAAGCGAACGCAACGAAGTCGGAATCGTCTTTCGATGTCGAAGAGTTTCGAGAGCGGCTCCACAAGATGAGCGACGCGGCCTTAGTCCGGACCGGGAAGACTGCGCGTTCCTTTGCTCCCCGCGAAAGAACTTCGAGAAACCGCCGCTGGAAGTTTGGGCCGTCCAACCCAAAGAAGCGCGCGCCGAATGGCGACGGCGACACCCGACCGACTCCGAAGGAACGCCGCTAAGTGATTTGCCGCCGCTACTGCACGGTGAACTGAATCGTCGTGGAGTTTGCAATCGGAGCCGAGCTGCCAGTGGTCGCGTTGATCGTGACCGTGTAGGTTCCTGCCGGCGTGCCCGAATTCGTGCCCGGATTCGTCTGCGGGTTGCTGCCGCCGCCGCAGGATCCCAGCCAAACGGCGGAGAAGCCCAAAAACGCGATCAGGCAGAGCAGGCGCACACCGCCCTTGCGCGATCGCACCGACAGGACAATTCCGAACAACCCAGGAAGCAGCATAGCCCACAGGATGCCTGAACCCAGGGGAGGATGCAGTTGAGCCGTGGGAGCGCTGGACACAAAGGCTACCGAAAGCGCGGTCGCGGTGGTTGTGGCGCTTGGGCTGAAGCTGCAACTGGACTCGGATGGCAGGTTCGAGCAACTGTACGTGAGAGGCAGGACGGTGGTGGTGGTGCCGTCGTTGGTGACCAGGAAACCAGTGTTCTTCGGATCCGTCACGGTGAGATTTACTGTGTTCCCCGATGTGGCACCCTGAGTCACGCTCAAGGTCGCAGGACTTGGCGTTAGAGCAAAGCTCATGTTCGTAGACGGCGGTGGCGGAGGCGGTGCAGCGGCGATCACGAAGCTGTACGTCTCGCTGGCCGCGGCCTTCGCCGAATCGGTCACCGTTACCGTTCCAGTGTCCGTCTCCGCAACGGTTGGAGTGCCGGTCACGATGCCAGCCGAGCCGCTCGTGCCAATCGACAAGCCTGCCTCAAGTCCGGTCGCCGAGAACGTGTACGGCGGCGTCCCGCCCGAGGCGTTGACAGATCCCGAGTAGGTGACGTTGACGGTCCCGCTTGGGAAATTCGCCGGAGAAATGGTCAGCGTGGGCGGCGGAGGCGGTGCAGCTGCGGACACGACAAAGCTGTACGTCGTCTCAGCCATCTTGCTCGTTGAGTCGGTCACGGTTACCGTCCCGGCGTCTGTCTCGGCTATCGTCGGAGTTCCTGTCACGATACCGGATGATCCGCTCGTGTTGATCACTAGGTTGGCCTCGAGCCCTGTAGCTGAAAATGAATACGGCGGATTCCCGCCCGTCGCAGTCACCGAGCCGCTGTACGCAGTTCCGACTGTGCCAGCCGGAAAACTTGGTGACCCGATCGACAGCGGTGGCGCTCCGCCGCCAGTCGTCGTGTAGTCGTTTGCGTAGACCCTCACGTAGTCGATCGAGAGGCTCGCCGGTAGGTTCGCGGGCACGCCCATCCCGATAGCCGTTTGGATTTGCATGATCAGGAACATCGGGTTCGTCGAGGCCTGCGTGCACGCTGCGACCTGGTTGCCGTCCATGTACTGATCAATCTCGGTCGGGGTCCAAGTGAGGTCGTAGACGTGGTAGTTGGTATCGCTCAGCGGGTAGATTGCATCGCAGGGACCTATTTCTGAGGGGTTGAAGACGCCGAACCCACACCAGTGGTCGGCGAAGCACTCAGTCATGTCGGTTTCGGTGTAACCCGAGGTGCTGATGCTAGGGCAGCTCCCGACACCGGTCTCGCCGGTCTCCGGGTTGGTCGCCTGGCAATTCTGGCCGAGCAGCCACGTAGCAGGCCAAAGCCCGGTGTTCTGGTTAGGAAACGCCGCGCGGATCTCGACGGTGCCGTAGGTGAAGTAGAAGCTCTTCCACTGGACGTCGCCCGAGGTGTATGGCCAGACGCTCGGCGTGTGCCAGACGGTCCCGTCGGGGTTGAAGTCGCCGCAGGTCGCGCTCTGCATCGTCGTGGTGATGACGAGGGAGCCGCCGGACTCGGTTACCGCACTCGCGGTGTTGCACTCGGTTTCATCCTGTGAGTATTCGCCGTGGCGGACGATGACGGTCCACAGGCTCGTGTCGATCGCGCTTCCGCTAAACTCGTCATCGAAGATGAGCGCGCCGGAGGTGGCTGAAGGCGGTAAGGAGGTTTGCGCCCTAGAAGGGGCGGCAAGAAGAAACAGAGCAGCTGCCAAAGCAAAGAGAAACCTTCTCATGTCAGGTTGAATTTTCGGCCCGATTGGCGGGGACGGCCAACTGATCGGCGCCGCTTTTTTTGTTTTGAGTAACTGGCCAGCCTTGCTGGCCAGTCGTTTCAACGTCTACGCCCGCTCTCGCTGCGTGTCAATCGGAAACCGCCGTATCATTGATGCTGGGATCTCTACGTTCATCCGGGTTCTCCCGGTGGTCTTGTTGAGGTGTGTGACGTGACGCAGAATCACTGCGCCACGCGTCGCGTCCCGTGTTAGTATGCGCGCGCAATGTAGGACCGGGTGGTGTGCGTCCCGAGGGGGAATCCTTCAGGCGTCATACTCGGTCGCTGGGGGGACCGATAGGTGCAGAAGTTGGGTCTTAAGTTCTGGGGGCGCCGCGCACTGCAACTCGCAGTCTCGGTATTCTGCGCTGCCACCGCAACCGCTGCCGAATCTCACGGCGGGGGCATCAGCCCTACTAACATTTTCGCGCCGGATTCCACGCCCGCGAATTCCCTCTATCACGTTTCCCTGTTCATGCTCGAGGTGACGGGCGCAATCTTTGTCGTCGTTTTCAGCCTGCTTGTCTACGCCGTCATCAAGTTCCGGCAGCGAAAGAACGATGATGATTTCGAGCCGCCTCAGGTCTACGGCAGCCACCAAATGGAACTGGCGTGGACCGTGCTCCCCGTGCTGATCGTCGTCGTGATGTTCCTGAGCAACGCGCAGGTCATTCATCGTGTCCAGGACGCGCGCCGTCCGGAGGGCGCCGTCGACGTTACCGCTGTCGCCCATCAGTTCTGGTGGGAATATCGCTACCCTCAATATGGGCTGGTGACCTCCAACGAGCTGCACGTCCCCGTAAGTGACGCTGGTGATCCGACGCCCACGTTTATCGCCCTGCAGTCGGCCGACGTGGATCATAGCTTCTGGGTGCCGCGCCTGGCCGGGAAGACGGACCTGATTCCCAACCATCCCAACTCCATGTGGATCGACCCGCAGGAGCCGGGACTCTACCTTGGCCAGTGCGCCCAATATTGCGGAACCCAGCATGCCAAGATGCTCCTGCGCGTCTACGTGCAAAGCCGTGCTGATTTCGATCGGTGGGTCCACGAACAGCAACAACCGGCCGTATCCGATCCGTCCGTGGCGGAGGGCCGCGCCCTGTTTGCGGCAAAAGCCTGTTTCGTGTGCCATTCGGTCCGGGGAACGGCGGCAGTAGGCCAAATCGGCCCGGATCTCACTCACGTGATGAGCCGGGATACGCTGGCTTCCGGCGCCGTTGCCAACACGCCCGACAATCTGCGCGCGTGGATTCGCAATCCCGAAGCCTTCAAACCGGGCTCGC
Source organism: Candidatus Acidiferrales bacterium (assembly GCA_050018375.1). Taxonomy (GTDB): domain Bacteria; phylum Acidobacteriota; class Terriglobia; order Acidiferrales; family UBA7541; genus Palsa-295. The sequence continues at coordinate 47,083 of JBEKAE010000007.1, read as the reverse complement.
GGATGCCGGTGACCGAACTCACGGACAAGGAACTGGATCAGATCACTGCGTATCTGTTGACGCTTCGCTGAACTTAGTCTGAAGAGAGAAGAGATTATGGTCTCCGATGCAATGCCGCTGGCGATTCACAAGAGTCCGCTCGCAGTAATCTACGAGTGGCTCGCCACCGCGGATCACAAGAAAATCGGAATAATGTATATCGTCTACGCGCTGCTCTTCCTGGTGATCATGGGGATCGAGGCTCTCCTCATGCGCGTCCAGTTGTCGCATGCGAATGCCACGTTCCTGTCGCCCCAGGTTTTCAATCGCCTGTTCACCATGCACGGCACCACGGGCGTCTTCTTCGTGGCCATGCCGATCCTCTTCGGCTTCGGCAACTATCTGGTGCCTCTGATGATCGGCGCGCGGGACATGGCCTTCCCCCGCCTGAATGCTTTCAGCTTCTGGATGACGGCTTTCGGAGGGCTGCTCCTCTACGCCAGCTTCTTCGCCGGAGACGGCTTCTCACAAGCCGGGGCCGCGCCGGACGTCGGATGGTTCGCCTACGCGCCGCTCACGGCGCCGGCATTCTCCCCCGGCCACAGCACTGACTACTGGACTCTCTCTCTGCTGCTCGCGGGCGTCGGCAGCATCGGAGGCGCGGTGAACTTCATCGCCACGATCCTCTCCATGCGGTGCCCGGGCATGACGCTGAGCCGAATGCCGCTGCTCGCCTGGATGAATCTCGTGATGGGCGGTCTGGTGCTCGTCACGATCAGCCCGCTGACAGCCGCCCAGCTCATGCTGATGGTGGACCGATACATGAGCGGGCACTTCTTCGACACGGCAGCGGGCGGCTCCGTGGTGATGTGGATTCACTTCTTCTGGATCTTCGGCCATCCGGAGGTCTACGTCCTCATCATTCCCTGTTTTGCTTTTATCTCGGAGATTATTCCGGTGTTTTCGCGCAAGGCGATGTTCGGCTATCCCGCGATGGTCGCGGCGACTGTGAGCATCGGGTTCGTGAGTCTCGGCGTTTGGGCGCACCACATGTACACGGTCGGGATGCCCTCGTACGGAAACGCATTCTTCGTCCTCACGACCATGGTGGTCGCGGTGCCAACGGGCATCAAGATCTTCAATTGGCTGGCGACGATGTGGGGAGGGAAGATTCGTTTCGCGACGCCGATGATGTTCTGCGTCGGATTCCTCTTCCAGTTCCTCATCGCCGGGCTGACGGGGATCATGCTGGCCGCGGCGCCTTTCGACTGGCAGCTCGGGAACTCGTATTTCGTCGTGGCCCATTTCCACTACGTCATCGTCGGCGGGATTCTTTTCGCGATTTTCGCCGCTTTCTATTACTGGTTCCCGAAGATGACAGGGCGAATGCTGAATGAAACCCTCGGGAAATGGCACTTCTGGGTCTTCCTGATCGGTTTTCATTTGACCTTCGACTTCATGCACGTACCGGGGCTGCTTGGAATGCCGCGCCGCATTTACACCTATGAGCCAGGCCGGGGCTGGGAGACCTGGAACATGATTTCTTCCATCGGCGCGATCTTTCAGGTGGCCGGGATTCTGATCTTCGTCTACAACATGGTCCACTCCTACTTCAAAGGTGCTCCGGCGGGCAACGATCCGTGGGATGCCTGGACGCTCGAGTGGGCCACCACTTCCCCGCCGCCGGATTACAACTTCGCCGTCGTCCCGGTCGTCCGCAGCCGCCGGCCGTTGTGGGACATCAAGCATCCGGACGACCCGGACTGGAAGTACGAATGAAAAACCGCGATTTGAGAAAGGCTTGGTGCCGTCGATGAGCGCGATTCCCGCGGCGATGCCGACGAGTGAAACCCCCTGGAAGCTTCCCTCGCGCGGCAAGGTCGGTATGCTGAGTCTGATTGTGGCGGAGTCGGCGATCTTCACCATCTTCATCGCCGCTTACATCTTTTACATAGGGAAGAGTCTGGACGGGCCCACGGCCCGCCAGATACTCACTGTCCCCATCTTCACCACGATCTGCCTGTTGTCCAGCAGCCTTACGATGCACTGGGCGGTGGCGGCGCTGCGCAAGGGCAAGACCGGCGTTTTCGGTGCATTCTGGTTCGTTACCCTTGCGCTCGGAGCCATTTTCCTGATCGGGACTGGACGCGAATGGCATCACCTGATCTATCAGGAAGACTTCACCATCACGACGAACCTCTTCGGCACGACCTATTACTCTCTTGTGGGACTGCACGCGTCCCACGTCGCCGTGGGTCTGATCGTGCTGCTTACGGTGATGGTGCTGGCCCTGCTAGGCAAAGTGAAACAGGAGCATTCAGAGCGCTGTGAGGTGATTTCGCTGTACTGGCATTTTGTTGACGCGGTCTGGGTCGTTGTGTTCACCGTCGTCTACGGTCTCAGCCGGTAACTCAAGGACACCTGAATCGAATGAGGACGACATGACCTCGGCACACGAATCAAATCCGGCGAGTAGCTCCGCATCCGAATCGGTGCATTTGCCTGCTCCGACCGCCTGGCCCGGACTCATGGCTCTGGGCCTCACGCTCCTCGCCGCGAGCCTGATTACCAGCAGCAAGGTGGGCTGGGTGGGCGCGCTTCTGACCCTCGCCGGTTGTGTCGGCTGGTTCCGCCAGGTGCTGCCTCGTGAACAGCATGAGGCGGTCCCCGTGCACGCGAAACCTGTCGAGATCGCGGCTTCGCATCGCAAAGTGGCTCGTATCGCGGCGGCTCAGGCTCCCCAACGCGCGCGCCTGCCGCTTGAGGTCTATCCCGTCTCGGCGGGGATCAAGGGCGGACTCGCCGGCGGTGTCGCGATGGCCGCGCTTGCGATTCTCTATGGCGTTCTGAGCCAACGCAGCATCTGGTATCCGATCAACCTCTTGGGCGGCGTGGTCTACGCGGAAACTCAGATGAGCACGGATTGGCTCGCGGCATTTCACATCGAGCTTCTCGTCGTGGCCACATTGCTGCATGTGACGGCGTCCATCCTGGTTGGGCTCCTCTACGGCGCCCTTCTGCCGATGCTTCCGCGACGGCCGATTCTGGTGGGTGGGGTCTTTGCCCCGCTGGCGTGGACGGGCTTGCTCTACACGGTCCTCGGCATCGTCAACCCGCTCCTCAACGCGCGCATCGACTGGTGGTGGTTCCTTGCTTCCCAAGTCGCGTTTGGAATTGTTGCAGGGCTTGTGGTCGTGCGGCAGGTCCGTATACCCACGTGGCAGTATCCGTTGGCGGTGCGGGCTGGCGTGGAAACACCGGGCATGATGGGCGAGGCTAACGGCGAGAATCGCCCGTCATGAAACGCCTCGCTCTTTTCTCCCTGCGCTTTTCAGTCTGCCCTTAGCAACTGCCGATGCCCGCTGCGGCTCAAGCCGTCCTCACCTCGTGGTCGTTTCCTCCCTGGGCTACGGCGCTCAACCTCCTGACGGCGCTCCTCTACACTCGCGGCTGGATCGAGCTTCGCTCTGTCATGCCCGGCCGGTTCACGACGCTGCGGCTCGCCTCTTTTCTCGGCGGCCTCGCTACCCTGGAGATAGCGCTTGCTTCTCCCATCGACGCGTTCGACCCCTTCTTCCTCACCGACCACATGCTCCAGCACATGCTCTTGATGATGATCGTGCCCCCGCTCGTCCTCCTGGGCGATCCGCCGATTCCGCTGCTTCGCGGCCTCCCGCGCTGGGTCAGAAGAAATGTGCTCGGCCCGTTTCTGAGCTGGCCGGCGATCGTCCGGCTCGGACAACTGCTGACGCATCCCGCTGTGGGTCTGTTCGCGATGTCGCTCGCGATGATCGGCTGGCACCTGCCCGCGCCCTACGAACTCGCCTTGCGCTCGTCCGGCTGGCACGAAGTGGAGCACGCCACTTTCCTCGTCACTTCACTTCTCTTCTGGTGGCCTGTTTGTCAGCCATGGCCCAGCCGGCCGCGTTGGCCCCGATGGACCATGCCTCTCTACCTCCTGCTGGCTGACTTTGTGAACACGGCGCTCTCCGCCTTTTTGACTTTCTCCGGCCGAGTCTTCTATCCGTCGTATCTCGACGTGCCGCGCCTCGGCGGAATCTCGGCCCAGAACGACCAGGTTGCCGCCGGCGCCATGATGTGGGTTGTCGGGTCGTTCGCGTTCCTCGTTCCCGCAGCGGTCATCACTGTGAAACTGCTGTCGCCTTCGCCGCTGGCGCCCCACGTTCGCAGGCTGCGCGCCTCGCACCGTTCCCTTCTGCGGCGCGCAGTCCTGCCCGCTCTGACGCTCGTGCTGCCGCTCGCCGCGCTCGCGTACGCCTGGCTCACTCCCAACAGAATCGATATCGACGAGGACGTGGTTCGGCTACAGGATGTCGCGGGTCCGTTCCGCATCAGCGTATTCGCAGAGCCGGGCTCGCTGCCTGCCGGTGACTCGGATGTCGCCGTGCTGGTTCAGGACCGCGACTCGGGCGAGGTTGTCCTGGACGCCGACATCGATCTCGCCGCGCAGCCGACAGACGGCAGCGGTACCGAAGGCCACGGCGAAACACACATCGTTCGCGCGACGCGCGAGCAAGCCGCCAATCGATTGCTCGCCGCGGGCACCGTCGATCTGCCGAATCCGGGTTTGTGGGAGCTTCGCGTCTCGGTACGTCGTGGAAGCGACCAGGGCACGGTCTCCGCCAGCTTCGAAGTCGAGCCGTCTGAATCGAAGCCTGGCGGCCTTCCTTAGCGTCAGTCGCCGGTCAGGATTCTCCACGCGCGTTGCATCCCGCGTTCCGCGGAAGACGCAATTTGATTCGCGGCCAACCGCCCGCAGTGTAGACTCAACTCATTTTCAAGCCACGGGAGCGTGCGGTCGTGGGCGGAAGCTCTATCGGCACATGGTTGTTCTTCGGCGTCGTCGTTGCGGCCGCCGTTGCCGCTGACATGGTTCTCTTCCGCCCGAAAACCGACCGCGTCACGCTAACGCAATCCGTCGTCGAAACCGCCGCGTGGATCGGCCTTTCGGTGGCCTTCGGAATCTGGGTCTACATCTCACGCGGCCACCGGGCCGGCATCGACTTTTTCACCGCGTACGTCCTTGAAAAATCCCTCAGCGCGGACAACGTCTTTCTCTTCCTCGTGATTTTCCGCGCGTTCGGCATCGCGCCGCGCGCGCAGCATCGCGTCCTGTATAGCGGCATCGCCGGGGCGCTCGTCCTGCGCCTGGCGTTCGTGCTCGCCGGAATCGCATTGTTGCAGCGCTTTCATGCGGTCCTGTACCTCTTCGGCGCGATTCTGCTGATTGCCGGGGCGCACATGCTGCTGTCGGGCCAACAGAAATTCGACCCCGAGGGCAACTGGGTCATCCGCCTGGTCCGCAAGGTCATGCCGGTCACCATGTCGTCCGATGACCACCGCTTCCTCATTCGCCGCGACGGCCGCTGGACCGCCACGCCGCTGCTTCTCGCGCTCGTGGCCATCGAAGCCACCGACGTGATTTTCGCGGCGGACTCCGTCCCCGCCGTGCTCGCGATCACGCGCGATCCCTTCATCGCGTATTCCTCGAACGTGTTCGCCATCCTCGGGCTGCGCGCGATGTATTTCGGGCTCGCCGAGCTGATGACCCGCATGCGCTACCTGCACCAGGGCCTCGCCGTGATCCTATTGTTTGTCGGCGCGAAAATGCTCGCCAGCGAGAAATTCCCGATCTCCTCGGAAGTATCACTTGCGGTCATCGTCGGGATTTTGGGAATTGCGGCGGCCGCGTCGTGGTTCGCCTCGCGCAAGGCGCACTGACGCAATCTGGGTTTACAAATTAAGATCCTCATATCGCTCGGCCGTGCGAGCTTCCGCTTCGCGAACCAGCCTCGCGGGTGTCTTGCCGTGCGGATTCGCCCAGCGGCCGGCAATCGCGAGGCCGCACTTCGGGCAGCAGCCGTTCTTCAGACGATTCTCTTGCACGTCGTGCCACGAGCGCCGGATCAGCGTGGTCTTGCATGACGGGCAGAACGTATGCGCGCCGTCGCTATGGATGTTGCCTTCATAGACGTAGTGCAATCCCGCTTCGATCGCCGCGAACCGCGCGGCGTGCAGCGTCTCGGGCGGTGTGCGCGGCTTGTCCTTCAATTTGAAATCGGGATGGAACGCCGTGAAGTGCAGCGGCACGTCCGGCCCGAGATGCTCGAGCACCCACTCGGCGAGCGCGCGCGTCTCGGCGGGCGAATCGTTCAGCGTCGGGATGATCAGGTTCGTGATCTCGAACCAGACGTTCGTCTCCTTCTTCAGCCACTCGAGCGTTTCGAGCACGGGCTGCAAGTGCGTCAGCGTGATGCGGCCGTAGAAGTGTTCCGTGAACGCCTTCAAATCGATGTTCGCGGCGTCGATGTGGTCGTAGATGTCGTGGAAGGCCTCGTACGTGATGTAGCCGTTCGAGACCAGCACCGTGTTGATGCCCTTCTCTTTCGCGGCGTGGTAGATGTCGATCACGTACTCGCCCCAGATCGTCGGCTCGTTGTAGGTGAACGCGATCGTCGGGCAGCCGTTGCGGATCGCGAGCGCCACCACGTCCTCGGGCGGCACGTAGACCGATCCTGCCTGATCGGACTTCGACTTCGAGATGCCCCAGTTCTGGCAGAAGAAGCAGCCCATGTTGCACCCGGCCGTGCCCATCGAAAAGACGCGCGTGCCGGGCAGAAAATGGTTCAGCGGCTTTTTCTCGATCGGGTCGATTTGCATCGCGGCGGGATGCGCGTAGCCGAGGCTGTAGAGCTTGCCGCCCTCGTTCGCGCGGATGAAGCAGAAGCCGGCCTGCCCCGGGCCGATGTGGCAGTGGCGCGGGCAGAGATAGCAGTGCGCCCTATTGCCCGGCTCAGGTTCCCACCATCGCGCTTCGTGGAGCGAAGAGGCGTCTCGAAGAGTCTTGAGGTCTTGCATGGTGCGATACCGTTCACACCAAGTATACGCCTGTTCGGGACTCGACGCTTGGCCGCCGCGCCATCCGTTTTTTCTTATTCTTTCGTTAGCGGCGGCCTTTTGCGATTTCTGCCTCGCGGGCGCGGCTACACGGCACGCGCGCCAAGGCTTCTCGAAGCGACGGGTGCGCCGGCGGGAGTGAAGATCAGTGCGGTTTCGGAGGTGTCACCGCCGGCTGCCTCGGGAAAGGCGCGTTCTTCTCATTTGACTGGCTCGCCAGGGCCCCCGACGTTGCCGACGGCACGGCTACCACCACCGCGTAGCGCCAGAACTTCTTGCTCTTGAGGAAGTGGAACTTTGATTTCGCCTCTGCGGTCCCGGACGCCGCCAGGATCAAGGCGAGTACCGCGATCCCCGCTGCGACATTCTTGATTTTCACTTCGCGCCTCCGTTCTTCTCAGCACAACGAGCGAAAGCACGCTAAGTTCCAAGAACGCCGGCGGCGGATTCCGCACTATTTCAAAAGGATGCACCGCGCAGAGAGCGATTGAGGCCTGTTGGAGAGTTCAGTGTGGAACACCGAGCGGCAGTACATTCCCAAAGAGGAACCGCCGGCCCAGAACCCCCGGAGGTTATTCTATCTATGCGCATCGGCGCATGCTCCTTCGGTGCTATAAGCATCGAGAGGAGGTGATGTCATGACTCCGAGCAATCCCGGCGACCGCCGCGAATCCCAGCCGCTGAGGCCCACCACGAAAGTTCTGACGCAGGGCTTCGACCCGAGTCTTTCCGTCGGGTCGGCGCGTCCCGCCGTCTTTCGCAGTTCGACGTACGTGTTCTCAAGCCCGGAGGCGGCCGAGCGCGCGTTCGACGTTGCCAGCGGCCGCGCGCAAATGGCCGAGGGCGAAACCACCGACCTGATCTACTCGCGGTTCAATCACCCGAACGCGGAAATCCTCGAAGACCAGATCGTGAACCTCGAGGCGGGCTCGAGCGCGGCGCTGGCATTCAATTCCGGCATGGCCGCGATCATGACGTCGCTATTCACGTTCCTGCATCCGGGCCACTCCGTCGTCTACACGGTTCCGATCTATGGCGGCACGCAGCATTTCATTCAGGACCATCTCTCGAAATGGGGCGTCACCGGCATCCCGGTGCTCTCGGGACGCGGCGACCTGATCGAACGTGCGATCGCCTTCGCGCCGAACCTCGGAGCCGTGCTGCTCGAAACGCCCGCGAATCCCACACTCGTGATGACGGACATTCGACAGGTATGCTCGACCGTCGCGGCTCTGAAGTTGCCGGCGAACGCGGCGCGGCCCCTGGTGCTGGTGGACAACACGCTGCTGGGCCCCGCCTTTCAGCATCCGTTGACGCTGGGCGCGGACCTCGTGGTCTATTCGGGGACGAAGTATCTTTCGGGATTCAGCGACATGCTGGCGGGGATCGTGCTCGCGAAAGATCCGGACCTGATTCGCAGGATTGGGCCCACGCGAGGTCTTTTCGGCAGCATTCTCCAGCCGGATGAGTGCTGGATGCTGGGCGGGCGCTTGCCCACCGTGGGCCTGCGGATGACCCGCGCAAGCAAAAACGCGCAGCGGATCGCGGAGCACCTGGCGGGGCATCCGAAAACCAGCCGGGTGTTTTATCCGACGCTGCTGACCGACCCGGAGCAGAAAAGAATCTATTCGGCGCAGTGCGACCATCCGGGCGCGATGTTCTCGATCGAGCTGCGTGGCGGGAAGGCCGCGGCGTTCGAGTTTCTTCGCCACGTGCACATCGCGCGGAACGCGGTGTCGCTCGGCGGCGTGGAATCTCTCGCCTGCCATCCGAAGACCACCACGCACTCCGGCTTCACGGAGCAGGAATTCGCGCAGGCGGGAATCACCGACGGGCTGGTGCGCGTGTCGGTGGGAATCGAACATTGGCGCGACCTGCTCAGCGACTTCGAGCAGGCGCTGGACGCGGTCTGAGACGTGCACGCGACCACGCTGGAGTTCACGCTGCTGATCGCGGGCGGATCGTTTCTGGCCGGGCTGCTCGGCGCGCTGACGGGGCTCGGCGGCGGCGTGGTGATCGTGCCGCTGCTCGCGCTGGTCTTCGGCGTCGATATCCGCTACGCGATCGGCGCGTCGCTCGTCTCCGTGATCGCAACGTCGTCCGGAGCCGCCGCTGCATACCTCAAGGAAGGCTACTCGAACATCCGCGTCGGGATGTTTCTCGAAGTCGCGACGACGATCGGCGCGCTCTGCGGAGCATTCCTCGCCGCGCGGATCCCGACGGCGGCTATCGCAATCATCTTCGGCGCCGTACTGCTCTATTCGGCGTGGACCTCCATCACGCGACCACCTGAGGTGTCGGCGCCCGAGCCGGATCGTTTGGCGCGCCTGCTGAAACTCGACGGCCACTACCCGACGCCTGAAGGAATGCGCGCATACCACGTGCGCGGCGTGCCGCTCGGGTTCGGGCTGATGTACGTCGCGGGCGTGCTTTCGGGGCTGCTCGGAATCGGCTCAGGCGCGATAAAGGTGCTGGCGATGGACCGCGTGATGCACATTCCGTTCAAAGTCTCGACGACGACCAGCAATTTCATGATCGGCGTGACGGCTGCGGCGAGCGCGGGGATTTACCTCCATCGCGGCTACCTCGAGCCCGGAATCGCGATGCCCGTGATGCTGGGAGTGCTGGCCGGGGCGCTGCTGGGCGCGCGGATTCTGCCTGAGGCCAAAGTGCGGACGCTGCGAATCATCTTCAGCGCGGCAATTTCGGCCGTGGCGATCGAGATGATCGTACAAGGAATCCGGGGGCACATCTGACCATGACGAACGCGCACGGAATGAGCGAAGAGCGCTTCGAAGGGCTGATCGGGAATCTGTTGCGCGCGGGCGTGATTCTCGCGGCGGCGGTGGTACTGACCGGCGGCGTTCTTTATCTCGCGAAATATGGCGCGCAGCGGCCGCAGTACCAGGCGTTTCGCGGAGAGCCTTCCGATCTTCGGCAGGTCTCGCAGATTTTCAGGGAGGCGGTCTCGCTGCATTCGCGCGGGCTGATACAGCTCGGGCTGCTGATCCTGATCGCGACGCCGGTGGCGCGCGTGGCTTTTTCCGTACTGGCGTTCGCGGAGCAAAGGGATTGGCTCTACGTGTCGATCACGCTCATCGTCCTCGCGGTTCTCGTCTACAGCCTCGTCAACAGTTGACGATCGGCCTACTGATTCAGCAGAGGGATGCTGGACGCCGGGGCAGGCGGCGGAAAAGATTTGAGAAAGGCGTAGATGTCCGCGAGATCCTGGTCGGAGACGACTTTGGCCGTGTACGGCGGCATCTGGCCGGAAGGCGCGCGGACGTAGCGGAGAAACGCCGCGGACGAAATCGCAGGCGGACCAATGCGCGGCGCGATAGCTGCACCCGCGCCCTGACGGCCATGACATTCGTAGCAGCCATACGCGGTGAAGAGGCGCTTGCCGTTGTCAGCGTTTCCTGTGAGCGATTCGCCGGCTGTCGGAGCGGGCGCGACGGATTTCAGGAAAGCGAAAACGTCCGCGAGATCCTGATCAGAGGCAGTGGAGGCCGGAACAGGCGGCATCTTGCCGGTCGGCTGGCGGACGTAACCGATCAGCGCCGGAAGCTCGGGCGGCGGAGCAATCTGCGGAGCGAGGGACGTGCCCTGTCCTTGCGCGCCGTGGCAGGCGGTACATCCGGCGCTCGCGAAGACGCGCTTGCCGTTGTCCGCGTTTCCAGCGGGTCTCGGTTTCGTGGCGGCGCTTTGCGCCTCGGCGCAGGAACATGCCACCAGCAGCGTGAATGCGATCGCAAGCGGAGTCAGATAGCGCAACGGCGTCTCTCCTTGTCCGTCCTTAACGGGGCTGCGTGAGAACGTCGACGAGCGCGGGATCGCCGCGCTTGACGACTTGAATCGCGCGACGGATCGCAGGCGCGAGATCTTTGGGATCGCTGATAGGCCCCTCGCCGTGCACGCCCATGCTCTGGGCGAGCTTCGCGTAGTCGATCGAAGGATCGACGAGGGTGTTGCCGATACCGGCGCGCGTGATGCCACGATTGTGCTGGTCGGCCATGATCTGAATCTGCATCAGCTCCTGATGGTAGGCGCGGTTGTTGTGCATGATGATCAGGAGCGGAATACGGCTGTGCGCGGCGGTCCAGAGAACTCCGGGAGCGAACATCAGGTCGCCGTCGTTTTGAATGTTCACGGTGAGGCGGCCATGCTTGCGGTTTGCGAGCGCAGCGCCAACAGATGCAGGCGCGCCGTAGCCGACGCCGTAGCCTCCCTCGGCGCCGATGTAGTGATAATGCTTGTTGAAATCCCACAGGCGCAGCGGCCAGCGGCTGACGAACTGGCAATTCGAAACCAGCGACCAGTCTTCATCTTTGATTTGGGCCCACAACTCAGCGGACATGCGCGCGGTGCTGATCGGGCTACCGTCCCAGCCTGAGGTGGCAACTTCGCGCGCGCTTTGCATGGCCTGCTGGTGAGCCGCGGCGAGTTTCGCGCCACGATCGGCGAATGCGCGCTTGCGATCGTCGGTGATCTGGCGTTTCACCGCTTCGATGAGCGACGGAAGGGTGGCCTCCGCATCGGCGGCGATGGCGAGATCGACGGGCTGGTATCGCTGGAAGTCCTGATAGTTGCTTTTCAGGTAGAGATCATTGGCAGTGATGCTGATGAGCTTCGTGCCGGGCTTCGTCGCTGGCCGAAACTCCGGATTCACCTGCCCGTGGACGGAATTCACTGCGCTCCAGAAGTCGGTCAGCTCGAGGCCGGCGACGACGTCCGCGCCTGCGATGGCGGCACCGCCGCGCTCCGTGTGATTGAGAGGATGCCGCGTGGGGAAATTCATGCGGCCGTTGCGGTCCACGACGGGAGCTTGCAGAACTTCGGCCAGCTCGATCATCCCCGCAAGGCCCGCGGAAGTGCGCGCAACGCGATCGGTGACGAGGACCGGATTCTCGGCGGCAACAAGAAGGCGCGCGGCCTCGGCGACGGCACCGGAGTCGCCCGTGGGCGGCGAGGTCATCGAGAGCTTGGGCACGCTCATGTTCGCCCCATCCGGGACCGGGTTCTCCTGCAGCTCGTGCCCGGCAACCAACGCGACAGGCATCATCGGCGGAGTCGTCGCGACTTTGTAGGCGCGCACGGCGGACTCGGCAAAAGCCTGAAGCGAGATGGGGTTGTCGTCCCATTTCACGTAGTCGCGGATCATCGCAGCCGGATCTTGCGCGCTGTGGGTCCAATCCACCTGCCCGAAGCGGAGGGCGGCATCGGAAAAATTTCCGAGGATGATGTAGACGGGCACGCGGTCGCAGAAGGCGTCGTAGATCGCCATCGACGCGTGCTGCAATCCGACGGTGCCGTGAACGCAGACCAGCAACGGCTTGCCTTCGATTTTGGCGTAGCCATGCCCCATCGCGACGGAGGACTCTTCGTGGCAACAGGTGATGAATTCCGGCTTCTGATTGTTGCCGTAGTTGATCAGCGACTCGTGCAAGCTGCGAAACGAGTTGCCCGGGTTGGCGCAGAGATATTCGAAGTCGAGCGACTTGAGAACGTCCACCATGAAATCGGAGCCGGGCCGATCGACGGTCAGGACTTCGGCGCTCGATGGCGCGTCGGCCGCGACCGCTTTCAAGAGGGGTGGCGCAGCGGCGTTGCGGTGCGGCTCGGGCGCGGCGGTTTTCGCTGCGCCGGGTGCGGCCACCAGCGCGGCCGTGCCCACAGCGGCTGTCTTCAGGAAATCGCGACGGTTGAACGAATCCTTCTTGGATTTTCCCATGGCCACCTCCCGATCCCGTTCCCTATTTGCCGGCGCGCCCAGAGGGTACTCCCATTCCCCCGCAAAAGCTAAGCTTCACGTTTTCGCTCGGCGACCCAATCGAGGAAGCGCTCCATGCGGACACGCTCACGCCACATCAGCCGGAAGAATTTGCGGGCGTCGAGTTCGGCGGCCTCCTGGCCGAAGAATGTTTCGAGGCGCCACTGGATGTACGGCGATTTCCACGGGCACAGGCGATAGCCCTTGGCGGTGATCCAGTAGTAGCGCAGCGCGTTCAGCATAAAGGTCGCGCCAGCGTATCACGCCCGACTGTCACGGCAAGCGGCGGACCCAGATGCGCTCGGTGGCGGGCTTACCGAGATGGATGCGCGCGGAGCCGTGGCCGGCGACGGTGAGCGCCATCGTCTCGTCGTATTCCCGATCGAGGACGCGGATGCTCGCACCAGGACGGAGGTGACGCTGCTCGAGGAATTCGAGGAAGGCCGGGTCCTTTTCGTAGACGCGCAGGACTTCGTAGGAATGGCCGACCTCGACATCGCAGAGTCTTACAGCGCCGTGTTTGCGGCGGAGGCGCGACATCCCGCCGAGTAGCGGCACGCCGTGCGGGCAGCGGCTATCGCGCCCGAAGCGGTGTAAAAGGAGGCGCACGACCTCGGGCGAGATGCCGTGCTCGAGGCGCTCGGCCTCTTCGTGCGCCCGCGACCATTCGAGGCCAACGATTTCCGTGAGAAGTTTTTCGGCGAGGCGGTGGCGGAGGACGAGATGTTGCGCCGCTCCCTTCCCTTTTGGCGAGAGTTCAATGCGGCCGTCGCGACGCACGCGAAGGTAGCCGCCTCGAGCCATGCGCTTCAGCGCGGCGGTGACGGCCGGAGGCGTGACGCCAAGGTCTTCGGCTAAGCGGGCGCTGATGGGGACCTGCTCTTCCTGGACGATCTCCCAGATAGCCTTGAGGTAGTCTTCCTGGGAGACGCTGGTGGTTTGTCGGGGCATGGTCTTTATTATGGCGTTAAACAGCAGACAAATTAGCATTGCCGGTCGGCGCTGTCGAGGCGGCGGGAACAAGCGAAGGCTGAGGCGTGACCCGGAGGTGCAGGGGACGCAGAGGAGGTAATCCGAGGCACTCGGATGAATTGACTTTCTCGGGCGGGGCGACGTACGCTGATGCGAACGACAATGCCGACGGACCTATTCGAAGAGATCGTGCGGATGCGGCGGGCGGGCGAGCGCGGCGCGCTGGCGACGATCGTCCACACAAACGGCTCGATTCCGAGCTACGAAAGCTCGCGGATGCTGGTGCGCGAGGACGGCTCGATTGCAGGGACGATCGGCGGCGGCTGCGTGGAAGCGGAAGTATGGGCGGCGGCGAAAGAAGTGATCCAGGCGGAGCAGCCGCGGAAGATGACGTTCAATTTGAATCAGGACGCGGCGTACGACGCGGGCTTGATTTGCGGCGGCACGCTCGAAATCTTCGTGGAACCGATTCTGCCGCAACCGAACCTATACGTTTTCGGCGGCGGGCATATTTCGTCGGGCGTGGCGCGGGCAGCAAGCGCCGCGGGGTTCACCGTCACCGTGGCGGACGACCGCGAGGCGTTTGCGAACACCGAGCGCTTCCCGATGGCGGAGAAGCTTTACACGTCGTACGAAGAGGCGTTCGCGAAGATTCTGCCGAATGCGTCGAGCTATCTTCTGATCGTGACGCGCGGGCACAAGGACGACATGCGCGTGCTGGCGTGGGCCGTGCGGACCGCAGCGCGCTACATCGGCATGATCGGCAGCAAGCGCAAGGTGCTCTCCGTATACAAGGCGCTCGAGAAGGAGGGCTACTCGCCCGAAGAGTTCGAGCGCGTGCACGCGCCCGTGGGTCTCGATATCGGCGCACTCACGCCGGAAGAGATCGCGGTCAGCATCACGGCGGAATTAATCGCCGTGCGCCGTAACGCGCAGAACCTGCCGCACAAGTCGGTGACACGCCATCTAGCAGCGGCTCGCGATGACTGAGGGGCTTGGCTTCAGGGGCTAAAGCCCATCCTGTTGGTGCCGGTTTCGGCGGGGCTGAATCCCCGCTCTTCCAAAGCTACCGTGGCAGTTCTTTCTCCATCTCACAAGCCGCTTGCCGCGGCCATTCTTGCTGCCGGCGAATCCCGCCGAATGGGCACGCCGAAAGCGCTGATCCCCTATCGAGGAACGACTTTCGCCGGACATCTGCTCGAAGTGACGCGGCACGCGCGCGTCGGCCTGACGCGTGTGGTGCTCGGCGCGGGCGCGGACGAAATTCGCGAGAAATTGCGGCTGGATGCCGCGTGGATCGTGTTGAATCCGGACTGGCGGAAGGGGCAGCTCTCTTCGATTCAGGCGGCGATTCGGAGCCTGCCCGAGGGCGGAACGGCGGGGCTGCTGCTCTGCCCCGTCGACCACCCGATCGTCTCGGCGAAGCTGGTCGCGCAATTGATCGAGGAATTCGACTCGAGCCGCAAATCGATTGTGCTACCTACGTATCAGGGGCGGCGCGGACATCCTGTGATTTTTCGCGCGGGGCTTTACCACGAACTACTTGAGGCTTCGATGGAGATTGGAGCTCGAGAGGTCGTTTGGGCGCACAAGGCGGATGTAGTGGAAGTTCCGACCGATGAAGAGGGCGTGGTGTTGAATCTCAACGACCCTGAGACACTGAAGCGCGCCCTCGAGAATCAGGGCGGCACGTAAGAAACCAGACCGCGGCTTCCGTCACAGCTTGCGGACCAGCGCGGCAACGGCGTCGGAACAGAGCTGGGCGGCGTGGAACGTGGCCGGAGGGAGGCCGGCGAGGGCTTCTGAAATCTGTTGGGGAGTGATGCGGCGAGCTTCGGCGGCTGATTTGCCGATGAGGAGGTCGGTGAGGACGGAGCTCGATGCGATCGCCGCGACGCAGCCTTGCGTCTTGAACCGGGCAGCGGTGATGCGGCTGTCTTCGAGGCGCACGGCGAGGCGCAGCACGTCGCCGCAGACCGGGTTCGTGACCTCGACCGTGGCGGTCGCATCGGGGAGGTCGCCGGCATTGTGGGGATTGCGGAAGTGGCCGAGAACGATGTCGCTGAACATCGCGGACAGTATAGAACAGGACGGAGGGACAGGAATTCACCGAGCGAAAATTCCGCGCAAACCTTCGCTTTTTGTTTGAATCTCATTGACAGGCTAGGGGTTAGAGCGATACCTTTACTTGCCTGGCCTATGTTCTCTCGTCAGGGCGCGAGAGAACGATCGTAATTAATCCGCCTACAAATTACTGAGGAGATTCAGATGCGACGACTCGTTTACATTTTCACCCTTGCGCTGGCCATCGCACTGGGCGCCACTGCCGGCTTCGCACAGGATGGAAAGCTCAAGATCAAAGTCACGCCGAAGCAGGCGTACGTATTCGTCGATGGGAATGCGATCCGGGACGGAAGCCGGTCGATATCGCTCAGCCCGGGCAAGCATACCGTCGTTGTGGTTAATTACGGCTACAAGATCTCGACGCAGGACGTCACAATCGAGGCGGGTAAGGCCACGCCGCTTGACGTGAAGCTCGACCCCTATGGCGGCTCCGTGAGCGGCCCGTTTGGCGACGTGCAACTCAAGGGCGACCCCCGCGCAGCCGTGCTTTCCAACGGCACTACGCCGGGCTATTTCGTGGGGCACGTGGATGAATTCGACAATGATTGGGTGTGGCACCAAAACCTGCTTCTTCCACCCGGCACGCATCACCTCACGGTCACGCACCAGGGCAAGACGGTGTGGTCCGGCGACGTGAAGGTGGAAGCGAACAAGAAGACGGTCGTATACCTCGACAAGAACACGCAAAAGACCGTCGACTGGAAGCGCGGTGAGAGCCTGAAGGATCTGCCCCGGTTCAAGGTGGGCATCGCAAGCGCGCAAGTGGCCGTCGCTCCTGCGACGGGAGGCTTCAGTGTCTCGAACGCCAACATCAACTGCGGCCAGTCCACGAACCTGACGTGGCAGACGACAGATACGGTGGATGCCAACATCAGCGGAATCGGCCCCGTGCAGACGAGCGGCAGCCAGTCGGTTTCACCGCGTGCGACAACGACCTATGATTTCACGTCGGCGGGTCCCGGCGGCACGGTCAAGGGCAGCTCGACCGTGAACGTCAACACCACGGTCAACGCCAGCATCAGTGCGAATCCTGCCGAAGTGCACTACCGGAAGATCGGCGACAAGGTGATCACGCAGGATTCGACGACCATCGCGTGGCAGACGTC
Source organism: Candidatus Acidiferrales bacterium (assembly GCA_050018375.1). Classification (GTDB taxonomy): domain Bacteria; phylum Acidobacteriota; class Terriglobia; order Acidiferrales; family UBA7541; genus Palsa-295. The sequence continues at coordinate 30,214 of JBEKAE010000007.1, read as the reverse complement.
GAATGCGGACAGCATTACGGTCGACGGCAAGACGGTGGCCGCCAGCGGCAGCGAAACGGTCAAGCCCGAGCCAGCGGACACCACGCAAGTGCCCGACGGCCAGCCGGCACGCACGGTCAGCGAGAACAAGTCTTTCACGCTGAACGCGACGAACGTTTGCGGCGGCTCCTCCACCCAGACCGCTTCGGTCCACGTCACGGGCTCGGTCGAACCGATTCCGGCGGTCACGTTGCAGAGCATCTTCTATCCCACGGATTATCCCGACAAGAAGAACCCGCAGGTCGGACTGGTCCGCAGCCAGCAGCTCGCGCTCGCGACCCTCGCCGACGGGTTCAAGAAGTATCTGGAATATGACCCCGATGCGAAACTTTCGGTGGAAGCTCATGCCGACGAGCGCGGATCGAAGCCGTTCAACCAGGACCTGAGCGAGCGCCGCGTGGAGCGGATCAAGCAGTACCTCGTCGATCAGGGCATTTCCGCCGACAAGATTCAGACGGCTGCGTACGGCAAGGAGCAACCGCTGGACAAGGCAACCGTTACGAACCTCGAGGAAACCAACCCGAACACGCCGCCGAAAGCGCGCTTGAGGGAAAAGCACACCGACTGGCTTGCTTACAACCGCCGCGCGGATATCGTGCTGCTGCCCTCCGGCAAGAAGTCGGCGCAGTTCTTCCCGCACACCGCCGACGACTCCGGCTTAATCTGGCAACTGCCGAAACCGGCGTTGAAGAAGGTCCAAGCGGATCAGTAAACGGTTCTGAAAAACCAACGCGCCGGGGAGCGGATGCTCTCCGGCGCGTTTTCTTTTTTGTGCTTGTGTTAGCTTGCGGCCCTGGCGGAGGCAAGCGTCGGCTGGTAGCCGGAACGGCCCGCCTGCTTGAAGGCTTCGAGGCCTTCGGCTGTGGTCATCAGCGGAGTCGTCTTAATGGTCTTGCAGGCGCCGCCGGAGGCAAAGGCCATGGCGATCGCGGCTGCGGCGACGTTGTTGGGCATTTCGAGAAGAAGCACGGCGTCATACTCGCCAAATGAAAAGTACATGCTGTGGACTTTTCCGCCGAGCGCTTCGATCGGCGCGCGGACGACGTTCGTGCGATCCTGAGGATTCTGGAGCATGGCTCGAAGGGCTTCCGGGGTGTAAGCGGCTTGAATCAAATAGAGAGACACCGTGATTCTCCTTTCCAACAAGTGGGGTGGGGGCCGTGGGCGCATCGTCACACATCGCGAGGCTTGGGTCAAGAAGGCTGGCGTCTCATGCTGATCGTGGTTGCGGCGCTGATTCAAACCCAGGGAAAACTATTGGTCTGCCAACGGCGGCTGGGAGCTGCATTCGAGCTGATGTGGGAATTCCCCGGCGGCAAGAAGCAAGCCGGCGAGACACTCGAGGAAGCGCTCGCGCGCGAATTGAGCGAGGAGCTCGGTGTGACCGCGAAGATTGGCCCGGAAGTGCATCGCACGCAGCATCGCTACGCCGAAATGAACGAGCCGATCGAAATCGTCTTCTTCGCCGCCAGCGTGGCGCCCGCAGACATGCGCAACCTCGTCTTCGAGCGGATCGAATGGCGTGAGCCGAAGGCTTTGCCGGAATTGGATTTTCTGCCGGCCGACCGCGAGTTGATTGAGAAATTGGCGGCTGGCGAAATTCAGTTGCCCCGCGCTGACTGAGGTTTACTTCGCGCCGCGAATCTTGCGCACGAGCATCGTGATTGGATCGTAGAACTCGTCCACGACGCGCTCCTTGAGCGGAATGATCGCGTTGTCGGTGATGTGGATTTCTTCGGGGCAGACTTCGGTACAGCACTTGGTGATATTGCAGAACCCGATGCCGAGCTGCTCTTTCAGCATGTGCGTGCGATCGACGCCGTCGAGCGGGTGCATTTCGAGGCCTGCAGTGCGCACAAAGAAGCGCGGCCCACCGAACTGGTCCTTCTTGTCGTGGTCGCGCAGAACGTGGCAGACGTTCTGGCACAGGAAACATTCGATGCACTTGCGAAATTCCTGCACGCGGTCCACGTCGCGCTGGTCCATCTTCCACTCGACGCCGGGGCGCGGCTGGAACGGCGGAATCTTCTGGTTCACCTTGTAATTCCAGGAGACGTCCGTGGCCAGGTCCTTGATCAGGGGAAAAGCTTTCATGGGATACACCGTGACCGGCTGGTCCAGCGGCAGCGAATCCATGCGCGTCTTGCACATGAGGCGCGGCCTGCCGTTCACCTCCGCCGAGCACGAGCCGCACTTCGCGGCCTTGCAATTCCATCGGACGGCGAGGTCCGGCGCCTGGTTCGCCTGGATGGAGTGCACGGCGTCCAATACGACCATGCCTTCGGTGACGGGAACCTTGTAGTCGACCGGCTTCCCTCCCTCGCGGTCGCCTCGGAAAACTCGGACGGTCACTTCCGCCATTAATTTGTCTCCCCTACTTGTCTTCCGCCAGAATCTGCTGCAATTCCTGAGGCATCGCGGGCCGCGGCGCCTCGAAGAGCGTCATCGTGTCGCCTTTCTTCACGATCACTTGATTCTTGGTGCCCCAGGCATCCTCGCTCTTAGGATAGTCGAGGCGGCTGTGCGCGCCACGGCTTTCTTTCCGCGCGAGCGCCGCGAGCGCGCAAGCTTCCGAAACCGTGAGCATGCATTGTAGATCGCGCGAGAGGTGCCAGCCGGGATTGAATAGGCGCGAGCCTTCGACGCGCATCCTTGCCGCGCGGGCTTTGAGCTTTTCGAGTTCCGTCAAGGCGCGGCGAAGATCTTCGTCGCTGCGGAAAATGCCGACGAGATTTTGCATGGTCTCCTGCAAATCGTGGTGGATCTGATAGGGGCTTTCGCCGCTCGAACGTGCGAACGGAGCGAGAAGCTCGCGCTCCGCTTGCCCGGTCTGCGCGTTGTCGAGCACCGGCGCCGGCGCTTTCTTGGCGTGTTCCGCAGCGGCCAGTCCCGCGCGGCGGCCGAACACCACCAAGTCCGATAGCGAATTTCCGCCGAGCCGGTTGGCGCCGTGCAGACCCGCCGCCGCTTCGCCTGCGGCAAAAAGTCCCGGCACCGAGGACTGCCCCGTTTCGGCTTCGACGCGAATCCCACCCATCATGTAGTGGCACGTCGGACCGACTTCCATCGGGCCCTTGGTGATGTCCACGTCCGCCAGTTCCTTGAACTGGTGGTACATGCTCGGCAGCTTGCGCTTCACGTATTCGGCAGGCTTGTGCGAGATATCCAGAAAAGCCCCGCCGTGCGGAGTCCCCCGCCCTTCGCGAACCTCGGTGTAGATCGAGCGCGCTACAACGTCGCGCGTGGAAAGCTCCATGCGCTTCGGGTCGTACTTCTCCATAAACCGCTCGCCGTTCTTGTTCCGAAGAAGCCCGCCTTCGCCGCGCACGGCCTCGGTCACAAGAAGCCCCTGCACTCCCGGCGGCCAGACCATGCCGGTCGGATGGAACTGCACGAATTCCATGTCGAGGAGTTCGGCGCCCGCTTCGTAAGCCAGCGCCATGCCGTCGCCGGTGCATTCCCAGGAGTTTGACGTGATCTTCCACGACTTGCCGATGCCGCCCGTAGCGATCACGATCGACTTCGCTTTGAAGGTGATGAAGTTGCCTGAGTCGCGCCAATAGCCGAATGCGCCTGCGATGCGATCGCCGTCCTTCAGGAGCTTCGTGATCGTGCACTCCATGTACACGTCAAAGCCCATCTGCACGCCGCGATCCTGCAACGTGCGGATCATTTCGAGGCCCGTGCGGTCGCCCACGTGGCAGAGCCGCTTGAAGGTGTGCCCACCGAAAGCGCGCTGGAGGATTTGGCCATCCGCCGTGCGGTCGAAGAGAGCGCCCCATTGCTCGAGTTCGCGCACGCGGTCGGGCGCTTCCTGAGCGTGAAGCTGCGCCATACGCCAGTTGTTCAGGAACTTTCCGCCGCGCATCGTGTCGCGGAAATGCGTGCGCCAGTCGTCCGCTTTGTCCACGTTGGCCATCGCGGCGGCGAGACCGCCTTCCGCCATCACGGTGTGCGCCTTGCCGAGGAGCGACTTGCAAACCACGGCCACGCGCGCGCCCTTGGCGAGCGCTTCGATTGCAGCCCGGAGGCCCGCGCCGCCCGCGCCAATGATCAGGACGTCGGTTTCGTGGGTTTCGTAATTGGAGGCCGCGGTCACAGCAGTCGAATGTCCTTCAGGACGCCGGAAGCTACCAGGCGGATATAGAGATCCGTGAGCCCCACGGCGATCATGCTCGCCCAGGCCCAGAACATGTGGTGCTCGTTGAGGGAAGTCACGCCCCGCCAGGCCGAGTGACGCGGCGGGCCGAGCGTGGTGCAAGAGAAGCAGTCGAGTTTCCCCCCGATCAGATGCCGCAGGGAGTGGCAAGAGAACGTGTAAATCGTCAGTAAGATGATGTTCACCAGCATGATCAACGTGCCAACGCCGATTCCGAATTTTCCGTGGAAATCAAATGCTACGATCGCGTCGTACCAGAGGAAAGCGACGAACAAAACGGCTACGTAGAAAAAATAGCGGTGCACATTCTGCAGGATGAACGGAAACGAGGTCTCGCCGCGGTATTTCCGGCCGCTCCCCTCACCCACCGCGCACGCGGGCGGGTCGAGAAAGAAGGCACGGTAGTACGCTTTGCGATAGTAGTAGCAGGTAAGCCGAAAGCCGAGCGGCCCGCCAAGGATCAGGATCGCCGGAGAAAACGGCCACCAGTGATGATGGGGATCGATCAGCGGAGAGTAGAACGGCGAAAGATACGGATCAGCCCAGTAAAATTGCCCTTCGAACGCGCGCCATGTGGTGTAGATAGCAAAGGCGCCCAGCACGACGATAAAGGGCAGGTTTTCGATCCACCACGCATCGCGCCGAAGCGTACTGCCAAAACCGCCCGCGGTCTTCGCCGCAGAAATTTCCGCCACCGAGTCAATCCCCCTCTACGGCCAAAAGCGCGCCGCCCAAAACAGACTAGAGTATTCGAGAACCACGCTTTTGCAACAACAATTTTCGGGAATCCGAAATCCGCCCTGATGCCACCGGGCGGATGATGGGGTTACCTCAGCGATTGGATTGATTCGAGGTACTTCACCAGGTTTTCCAGCCTCACGTTTCCGCGGTCCACATCTTCCTCGATCTGATGGAAGATCGGCCCCCAGATCGGCATCTCGCGGGAGCCATGAGCCACCACTACGTCGTCGCCCATGATGACCTTGCGCACGCGGGCTTCGGGAAACTGTCCTTTGTTGTTCTTTGACAGGACGGTAAGGTCGGGCACCTTGGCTTTCAATGCCGGGGCGGCCGGACCGTTGCCTTTGGCATCGACGCCATGGCAGGACGCACAATAGGCTCGGAACAGGTCCGACCCCTTCGTCGAGCGAATCAGCGGCGGGAGCTCTTCCTGTGTCTGCGGCGATTGGGGGGCTGTCTGGAATTGCGTGCCGAATGCAGCCAGCGTCACACAACTCAATGCAACGCCCAACGCAATCCGCATCGCTCCTCGCATCACGGCTCCTGGACTTTTCATCGCAATCCCCCGGCAGCCAGAGTTTGGCTTCGCTCCATTTGCTGCTCAGTCGAAGTTTATCAGGAAACGGACGCGTTGACCGGCGAGCCGTCACAGAAGGTCAAGCTCACACCAGATTCATGATTCATGCCAAGAATGAGGAATGGCGGGCGGGACCGTTGCGGCGGGGAACTCCCGACCCTCTGGTTGCGGATTAGCCTTGTACCAACGCCTCTACGAGAATCCCAGAACAAATTTCCGCGACAGATCGGTCCGGAGCAGGTTGCCTCCTGACAACAGCAGGTTCGTCCGAAAACGCGCCCCTCACGGCTGCCATCGATCGCTGGAACATCCTCTTCATCCGGTAAGCCTTGCCCCTGGCCCACTGGGCAGGTGGGATCCGTTTCTTCCCCAATTCGATCCACTCTTGGCGGGTTCTGTAGATCTCGGCAACCTGGTCGGCGGTTCTGCCGAAAGGCGGGGACAGCGGGACCAGATCACATGGCCGCAGGAGGTATCCCACGCAATCCGAGTCAGGGGCTTTACTCGTGGACACGAGGTCGAAGCCTAGCATCCGGAAAATGGCCGGCGCGGTAGAATGCGTGAGCCAGTAGCAATGGTCGATTTTCGTAAACGTCTCTGGCGGCCCGACCAGCCGGCACAACTGCATAAAATCCGATATGTCACAGTAAAAGAGGCCATCCGGTTTCAGCAACCCTCGAATTTTGCGGAGCGCGCCTCGAAGATCGGTGAGGTGCTCAACGCTTCTGCACAGCAGCACTAGATCGTACTTCTCCGGCCGGTCCCACTTTTCAATGACCCCGGCAATGGCATTCATGCCGGAAGCCTTGGCCGCAGCAACCTCGTGCTCGGCCGGATCGAGAATCGTCGCACGCATGCCAAATTCGTCGACAAATCCCCGAGCTATGATTCCGGTGCTACCCCCTATATCCAGGAGTGTCCCGTTGCGGCAATTAGCCCACTTGGTCCGATTGAATTTGGTTCACGTCATACTCTACGCCGTTGAACTGCGAGCACACCCTCCGATAGCTGCCGCTCGCATAAAATTGATCGTAGGAATCCGGCGTGAATCGGCCGACGAGATAGAAAAGGCCGCAATCCATGCACAGGGCTGTCTTCACCGGCACGCCGTAGCGGTCGCGCACCGAGACGATCACGCTGCGCTGAGACATGCACAGATTGCAGCGCGCGACGGTCTCCCATCGCAGCCGGGCCAGCTTTTTCACCTCGGATCTGCAGTGTTTCTGGCGACGTAGGAGATCGGCGGGACGCGTCACGATCGTCTCCTTCCTCAGACGTTCCGAGGGGTCCCAAGTCCCAACGGAAAAAGGCTTCCCCTCTCCGACTTGGAATGAGAAGGAAAAGTCTATTGATCTTTGGAACGCGAGCGGCGAGCCCCGAGCCGGAAGTTATATTACTGTTGATTGTCTGTCAAGATCGTCCGCTGGCCCGGACGCAAGGCGAAGTCAAAAATCCATTCTCTTGGGGAGAATGGCGCGCCCGAGAGGACGATTTTAGAACTTTTCTCGACGATTTCGTGATTGTTTTGCCACAAATTGAGCTTCCCTCAGGGCTGACTATGTAGCCTGTTCTAAACTCCGGGAGGGCACTTGCCCGAAATCGCGGCGGTCGCGTAGTTTATTTGGGTGCAGAGCTCAGTGCGCGTCCAGTTGCTCCACCAAATCGTTGATCACGTATATGGAGGTCTTGTAATCCTGGCCGCTGGCTTCGCGGTAGCGGGTAAGGGCGCTTGAGCGCTTATGGTCGCGAAGCATCGCGATCAGCTCACCGCGAAGTGGCTGCTGAATTCCGTCCGCCAGAGCTTTGTAATGCGCATCAATCTCTCTCCGCTGGGGCGCCTCCTCGCGATATTGCTTCAGGGCCTTTTCCGTGGCGCAGGGAAAATCGCCCACCCATCGGCCGTTTTCCCGTGCCAGCCAGATGATGACCGTCCCGCTTTCCTCGCCCTGCTGATAATCGATGTGCAGTTCGTTCAGGGGTTTTACGGGGAACGTTTCGGAATCGGCCAGCGCCTTCAAGTTATCCTCATTCACCGGCAGCAGCGAAACCGTATAGTCGGCCGGGACGTGATCGCTTGAATGAACGGGCATCACTGCGTCGTAAAAGTCCTTGGTTTGGGGCGTGATGCAGGCAAGTGATTGTGAATTGTACATCGCGCGGATTCGCGTCGCGTCCTTGGCGTTGATCGCTGCCACGTAGCGCGCCGCGAACGCGCGAACATCCTCCGGGACGGCCTGATTTTGCGCGTTTGCGCACCACGCGAAGGCAATAGTCAGCAGAAAGCCGCAAACCGGTCGGCGGCCCGAATATTTCATCGCAGTCTCCTAACCAAAATTAACGCGCTGGCACGCCGCACGCAATGGACCGGCCATGCGAAGCCGCAGAAGAGTCAACGCATGGCCTGAAATCAATCGGATAAGTTAACGGTTTTATTTCGTCCTGCGGACTACGCATGGATTCGAGTTCGAAACGAACAAGAGGTTACCGCCAGAAGTGGATTGAAAACAAACCGTGCAAAAAATGGCGCGCCCGGAGAGATTCGAACTCCCGACCCTCTGGTTCGAAGCCAGATGCTCTATCCAGCTGAGCTACGGGCGCCCAGCCCAATAGTAACGCACACACGCCTCAAATCACACGAGCGTGCGCCCGCCATCCACAACGATCACCTGCCCCGTCACGAAGTCCGCAGTCGCAAGATACGCGACGGCGCCCGCGATGTCGTCTCCCGTGCCGGTGCGATGCAGCGGGACGCGCCGGATGTATTCCTCATCGGGCGGCTCGCCGGGAAACTGAATCGTGCCGGGCGCGACGCTGTTCACCAGAATCTCCGGCGCAAGCGCGCGCGCCAGGCAGCGCATCAGCATGAGCGATCCCGCCTTCGACACGCAGTAGTGCGTGTAGCTGGGCCAGGGGAGCAGGCCACCGAGCGACGAGATGTTGATAATCCGGCCGCGGCCCTGCCGCTTCATGATGGGGGCGGCCAACTGAGAGCACAGAAATTGCGATTTCAAGTTCGCGTCGAGTATGCGGTCCCACTGCTCGTCCGTGAGATCTTCAAATTTCGCCTGGAAGAACATGCCTGCATTGTTCACCAGAATGTCGAGCCGTCCCAATTCCCTTTCGACCGCTGCGGTCATTTCTTCCACTTCCGCGCGCTTCGACACATCCGCCTGAATCGCGATCGCCTTCGCTCCGCCAGCCCGAATCTCGCGCGCGAGGGATTCGGCCTCGTTCTTTGACGTTGCGTAGTTGACGGCTATCGCCGCTCCATCCGCGGCGAGACGCAGCGCGATGCTGCGCCCGATTCGCTTTGCGCCTCCCGTGACGAGCGCAACTTGTCCTTCCAGGGCCTTTCCCGGCATGCGAAGCTCCTCCAAATTGCAGATTAGCACTAGCCGAGCCTCAGAGCACACCCCAGCCCGCTCTCTTGCACCGAGCTCCCGTTCGGCGCGGACTCCTATCTCCCTACACCTGCCATCCGACAACAACCCCCTCACAAATTTCCCGGACTGTGCTAGGGTGTTGCGAGTTTGGCGGCAGCAACGGCTTTGCAAGAGTGCAGGGGGGAGCTGAAATGAATTCGATCCGCTCATCGTGGGTTCGCGCCGCGATTCTTGCGATCGCGGCTCTGATTGGGAGCAGAGCCCTAGCCGCTCCGGGGGCCTCGCAGGAGTCGCCGGCGACGAAACCGGCAGACCAATCGCCGGGCAAAGACCTTTTCGAACAGCGTTGTTCGACGTGCCACGGCCTCGACGCAGGCGGCGCGATGGGCCCGAATATACAAGGCATTCCCTTCCGGCTGGGCGCCGATGTGGTCAAGAGCACCATTAAGAATGGGATGGGCGGTGGCGGAATGCCCGCCTTCGCGGGGCAACTCGACGACGCGCAAATCCAGCAGATCGTTGATTATCTTCTGACGCTCACTCGCAAGGATGCCGGCACAGTGACGGGCGACGCCGCCAAGGGCAAAGAGGTCTACGCCTCGAGCGGCTGCTCCTCGTGCCACATTGTCGCGGGAAAAGGCAGCGACGCAGGGCCTGAACTGACGAACGTCGGCGGACTGCGCGGACCAAGCTACCTCCGCAACGCCGTGCTTTATCCCGGCACGGATTTGCCGCAAGCGCGCGTGTTTTTGGAGACTGGCGGGCTTCTTGACTACCTTTTCATCCATGTCGTCACCAAGGACGGCCACTCCTTCGATGGCACGCGCGTGACGGAAGACTCGTTCCGCATCGTGATCAAGGACGCCAACGGCAAGTTTCTCTCGTTTCAGAAGGCCGACCTCCGGGAATTGAAGAAAGAGCCGGGCAAGAGCGTGATGCCAAGCTTCCGGGCCAAGCTGTCTGACCCGCAGGTCAACGATCTCGTCGCATACCTTGCGAGCTTGAAGGGGGCCCAATGAGAATCGCCCGTTACGTCCTCCTTTTGTCTCTTGTTACCTGCACTGCCGGGCCGGCCGTCGCGCAGAACGTGCCCTACGAGCGCATTCTGCACTCTCAAAGCGAACCTCAGAGTTGGTTGACCTACGGCGGCAGCTACTCCTCGCAGCAGTTTTCGCGGCTCAAGCAGATCGACAAGCAGAACGTCTCTCAACTGAAAGTCGCATGGATCTATCAGCCCGCCCGGCCGGTTGCCAATCTCGAGTCGTCTCCCATCGTAGCGGATGGCGTCATGTACATCACCGAGCCGCCGAGCACCGTCACCGCGCTGGATGTCCGCACCGGCTTGAAACTGTGGAGCTACTCGCCGCCCCTTCCGGAGCACGTCGTCTCGATCGGGCTGTATGCGACGAGCCGGGGGGTCGCGATCCTCGATGACACGGTTTACATCGGCACGGCCGATTCATACCTGGTGGCACTCGCCGCGAAAAACGGCGCCGTGCGCTGGAGAGTGCACGTAGCGGACAACGCCATGGGATATGCCATGACCGGGCCGCCGCTCGCCGTCAATGGGAAGATCATCGTCGGGAGCGCAGGCAGCGAAGCTGCCGTGAGGGGATTCATCGACGCCTACGACGCCAAGACTGGAAAAAGGCTGTGGCGTTTGTGGACCACTCCGAGGCCGGGCGAGCCGGGCGCGGAGACATGGGGAATAGGCGCTCCGGAAAGCGCCGGCGCGACGACCTGGAACAACGGATCGTACGACCCCGAGTTGAACCTCGTGTATTGGGGGACCGGGAATCCCGCTCCGGATTTCAACGATGAGCGGCGGCCGGGAGATAACCTCTACACGTGCTCGCTTCTGGCAGTCGATCCCGACACTGGAACGCTGAAATGGTACTTTCAGTTCTCGCCGCACGAGAATCACGACTGGGACTCGGATGAGCCGGCGGTCCTTTTCAACGCCACCATCGATGGCAAGCCGCGAAAACTGGTCGGCTTTGCCAACCGCAACGGCTTCTATTATGTCCTCGACCGCACCGATGGCAAGTTCATCACCGGCGTTCCTTTCGTAAAGGAGACTTGGGCGAAAGGGCTCGATGCCAACGGCCGCCCGATCCTCAATCCCGACCAGCAGCCAACTCTGGGTGCGGGAACCTTGGTCTACCCCAGCATTACCGGAGGCGTTGACTGGACCAGCCCCTCCTACAGTCCGGACACAGGGCTTTTCTATGTGAGCGTGCATGAAACGGGCGCGTACTTCATCAAGGGCACCGGCAATATCGAGCCCGGTCCGCCGAAGGGCATCGTGGGCGGCGGAGGAATTCGCGCGCTTGCCGGCGAGCAGTCCTACGGCGCGATTCGCGCTTTGGAGGTCACCACGGGAAAGCTGCGGTGGCAGTTCAAGCTTCTGGCGCCTGCATGGGTGCCCGTGCTTAGCACCGCCGGCGGGTTGGTTTTCAGCGGAACCGACGAAGGCAACTTCTTTGCCCTTGACGCCGATACCGGGAAACCGCTGTGGCAGTTCTACATGGGCCACGCCGCCCGTTCGAATCCCGTCAGCTACGAAATCGACGGCAAGCAGTACATCTTCGAGACGGCCGGGAACGCGTACCTCGCGTTTACGCTGCCCTGAGCGCCGAAACGGAGTCCGAGTGAAAGTCGACCTGCTGGCGATCGCGCCCCACCCGGATGACGTCGAGCTTACGTGCGGCGGGACGATGCTCAAGATGGCGCAGGCGGGCTATCGCACCGGCATCCTCGATCTGACGCAGGGCGAGACGGGCACGCGCGGCACTCCTGAGACGCGCCTCCGGGAAGCGGCGCGGGCCGCGAAAATTCTCGGCGCAAGAGTGCGGCGCAATCTCGGTCTGCCCGACGCACATCTGCGTGTCTGCGACGAGTACAAGGCGGCGATCGCCGAAGTGATCCGCGAACTCGAACCGCACACCGTGATCCTTCCCTACTGGGAAGGACGCCACCCGGATCACTACACGGCCGCAACGCTGGGCTACGAGGCGTGCTTCGTCGCGGGACTGAAGAACTACGCGCTCTCGGGCGACGCGTTCCGCCCGTTTAAGATCGTCTACGCGGCGGCGTATGCGGACGTGCGGCCGACGTTCGCCGTGGACATCACGAAGCAGTACGACCGGCGGCGCCAGGCGATCCTTTCCTATGCTTCCCAGTTTCGCCCGCTGAAGAAGGAGCGCTCGAAGGTGGCCCTGCCGCTCGACGAACTCGAAGGCAGGATGGACCTGCTCGCGCGACACTTCGGGCGCATGATCGGCGTGAAATACGCGGAAGGATTCGTGGCAAAGGAAGTGATCCGAATCGACGACCTGGTCAAGATGCCGGTCAGATCTATGTAAAGCGCGAAATTCTGGAGCTGCTCGGAAAAAGAAAACGCCCTGGCAGGACATACCGCCAGGGCGTTTTCACGTTTGTAGACGTAACTCTAGAACTGGTTCCACAGATACTGATTGTAAACCTCGTGGTGATACTGCACCTCCGGGCCTTTGACGAAAGTACCCAGCAACCGCGGGCAGCGATCGGCGGCAGCTTGTTTAAGGTCTGCGTAGCGGTTTTTCACGTCCTCGCCGAGAAGCTTCGTCGTCCACTCTGCGTTCCGGAAGTCATCGATCGCCGTGTATATGTTGTCAGGCAGGTAGCGCTCCGCCTGGCGCAGGTTGCTTATCGTCGCCGTATCTCCCTGCATGCCCGTCTTGAACACCGTGAGCAGCACCAGATAAGGATTCGCGTCCGGCGCGACGGAACGCACCTCCACGCGCATGCTCTTCGAGTTCCCGATCGGGACGCGCACCATCGAGCCGCGGTCGGTAGCCGACGCCTTGATCTGGTTCGGCGCTTCGAAGTGCGGGTCGAGACGGCGGTACGCGTTGACGCTGGGATTGAACGCAAGACACGTGTCGTTGCCGTGCGTCAGAATTCGGTCGATGAACTCCCAGCCGCACTTCGAAAGCTTCTCCTGTCCGTTGGGATCCCAGAAAAGATTCTTGCCGTCCTTCATGATGGACACGTTCGTGTGCATGCCGCTGCCGTTGACGCCGACGACAGGCTTCGGCAGGAAACAGGCGGTCATGCCCGACTTCGTGGCCACCTGGCGGCAGATGAGCTTGTAGAGCTGTATCTGATCGGCGGCCGCGACGACTTCGCCATACCCGTAGTTGATTTCAAATTGCGACGGCGCGACTTCCGGATGGTCCTTCTCGTTCTGGAAGCCCATCGCGCGCTGCACTTCGGCCGTGGTGTCGAGGAAAGTTCGCAGCGGGTCGCCCGGAAGCGAGTGGTAATAACCGCCGGTATTGACGTACTCGAACTTGCCCGTCTGGTGGTAATGCTTCTCCGCATCCGCGCCCGCGAAAAGAAAGCCTTCAATCTCGTTGGCCGCGTTGAGTGTGTAGCCGTCGTTCTTGTACATCCCGTCGGAAAAGCTTTTCAGCATGGCGCGCATGTCGCCGGCGTACGGCCCGCCCTGCTTGTCGATCACCTCGCCGAAAACCATCACCTTGCCCGAGCCGAAAAAGTCGGATGCCGGCCAATAAAAGGCGCTCCAGTCGATTCCCAGGCGCAGATCGCTTTCCTTCTGGGCGGTGAATCCGCGGATCGAGGACCCGTCGAACGTCATGTTGTCCCAGCTCTTGACGAAGAACTTCTTGTCGTAATCCAGCATGTGCAGCCGGCCTTCGAGATCGCTGAAAAGCAGGGTTACGGCCTTGATTCGCTTTTCGTCGGTCAGATACTTGAGCCGCTCTTCTTGAATCTTCTCGATCGGAACGCGGCTCTGGCGCTGCTCCTTGGCCTTCAGGTTCAATTCTTCCAATTCGGCGTACGGTATTTCTAGGAAATTGCGCAGTTCGCTGGACATGAATCTCCTTCAGATTTGTGGAATGGACGTCTATCGATGCAGCACGACAATCGGGCGGGCGTTCTTCGCCCGAAGGAACACGGTAGCCGGGCGTCTACCGGCGGTCAAATCGAAAGAACTGATCGGGCGGATTCAGTGATTCCGTCGGCAAGAACGGCCGAACCGATACTTCATAAGGACGATCCATGAGACTCATAAAGAAGGCATAAGTAAATCGAAGAAAATTTGGTTTGGAGCTATCCAAGAAAACTATCGAAGTAATGGAAAAATTCATTGCACCAGCGTGTAGCTCAGGCTTGACGCGAGGCGAACCGCTGGGGTAACGTCGGCCCGCTAAATCTGCTGGCTACAGCCGACTGCGAGGGAGGACGGATGGACCCGAAAAGCGTTCTTGAATATGCCGCGAAACACAACGCCAAGATATTGGACCTGCGCTTCATAGACGTGCCGGGAGTCTGGCAGCACGTGAGCTACCCGATCCAGGAACTGACGGCGGAGTCGTTCCAGGACGGATTCGGTATGGATGCAAGCTCGATCCGCGGGTGGGCTCAAATTCACGAGTCCGACATGCTGCTGATCCCCGATCCGAACACCGCGTTCATGGACCCTTTCCGCGACACGCCGACGCTCATCATGATCTGCGACGCGCAGGACCCCATGTCGCGCAAACCCTACGAGCGCGACGTGCGGAACCTCGCGCACCGCGCGGAAGACTATCTCCAGAAGAGCGGCATCGCCGACCAGGCCTTCTTCGGCGCCGAGGCGGAATTCTTCATTCTCGATAGCGTGCGCTTCGATTCGAAGCCGCAGCATAGCTTCTATTACGTCGACTCGGATGAAGGCCGCTGGAATTCCGGGCGCGCCGAGCACAACCTCGGCTACCGCCCCCGCTATAAAGAGGGCTATTTCCCCGTTCCGCCGATGGACCATTTCCAGGACATGCGCACGGACATGGTGCTCAAGCTCCAGGAAGTCGGCGTCAACGTGGAGTGCCACCACCACGAAGTGGCCACCGCCGGACAGGCCGAGATCGACTTCAAGTTCGACACGCTGATCCACGCAGCGGACAACATGTGTAAGTACAAATACGTCGTCCGCAACGTGGCGTATCAGTACGGCAAGACGGTCACCTTCATGCCGAAGCCCATTTTCGGCGACAACGGTTCGGGCATGCACACGCACCAGTCCCTCTGGGGCAAGGGGAAGCCGCTGTTCGCGGGCGACCTGTACGCGGGCCTCAGCCAGTTGGCGCTGTGGTACACCGGAGGATTGCTGAAGCACGCGCCCGCCATCGTTGCGTTCGCCGCACCGTCGACGAACTCCTACAAGCGGCTTGTGCCGGGCTACGAAGCGCCGGTGAACCTCGCGTACTCGCGGCGCAATCGCTCGGCGGCCGTCCGCATCCCCATGTACTCGGCCAGCCCGAAGGCGAAGCGCCTGGAGTTCAGGCCTCCCGATCCGTCGTGCAATCCGTATCTGGCCTACTCGGCGATGCTCATGGCCGGTCTCGATGGAATCGAGAACAAGATCGATCCAGGCGGTCCGCTCGATAAGGACATTTTCGAGCTCTCGCCGGAGGAGTCGGCGCACGTTCCCTCCGTGCCGGGTTCGCTCGACGCAGCCCTGAAGGCGCTCGAAAAGGATCACGCCTTCCTCACCAAGGGCGGCGTGTTCTCCGACGAGTTCATCGGGCTCTGGATCGACTACAAGATGAAGAAGGAAGTCGATCCCATGCGGATGCGCCCGCACCCGTACGAGTTCGAACTCTACTACGACATCTAGACTCCGCAGCTTCGCGCGGAAGGAACAAAAAAGGCGCCCTGCTTCCCGCAGGGCGCCTTTTTTGTTTACAGGACACGATCCCGATCATTTCGGCTGATCGAGAAGCACTTCGCAATCTAGTGTTGAGCGTCTGGGCTGGCGGCCGGTTTCGCGGCCGGGCTGGCGTCGGGACTCGCGCCCGGGGCTGCGTACGGCTGCTTCACGAACTCGAAGGTGCAGGGACGGCCCAGGATGCCGGCGCCTTCGTCCCTGGTGCCTGTGCCCTTTGTGTCTTCGAATTGGGCTTTGATGTTGTAGCCATAGTTGTCGCCCTTCATGGCGAAGACTCCGTGCGCGTGGTTATTGGTGACTTTGCCTTTGGCAGTCAGCTTGGCGCTGCCGTCGTCCGCAATCTTGCCTTCGATCACAAGGTAGCCGGGTCCGCCCTCTTCGCCGTGCTGTCCTTGAAAGTTGCCGTCCTTGATTGTGCTGGGAAACTCCCATTTGTAGGCCGGGGTCTCTCCATGCGCTTCGCAGGCGAGGTGCGTGACCCAATTGCCGTCGTAGCGCCCGCCTGCAACCGAAGCCCCTGGCAAGAGCACCAGGGCGCAAACCACCACAAGCCGGACCGCACTTCGCATTTCCATGACACTCCTCCTTTCGAACGAGAATTATTTCTCCAAAGTTCGCTACGCATGTTCTGGGTCGAGTCTTTTATTATCGGCCTGCGTCGTTTCATCGGCCATGATGCCACAAAATTTTATGAAATCTATGCCTTTCGCGACTACCTGGAATCAACAAGTTGCACGTTTTTAACTCTGTCGGGGATTCGAGCTCTACTACGACATCTAGACTCCGCGGCTTCGCCCGCGGAAGGGAAAAAGAAAAGGCGCTCTGCAAGAAGCAGGGCTGCCTCTTTTGTGTCGCGCCCTCCGCGGTGACGGAAACACTTACGGCACGCGACTCCATCGCGACTGGCTGAATCTGATAGACTCTCCAGAGGGCTTCTCCGCCGACGATGAAACTTTTTGGACGCAAGGACGACGCAGCCTCTGGCGACCGCCGCAAACGTGCAGACGGCAATGGGAATTCCGCTCGCGCGTCTCACCGGCTGACGCTCGACCTGACGCGCGCAGAAAAGTTTGCAGCGATGCTGGCGAAGAGCCGGGCGTCCCACGTCGTGGAAGTCGCGGACCTGTTGGCGGGAATGTATATCTGCGATTGGGAACGACTGTCGAAGTATTGGGAAGCGAAAAATCACGAAGAAGTTGAAACCTTCCTGCAAAGGATCTGCCAGATCAGCCCCCAACGATGGCATTCCTGGATTCAGCTTTACGACCGGGAGCGTCACAAGGAAGACGGATGGAGGGGCTGGCGCCTGCTCAGCCTGCTCAGCCGGCTGAAGAAGGAACCGCCGAGCGGGCAGTCGCTGCAGCAGTCCGCCGCGCTGGACGCCGTGCTACGGCAAGCCGAACAGATCGCTCCCTTTCGGGATACTGCCGAAGGCCGCTCGATCCCGATTCTGACGAGCGAGTGCGTCCTTTTGTGCATCGCGCGGAACTACGGATCGGAAATCAGCCGGAAGCTGGCCGCCACAGGACTGGACGCAACAAAACTCGAGCACGATGCGTTGTTCCCCAAGCGCGCGCCGCTCGCCTAGGGGCATGCTCTGCGCGCTCTGTGATCCCTCTGTGTCCTCTGCGGTAAATCTAGGAGAGAGATCCCTCGACTCACCCGCCGCGGCGGGTTCGCTCGGGTCCGTCAAATGATCATCTTGAATCGCGGCCAAAGGACCGATAGCGGGGCGATCGGCTTGCGGCAGACGTAGACGGGCACGGATTGTTCGATCGGCATGGCGTGGGGATTCGTAATCGTCGCGACGCGCTGCACGTCGCCGAAGAGCTTCGTAAATTCGCCCGAACGCTCGCCGAATACGATCACGCAAGCGCCCGAGTAGCTTCGGGGTCCCCAGTAAAAGTAACTGTTATGCCCGCCGATGGCCTTGGGCAGGCCAAGTGCAGGCCCGTAGTAATCGATCGCGCCGGTCTCGCCGTAGTTCCCTCCGAGGATGGCGCAGTCCGCGCGATCTGACGCCGGCAGGTCGCGATACACGCCGGCCACGCCGGCGGCGATGTTGTCCCAACCGAACATGTCGGCGTAGAGCTGAGGAAGCTCAGCTGCAACGGCATCACGCTCCGTCTTGGCCAAGCTTGAATACGGCAGCGCCCGCGAATAGCGCAGGAAGGCATCGACTGGAAGCACGGGAACGCCGAACGGCACTGCGATCAAGCCGCCCAGAATCAACAGCGAAGGAAACGCCGTTCCCAGCCAACGCCGCTCGGGCAACGCAACCAAACCCTCGAACGCCACGCCCCCAGCAGCCATCAGTAGCGGATAGACTGGCAGCGGGTAATAGGATTTCCCGCCCAAGCACATGAAGATCGCGAGCACGATGAGGTACGCCCATCCGAGGAAGCGGAACCGCCTCCCTTCCCGCGCGAAAAATAACCACGCCAATCCGCCAACCCAAATCGGAAGCGCCAGCGGGTGAAGGAATGCGACCTGTTCGGCCAGAAAACGCAAGGGCGAGATGGGAACGTTCTTGTAGAGCTGTGCATTGCGGACGACTTCGATCTGCGGCCAGTTATGGCGCGCCTCCCAGAGAAGATTCGGGAGAAACAGCGCGAACGCGATAAGCCCGCCGATCCAAATCCACTTCGAGCGGAAGACGTGTCGCTCGTTCGACAACACCAGCCCGGCAACGAGCGCAAAACCGAAGACGAGCATGGAGTGCTTGTTTTCCAGTCCAATCCCCGCGAGCGCGCCGAACGCGAGCCACCATCGCGGCGACGAACCTTTCACGATGCGAACCGCGATCCAGGCGCAAAGAAGCCAGAAGAGCGGCTCGAAAGCATTCATGGAGAGAAAACTGTCGAAGGCGATATACGCTGGGGCGAACAGAATCGCTGCGGCCGCAAGGAACTGCCCGAGGCGGCCGCCGCCGAGTTCGCGAGCCAGAATGCCCGTCAGAAAAACCACAGCGACGCCTGCGAGCACCGGCAGAAGGCGGATGGAGAGGAGCGAGTTGCCGAAAACGTGGCGCGCAAACCAGACGACGAGGGCGATCAGCGGCGGCTGGTCCACGTAGCCCCAAGCGAGGTGCTCGCCGCAGGCCATGTAGTAGAGCTCGTCGCGAAACACGCCGTAACGATTGATTCCGGCAAGCTGGACGAGCAGCTTCGCGACGGCCAGACCTGCGAGCATGGCCGTGGCGCTCGCAGCCGACTCGCGCGCGGCGACGTCCATGAGCGCGGTCTCGCCGAGTTCGCCGACTCGAGTCTCGCTCATGCGCGTTCCGGCGACGCGTGCCGTCCGCGCGCGGCGCCCGGGCGCGGGAATGCCCTCGACTCCGTGGCGACGCTCATCGCATCATCAGTGTGACGCCGGCGAAATAACCGTCGCCGTCTTGATGCTGTCGATGTTGGGAAAGTTCTTCTCGATATACGCCTTCCCCTGGGTCGTGATGGCGTGCTGGTCGGGGCGCTCGCCGTAGCCGCTGTAGAGCTTCTGGACCACGTCCATGCCCGAAGTAACCACGCCGAATGGCGCAAAGCCCTGGCCATCGAGCCCGGCGTTGTTTCCGAGATTAATGAAAAGCTGGGTCGTGCGCGTGTTCGGCCCGGCCGTCGCAAACACGAGATAGCCGGGACGATTGCTCTGCGTCACGGGATCGTCCTTGATGTTGGCGTTCTGCCAGACCTTGTTCACAGCGGGATCTCCGCTCAGGCCGAACTGAACCACGAAGTTCGGGACGATGCGGAAGAAGCAAGCGTCATTGTAGAAGCCGTGCTGTACGAGGTTGTAGAAGCGGTCGGCGCCGAGGGGAGCCCAGGCGCGCGTGACCTGCACGACGAAATCGCCCTTCGTGGTGGCGAATTTCACTTGAAACACGTCGGGAGCCTTCGCCTTTAGTGTCGCCGGTTGCAGCAAAGCGGGATCAGTTGTCATTGGTTTCATCCTTGGATGGGTCGGAGATGGGCCCCCTTGTCCTGAGGGCTGCGCCGCAGACTGCGACTGCGCCCCGAAAACTACCGGGGCGAGGACAGCAAGAATCGAAAGCAAGAATAGAACCGTGAGACGTCTCATGATTTCGTTCCTCTCATTGGTTTCGCAGCGAACTCTACATCTTGCAGAAGACGAAGCGTGTTGCCACCGAGAATCTTCTGGATGCCGCCCTCGGAATAACCCCTCTCGAGCAGCGCCTCGGTGATCTGAGGCAGGTGCGATGCGTCCTCCATGCCGTAGGGCATATCCGCGCCGTCGAAATCGGAGCCGAGTCCGACGTGGTCCACGCCCCCAACTTTCACCGCATGGTCGATGTGGTCGACGATCTCGGTCCAGTCCACGCGAGGGAGCTTCCCGCCCGCAACGTATTCGCGCACCACCTTGTCCGATTCGACCAGCCGGCGGGGGTCGTTTTCGCCACAACGCCTGTTTGTTTCCGCTTCGATTTCGTGCTGCAACCCCGGATTCGCCTTCTCGGCGTCCCGGAATTTCTGACTGATGAAACCGACGTGGAAATTGATCTGAATCACCCCCCCCTCTCGCAGCGAGCGCCCGAATCAGCTCGTCGGAGAGGTTGCGGGGACTCTCGCAAATCGCGCCACAGGAAGAGTGGGAAGCGAAGACAGGCGCTTCGCTCGCGGCTAGAACGTCGCGGAAGGCCTTGTCCGAAACGTGAGAGACGTCCACCAGGATGCCAAGCCGGTTCATTTCGCGGATCACCTGCTTGCCAAAATCGCTTAGGCCGTTGTGCACGGCGCTGTCGGTCGAGGCGTCGGCCCAGTCCGTGTTGCGCATGTGCGTGAGCGTCATATAGCGCACGCCTAGCGACGCGTACTGCCGAAGCACGTCCAAGTCATGATTCATCATATGGCCGCCCTCGACCCCCAGCAGGACGGCGATTTGACCGGCAGCGCGCGCCCGGCGGATGTCTCGGGCCGTCGTCGCGAGCCGGAGATCGTTCGGATGCAGGTCGACGTGCCGCCGGACCGCATCGATTTGATCGAATGCGCGCTGGACCGCTTCCCGGCCCGTGACTGTCCCTGGAACCCAGATGGCAAAGAAGACGGCGGCGACGCCGCCCTCGCGCAGGCGGGGAATGTCAATCGAGCCGTCGGCGTGCCGGGCGCCGAGATCGAAATCGGCGGCGAGCAAAAGCTGCGTCGTGTCCGCGTGCGTGTCAATGACAATCGAGCGAAAATGGAGATCCCGAGCCTTCGACGAAACACCGGAAGGAGAAGCAAGAGCGATGGACGGCAGAATTCCGCCCAAAGTGCCACACACAACCGCTGAGCCCACCCCAACCATCGATCCCGGCTACCCCCTCCGAGTCTGGTTCCCCGCTCAGATTAAACCACAACTCACGCCGACGGGCCATGCGTTGCGCAAAGCGAAGAAATGCAGCCCTCGCTCCCGTGCGGAGAATCCCGGAGTTTTGAGGAATATGGTAGACTGCGCGGCCAGACGGACCTGCCGACGATGCCCAGCGAACATATAGGCGATCTGAAAAAGTGGGTGAGCGAACTCGCTCGTAAGGGCAACGAAGACGAATCCATTCGGCTGGACCGTGCGGTGGAATTGATCAGCAAGAATTTTGGCGTCCGGACGAGCGAAGTCGCGATCCTGGGTCTCACACCCGACGAGAAATCCTTGCAGTTCCTCGCGCCGGCCAGCTTGCGGATCGTGGGACAGATTCCGCTTTCGAGCACGAAAGCGCTGGCTGCGCGGACGGTCCGTGAGAAGCGGCCGGAACTCGTCAATCACTTTTCCGTGGTTCCGCACGCATCCGTTTTCGAGGCGGTGCCGATCAACGAGAACGAGCGGCCCGAGGCGATCCAGAAGATCATGAGCGCGCCGATCACGCTGGGAAACCGCGCCATCGGAGTCGTTCAGGTCTCACGCAAAGGAAAGGCCGTCGCCGATGCCGGGCCCGACTTCACGTATCCGCAGCTTCGCGAGTTGCAGACGATCGCGGACGCGCTCGCGCCCTGCATTCTCCTCCGGAAGGAGTGAGCTTCCAAGCCGCGGCGTCCCCGTGCGCGCACGCCTGTCTTTCACGCAACTGTAATCGTCCGGCGGCGTGAAATGAGTTGACATCGTTCGGCGTGCTTGCTAATTTTCGAACGCGAAATTTCTTTGACCTAAACCACGGAGGCACCGCAAACCGGAAGGCTCATGGCGTTCGTCGCGAAGAAAATCTTCCTCACCAAGGGAACCGGCAAACACCGCGAGCGCCTTTCGAGCTTTGAGCTCGCCTTGCGGAACGCGGGCATCGCCGCCTGCAACATCGTGCGGGTTTCATCCATCTTTCCTCCTTATTGCAAACTGATTTCGCGCAGCGAGGGGCTGAAGCATCTGAAGCCCGGGCAGGTCGCGTTCACCGTCATCAGCGAAAACCAGACGCGCGAGCCGCACCGGCTGATCGCCGCGGGCGTGGGCCTCGCTTTGCCGGCTGACAAGTCGATGTACGGTTACCTTTCCGAGCATCACTCGTTCGGCGAAACTGAAGAGGTGGCCGGCGAATACACGGAGGAACTGGCGGCCGAGATGCTCGCGACCACGCTCAACGTCGAATTCGATCCGGATCTCTCGTGGGACGAAAAGAAGGAGGTCTACCGGATCTCGAACAAGATCGTCCGCACGATGAACATCACGCAATCGGCCGTCGGCGATAAGCGCGGATTGTGGACGACGGTGCTCGCGGCGGCGATTCTGGTCGGCGAAGACGACTGACGGCAAGTTTGAAAGTCAGGCGCTCCAGTTCGAAACCTTAGCCGTTCGCCCTCGACGGCAGCATCCCGCCCGCGAGGAAGCATGAGCCTACGATGACTCGATACACTCCCACCCCACCCGAAAACTTCGGCGGGCTCCCGGAAGAACATTCGCAGTACGAAACATCCCGCGCCGTGATTTTTCCGGTGCCGCTCGAGCGCACAACCACCTGCGAGCACGGAACGACCGACGGCCCGGCCGCGATCCTGAAGGCCAGCCGCAACATGGCGTTGTACGACGAA
Source organism: Candidatus Acidiferrales bacterium (assembly GCA_050018375.1). Classification (GTDB taxonomy): domain Bacteria; phylum Acidobacteriota; class Terriglobia; order Acidiferrales; family UBA7541; genus Palsa-295. The sequence continues at coordinate 7,596 of JBEKAE010000007.1, read as the reverse complement.
GAGCTCGAGCTCGAACCGTACAAGGAGGTCGGCATTCACACGCTCCCGCCCATCGACGCGATGGACGGCACCCTCAATGAGGTGCTCACCGAGCTGTTCACGGCGCAATGCGCGCTGCTCGAGGACGACAAGTTTCCCGTCGCGCTCGGAGGTGAGCACGCTTTGACTCCGCCGCTGGTTTCGGCCGCGGCGCGGAAATACAAGAACCTGAGCGTCCTGCAAATCGATGCGCATGCGGACTTGCGCGACGAATACCAGGCAAATCCCTCGAGCCACGCGTGCACGATGCGTCGTGTCGTCGAAGTGTGCCCCGCGGTGCAGGTCGGCGTCCGGTCGCTTTCCGTCGAAGAGGCGAAGGCGATCCCGCACCTGCGCACGAAAATATTCTGGGCGAACGATATCGTGCGCGCGCCGCTGAAAGGCTGGATCGCCAAGGTTCTTTCCGATCTGAGCCCGAACGTCTATCTCACCATCGATCTCGACGGCTTTGATCCGTCGATCATTCCGGCGACGGGAATGCCCGAGCCGGGCGGGCTCGATTGGCATCAGGTGACGTCGCTTGTGCGCGCGGTCGCCGGCCACAAAAAGATCGTCGGCATGGACGTGGTCGAGCTGCGGCCGCAGCCGGACGACCACGCCTCGGATTTCCTCGCCGCGAAGCTTGTCTACAAATGTCTCGGATATATCTTCTGCCAGGGATAAAGGAGGCCGAAGCCATGACTTCAACCGTGTGGGCCGCAATCGTCGCGGACCGAACCTACTTTTTCGGCGTATCGTCCCGCGGCGTTATCGGGTGGATCATCATCGGCCTGCTGGCTGGATGGATCGCGGGCCATTTGACGCGCGGGCGCGGTTTCGGCTGCATCGTGGACGTCATTCTCGGATTGATCGGCGCCGTGATCGGGGGATGGATTTTCACGAAGCTCGGGGTCGGGGTCGCGCCGTGGGGATTCTGGGAGAGCCTTGCCGCGGCGACGGTCGGCGCAGTAGTCCTTGTGGCCATCGCCCGCCTGTTCGCCGGTAGCCGGTCGAACTAGCTAGCGGCTACCGCAGGCTCATCCACTGGAAGACGACCCACACCACAGGGCTCGCCAGAATCAAACTGTCAATCCTGTCCAGCATTCCTCCATGGCCCGGCAGGAGAGAGCTTGAGTCTTTGACCCCGGCGCCGCGTTTGTACGCCGATTCGATCAAATCTCCCATTTGTCCTGCGATGTTTGCCAAGCCCGCTGTCACCAGCAGACTCAGCGCATCGACCTGCATCCAACGGGCGAAGAAAATCGCCACCAGAAGCGAGCCTAACAGATTTGCGAATGCTCCTTCCCAAGTCTTCTTGGGGCTAAGCGCCGGCGCCATCGGCAGGCGCCCGAGCGAGCGTCCGACGAAGTACGCGAGCGTGTCCCCTGCCCAGACAAGGCAGAGGACAAAGAGCACGAGTTGGCGGCCGGTGCGCTCGATCTCGTTGATGCGCACGAGATAGCTGAAGGGCAGCGCGACGAACAGAAGCCCCGCCGAACTGATCGCGATCCCCGGCAACACTTCCTGCAAGGGGCGCCGCGTGGCGAGCCCGATGCCCACTGCGCCAAACACGAAAATCAGGAAGACGGCTTCGATCGAAAGTGCGCCCTCCGCGGCATTGCGAACCAGCGAAACTCCTCCGGCCAGAGCGTGCGTTTCGACAAGGCCCGCCGAGTACTGCGCGTAAAACAGCCCCGCCGCGCACACAATCGTCCACTTGCGAAACGGGCGCAGGCCCACTCGCTCGCCCAGGTCGAAGAATTCGGTAAGAGCGATGATCGCAACGATCGCCGCAACCGCTGCCAGGATCGCCGCGGGCGCCCACCAGACCAGCCCGACCACGACCGCGACGAGGACGGCGCCGGTAAGAATGCGAGGCCACATCCCGCCGTCAGCCTCGCACCGGGCGACTCGAGCGGCCCGAGCCATCGGATCGGCCGCCCCGCCCCTCGGCGCCTTCGGCGTTGCCGGCCGCGGTTGCGCGCGCGCGCGAGGAACCCAGGCCACCGTAGCGGCGCTCGCGCTTCTGATAATCGACCAGCGCTTCGAGCAGCCGCGCGCGCGAAAAATCCGGCCACAGCGCTTCGGTGACGTAGATTTCGGCGTAGGCGATCTGCCAGAGCAGAAAATTGCTGACGCGCATTTCGCCGCTCGTGCGGATCAGCAGGTCGGGGTCCGGCAGGCCCGCGGTGTAGAGATGGTCGGAGATGGTCTGCTCGTCCGCCCGGAACGCCGAAAGGCCGTTCGCGCGGATATGGTCGAGCAGCGCGTTGAACGCGTCGGCAAGCTCGGCGCGGCCGCCGTAGTTCAGCGCGACGACGAGTTTCATCCCCGTATTGCGCGCCGTCAGGCTCATGGCGTCGGCAATGTCCTTGCGCACCGCTTCGGGAAGCTGCGCGGAGCGGCCGATGACGAGCAGCCGGATATTGTTCTTGTGGATCACCGGCAGCTCGCGTTTCAGATACTCGCGCAGCAGCCGCATCAGGAAATCGACCTCCGCCTGCGGGCGGCGCCAGTTTTCGAGCGAAAACGCGTAGAGCGTGAGGCACGGCAGATGCAGCCGCGCGCAGGTCTCGATCACCTCGCGCGCGGCCTTCACTCCGGCGCGATGTCCCGCCACGCGTGGCAGATGCCGCCGCTCCGCCCACCGCCCGTTGCCGTCCATGATGATGGCGACGTGATTCGGCAGCCGCTTCGGATCGAGCTTTTCGAGAAGTTCCGCTTCCTCGCGGTTGGCGGGCTTTAGAAGATCGCTGGCTTTCACCGGAAATCGCTCAGGTGGTATGGGATTTGTCGCCGCCGATCCGGTTCAGCCGGACGCAGCGCACTCAGGAAACGCCCGCGAGCGAAAGTAGCATAGGCACTACCGGCGTGCAACACTATCGGCCAGACGGGTGGGTCAGTTTGCGGCCAAATACGAGCCGTCGATGAGCCACATTGTCCGATAATCTGGGTGGTCTCAATGGGTCGATGCAACACCAGTTCGAAGTCCATTTGGCGGAGTTTAAGAGGCCAAAACCGTTCGCGGGCGCAAAGAAAACCCCGTCCTGATTAGGTCTAATTGAGTGCATCCCAGAAGGTCAGTCTTTTCTGAAAAGTACGATCGGAAGTACTGATTAGAGGGTGTTGCGTCGACCGTCTGAGCCGGCATGACTTATCAGGAGTTACCCCTCATTTGCTCTGCACCTGTGGAGTGGGGGGATTGCTTCCTCACGCAGATCCTATATGATGGCTCGATGAGGAAGAGAATAAACTATTACAGCGACGGCCTAAAGCTGTCCGGAATACTTTCCACGCCTGACAATTCCGAAGGAAGACGTTTTCCTGGTGTCGTGCTTGTGCCAGGTTTCATGAGTACGGCGGACGCTTTCTTTCCTGGGTTCGCTGAAGAGTTGAACGCAGGTGGCTTTGTAGCCCTAACCATGGATTTCAGAGGATTCGGAGAGAGCGAAGGCGTCCGCGGCGAGGTCATTCCATACCTACAGATCTATGACGCTAGAAACGCCATATCCTACTTGCAATCAAGACCAGAAGTTAACCCTGACCAAATCGCCTTGTTAGGTGTAAGTTTGGGAGGAGGAGAAGTAGCATACATAGCAGCTCAAGACCGACGAGTAAAGTGTGTTGCCTCAATGGTCTTGGTCGGTGATGGCGAGCGGAGAATGCGAAGATTTCGAACCGAGCAGGAGTGGGAAACGCTCATGCAAAAGGTTCAAGAGGACAGGATAAACAGGGCTTTGACTGGCAAGTCCAAAGACTTCCATGGGTTTTTGGGAAAGGGAACCGATTCGGTACTGATCATGCCTCCTGATCTGGCCTCTTCCCTGAAGAGTGCTGAACAGGTGGAAAAGGAAAAAGGCAACAGAACAACTCTAGCAACCGTCGATGGGTGGCTGGGCTACAAGCCGGAAGAGATTATTGACAAGGTGTCTCCAACACCAATTCTCTTCGTTCAAGCTGAGAAGGACGAGCTCGAGGCTGATGACGCCGATAGGTTGTATAGTAAGGCTAAGGAACCGAAGAAGCTCTTCACTCTAAAAGGCGGCGTACACTTCGACGTGTATGGGAAGAGGACAAATGAAGCTATGCAACCGGTCCTCGAATGGTTCAAACAGTACCTTCAATGAATCAAATGCAGGATCGATCAAAATCTACAAGTTTGACCGTTCAAACGTAACGTGTATATAGGACAGAAAGGTCGCCTGCATCGGATCCCCAGTCCCGCCAACTATAGAAGTTATCTGCGCTCTTGACGCCGTTCGAGCGATTGATTCCGAAATGGAAGGCCTCACCAAGCCACTGCCAATCAGATGAGTATCACCAAAAGCGAATCAGGAAACGCGGAAGTTGTTCGCGACGATGTTGGCGGTTATTCAAAAATCCAACTAGGTGAGTTCCCTGCAGGGCCAGTTAATTGCCGCTCAGGATCGGGCCCTTCGCGCCCAGCGTCGGTCGGACGAACTAGAGGCCCCAACCGCGATGCCCAATCGCAGGTGCAGCAACTGAGTCAATTACAATTCGAGATCCGCGAAAATGAGCCTATTCGCAGTGGTGAGGGCAGATACAGGGCAGTCGAATTGATAACGAGTGCGAGGTAAGGAGTGAAAAAACCGGCTCCCGCTCAGCAAATTCTGGCAGAACAAGGTTATATCATCCTGGCCGCCGACGTCTCGTATCCACTGGGCTCGATCATTCCCCTTGCCGATTGCGGGCCCGACTATGAACGCATTCCCGGACCGATGGTCGTGATCGGCGAGGCAACTATTGACGAATGGCGAGCGCAGGCGAAGCAATATCTCGGCACACTGCCGCCAGAATCGGGCGGAAAGTTCTTCTTCTTTAAAGTGGTGGCGGAATAAAGGGATACGGCTTGACCAAGTGGGCGATTAGTCGGCTAGCCGAAACGGTAACCTTCACCTGAGCGCGGGTCACGCTGGGTAAGATCAGGAAGAGGCCGAGACTAGCAAGGGCGAGGCGTTTCATTACGGAAGTATAAGCCCAGGTGGGCAAGCACAGTCATGCCCATGAGCCTAAGTCCTGATTAACGCGGTATCTCTAACGACGCCGGCCGTTGCAAGAGTTTTTTCTCTTGTTTAACACTAAATTCGAGCACACATCTCCGTGGGCGCACGAACCGCGTCTGTTTCTGCCGCTTCTGTCCATCCGTGTCACCCTAATTTGCCCAGCCCGTTTGGGTCATCAACTCAGTGTTGCCCACCAAACATCTCTTCGATCACGATCGACCATGATGAGTTATTCGAACTCCCTTTTCCTCAAGGGAGGCGGGTAGCCTAATCAACCGGCCGGTGACTTTTCGCACCATACGGCGTTTCTGGCATCCCCGCACAGGCACCACTGCTTTTCTGCTGCTTCTGTCCACGACGACAGAACTCGTTGTACTCAATTTGATCCCGCAACATGATCCACAGTCGGATCCCGAGCTTGCGAGCCACGGCCACGCTCGCCTTCCCCAGGCCTTTCTGGACTAATTTGCGACGGTAAAAACGCTGTAAGTCCGGATCCCGCCGTACGGCATGCGCCCCCGCCTCACCCCAGAGAAACCGCAATAGCGGGTTACCTTGTTTACTCAGCCCACCGAGCCGCTGTCGCCCTCCACTGGAATATTCACGCGGAATCATCCCTACATAACTAGCCAGGGCCTTGCTGTCTGCAAATCGTGCTGGATCGCCCAGGAACACCTCGGTCGCCAACGCCGTGACCGGCCCCACTCCGGGATGGGTCATCAGCAGCCGTGCTCCGGGACGTCCGCAAGCTTGCTCTTCGACTCGCTGGTTTAGTTTCTCGATCTCCGCTTCGAACTTCTCGTACATCGCCTGCAACTCGCTCCGCCGATAAGCGGTATGTGGCGCCAACGGCAGCGATGCGATCATGTTTTGTCCGTCGTGGCTCCACAGGGTAGGGCCTCGTCGTAGACCATTCGCCAAGGCAATCGACTGCAACGCATTTTGTATGCGGGTCCGCATGCGTACCCACTGATGACGGTGCCGCAACAAAGACCGCAGATCCTGTAGCTCCTTCGAAGGCAGCCAGATCGCTGGAAAGCGATCTTCCGTCAGCAACTTCAGAATCAGGTCCGCATCTCGCCGGTCATGTTTCTGCTTCCGAGGCTCGGCTGCCCGAATCTCTGCCGGATGACCGACCCGGCATTCGATTCCCAACTCTTCCATCAGGTTTACAAACCAATGCATCGATCCCGTTGCTTCGATCCCCACGCGCACCGGGCGTGGAAGCGTGGAATAAAACTCCCGCACGTTGTTGCCTTCGTGCGTCAGAGTCCTATTCACCACCTCCCCCGTTGCGGTGTCCAGCATCGCCACAGTTTGTTGGCGAGCGTGCAAATCGCATCCTATAATTCGCATCTCGGCCTCCTTCGGTCCGAGCACTGTTAGGGCGAACACCGAACAGTCTACTCGGCCGTCGCGAGGCCGACGTCGTTATGGCATCAACCGGACAACTACCCCTGACTTCAAACTGACCCACTACCGGGCTGACGAGGAGATGAACGTGGCTGCGACTCTCGACAAAGCCGTTCCCTGGGGACGCCCCTCTGGCGCCTGTCTCCGCGCGTGCCTTTGACGTTGACCTCGTAGCGCGAACTCTGCGCCCCGGACGGCCTTGCGGGGCGGCCGCCTTTCAGGCGGGCGCAGTTTCTTTCTCGGAGCGCACCCTCTGGCGCCTGTCTCCGCCCGTGCGCGTACGGAGCGGTTCGAGACTCAGCGTGCCTTGGGTGATGCCATAATCGCCGCCACACGACCCACGGTGTTGAATATGAGAGGCCGAATCACGTAGAGAAGAACCACTATGTACATCACTTCCATCCCCTCGGCGAACGCCCACATTCCAGACGAGGCATTCTGGAGATCGATGATCTGCGCGGTCGACATTCCAGTGGTGGCAGACTGATACATGATTATCAGGTTGCGCATGATAACCATGGCCTGAAAGGCAAGCAGCCATATGATCGCGAAGGTACAGACTTCGTAGCCGACGCGGACAAACCTGTTCAGGTTACGCACAAACCGGGTGTGCCGGTCCGTTTCCGCGGCTGCTCTGTCGTTCAGCATCGCCAGAATGGCGAACCCGAGAGGCCCCAATGCCGCGAGAAACAGCCACAACCAGGATCGCTCCTTGGACCGAATCACAAGAAAGCACGCTAGCAGCCACAAGATCCCTACAACCGCGGTCGATGCCAACATCGACATAATCTTCACAAGGCTGAGGAGGTGGTAGTTCCGCGCATAATTCGGATGACCTGCCGCAATTTCGGGATTAATCAGGCTGAACAGCAATCCCCCCAGCATCCAGACCACGGAAATCAGCAACAGCAGGACAAGCGCGACGACCATTTGTTTCTTCATCATCTACATCATGGCATAGCCTGCTTGGGCTCCTGGGTGACGTCAAAACTTGTGTGCGTTCCTTGCAAACTCCCGATAAGTTGAACAAACTTCTCCCTCCACTTCCAGGAGTGGTCTTGTTCGTTCCGTTGACTTCTCGCTCGACGACCACGGCTCGTTTCGTAATCTCTCGGCCGGTTTCAGTCCGACCCAAACATCT
>JBEKAE010000006.1:0-188906 GCA_050018375.1 Candidatus Acidiferrales bacterium | reverse complement strand
CCGAGCACATGGTGCCGGAGGTCAGAACAGATCCTGCTCATCCAGGTGGGCTGAGAAGCAAGAAAACTTTCAGCCAGCGGAGAAGTGTTTTTTCTTGACTCCTCCCTTTATAGAACTTATCGGGACTCGGCTAATGGAGCGAAGGTGAGGGGTTGGGGTTTTAGCGCATCGTCGAAGATTGGGCAACGCTACCGGAGGATGTGGGCGTAGAGAAACGGAAGAACGAGGCAGGCGGCGACGCCGAGGAAGAAGCCGCCGAGGTGCAGGCGCGGGTGGATGGCGCGGGCGTAACGGATGCTCGCGACGAGAAAGGCGGCGTTGGACAGAATGGCAAAAGCAAACCCCCCGAGGACGAGCATTTCCACGTAGAGCGCGTTCCAGCCCCAACCAGCAGGAGCCACGGTCACGAAAGCGAGCATGGCGGAGCCCAGCGTGACGATGGCGGCGGTGGCGACCGCGTAGCCGCTCGCAAAGCCCACATTAGCGTGCAGGAGAAGAAGCAGGAAGGCGATCGCATATTCGGCCAGCACGACGACGGCGACGAGAGCCCGGTAGCGGGGGTCCACAGGGCCGAAGAGGTGTGTTTCGGAAAAGAAGAGCGCGGGGACGAGAGCGTTCGCGACTGCGGCGACGCACAGCACGACGCAGAGAAAATGTCGGCGCGGGCGAGGAGTGGCGGCGTTCTGCGCAGGGCTGGTTGACATGTCGGCGGACACGGAAATGATCGCGTGGATTATACAGCAGGAGGGAGTGCGGAAATGCTTCTCTTTCGCACGCACATTAGACCCAACTCTGGGCTGAAAGGGTTCCCAACTCCGATAATCCAGCGGAAACCGGATAAGTGCCCCTGACCTCAAATTGCCCTACTACCGCTAGCCCGCTCGCTTGTCAGGCCCGCACCCCTGCGATAGAGTAGCCGTCCCTGGCGCGAATGCGCGGAGCCAAAAGGATGCCGATTGCTCGACCCGAAGAACGTGAAATCCTGATTCGCCACGCTGCGATTGAGAGGCGTGTTAAGCAAGTGGCGCGCCGCATTACCCGGGATTTCAAGGGCCAGCGCGTTCATCTGGTTGGCGTCCTCAAGGGCGCGTGCATCTTTCTTTCCGACCTCGTTCGCGAAATCGATCTCGACAGTTCGATCGACTTCATTGCTGTTTCGAGCTACGGCCGCGGGAAGGAATCCTCCGGCCAGGTTCGCGTGTTGAAAGACCTCGATAGCAGCATCGCGGGCCTGAACGTGATTCTTGTCGAGGATATTCTTGATACCGGGTTGACGATAAACTACTTGCTGCGCGTGTTGCGCCAGCGCCGGCCGAGAACTCTCCGCGTCGCGGCGCTGCTCGACAAGCCTTCGCGCCGCATAAAGCCGGTCAAGGCGGACTACGTGGGCTTCAAAATCCCAAACAAATTCGTCGTGGGCTACGGGCTGGATTATGGCGAGCGCTATCGCAACCTGAAGGATGTTTGGGTCCTGCACCTTCCCGCGGACGGCAAGGAGCCTTAAGCGCTCCAAAAAGCTCCCCAAGCTTCGCTCTTCGCCCAAATTGCACCCATAATGTTTCCTTGAAACGTGAATCTCTGCCCCGGCCACCAATTCCGCGCCTGCTATAATGAGGTGTCTTTTGTCCGCGCAGCGAGAATCGGGTCCTCGCTGGCATCCAGCGAGTGTGTCGCATAGAGCCAGAGGCGCGCTTATCAGATCCATGGACTCGACTGAACTCAACTCGGCGCTCGAAATCCCTGCGGAGACCCTGGCGGTCCTCGCGGAGATCAGCCACGAGATCAACGCCTCGCTGAATCTGGACGAGGTCTTGGCGAACGCGGCCGCACAAGTCAAGCGCCTGATCGATTACGAAATTTTCGCCGTCCTTCTGCCGGAGCCGAACACCGGCGATCTCTACATCCGCTTCGCCATCGGCCATCGTCCGGAGGTTGTCGAGCACTGGCGCATTCCCATAGGGGACGGCATCATCGGCGCCGTCGCGAAGACAGGCCAGTCGATTCGCGTCGGCGACGTGCTGAAGGACCGGCGTTACCTGGCCGCCGCTGAAGCAGTTCGCTCGGAAATGGCCGTTCCGCTGATTGTCCGCGGGCGCGTGATCGGTGTGATGGACATCGAAAGCCGCCAGCCCGACTACTTCACGCCGGCGCAGCAGACCATTCTCAATCTCGTCGCCAGCCGCATTGGCACGGCCATCGAAAACGCACGCCTCTTCGAAAACGCGCAGAAACAGGCAGAGACGCTGCTCCTGCTGAACGAAATCGGCCGGGAAACAAACGCCACGCTTCAGGTCGATGAAGTCTTGCGGCGCGCGGCCGAACTAACCAAGCGCCTGATTGACTATCAGATCTTCAGCATCCTTCTCCTCGATCAGGCCGCCGGCGTGTTTCGGCATCATGTCACGGTGAAGTTCGGCCAGCGCGTGCAGGAAAAATCCGCTGTCCCGGAACACGAAGGCATCGTCGGCGCGGCCGCGAAACTCCGCCGCCCCATCGTCGTTCCCGACGTCTCTCTCGACCCGCGCTACCGCATGTTGAATCCGGAGACACGCTCCGAACTGGCCGTGCCTATGATCAACAAGGGCCGTGTGATCGGCGTGATGGACCTCGAAAGTCCGCAGATGAACTATTTCACGCCCGATCACGTCCAGGTACTTTCGATCTTGGCGGCTCATCTTGCCGTGTCGATCGAGAACGCGCGCCTCTACGAGCAGGTCGCGCGCGACGAGAACCGCATGGAGCGCGATCTGAACGCCGCGCGCCGCATTCAGGGAGCGCTCCTGCCGCGCCTGCCCGGACCCGAGTTCGGCTTGGGTATCGCCGCGCGCGTCGTCTCTTCGCGCGAGCTGAGCGGGGACTTATATGACTTTCTCCGCTACGGCCCTCAGGACTTGGGCATCGCTCTCGGCGACGTCAGCGGGAAGGGAAGCGCTGCCGCGCTCTACGGCGCGGTCGCCGTCGGGACCCTTCGCAGCCTCGGCTCGCTCAAGCCTCGGCCTGCGAACATGCTTCGCGCCGTCAATGGATTTCTGGGCGAGCGCCTGATCGAGGGCCGTTTCATGACTCTCTGCTTTGCCACCTGGAATCGCCGGCGCCGCCTTCTGCGTCTCGCAAACGCGGGCCAGGAGCAGCCGATCCTCTGTCATGGGGGAAAGTGCGAGAAGATTCCGCTTGCGGGCTTTCCCCTCGGGATTTTCGAGGAAGTGACCTATGACGAACGGGCTTTCATCCTCGATCCCGGCGACGTCATCGTCTTCTATTCCGACGGCATCGGCGACGCGCAGAGCCCCGCGGGAGAATTCTTCGGCCATCGCCGGGTCGCGAAAATCGTCCATGAGCACCAGGGTCTGACGGCCGATGGCATCGCCGATCGAATCCTCGAAGAGGCGGATACATTCTCGGGCGGCCAGCATCCGACCGACGATCGCACTCTCGTCGTCCTGAAGGTGCAGCCACCGTCCAATTAGGGTCGGTCTACCGTTCTCCCCACCGCAACTTGCTGCGCAGAATCTCGAAATACGTTTTGCTCGGAGGACGGACCAGCGCCACTCGGTTCGCCGACTTCGCGATCCGGACGCGGTCCTTCGGCTGAAGCTGGAATCCGATCTGGCCGTCGAGGGTCACATAAACCGGCTCGTCGGCGGCCGTGAAATCGAGCTCGATTTTCGATGTATCGGGAATCACGAGCGGCCGGTTCGTAAGCATGTGCGGGCAAATCGGCGTGATCACGAACGCGTCGATGCTCGGATCGATGATCGGTCCGCCGGCTGCGAGAGAATATGCCGTCGAGCCGGTCGGCGTCGCGACGATGATCCCGTCGGCACGATAGCGCCCCACGTGATTGCCGTCCACGTGGACGTCGAAATCGAGCATGCGCGCCCGCGCGCCTTTGTTTGCAACCGCGTCGTTCAACGCGCACTGTCGTTCGGTGGGCTGCCCGCTGCGCAGGATTTCCGCGTCGAGCATCATGCGGTCGCTTGTCTGATACTTTCCGGCGAGCACCTGTTCGAGCAGCGGATAGAGCTCGTCGAGCGTCACGCTGGTGAGAAACCCCAGGCCGCCCAGATTGACTGCCAGAATGGGAAGTTTGTGGCTGCCGAGCGCGCGCGCCCCGGAAAGCAGTGTGCCGTCGCCCCCCAACACGATCAGGAGGTCGATTTTCTCGCCCAGCGCATTGCGCGCCACGGTCGGCGCAGCCAGCTTGATGCAGGCGTGGGTTTCCTCGTCGATGAAGACGTCGATTTTTCGTTCCCGCAGCCACGCAATCAGAGGGGGCACAACGGAGGACACGAGGTCCCGGACAGGTTTGCAAATGATGCCAACGGCACGAATCATGCGTCTCGACGCAGCATTCTATTCTACCCGCGCCGCCGCGCGTGGAGAAAAAACTCCTGGTTTCCTTCGGCGCCGGCCACGCGGCTCGGTCGCACGCCGAGGATCTCGATCCCCGTCTCGGTCGCCGCCGCACGAACGCGTTCGACAGCCTTCTCGCGCAGGCCCGCATCGCGGACGATCCCGCCCTTTCCGACATCGCGCTTTTCGAGCTCGAATTGCGGCTTGATCAGAATAAGGAAGTCGGTCCCAATCGGCGCGATAGGCACAAGGGCCGGGAGAATCTTGGTCACGGAAATGAACGATACGTCGGCCGTGACGAGGCTCGGCGCCTCCCCGATGTCCTCGGGCTGCAGGTAGCGCGCATTCTTCTCGATGGTCGTGACTCGCGGGTCGCGCCGCAGCTTCCAGTCAAGTTGATCGATGCTCACATCCACGGCGTACACCTTGCGCGCCCCGTGTTGCAGCAGGCAATCCGTGAATCCTCCGGTCGAGCTCCCGATATCGAGGCAGATTCGGTCTTTCGGGTCCACGCGGAAATCCTCGAGCGCGCCTTCGAGCTTCAGCCCCGCCCGGCTCGCGTAGCGCGGTGTCTCGCCGGCGATCTCAATCTTGGCGTCTGTCGCGACTTGGCTTCCGGCCTTTCCCGTCGGCGCGCCGTTAACGCGCACTTGCCCCGCCAGCAGCATCGCCTGAGCCCGCTCGCGCGACGCCGCCAATCCGCGCTCGACCAGCAGCACGTCCAGCCGGGCCTTTCCCGGTTTAGCCTTTTTGGGAGGACGACTCATCGGAGGACACAGTCTGTCACGAACGCCGGGCAACTAGGAATTCAGCAAGTTGCCGCAACCGCGCGGCCCGTGCGCCGTAGCAATCGAGTTCCGCCAGCGCGTTCGTTTCCAGTTCGGTCGCAATCGCGCGCGATTTCTCGACGCCATAGAGTGCCGGGTAGGTCGCCTTTTTCTGCGCCTGGTCTTTCCCGGCCGTCTTTCCGAGCGCCGCGGATGACTCTTCGACGTCCAGAAGGTCGTCGACAACCTGAAACGCCCACCCGATTGTGTCGCCAAACTGCCGCAGCCGCTCGATGTCCGCATCGGCCGCGCCGCCGGCGATTGCGCCGGCCACGATCGAGCCGCGAATCAGCGCCGCGGTCTTCGATCGATGAATGTATTCGAGCGTGCCCGCGTCTATCGGTTTCCCCTCGGCCTCGACGTCCGCCACCTGGCCGCCGACCATGCCGCGAACGGTCCCTGCCGCCGCGCTGACCTCCGCGATCACGCGCACGCGGCGCGCAGCTTCGAGTGGCGCGCCCGCTAGGGTCGCGAACGCTAGCGTCAAGAGGCCGTCCCCGGCCAAAATGGCGATCGCCTCGCCGAACACTTTGTGGTTTGTGGGCTTGCCGCGCCGGAGGTCGTCGTTGTCGAGCGCCGGCAGATCGTCGTGGATCAGCGAATAGGTGTGGATGAATTCGAGCGCGCAGCCCGCCTGGATCGCGCCCTCCAGATTCTCGGTGAACATTCGCGCCGCCTCGAGACACAGGACGGGGCGAATCCTTTTCCCCCCAGCAAACACGCTGTATCGCATCGCCCGGTGAATCGATGGCGGCTGCGCATCCTCCGGAGGAAGAATCCGGTCGAGCGCCGCCTCGATCGCGGCGTGATCTGCTTCGAAGAAATCCGGGAGCTTCATGCGTCCGGGGTCGAGCAGCGGGCTATCTCGGGGGTGCTAGGATGATTCATCTTCGGGCTCGAACGGCTCGGTCGCAATCTTGCCGTCCGCCTTCTTTAGCAGGATCTCGACGCGCCCTTCCGCTTCTTCGAGCTGCTTCTGGCACTCGCGCGAGAGCTTCACGCCCTCCTCGAAAAGCTTCATGGCCTCGTCGAGAGAGAGGTCCGTGCTCTCGAGCCGCTTCACCACTTCTTCCAGGCGCACGAGCGACTTCTCGAAGTCGCCTTTACGCTGTGGCTCGGCCGCCTTGTTCGTTGCTGAGCTCATTCGATATCATCCACCGGCCCCGCGACGCTTGCTCGCGGAGTCGGTCGTCGGATGGAAGCTGCATTCTAGCGCACGCCGTGGAACGTCAACAATGCCCTTGTGCGTCCCGTGCCCGCCGAGGGCCGGCTGTTTGCGGCGGACGCTTGCGCGACAACCGAGGCAGATGCACAATCACCCCATGGCGCTCGAGTTCACCACATCGTACGTAAAAGACTCGACCGATATCCTGCGCTACTACAAGAGACTCGGCGAGCAAGCCATCGCGCAGGCATCGGACGAGGCGCTCAGCGTCGCCCTTGACCCGGAATCGAACTCGATCGCGATCATCGTGAAGCATTTGACGGGCAACATGCGCTCGCGCTGGACAGACTTTCTCACCTCCGACGGCGAAAAGTCCAACCGCAATCGCGACGCGGAGTTTGAAGCGCCGCCGCAGACTCGCGCGGAGATTCTGGCGCTGTGGGAGCAAGCGTGGAAAATTGTCTTCGACGTCCTTGCCTCTCTGACCGACGAGGACCTCGGGCGCACGATCCGCATTCGCGGCGAGCGCCATTCCGTGATGCAGGCGATCAACCGCCAGATCGCCCACTACGCCTATCACATCGGACAGATCGTCTATATTGCAAAGCATTTCGCGGGCAGCCGATGGACTTCGCTCAGTATTCCGCGTGGGAAGTCAGCGGACTTCAATGCTCGCGTGGAGAAGGGCCAAGCCTCCCAGCGTTAGCGTCGCAAATCGGCGCCCATGTGTCGCAGAAGGGGGAATTCAACGCCGCAACAGGCACTTTCGCGCCGATTAAGGCTGCTTTTTGGCGCATGAACCATGCTGCTGTTGCTGCACAAAATGCGTGCACGGTTTCGTTCACTCGCGAAGGAACGCACCGCCCCTTAGGCATCGGGAAGGGAAGGCAGGTCCCAGTCCGGCAGCTGCCGGTACATCTCGTCCCACGTCTTGTGAGCCCGGAGCGCGGCGACGACGACGGACAGCGGGTCCGCGAGAATGTCCGGGAAGGTCTTCTCTTCCTGGAGCACGATGCGAAAAGCCAGCCTCTCCACCGGCGGTGAGAACTGCGCATCGACGCCGGGTTTGTTTCCGCGGGAATCGATTCGATACCAGCCGAAATCGGGCAGGCGAACGGCGTTCAGCCCGTGCAGGGAGTAAGGCGCTCCCGTTTCATCCACGCTCAGGCGTTGATAGCAGAACCCGGCGGGGATTCCATTCGCGCGCAGCAACGCAGCCAGCAGATGACTTTTGGCGTAGCAGTAGCCCGTGCCCGCTGCGAGAACCTCCGACGCCGAACAGGTTACGGGATTGCGTCGAAAGTCGGAGCTGTGTTGAATGTGGTCGCGCACCCATTCAAAGCATCGCTGCGCAATACCACGCACGTCGCGCGCGCCCTTCGACAGCTCTTGAGCCTTGGCGAGCACGTCGGGATGCCGCCAGTCGACCACTTCCGTAGCTTTGAGGAACTTTTCCATCACGCCGTCCCGATTCCTCGAGATACCGCAGAATCATAATAAGAGCAGTTGTCCGAATTCCAACCAGAAAAGTATCCTTTGCGCCCCGCGCGCCCTGTTAGAATTGCGTTTCATGGCAGCCTCTGCCGATCCTCCGCGCGGCTTCGCCTCCCTCCGTGCGAATGGGCAATTCGAGTCTCCGGCTTGCGGCGCGAGCCTCTTGTCAAAAAGGACTATGGCACGATGACCGCAGTTCACCTCTTCGGCATTGTGCTCCTTATCGGCGCAAACGCATTCTTCGCCGCCGCGGAATTCTCTCTCGTCGCTGTCCGTCTCTCTCGCGTACGCCAGCTTGTTGAGCAAGGCGATCCGCGCGCCCGGATTGTCGAACATCTCCTCGGCGATCTCGGCCGCGTCGTTTCCGGCGTTCAGGTCGGGGTGACGATCGCGAGCCTTTCTCTCGGTTATCTTGGCGAGATCACTCTCGCGGCCATCCTGCGTCCTTTCGTTCAAGCCTTCACCCGCCCCTGGGCGCCGATCGTTGCCCATAGCGTGGCGCTCGTCCTGGTGTTCGGCCTCCTCACGTTCCTCCAGGTAGTTTTCGGAGAGCTCGTTCCAAAGAGCCTGGGCCTGGCGCGGGCCGAACGCCTTGCTCTGCTCGTCGCCCGGCCGTTTCAGTGGTTTCTGACCACCTTCAGTTGGGCCATCGATCTGCTCGACGGAACCGCCGAGAAGATCGTTGGTGCTCTCGGGGTTGTCGCGCCGCACAGCCACACCCTCGTGCGCTCCGCCGAAGAGCTTCAGATAATGGTCCAGCAGGCGCGCGACCGCGGCGTGCTGCCCGAGAGGGAAGCGAAGTTCGTGCAAAACGCGATCGAGCTTAGCAAGATACAAGTGCGCGAAATCATGGTGCCGCGTCCGGATGTGCACGCGTTGCCGCTCGACGCGAGTCTCGACGATGTGATGCGGATGTTCGCCACCACGCAGCGCTCGCGCCTCCCCGTTTATGAAGGCTCGCTCGACCACATTCTCGGCTTTGTGCATATCAAGGACGTGATCTGGGTTCTGCTCGAGCGTTCGCGGAGCGTCGAAGAACATGCGCAGCCGCCTGCTTTTCAGTTGAAAAGCATTCTGCGCGACATCCTCATCGTTCCGGAGACCAAGCCGGCGAGCGAGCTCCTGCTGGAGCTTCGCGCGCGCCGCACGGGGCTCGCCATGGTGGTCGACGAATTCGGGAGCATTCTCGGCCTCGTCACGCTCGAAGACATCCTCGAGCAGATGGTCGGTGCAATCCACGATGAGTTCGATGTGGTCGAGCGCCCGCTGGCGCTCCCGGACGGCGGTATGATTTTCGACGCCGCGACCAAGGTCCGCGACCTCGATGCGCAGTACAACATCGCGATTCCCGACGACCCCTCCTACGAGACCGTTGGCGGGTTCGCCCTCAGCCGCCTCGGTTTCATTCCCCGCGGCGGCGAAAGCTTTGAGTCGGAAGGGTACCTCTTCACCATCACCGAAATGGATGGCCGCCGCGTCTCCCGCGTGAAAGTCAAGCCGCTCCGGCCGACGCTGGCCCCGCCTGCGGCGTCCGGCTCGGCCCAAGCGCCGAAAGAGGCGACCGCCATCGTCAGGGAGCGCCGCGAGAAATGATTCGCTACGTTTCCCTGCGCATCCTGCTCACCCTCCCGGCGCTCTGGCTCATCGTCACCCTGGTCTTCTTGCTCGCGCACATCATTCCCGGTGATCCCGTGCAGCAGATGCTTGGCGAAGGCGCACGCGCGGAGGACTTGCAGCAGCTTCGCCACTCCCTGGGGCTCGACCGTCCCGTTCCCGCGCAGTACGCCCACTATCTCGTGGGCCTGCTTCACGGCGACCTCGGCGAGTCGTTTCGGTTCCAGGAGCCTGTGGCGCGCGTTGTTCTCTCGCACTATCCAGCGACGCTCGAGCTGGCGGTCTTCGGGCTGCTTGTTTGCGTCGCGATTGGCATTCCCGCCGGCATGCTCGCCGCCGAGCGCCGCGGCACACCGATAGACCACGCCGTCGGCGTCTTCACACTCTTCGGCCTTTCGGTGCCGAATTTCGCTCTCGGCCCCGTGCTGATTCTCATCTTCTCCGTGATTCTGGGCTGGCTGCCGGTTTCCGGTCGCGGCGGCCCGGCGCACCTGATATTGCCGGCGATCACCTTGGGCGGCGCGCTCGCTGCGATTCTCACGCGCATGGTGCGCACGTCCGTCATCGAAGAGCTTTCGAGCGATTACGTCCGCACCGCGCGTGCCAAGGGCCTCTCGGAATCTCAGGTGCTGTTCCGGCACGCTTTCCGCAACGCCCTCATCCCGATTCTGACGATCCTCGGCCTCCAGTTCGGCACGCTCCTCGCCGGAACGATCGTCACCGAGACGATCTTTTCGTGGCCCGGCATCGGGCGCCTCGCCGTCCAGGCGATTTCGGCGCGCGACTACCCGTTGTTGCAGGGGTGCATTCTGCTGATCGCCGTTTCCTACGTGGCCGTCAATTTCCTGACCGACGTTGTGTCTGCGCTTGTGGACCCGCGGGTGCGCTTCGAATGAGCGGCCTGCGCGATTTCCTTCGCCAGAGCGGTCCGGGGCGCTGGGGACTTGCTCTGGCCGCGCTGCTCGTCATCCTTGCTTTCGTGGCGCCGTGGATTGCCTCGTCCGATCCCACCGTGCAAAACCTCCCGGCGCGCCTCGCCGGCCCGAGCGCCGCGCACTGGATGGGCACCGACGAGCTGGGCCGCGACATCCTCTCGCGCGTCCTCTATGGCGCGCGGGTTTCGATGCTGGTTGGGATCAGCGTCGTCCTCGGCGCGGGGTTGGTCGGCCTTTCGATCGGCGCGGTTGCGGGCTATTGCGGCGGGTGGTTCGACCGGCTGGTCAACATCGTTCTGATCAACGCATTTTTGTCATTCCCCGGAATCCTTCTCGCCATTGCTTTCGCCGCGTTTCTCGGGCCCGGCATCGGAAAGGTGATCCTTGCGCTCATCATCACCGGCTGGGCGGGCTACGCGCGCCTCGCGCGCGCGCAGATCTTGCAGGCGAAAGAAATGGAGTACGTTCTCGCGGCGCGCTCGCTCGGGGCGTCGCCGGCGCGCATCCTGCTGCTGCACCTGGTTCCGAATATCCTTCAGCCCGTGCTTGTCCAGGCGACCATCGGCATGGCCGGCGCGATTCTTGCCGAATCGACGCTCAGCTTCCTCGGCCTCGGCGTTCTCGCGCCCATGCCAAGCTGGGGCGCCATGCTCAACGACGCCCGCAGCCATTTATTCGACGCGCCCCACATGGTCGTTTTCCCCGCGCTCGCCATCATGGCCGCCGTCCTCGCCTTCAATCTCCTCGGCGACGCCCTTCGCGACTGGATGGACCCCCGCATGCGCTCGTATTTGATTGTGACCTCGCTGGCTCGTTGAGAGTTTGCTGCGCCTCGCACTCTGGCGCGCAGTTCCGGTGCGTAGTCGACGAGGGATGTTGCGGTTGGGTGGGGGATGGCTATGCGAGTTCGACCGCTACTTCGGCACCGCGCGCGATCCCGAGTGTCCGCGCCGCGTTGGCTTTGTTGACGGAAATTTCGATGTAGCCGCTCGAGCCGATGATCGCGACCGCTTCGCCTGCCGGCGCTTCCGCGAACGTCGGAACAACTTTTTTCACGACAGCATTCCCGGCCTTTATCGTAAATTTCCCATCGGCCGCAGCGAGCGCTGGCACATCTTCCACCGTCAGATTCGTCACCACATTCCCGAAACGATCGATGCGCAGGACCACACCCTTCACAGTGTTGCCAGCGGCTTTCGGTTTGGGGATGCTGAGGCGAACAAAATCCGTGATCGGCTCGCCGAATGCCGATGTCTGCCACGACTTCGACAGCCACGCCGCAACCGGCGCGAAAATGTCCCGCCCGTGAAAGGTCTTGCTGATCGGGTTGCGAAAATAGTGCTCTGAAATGATGTGCCAGACGTAGAGCGCCTCCGTCTGATCGTAAACCGACGACAGCACGCCGTTATCCGGCGCAACGAAATAGTGCTGGTCGGCCGCCACCAAAATTGGCCGCCGCTCCGTCCCGACGCTCGGATCGACCACCACCACGTGGATCGTCTTCGATGGAAAATACTTGTAGGCCTGGCCGATCGTGAGCGCGCCGTCCAGGATGTCGTGCGGAAGGACGTCGTGCGTGATATCCACAACGTTGATTTCGGGGTTGATGCTCAGGATCACGCCCTTCATGACGCCGACCAGATGGTCGCCTGTGCCGTAATCCGTAGTCAGTGTGACGATGGGCCGCGCCAAGGTCTGCTCCTGTTGGTCGGCGCGCGGAAGAAAAGCCCCGCGCTGCATCCTCGACGCTAGCGGACACCCTCGCCTCTGTCAAAGCCAACCGCCGCGCCTGCGGCGATTGAGTAACGCGCCTTACTCCTCCCCGATCAAAGTAATCTGCCCCACGCCGCCTTGAATGCGGAGGTTGATTGTCGCCGCCGCCTTCCCGTATGCGTCGTTGACGTAATCATCCCCGTCGCGCTTCAGCCCGTGTGCGTTGATCGACCCGAGTCCGCCCGACGCATTCACGCGCACGCCAATATCCTTCGGAAACCGTATCGTCGCCGACCCGACGCCGCCTTGAATGTCCGCCTCGAGCGTGCTCGTCCGCACGCCGGTAAAGTCCAGGTGCAGCTCGCCGGCGCCCATGTTGATTTCCATCCTGCTGACATTCAAGCCGTTCAGGCGCAGATCACCCTGTCCCGCTCCCATGTTCAGCTTCAGATCGATCGGAGCATTGCCGCCCAATCGGAGGTCCCAGTCGTTGTCCCTCGATCCGAAGGTCGTGTGCTCCTGCTGCTGTGCGACATCGAGCATGCCGCGATCGCCGGACACGTGATATTCGACGCTCGGCTTGCCGTACGAATCGTCGTACCGGAAATCCGCATCCAGCAGCTTGCTCGACCCTCCGCGCAGCGTCAGCTCGCCGGCGCCCATTTCGAGGTTCGCGTTCACCGATTTCGCTCCCTGTAGCTCGACCGCCTGCGTGTCATGCAGTTCGTGCATTCCGGCGCCCCAGTTGCGCCCGTGCCAATCGTCTCTTCCATGCCAGCCCCAACCCCAGCCTCCATACGGGTGTCGACCTCCGTGCAAGACTGCTACCACGAAGAGAATCAGCAGCACGAGTAACGCGATTCCTGTCCCGGAAAATCCGCGCCTCCCGCCGTCCGTACGCTCGCGATTCCGGAAGTAGTCCCAGATCTGCCCCAACCCGATGAAGATCAGGATCAGGGGCCAGTATCGCGCGAGAATCGGCCACAGATCGAAATCCGGCAGCAGAGTCGCCATAAGAAACAGGACTCCGAGCCCAATCAGAACGACCGGGCCTACGATCGAGCCTCGTCGCGGACTGCCCGTGTCTGCCATGGTTCACCCCCCTCGCGATAAGATACGCTTCCGCGGGTGCAAAAGTTCCACCTGCCGCCCGCCGCCGCGCGCCGGAGTGGGCCTCGCCTTCCGGCTTACTCTTTGCTAAAGTACGCGCCCAAGCAAGCTCTCATCCTCTGGGGCAGGAGGCCGCATGGCGGATCTGGATCTGCGTCCCTTGTCGCTCGGCGAGATTCTCGACCGGACGTTCTCTCTCTATCGCCGTAATTTCCTTCTGTTCCTCGGCATTACCGCGCTGCCGCATCTCTTGATCCTTGCGTTCAATCTCGTTCGGACGTTTCCGGTCGCGAGTCCCATTGCGACGCGGCGAGTGGTGGTTCTCGGTCAGCCGCAGGTGTCGGCTTCCGCTGGATTCATGGCGGTTGGATTCGTCGGGCTGCTGATCGGCGTGGTCGTCTATCTCGCTGTGTACCTTCTCGCTCAGGGCGCAACGGTCTACGCAGTTTCCGAACTGTATCTCGGACGCACCACCACGATTGGCGCTTCGCTCCGCCGCATGCGCGGACACATATTGAACCTGTTCGGCGTCACGCTGCTGAACGGCCTCGCGATTCTCGGCGCCACGATCTTCCTGATCGTGCCGGGGATATGGTTGGCCTGCCGGCTCGCGACGTGCGTGCCCGCCGCGCTGCTCGAAGACCTCGGCGCGCGTGAATCCCTCTCGCGCAGCTACGCACTCACCGAAGGCAATGCCGGCCGGTCCTTCGTGATCTACCTCCTCTATCTCGTTCTGCTTTACACGGCGCTCTTGGTGTTTATGTTCCCGTTCGCCTTCGTTGGCGGCATTTTCGCGCACGATCCCGGCGCGATGCGCATGTGGCTTGGCATCGCCCAGATAGGGAACTTCGTCGCGTACGCTCTCGTGACGCCGATTCTCACGATCGCCACCGCCGTCTTCTATTACGATTTGCGCGTCCGCAAGGAAGCTTTTGACTTGCAGTTGATGATGAACCCGGGCGGAGTCATTCGCGCTGCCGGGTCGGGGCTCGCGGGAGTTCCTACGATGTTTTCGTGAGGCCGCCGGTCTGGCGCTTTAGCGCTTCTCCGGCAGCTCGAAGACCCAGATCGTGGACTCGCGGTCGGGCGGATTCTGGATTTCGGGGACGAGCACCGGGTACGTTGCCGTGAGCGGGCCGCCGGCGCCAACCACCACGGCGACGTACTGCTTGCCATTGACGCTGTACGTGATCGGGCAGGAGGTCGGTACGTCGTTGAGGCGAACCTGCCAGAGGGCTTTGCCGGTATCGGCATCGTAGGCTTTGAGGACGCGGTCGAACGCGCCGGCGAAGACGATGCCGCCCGCCGTGGCAAGCACGCCGGTCATCTGCGGGGCGCGCTGCCGATCGATCCATAGGACTTTCTTCGTCTCGAGATTCAGCGCCTCGACGCGGCCAAGGTTTCCTTCGCTATCAGGCCGCAGGCGGATGAACCAGTTGTAGCCGGAGGTGAGATTGCCGCGCTGGCCGGGGCCCGCTGGAATCAGGTCCATGCAGGATTCGTTGAGCGGAACGTAGAGAATTTTGGTGGCGGCGTTGTAGGACGCCGGAATCCAGTTGCGTCCTCCGCCGGGATGCGGGCAGATCAGGTGCGGCTTGTCGTCGCCCATGATGGCGCTGGGAGCGATGGTTTTTTCGCCGGTCTTCGGGTCGATCGACGCGATCACGTTCTGAATGCCGAGATCGTGTGAGAAAACATATTTCCCGGTGGCGGCGTCCATCGCTTCGTAAATTCCCATTTTGCCTGAGGTCACGACGAGCTTTTCGTCCGCGCCGTTTACCGGCAGATGGATCAACTGCTGCTCGAACGCCCAATCGAGATCCCACTGGTCGTTGTGGACGTGCTGGAAATACCAGACCAGCTTGCCGGTGTCCGGATTGAACGCCAGCGTGGAATCGGTATAGAGGCCGTCGTTCGAAAATCCCGGCACGCGGTGCAGCACGGGTCCCGTGTCGTACGTCTGACCGACGCCGAAATACGCGAGGCCGAGTTGCGGATCGTAGCTCCCTGCGGTCCAGACGGACGCGCCGTTGCGCTTGTCGTTGGGCAGGCCATTCCAACTGTCGCCGGGCTCGCCCTGCTGAGCGATGGAGTGAAAGCGCCAAGCTTCCTTGCCGGTGTCCATATCGAGCGCGACGATGAAATTGCCGCCGGGAGATTGTCCGCCGACGCCTTGCAACACTTTGCCTTTGGCGACAAGCGGGCCGCCGGTGAGCTGAAAGCCCTTCTTGTAATCGGCGACGGGCGAATCCCAGATCACGCTGCCGGTTTTCACGTCGAGCGCGACGATGTGATCGTCCGAAGTGCCCACGAAAAGGCGGTCGCCGAAGAGAGCGATATCGCGCTTGACCGCGAGCCGCGCGTCGCTCGGAAGCTGCCGTGAGTACTCCCAGAGCAGGTCGCCCGTGACGGCGTTGAGGGCCTCGACGTGGTCGCCGTAGCTGTCGACGAAAAGCACGCCGTCGTGCTCGAGCGGCGTGGCTTCATTCTGACCGGGCGGAAGCGACCAGGCCCATTTCACGCGGAGATCGGAGACGTTGGATTTGTTGATCTGCGCGAGCGGGCTGAAGCCGTGATCGTCGTAGGAGCGGCGCCAGATCAGCCATTCGCTGGCGGGCGGATTTTCGAGCTCGTCGGCGGTGACGGGCGTGATGTTCTCGAGCGGATTCGGCAGCTTCACCTCGGGCATCGGGGGAGCGAGCGGCGAGAGGGGCATCATCGGCGCGGACCGCGCCGTCGCGCCTCGCGGAATCGTCATCGACGCGAGCGCGTTCGTGTCCGTCGGCAATTCTTTGTCGCTTGGCTGCGTGCCGTTCGCCTGTAGCAGGTATGCGACGATCTGCGCGTCCGCCTGCTCGCCTAGGCTGCCCGGCTTGTCCGGCGGCATCTTCGTGTTGATGTACGTGTAGAGCGCCTCAGCCGTTTTTCCGCCCCAGTTCTGGCTGAACGTGAGGCCGGAAAGCGCGCTCGCGAACTCGCTCCCGTTCAGGTTTTGCCCGTGGCATGACGCGCAGCTCTTCGCGTATGCCACCTTGCCCGCTTCCGCCTGCGCCGCCGTAAAGGTGGCGATGCTCCTGCTATTGAACTGCTGCGCCCGCGTCGCCGTCGCCGCGGTGAGCACCACCGCCGCGCACACCGCCATGCCGCGCCCCACCCCGACTCGTTTCATTCGCACTCCCCCTGCTCCGTCACGTTTTTACGTTGTCATCCCGAACCCAGCCGCGTCCTTTGCGGATGGGGGTGAGGGATCTGCTTTTGCCGGCGTTCTTGCCACACGCGCCTGCCCTCGCCGCCGTGCATTCAATCACTATTTGACTTGAGAAGGCTAGGGCTTTCGACACACGCATGGGAGTGCTGCTTGCGAAACGCTCCGGCAATGCCGGGCATCTTGCTTGCATGGGCGTGCTACGGTAAGTCCATCAGGTATGTTTCGTCAGAAACGTACCCTGGAGAATCGTTATGACTTCTTGGCGTTCCAAGCTTTTCGCGCTGCTGTTGGGCCTGGTGGCAATTTCGATGTTGGCGGGCCCTGTGAGTGCATCTTCACATCATCATCGTCACCATCGCAGGCACCGCCACCCTCACCACGTCAGCTAACGAGGGCACAGCAGTATCGACGAATGGCGTTTATCCGATAAACTCATTGCCAAGCTTTCTTGACTCGCCTCAAGGTCACATCATGGCGCACTTCGGTTTGACCCTTTGGATGTACCTGCGTTGGAGCTTGGGGTTCTTGTATGCGCCCCCTTTTGTCTATGTCACCTTGCTACTAGCGATCAATTTCGCCGCGGCGGTCATTAGCCAACGGCCCTTGCGCAATCCGATATGGAAGCGGACCTACCCGTTTACTATCGCGCAATTTCTCTTTTTCCCAGCAACACTCGCGGTTGCAGTCATCGGACGAGTCGACTGGCAACAGCCTCACTTTCCAGGACCGAATTATTGGGGACTTCGAGCGGAAGACGTTTTTGCGGTGAGTTCTGTGATTGTCGGCAGTTACTGGATATGGAAAATGAAAGGGCTGCGGTGGTTCGCATCGAGTCTCGCTCTCTTGCAGCTTTGGTTGCTAGCTGCCGCCAATTTCATTGCTGCAATGTCGTTGACGGGCACTTGGCTATGAATCTCAAGTCGCGGTGCCGCCCATAGTCCACATAACCTCGCGCTTGCAATTCCGCCGCATCTTGCTAGCCTGATTCCGGCAACAAAATGAGAGAAGTCCACAATTCGCGGGAAGGGAAGACCAAGCCGGATGGCTTGGGAGAGCGTCGACGCCTGCCCGCGCGGGGGCAACGGAACCGCAGCGCCGGCCTGCTTTGCGCGCCAGGAGTCACGAGTCGCCAATCACGAATCACGGACTTTCTAATCGCTACACTGTCGAGTAGAAGGCAGGCTAACTTCTTGAAAAGAAAGGAGCGGCGCCAACCCGAATCGCTACAAAGTCGGGGGCCTTTCAGCGCGAATCGTGGCCGCTTTTATGGGCCCGCTTGCTTGACCCGCTCCGCCGCAGCCGCTATTCTGAATCTTCCGAGCCACCAACATGCCCGTCTATCTTGATTACAACGCGACTACTCCCGTGGACCCTGCCGTCCGCGACGCCATGCTGCCGTTCCTCGGCGAAAATTTCGGCAACGCCGGCTCGGTCCACTCCGCGGGGCAGCGTGCCCGCACCGCCGTCGACGTCGCGCGCGACTCCGTCGCCGCGCTGATTGGTGCGAAGTCGAGCGAAATCGTCTTCACGAGCGGCGGCACGGAAGCGGACAACTTGGCGATCTTTGGTTCCGTCGCTGCTTCCGCAAAGCCGCGCAAGCACGTCATCACCACCGCCATCGACCATCACGCCGTCCTCCATAGCTGCGAAGAGCTCGAGCGGCAGGGCATCGACGTCACTTTCGTCGGCGTGGGCCGCGGCCCGGAATCGCAGGGCGTCGTCGATCCGGAAGAAATTCGCCGCGCGTTGCGGCCGGAAACGGTGCTCATCACCGTGATGCACGCCAACAACGAACTCGGCACCATCCAGCCCATCGAGGAAATCGCGCGCATCGCCGCCGAAGCCGGCGTCCGCTTCCATTGCGACGCGGTGCAGTCCGCGGGCAAGGTCCCGCTCGACGTGAATCGCCTCGGCGTCGATCTGCTTTCGATCTCCGCGCACAAGTTTTACGGTCCCAAGGGAGTCGGCGCGCTCTACGTCCGCACCGGCACGCCGCTTGCGCCGCGCTTTTTCGGTGGCCACGCCGAACGCGACCGCCGCCCCGGCACCGAAAACGTTCCCGGCATCGTCGGCATCGGCAAGGCCGCCGAACTCGCGCGCAAGCTGCTGCCGGAGGATTCGGCGCGGATCGGCGCGTTTCGCGATCGCCTCGAATCCGCGCTGCTTCAGCGAATTCCGTCCGTGCGCGCCAATGGTGACCCCAATCGCCGCGTCCCGAACACCACGAATCTTTCTTTCGCGGGCGCGGGCGGCGAAGCGTTGCTGATCGCGCTCGATCTTCAGGGCGTCGAGTGTTCGACGGGCGCGGCGTGCTCTTCCGGTTCGACCGAGCCGTCGCATGTCCTGACCGCAAGCGGCCTCTCGCGCGACGAAGCGCGTTCGAGCCTGCGTTTCAGTCTCGGCCGCCCGACCACCGCCGCGGAAATCGACCGCGCCATCGAAATCATTCCCGGTGTCGTCGAGCGCATCCGCGCGATTTCGCCCAAGGCTCCACACCCCGAGGCCGCCGCCTCCGCCCGCTAATCCGATGACGCCCACCGCCCAACTCGACTCCGTTCGCGACACGACTGCGTCCGCTGCGACCACGACCGCTATTGCAATGTCGGGCGGTGTGGACAGCTCGACTGTCGCCGCGATTCTGCGCGAGCGCGGCGAGCCGATCGTCGGACTCACGATGCAGCTCTGGAACCAGCGCCGCCTCCCGGAACTTCAGGGCGATGGCCCCAAGCAGCACCGCTGCTGCTCGCTCGACGATGTTTACGACGCGCGCCGCGTCGCCGAGCATCTGGGCATTCCTTATTACGTCGTCAACTTCGAGCGCGAATTCGAGCAGACCGTCGTCCGCCCGTTCGTGGACGACTACCTCGCGGGCCGCACGCCGATTCCGTGCACGCTCTGCAACAATCACGTGAAGTTCGATCAGCTTCTCGTCACCGCGCGCCAGATCGGCGCCGAGCGCATCGCGACCGGCCATTACGCCCGCGTCCGCCACAATCGCGAAACCGGCCGCTACGAACTGCTCCGCGCAATCGACGAAACCAAGGACCAGTCGTATTTTCTTTTCGGCCTGACGCAGGAGCAGCTCGCGCGAACGGAATTTCCCCTCGGCGAGCTGACGAAGCAGGAAGTGCGCGACATCGCCCGGCGCCTCGCCGTGCCTGTCGCCGAAAAGCCGGAGAGCCAGGAGATCTGTTTCGTTCCGACGGGCAGCTATGTCCGCTTCATCGAGAGCTATTTGCAGGAGCAGGGAAGTGCGTTGGAGGGAGATGCCGGAGAGATTGTGGCCACTTCCGGCGAAGTTCTCGGCCGCCACGCGGGTCTGCATCAGTACACCGTCGGCCAGCGCAAGGGCCTTGGCGTCGCCGCCGGACGTCCGCTGTACGTCGTCGCGCTCGACCGCGAAAACAATCGCCTGATTCTCGGCGACGACTCCGAACTCCGCTCCGCCACCTGCGAAGTCCGCGATGTGAACTGGATTCCATTCGCCACACCCGATCGGCCCGTCCGCGCAACCGTCCGCATTCGCAATCGCCACGAACCCGCCGAGGCGGAGATCACCCCGCTCGACGCCACCACCGCTCGCGTCTCCTTCTTCGAGCCGCAGCGCGCCATCACGCCCGGGCAGGCCGCTCTTTTCTACGCGGGCGAGCAAGTCCTCGGCGGCGGTTGGATCGCAAAATTGGTCTGAAAACGCCGGAAAGTAAAAGCCTGAAGAAGTGAATCTGAAATTCGCTTCAGATGAAGAGTTCTTCGTCTTGCGGCGTGGTGTCGGGTTGCGGACGTTTTCCGCTGCGGAAAAATTCGAGCCCGGCCTTGATGCCTTTGATGACGGCGGACGCCTGCTGGATCGGTCCCCACACGTTGTTGCGGATGGTCGATCCCGCGCCTTCGATCACTTCGAGCGCGCCGGTGAGGATATGGTCGGCGCGAACCACCTGGATGCGCAGCCGCTCGACCGCGTCAGTGAAGACGCGGTCCACTTTCTGCGCCTGGCCGCGGGCCACGAGCGTTATTTCCGCCGCGTCGCTCATGATGCTTCGGATGCGGTCCTCGGAATCTTCGAGGATGCGGTTCGTGCGGAGGAGGATGGGATCGATTCTGGTCTGAAGTTGCGTCGCGATGAGCGTGAATTGGCGGATCGCCATCCGCATCTGGAGGAACATAGCGAGCAGGATCGCCATCTGGACCACGATGGCGACCGCGGCGATCACAATAAAGGCTTCAAGCCAGCCGGACATTGCGCTCCTTGCGGTTGCTTAGGACGCTTTTGTTTCCCGCTTGTAGGTTTCCTTGCCCGCGTCGACCGCATTGGAGATGGCGTCCTTCTGCCTGGCCATGATCTCCTTGCTGCGTTCGATCAAATCTTCGGCGCGTTCGCGGAGTTCCCGCGCCTTCCTCTGCGCGTACTCCTTGCCTTCGTCGGCCTTCGACGAGAGGTATTCGCGCGTTTCCTCGCCAGATTTGGGGGCAAAAAGAATGCCTATAAGTGCGCCAATTCCGAGTCCAACCAGGAAAAAACTGACCTTCGAGCCAACGTTATCTGCCATGTTGCACCTCCAGCTTGGACAGTAGCATAGCCGTCCCAGTACGGCAAGCCTACTGCGGAAACGCCGGCGGCACGTACGGAAGCGTGCGCGCGAAAAACCACATAAGGAAAAGGACGAGAGCTGAATTCACAATCAAATACAGGAACCCATAGCCAACCAGATCGCGCGCCCGCGCCTTCAGGATTCCCAGCAACGGCAGCATCCAAAATGGATTCACCAGGTTTGGCAGGGCCTCGGCCGTGTTATAGATCTGCACCACCCAGCCGAGGTTCACGTGGACGTCCTTGGCCGCCTGCAAGACATAGGGCGCTTCGATAATCCACTTGCTGCCGCCCGACGGGACGAATAGTCCGAGCACGCCCGAATAGATCGCGACGAGCACCGGGAAACTGTGCTGGGACGAAATGCGGACGAAGAATCCCGCCAGCTCGCGCGATATCGGCGACATTGTCACGATCCCGAAGATCCCGCCGTAGAAAGGGAACTGGATCAGCACGCCTGCTGTTGCAGGCACTGCGTCGTTCACGGCGCGAGTGAAGGATCGAGGTCTCCAGTGAAGCAGCAGTCCCACCATCAAGAACAGGAGGTTGTACGTATTCAGATCCAGGGCCGCCAGCGGCCCGCGAGCGGCGACTACTTGGCCGAGGTAAGCCAGCCCCAGCAAGCCGACTGCGACCGAGAGTACCGGCACGTGCTCCAGCCACTCGGCCGGAGTCCGTCGTTCGTCGGGTTTTTCCGGCGGCGCGCTTTCGGCGATGCCGAACGATTCGGCGGTTCGCGAAGATGTCGCGGGCGCGGAAAGGTATGCGACGACGATCGACGCGAGCATCAGAATGCCCGCCGTCGTGAGGCTCTGCCAGGTGTAGATCGTTTGGCTCAGCGGGATCACGCCGCTGATTTTCAGCAGCGCGGCGGGAATCGAGGCGGGCGTGGCCATCAGCAGCGCCGCGGAGGACGAAATCCCCAGCGCCCAAACCGTGCCGGTGCCGAGATATGCGGCCGCACCGATTGCGCGATAGTCGGTGTCGCGAACGTTTTTCACCACTTCGCGTACGAGGAGACCGCTGAAGATCAGGCTCAGGCCCCAACTGACCAGCGAAGTGGCCATCGAAAAGAACGCGACGAACGCGACCGCCCCGCGTGGCGTCCGCGGGATGCGGGCCAGCCGGCGAATCAGTCGATGCACCGAAGGCGACGTCGCCACGACGTAACCGCCCACGATGATGATGGCCATCTGCATCGTGAACGGAATCAGGCTCCAGAAGCCCTCGCCGAAATACCGGACGAGGTCGCGCGTCGCCGTTCCCACCGCCAGCCCGGCCGCGAAGACAATGATGAGCGCGACCAGCGCAAAGACGAAAGCGTCGGGAAACCAGCGCTCGGACCAGTCTGCCAGCGCCACGCCCAGGCGAGCCAATCCGCCAGTGGCGCTCCCCGCGCTCGAACTATTCTCGCTGCGGCGCATTCGTGAGCCTCAAGCGCGGGAATAGTAGCAGATATTGAAAGGGAGACGGACAAAGGAGGGCCGGGCGAGCGCCCGACGCCTAACCCTCGGGCGTGCCGTTTCCGCGCAATGCCTCGAAGACGCGCTGCGCCTGCCGGCGCGGCAGCTCGCCCGCGAGTTCGTCGACGCTCAGTTGCCGCAGGCGCGCCACGCTGCCGAAGCGGCGCAACAGCTTTTGCGCCGTGCGGTCGCCCACGCCGGGAATCTCGACGAGGGCAGTGCGCAGGCGGCGGCTCGACCGGCGCTGGCGGTGAAAGGTGACGGCGAAGCGATGCGTTTCGTCGCGAATTTGCTGGATGAGGTGCAGAACAGGCGAGTGGCGATCGAGGACGATGGGCTCGTCCTCGCGTCCGAGCACGTAGAGGATTTCTTCCTTCTTTGCGATGCTCGCCATCGGCTGGTTGATGATTTCCAGCTTTTCGAGTGCTTGCGCGGCCGCGTGCAACTGGCCGATGCCGCCGTCGATCAGGATCAGGCTCGGCATGGGCTTGTTTTCGTCGCGCAGGCGGCGATAGCGACGCTCGATGGTTTCGCGCATGCTCGCAAAATCGTCGCGAAGAATGCCTGCGGACTTCTCCGGGCCTTCGGCCATGGCGTCGCCGCGAATGATGAATTTGCGGTAATCGGATTTCTTCATGCGGCCGTCTTCCCACACGACCATCGACGCCACGGTATCGGACCCCTGAATGTGCGAGATGTCGAAGCACTCGATGCGCTTGGGCGGCTCCGGGAGGCCAAGTGCGGATTCGAGCGCTTCCGCGATTGCCTTCGAGGTCGGCTTCAACACGCGGAAGCGCTGCGTGAACGAATGCCTGGCGTTCTTCTCGACAAGTTCCAGAAACGCGTGCTTCTGTCCGCGCTGCGGGTTGAGGATTTCGACGCGATGGCCTGCCGCTTCGGTCAACACCTCTTCGAGAAGCGGACGCTCCTCGAAATCCGTGGGCACGTGAATGTAGCGTGGCAGGTAGGCCGAATCGAGATAGAGCTGCTTCAGTAAGGACGGCAGAAACTCCGCGGGATCGAATTCCTCGAGATTCTCCCAGTAGAAATCGCGGCGGTCGACCACGCGGCCGCCGCGCAGGTGGAAAAGATTGACGGCCACTTGCGGAGGCTCGGCGTACCATGCGAGCACGTCCGTGTCGTCTCCCTCGGCGGCGGCGATCTTTTGGCGCTCCTCCATTTCCGCGAGCGTGCGCAGGAGATCGCGGTAGCCGGCGGCCTCTTCGTAGCGCTGTTCCTCCGACGCGCGATCCATTCGCTCCTTCAGACTGCGCGAGAGGTCGTTTCGCCGGCCTTCGAGAAAGAGCCGGACGTCGCGCGCCGCTTCGGCATAGCGTTCGTCGGTCACCAGCGCGGCGCAGGGGCCGAGGCAGCGGTGAATGTAATATTGCAGGCAGGCGCGGGGATGGCGCCGCTCGAGGTCCACGGTGCACGACGGGACGAGAAAATGTTTGTGGATGAGGTGAACCAGGCGGTATGCGAGGCTGGCCGGGAAGTACGGCCCGAAGTAATTCGAGCCGTCCTTTTTCAGGCGCCGGGTGACGTACACGCGCGGGAACCTCTCGAAAGCGGTGTAGCGAATGTAGGGATAGGTCTTGTCGTCGCGCAACAGGATGTTGAATTTGGGCTTGTGCTGCTTGATGAGGTTGTTTTCGAGCGCGAGCGCCTCTTTTTCGTTGTCGACGACGATGTATTCGAGATCGGCGATCTCGCGGACGAGCGACCCGGTCTTGGCATCTTGCCAGCTCGACTCGAGGAAGTACGAGCGGACACGGCTTCGCAGCGAGAGCGCCTTGCCGACGTAAAGAATCTTTCCGGCCGCATCTTGGAACAGGTAGACCCCGGGCTGGGCCGGCAGGTTGGCGACTTTTTCGCGGAGTTCCATTTTCGGCGCGATACAATATGCGGGACGTCCGTTGCTGGCGAAAAGCGCGCCGGAACGGACAACTTGTATTCTAACAAACGCAGTCTAAGCCCAAAGAGAGCGTCATGGCACAAACGATCTTCCGATTCCTGCTCCTGAGTCTGCTCCTCGCGACGCCTGCCTGGTCCGCGCAGGACCAGTCGCCGAAGCCCTCGGAGTCCTCGTCCCGGCCGCAGGGTCCGGCGCAAGCGCCCGATGTAGCGGCCGCGAACGCGAGGAGCGACACGGCTTCGGCAGCGGAGGACGTGGACGTCGCGTCATTTTATTTACGCAAGGGCGATCCGAATGCGGCCATTCCCCGGCTACAGGAGGCGATTCAGTTGAAGCCCAACTGGGCCCAGCCGCGCTTGATGCTTGCCGAAGCGTACGAAAAGGTCGGCGACAAACCCAGCGCCGTGAAGACCTACAAAGAGTATCTGCAAGCCTTCCCCAAGGCCCCCGACGCGAAGAAAATCCAGAAGAAGATTGAAAAGCTGACGGCGCAATAGGGAGCCGCCGAGGGCGATCAAGGCGAAACCCCGCGCTGACGAGCAGTTCGCGGTGCTCGCTGGTGAAGGGTACTGCGTTTGTGATAAAGAGACCCGTTGCAGCGTTTTGAGCAGCGGCCGGGGCTCTCGCTCAGTCATTTGAGTTCCGGCTCAGCTTGACCGGATCACTACGCCGAGCGGCTGCACGGAGCTAACAATTCATGCGCCGACTGCTGATTCAGGATGCGACCGTGATCACGATGGATCCCCAATGGGGAGATCTGCGGCCCGGCAGCATGCTGATCGAGGACGAGCGAATCGCCGCAGTCGGCGCCCGCATCCATGCGGTTGACGCCGAAATACTCGACGGCCGCTCGTTCATCGTGATCCCGGGCCTGGTGAACGCCCACATGCACACCTGGCAGACGGGGTTGCGGGCGGTCTCCTCGAACTGGACGCTGCTCGAATACTTTCGCTGGGTTCATGCCGGTCTGGCAACGCGGTTCCTTCCCGAAGACATCCGCATCGCCACGCTCGCGGGCGCGCTAAACCAGTTGAACTGCGGCACAACAACGCTGGTCGATTGGTGCCACAACAACCCGACGCCCGCGCACACCGACGCGGCAATCGAGGGCCTTCGGGAATCCGGGATTCGCGCTGCTTTCTTTCACGGTTCACCGAAACCCGATCCCAAGCCGGGCGAGCCGCACTATTCGGAAGTCCCCCATCCCCGACGCGAAGTCGAGAGGTTGCTGCGCGGCCCATTTGCTTCGCGAGACCAACTGCTTACGCTCGGGCTGGCGATCCTGGGTCCGCATTATTCAACGCTGGACGTCGCGGTGCACGATTTCCGGTTGGCGCGCGAACTGGGACTGGTCGCTTCCATGCACCAGGGCGGTGGTCCTGCGAAAACCCCGAACGGTTGGGATGTGCTGGAGCAGGAAAACCTGGTCCAAGATTTCGTCAACATCGTCCATGGAAATGACCTGTCCGATGAGAGGTTGGCGCGCTTTGTCGGTCGTGGCGTGACGTTCTCGGTCGCGCCGGAAAACGAAATGGCTCAGGGGCACGGCCATCCGATCACCGGCCGGCTGCGCAAGCTGGGTGCCGCGCCGTCGCTGGGCGTGGATCTTGAGAGCGTGATATCCGGAGACATGCTGACCGTTGCACGAGTCGCGCTTTCGCATCAACGCGCTCTCGACAACGCCGCGCACCGCGCCGCCACAGGCGGAATCCCGGAGACGTCCACGATTCCGGTGCGCGACGCACTCTCCTGGATCACGGTCGAAGGCGCCCGGATGCTCGGCAGCGAGGATCGCATCGGCACAATCGCTCCGGGCAAACAGGCCGATCTCGTGTTCATCCGTTCCGACGCGCTGAATCTCTGGCCGGTCCACGATCCCGTTGCGACGGTGGTCATGCAAGCGAATCTGGCGAACATCGATTCAGTCATGGTCGCGGGGGGATGGCGCAAACGCGACGGCAAGCTGTTGTTCCGCGACCTCGATCGCGTGAAGGCAGAGCTAGAACGTTCCGGCAGCCGGATCCTTGCCGATCTCGGCTGGCGGCCGGATTCGCCGAAAGCGGAGAGCGGTGAACGAGTCGCCACGCGCTGAAGAAAGCAGAAGGATACTTCTCGCAAACTGACCCACCACCCCGCAGGCAATACTTTCAATCCGCAGGAAATCGTTTGAGGAACTTCATTGCGCGGCCATAGTCCGCAAAACGCTTTTCTTCGCTGCGAAATTGCGCGGAGTGCGATTCCCGGCGACAGCGCGCGAAGCGCATCGGGTGCTTCTGGTGGAGCATCTCGTGGTAGAGGACATAGGCCACGACGTATTCGGGGACGGTCGGGCGATCGAGCTGCCGGTTGATGACGATCTGGTTGAGCGCGGGATCGAAGCAGCCCAACTGCGTGCGCCAGGCGCGAGTACTCCAGCCGAGGCGCGGCCGCGGCAGGGCGCTTTCAAAATAGCGCCGGTTCAGGCGGGCGAAGAGGAGAGCGAGATCGCGATGAACACCGGCGGGCTGATGCTCCATCCTTCGCGCGCGGAGCTGGCGCAGCGTCAAGAGCCGCCGGCGCGTCGAGCGCGCGTAGGAAAACCGGCGGTACGTTTCGAGCAATTCTTCCGGCGGGCGCCGGCGATATAGGCGCCCGAGCAGAATCGCCGCCGCCGCTTCCAGCACCGTGCGCGGCGCCTCTTGCAAGACGTCCGACAGCCGCACGTGCGCCGTATCTTCGCGCAGACGGATCGTGTGCGTCAGGTCCGTGTACGGATGGTATTCGACGACAAAGTGCGGGGGACGGCCTTCGCATCCGAGCCGCGTGTAGATGCGATGGAAAAGCCGCTCGCCGCCGGGTACGAAGCTCCCGCGATTCTCGCGGACATCGCGCGCCCGTTTCACTGTTTTCTCCGCACCGGGGGAGGCAGCATTTCCTTCAGGGCTTCCTCGGCATCGGAGAGAGCGTCTTTCGTGCCTTCGATCGCGTCTTCAAGCGTGTCGCGGTAGGTATCGAGCTCGGGCCCGTCCTTATCGTACTTCTGGAGCGCCTCGAGGAATTCCTTTTCTTTGGTCAGCATCAGCTTCAACGCCTCGCGGATGTCCATCTGCTTTTCCTGCGCGACGGCGATCTGGTCGGCGCCGTCGTCGACGCAGCCGGCGTAGGCGTTGAGCAGGCCGTTGAGGATTTCGCCGCGGCGCCGCTCGGGCGTCTTCCGATTGAGCTCGTAGTCGAATTTCTTCAGCTTGTCGTCCGCAAAAGCGACATAGAGCTTGATGCGCTCCGCAGGCGTACCGGCATCGCGGATTTTGTCGGCTTCTTCTTCGCTGAGGTAATCCTTCTGCGGGGGAGACGCGGCGGCCGCGCGCGCCGCGCCAAGGCTCGCGAGGACCGAAGCTGTCAAAGCGATGAAGATGATCGTGCGTCGCACTAGTGAGCGTCCTTTTCCGGCGGCGCGCCCGGAGGCGGCTCATGCGGGAAAAGCTTCTGAATCATGTGCCGGTTGATCTCGTCGAGGCCCTCGCGCACCTCAAGAAAAGGGGCCTGTTCATCGGCGGAAAGGCTCCGGGTTATTTCGTTCAGGCGCCGCAGCGACTCCCGCAGAGAAATCTGCAATTCCTTGAAGCCCGACGGATGTTGCTCGGCGTTGATTTTCGACGCGTCGAGGCCGTTCGCGCACAGCTGCGCTTCATCGCGATATTGTTTGAGGACGGCGACCGCATCGGCGATGCGGTCCTCGTCGATATGTTTCCGGATCTCGCGGAATTCCGCTTCTCCGAGCTTCGGCATCAGTTTCGCCTTGCGAACCGGATCGGACTCCGCGTCGAAGCGCGAACGGAGCGCCGCGGTCCCTTCCTCCGCCAACGCCGAGCCAAAGAAGAGCGTGGCCACCAGCAAGAGCGCCCACGCTCCTCGCGTCGCACGCAACGCGCTACCTCTTCTTTTCTTCCAGCTCGCGTTTGATGAGGCGCACGCGGGAGGTTGAGATGAAGTACATGTCGCTGTTCTCGTCCTTGTTCAATTGGAGAAACCTCTGGTACGCGTCGAGCGCCTGTGCTAGTTGACCCAGTTTATCGTAACAGGCCGCGCGAATGAACCAGCTTCCCGCGGGCAGGTCCTTGCGCTGGAAGAGCAGGTCCAACGCCTGAAGCGCGGCCGCGTAGTTGCCGCTGCCGTATTCCGCCTGGACGAGATCGCCCAGAATGTCGGTCGCAGCCGGATCGAGGTTGTGCGCCGCAACGAGAGCGTGCGCCGCATCGGCGTAGTCCTTCTTTGCGAGATAGACGTGGCCCATCTGCGCCGGAATGTCAGCGTCGCGCGGGGCGAGGGCCGCCGCTTTCTGCAAAACGGGGATGAGGTCGTCGTAGCGCTTCTCCTGGTAGAGAGCCGTCGAACGCAGCTTGAGGGCGCGAAGGCTTTCGGGTGCGTCCGCGGCTGCGCGGTCGAGTTCGGCGAGAGCGTCGTCGTACTTGGCGAGATCGACGAGCAGGGAAGCGCGATCGAGGCGCGCGGCGGCGTCCTTGGGCTGGACTTGAAGATAGGCGGCGAGCTCGGCCGCGGCCGGCTCGAGTTTTTTCTGCGCGACCAGGCTGTGAGCGAGTTCGAAGTGGGCCGGTGCGGCATCGGTGCCGTCGGGCCGCAGCGCGAGTGACGCGCGAAGCTCGGGCTCCGCGTCGCTCGCGCGACCCGCGATCAGCAGCGCGCGTCCAAGCGAAAAGCGAATATCGAAGTTCTTGTCGTCCAGTTTTGCCGCGGCCTCGTATTGCTCGATGGCCGCCGGCAGCTTCCCGCTCCGATCAAGCGCCGCGCCCAGCAGAAATTTGGGCCGCGCCTGACCGGGCATGAGATCGGCGGCCTTTTGCAGCGGCTCGACCGCCGCGGCCGGATCGCTTGCGAGTAGAGTGACACCGAGATTCAGGTACGCGGGGCCCATCTTTGGATCGAGTGAAATGGCCTTCTGGTATTCGGTCGTCGCGTCGGCGGGCTGGTGCAGCGCGGTGTAAGCGTAGCCGAGATTGAAGTGCACGGCGGCGTCGTCCGGCTTTTTCTCAAGGTAGTTGCGGTAGTCCTGCGCGGCGGCTGCGTAGTCCTGGCGGCCGACCGCATCTTGCGCGTCGGCGAGAAGCCGGTTCAGGGCCTGGGCGGTGGCGTCGGCAGGGACCCGCTTTTTCGGAGCCTGGGTGGTTTGCGCGAAGGTTCCATGAAGAGCGCCGAACAGAAAGCACAGCGCCCAGGACACCAGCGGTCTCGAAAGGGATGTGGTCCGTTTCATACCGCTCACGCGTTTCGCGCCTCAGACCGCCGGCGAATTGTCGTGCGGTTCTCGGGTCTTTACGGACGCGCGGACTTCGTAGCCGCCATTACGGGATCCCAGCACGCGCGCAAGGAATTTCCCGGTGTGCGACTGCGAATTCCGCGCCACCTGTTCGGGCGTTCCCGTGGCAATCACGCGCCCGCCGGCGTCGCCGCCTTCGGGGCCGAGGTCAATCACCCAGTCGGCGGATTTGATGACGTCGAGATTGTGCTCGATGATGAGCACCGAAGCTCCTCCGTCGAGCAGTTTCCTGAACGCGGTCAGCAGCTTCTGGATATCGTCGAAGTGCAGGCCGGTGGTCGGCTCGTCGAAAATATACAGGATGCCGCTATTGTCCTGTCGCGTGAGATGCGCCGCGAGTTTCAAGCGTTGCGCCTCGCCGCCGGAAAGAGTGGTGCCGGATTGGCCGAGACGCAGGTAACCGAGCCCGACCTCTTCGAGCACGCGCAGCCGCGACGTCACCTTGGGGGTCGCGGCAAAGAATGCAAGCGCCTCGCGCGCGGTCAGTTGCAGCACGTCGTGGATGTTCTTGTCTTTGTAGCGCACCTCGAGCACGCTGCTCTTGTACCGCGTGCCCCGGCATTCTTCGCAGACGAGTTCGACATCGGCGAGGAAGCGCATCTCGACGGTGACGGTGCCGTCGCCCTGGCACGCCTCGCAGCGGCCGCCGGGAATATTGAACGAGAAATGCCCGGCGGTGAAGCCGCGCTTCCTGGCTTCCGGCGTCGCGGCGAAGACTTCGCGGATCGCATCGAACGCTTTGAGATACGTGGCCGGATTCGATCGCGGCGTTCGGCCGATGGGCGACTGATCGACCATCTCGATCGCCGCAAGCGCCGCGTCGCCGTCGATGCGGTCGCAGAACTCGCGCCACTTTCCGCCTGTGCGCTTCGCCGTGAGCGCCTTGTAGAGCACGTCGTAGACGAGCGTGGATTTGCCGGAGCCGGAAACGCCCGTGACCGCGACGAGCATCCCGAGCGGGATCGTCAGATCGACGCCCCGCAGGTTGTGGCTGCGCGCGCCGAGAATCCTCAGGAATTTCCCCTGCGGCTTTCGCCGCCGCGCAGGCACGGCGATGCGCAGGTCGCCGCGCAGGTAGCGTGCCGTCAGCGAGTGCGCGTCGGTGAGCAGAGCCTCGCGCGGCCCGG
Organism: Candidatus Acidiferrales bacterium; assembly: GCA_050018375.1. Lineage (GTDB taxonomy): Bacteria > Acidobacteriota > Terriglobia > Acidiferrales > UBA7541 > Palsa-295. Next base: position 158,080 of record JBEKAE010000006.1, on the reverse strand, counting down.
CGAAGATCAGGTTGCCGCCGTGCTCGCCCGCGCCTGGACCGAGGTCGAGAATGTTGTCGGCGGCGAGGATCGTTTCGGGGTCGTGCTCGACCACCAGGAGTGTGTTACCCAGGTCGCGGAGACCTTTCAGAATTTCGATCAGCCGGGTCGTGTCGTGCGGGTGCAGGCCGATCGAAGGCTCGTCGAGAACGTAGAGCGCGCCGACGAGATGCGAGCCCAGCGACGTAGCGAGCTGGATGCGCTGTGCCTCGCCGCCGGAAAGCGTCGAGGTGAGCCGGTCGAGAGTGAGATAGTCGAGGCCGACTTCGTCGAGAAAGCGCAAGCGCTGTTGGATCTCCTCGAGCACTTTCTCGGCGATCACCGTCTCAGCGGGGCTTAGAGGCAAGCCGTCGAAGAACGGCCGGGCTTCCTTCACGGTCATCTGGCAGACCTCGGTGATCGAGCGCCCCGCGATTTTCACGGCGCGCGCCTCGGCGCGCAGGCGCGTTCCTTTGCAATCCGGGCACGTCGCGTAGCCGCGGTAACGGCTGAGAAAGACGCGCACGTGCAGCTTGTACTTTTTCCGTTCGAGCCAGCCGAAGAAGCCCTTCACGCCCGGGAAGTCCTCTTTGCGGTCGCCGTCGAGAATGGCATCACGTTGCGCGGCTGTCAGCTCGCGAAAAGGCACGTCGATGGGAATGCCCTTGGCGCGGGCGTAACGGCGCATGTCCATCGCCAGTTGGCGATAGCGAGGTTTTGTCCACGGCTCGATCGCTCCATCGGCGAGGGACTTTCCCTGGTCGGGTACGACGCGGTCGAGGTCGAAGTCAATCGTATTGCCGAAGCCCTGGCAGCGCGGGCACGCGCCATAAGGATTATTGAACGAGAAGAGACGCGGCTCCGGCTCCTGATACGTCGCGCCGCACTTCTTGCATTCGAAGCGCTCGTTGAAGACCAGCCGGTCGGACGCGCCGCCCGCGGGCGGGAAGGCGGTCGTACCATCCGCGACGAATTCGAGGATCGCTTCGCCGCGGCCCTCGCGGTAGCAGATCTCGATCGAGTCCATCAGCCGCGAACGGATTTCGGGCGAGAGCGCGAGCCGGTCGACGAGAACGTAGACCGGCTTCGCGAAATCGACGTCGAGCAGTTCCTCCGGGGAAGAGAACTCGAAGACCCGACCCGATTGATAGAGACGATTGAAGCCGCGCTTGCGCAGGCTCGTAAGCGCTTGCCGAATCGCCTCCGGACTTGGCCGGGCTGCCTTCCGCGGCGCTGCCGCGCGAAGGCCCGGCGCCGCGTCGGGACTGATTCGCAATTCGTACAAAACATAGAAGCGCCGGCCTTCGGGCAGCGCGAGCACGCGCCCCGCGATTTCATCGAGCGTGTCCTTGCGAACTTCTTCGCCGCAGCGCAGGCAGAAGGTGTGGCCGGCGCGCGCGTAGAGCAGTCGGAGATAGTCGTAGATTTCCGTGGCCGTCGCCACCGTCGAGCGCGGATTGCGCGTGGAATTTTTCTGCCGGATGGAAATCGCCGGGGCGATTCCCGTGATTTCGTCCACGTCGGGCTTTTCGATCCGCTCGAGGAATTGGCGCGCGTACGCCGAGAGGGACTCGATGTACCGGTGCTGGCCCTCGGCATAGAGCGTGTCGAATGCGAGGCTCGACTTGCCCGATCCCGAAACGCCGGTCACCACGGTGATCGCGTTGTGCGGGATCGTGAAGTCGATGTTCTTGAGATTGTGGACGCGCGCCCCGCGAACGCGGATCTCCTCCGCGCTATCCCCGATTGCGGGCGGCGATGGCGGGCGCGCCGCTGCGGCGTCGCGCGGCACAGCGTTCTCAGTGTGCTCCGTCGGCATATGCCTAAACAAAAAAGTATACGCCGGTGTGTGGAACGGGGCAAATCGCGCCCAAGGGCGTCGGCGCTCGGGATCAAGTCGCGGGGAGCAGGGGAACCGCGTTAGTCGGCGGCTGCGGCGGCTTTTGGAGCGTAGTATCCGGTGCGCGTGCGGACCAAAACCTTCCCAAGTCCGCTCGGTGGAAAGGCGCGAACCTGGACGGCGCGGAACGTGCCATCTCTGGCTGTGTTCGACGGATAGTAACCCAGCGTGTACTGATTGCGGATTTCGTGCGCGACCTTTTCGCAGACCGGAGTCACGTCATCGAGAGTGTCCGGGAAATAGGCCAGCCCGCCTGTGGCCTCGGCGAGTTCAGTGAGGATTTTCTTGGACCGCCGGACCATTTTCTTGTCGTGCTTGAGATCGTCTTCGCTGTAGACGCCGATCGCATAGATTGTGGCATTCGACTCTTCAGCCGCCTTGATCGTGTCCTCGAACGTCCTGCGGCTGGCGTCGTCGTCGCCGTCCGTAACAAGAAGAAGCACTCTCTTGTCCTTGTGGCCTTTCTTCAGGTGCGCCAGTGAGCCGATCACAGCGTCGTAGAGTGCGGTGCTGCCGCGCGTGTCGATCCGCGACAGCGCGTCTTCGAGATTCTTCTGATCGCTCGTAAAGTCGCCTTCCGTATCGAGGTAATACTCGTCGTTGAAGTTGACGACGAACGCCTCGTCCTGGGGATTGCTGGTCTTAACGAAGGTCATGGCGGCCGCGCTCACTTGGGCCCGCTTTTCGCGCATGCTGCCGCTGTTATCGATCACCAGACCCATCGTCACGGGAATATCGTCGCGCGAGAACATCGATATGTTCTGCTGGATTTTGTCCTCAAACACTTGAAACTCGCCTTTGTTCAAGTCCGGGACAAACTCTCCCCGGGAGTCGGTCACCGTGACGTGCAGCACGACCAAATCGACGGTTGCCTTGAGCCGGGCGCCCTGGGGAGCCTGCTGTCCCGGCGGCGGAGGGAGAGCAGGAGGTGCGACGGGAGGAATCGGGTTCTGCGCGTGTGCGGATGGCGCGGCGAAGACAAGTGCCGAAAAAACCAGGGCCAGCAGGAAAGCGGCGGCGCTGTTAGTGGCCTGGCGCAAAGTATCCGCTTTTGGCGGACACAGTGAGGGGAGGTAGACCCTTGGGTGGATTGAGCTTGACTTTGATCTTGCGCCACTTGCCATCGTGTGCCCGGTCGCTTGGCCTGTATCCCAAAACATACTGATTGCGAAGCTCCATGCTTATTTTTGTCGCGACGTCCGGCAGTTCGTTCAGGTTCTGCACCGCGAACACCCGGCCGCCGGTCATCTCCGTCAAATCTTCCAGAAGAGAAGGACCCGCCCGCTCCTCCGGCGTCGGCCCGCCACCGGGTTCGAACAGCCCGATCGCATAAATCTGAACGTCCGCTTCGCGAACGAACTGGCGAATCTCGCTGTCCGTGTACCGACTATGATTATCGCCTCCGTCCGATAGGATGAGCAAAGCTTTCTTTGTGTTGTGTGCTCCTCGCATCTGGCTGAGGCCGAGATAGACGCCATCATACAGCGCCGTCAAACCGTGCGCGGCCGTGTACATCAGGCGGTCCTGTAAGTCATCGACGCTGGCGGTAAAAGGGCTGATGAGCTGCGCACGGTCGTTGAAGTTCACGAGAAAGAATTCGTCCTGGGGATTCGCGGTGCGGAAAAATTGCACGGCGGCCTGGCGCGACTTATCGATCTTGTCGGTCATGCTGCCGCTCATGTCGAAGATCACGCCGATCGACACCGGAACGTCTTCGCTCGAAAACTGGACGACTTCCTGCTCAATGCCGTCCTCGAATACGCGGAAGTTCTCTCGTTCAAGCCCCGTGACCAGTCGCCCGAGAGGATCGGTAACGGACGCGCCGACCAGCGTCATTTCGGTTTCCGAGCGGATCGGCTGGCCCTTCTGTATCTTTTGTGGTGCAGGACTTTCAGGACCGACAGGAGCGACTTGCGCGCGTGCAGGGGGAACGAGGGCGGAGAACAGCACCAGACTGAACGCCACGCAAACCGCCGCGAATACGCGGTCCGGGTTCGGCGGCATGGTGTGGTGTTTCAAAGTGCCCCCATACGCCTCTTAGGCGGGATTGTATCACCAGCCACGTCCAAAGCAAGGGCAGGCTAGGTCCGCTGTCGTTAGGTGTACCGGAGGGCTTCGCCTCTCCATGTTAGTATCATTTGTCGACGGCGACGAAGGCCGCAAAACCCATGGCGCATCCAGCATCGCGAAAACCGAATGTCCTGGCCGTGATTCCGGCGCGCCACGCGTCGGCGCGTTTTCCGGGGAAGCCGCTGGCCCCGATCGCCGGCCGGCCTATGATTCAGCACGTCGTCGAGCGTGTCCGGCAGGCCCAACTCCTTTCGGGCGTGGTCGTGGCGACGGACGAAGCGAGCATCAAGAATGCGGTCGAGGCCTTCGGCGCCGAAGCGATTCTCACACGCGCCGACCATCGTACGGGAACGGACCGCGTGGCCGAAGTCGCGGCGCACCGCGAGGCCGAAATCTACTTGAACGTGCAGGGCGATGAGCCGCTGATCGACCCCGGCACAATCGACGCAGTCGTCACGGCACTGCTCGAAGACGATTCGGTTCAGATCGCCGGACCCTGCGCGGCGATTACACAAACGAATGACATCATGGACCCCAATATCACCAAGGTCGTCCGCGATTTCGACGGCAACGCCCTGTATTTTTCGCGGGCTCCCATCCCCTGGGTGCGCGATAGGGATGGATCGATCGCCGCGCGCCACTGGAAGCACATCGGCTTGTACGCGTTTCGCCGCGATGCGCTCATCGAGTTTCCCACGCTCCCGCCGGGAGACCTGGAACGCATCGAGCAGCTCGAACAGCTTCGCTGGCTGGAAAACGGCTATCGCATCCGGATCGTCGAGACCGAATACGACGCGATCAGCGTGGATGTGCCCGCGGACATCGAGCGCGTCGAAAAGCTTCTGCGCCAGAACGCATCCTGAATTGCGGTTCGGAGAAGCACAGTGAAGACCTCCGGTGTGGTTGTTTTCGTGGCCGCCGTCGTGCTCGCGTCGCCGCCGCTTTGTGCGGCTGGGCACGGCGCTCGAAACTCCCGCCCGGCAAGCAGGCAGGACTCAGGCCCGGCCGTTTCGGCGCACGAGCTGTTCGAATTCCACAGCGGCTTCTGGATTAACCTTCACCATTTCCTTTACGAACAGGCCGCCATCGCCACGGCAGGCCCGCGTGGCACTCCTCACGAGGCTGAATTGGCCACCGACGAGAGCACGACTGCCGGCCTCTCGGAGGACGAAGTGAAGACCTGGTCGAATGCATTGGCGTATTACCGAGCCAACATGCTCCGTCACGACCTCTCGTCGGACGAGGACATGGTCACGATCAAAAATCGCCTCGAGGATCTCGAAGACGCCACGTCGATCGATCGCGCGAACCTCGATCCCGGCTTGATCGCTGTTCTCGATGAAGCAGCGCCCATATATCGCGCCCACTGGTGGCAGCTCCACGGCGCTGCGAATCGGACGTGGATTAAAGCGGTGATGCCTCTCGTGGACAAGAACGGCGTCACGCTTTCGCAGCAGATTGCAATGGCCTTCGAAACGCCCTGGCCGGATCATCCGTTGCGTATCGACGTAGTCGCCTACGCGAATTTCGGGGGCGCCTACACGACGCTGCATCCCTCGCGCATCATTGTGTCCAGCATTGACGGCGGTAATCAGGATATCGCCGCGCTCGAGGTTCTTTTCCACGCGGCGTCCGGCACGCTGATCGAAGCGGTCGCGGACGTCGCGGCCCGCAATTTCGCCGCGCAGAAAAAACGGCCGCCGCCCGAACTGGCGCAAGCCATTCTCTTCTTCACTTCCGGCTTTTACGTCAGGCAGCTCTTCCCCGATTACACGCCGTATGCGGACCGTTTTCAGCTGTGGGTGACGAACGACGATTGGAAGGGTTTCCGCAGCATGCTCGTGAAGGATTGGCAGCCACGCCTGGAAGACAGAGTCACGCTGGATGCGGCTCTGTCGCAGTTGGCCGCGGATGTCGGCGTAGCTCTGACGGCCCCGGCGCCTCCGGAGCTTCCGCCAACACCAGCCGCGCCCGCGAAGTGATCCCGCGAGATCAGTGCAGGCGGAATCGGACGTCTACATGTGTCTCGATCTCCACGGCTTGGCCATCGAGGTAGGTCGGTTCGTATTTCCAGTGGGTGACTGCCGCGAGCGCCGCGTTGACCAGCAAGCCCGGGCCGTCAATGACGCGTGCTCGTACGATATTGCCTTGCTCGTCGATCACCGCGTCGATGACCACCACTCCTTCTATCTTTGCAGCTAGCGCGACCGCCGGGTATACCGGCGGGGGAGTGGAAATCGGCAGTGGCTGTTTGACATCGCCGCCGACGCGCACGATTTTCTTCGTGGGAGGGGGCGGTGGAATCACGGCTTTCGTATCTACCACTCCGCCGATGATTCCGCCAAGAACTCCCCCGGTTTGCCCTCCGGGTACGCCGCCGATCACTCCTACGCCCACGTCGGGCGGGGCCTCGTCGTGAACGATCTGGATCTTAGCCGGGATCACAGCGGGAGCCGTCAGATGGCTCGTCGGCAGCAGTCGAGGGAGAGGCCTTGCGAGCTTCTGCACCTGAGCAGCCGGCGGAGGCGGTGCGGGAGGAGGTGGCGCGACCAAAAACGTGGTCTGGAAGCTGCGAAGATCGATTACCTGCGTGAAGAAGAATGGCGCCAGCACCACGGCAGCAACGATGATGATGTGAGCGATTAGTGACACCGCCCACTCAAGCGGATTCCGGCCGTCATGCTCCAACGGTATCTCGAGCATGCCTTTGAGGAACGTCGCTTGCGCTTGCGCGCGAGTTTGTGCGTGCATGCTCGCGGCTGAGCCGGGATGTCCTTCCCAGACGGCCTCTCGGAACACCTCAAAAGTGGCGTTGGGCATCATTGCGTCCTCCTCTCTTCCGGCTTGCGACTCGCGCGAGGAGTTCTGCGAGTCTCCCTAAAACACTCCTTTATAACGCCGGCGCTCGCATCGCACTGCGACGCGCATCACGCCGCCACGTGACGCGCGTCACATTCGCGGCGCAGTTGCTTTTCGCTCATTTCGGCCGAAATGAATCGCGATTTGACACGCGCCCTCTTTCCCTACATAATACATTGTACGCCGACTCTCCCGGAGGATTTCGAGCGCCTTGCCGACCGGCCCGAAGTACATCTTCGTTACGGGCGGCGTTGTCTCCTCTCTCGGGAAAGGCGTAGCGGCGGCTTCGATGGGCTGTCTGCTCGAAAGCCGCGGCCTTCGCGTCACCCTCCAGAAGTGTGATCCTTACCTGAACGTCGATCCCGGCACGATGTCGCCGTATCAGCACGGCGAGGTCTTCGTCACCGACGACGGCGCGGAGACCGATCTCGACCTCGGCCACTACGAGCGCTTCACCTCCGCTCATCTCACCCGCGACCATAACTGGACCACAGGCCGCATCTACGAATCCATCATCGCGAAAGAGCGCCGCGGCGATTACCTCGGCAAGACCGTGCAGGTCATCCCGCACGTCACCGACGAAATCAAAGCCGCGTTCCGCAAAGTCGCCGACGGCGTGGATGTCGTCATCGTCGAAATCGGCGGCACCGTGGGCGACATCGAATCGCTGCCGTTCATGGAAGCCATCCGCCAGATGCGTCTCGAACTCGGCCCTGAAAACGTCGTCTTCGTCCATCTGACGCTCGTGCCTTTCATCGCCACTGCCGGAGAGCTGAAGACCAAGCCGACGCAGCACAGCGTCAAGGAACTGCTCAGCATCGGAATTCAGCCGGACATTTTGATCTGCCGCAGCGACCGCCAGTTGGGCGCCGATCTGAAATCCAAGATCGCGCTGTTCTGCAACGTCGCCGAGTCATGCGTCATTTCCGCTCCGGACGTCGCCAACATCTACGAAGTCCCGATGACGCTTGCTGCGGAAGGCCTCGACGAGCAGATTCTCCGCCTGCTGCATCTCGAAGCGCCGCCGCGCGACCTCAGCCGTTGGCTCGCAATGCTCGAGACTCTCGAGCACCCGCAGGGCGAAGTCCGCATCGGCGTCGTCGGGAAATACGTGCAGCTCGAGGACGCCTACAAGAGCCTCCGCGAAGCTCTGGTCCACGGCGGCCTTGCGAGCCGCCAGCGCGTCGTCATCGAATGGATCGAAGCCGAAGACATCGACTCGGCCGCCACCGCCGAGCGCATGCTGCGCCACGTGGACGGCATCCTCGTTCCCGGCGGCTTCGGCAAACGCGGCATCGCGGGCATGGTCCACGCGATCACCTACGCGCGCGAAAAGAAAATCCCGTTCTTCGGCATCTGCCTCGGGATGCAGTGCGCCACGATCGAATACGCGCGCCAGGTGTCCGGGCTCGAGCGCGCGGATAGCACCGAGTTCGATCCCTCGACGCCCAATCGCGTGATTTATAAACTGCGCGAGCTGCTCGGCGTGGACGAAATGGGCGGCACGATGCGCCTCGGCGCATGGCCCTGCAAGCTCGAGCCCGGCTCGTTCGCCGCGAAGGCTTACGGCACGACGGAAATCTCCGAGCGCCACCGCCACCGCTACGAATTCAATTGCGAATACGAGAAGACGCTCACGTCCGCCGGCTTCCGCATCACCGGCCGCACGCCCGACGGCGTCTACGTCGAGATCATCGAGGTCCCCGACCACCCGTGGTTCGTCGGCTGCCAGTTCCACCCCGAATTCAAATCGAAACCGCTTGCGCCGCATCCGCTTTTCGCGGCGTTCGTGCACGCGAGCCTCGAAAACCGCCGCGCGCGCCTCGGCCACGCCGCCGCCGCGCAATCGAAGGCGCACGTCTCCACGAGCGAACCGCACGCGGCCGAAATGCGCGCAGCGGACGCACGCGCTCGTGCCGCCGGCGCGGACTCAGCCTCTGCCGATTAGTTCTCTCTTTTAGGGGAGCAGTGGGTGCCCCACCCGTTGGTTCTGAAAGGGCGGGAGGCTTTGGCTTACGCCGCGGCGAGGTACTGCCAGACGTTGCCGGTGCACTTCAGTTGGAAGACTCCGCCCTCGTCCGCGTGGAGGAAGTAGTCCCCTTGCGGAATCCGGCCCGTGCCGGCTGGACGCACGGAGCACTTCGCCCATCGAGTGGGGCGCACTCCGCGGCCGTGCTGGTTGCCCGTATCCACGATGTGGATCCCATACTTCACGCGGTACTGCACTCCCGTGGGTCGTGTCGGGACTAACCGCCCTGTTCCTATGCGCTTATGTGTCTCGTTGGCCATAATGATTCGATGCCGCGGAGGCCCAAAAAGTTTCCCTTTATTCCCCTTTTTGGGAGCCTTCCGCGTAACCTATTGTACCACAAAAGGTTAATGATATCAGTTTTTGTAGGGGCGCAGTACTGGCCCAATTCCGAGCCGAAGCATCGATGGTTCGAAGCTCTTTAGGGGGTCGGAGCTTTAGCTCCGACGTAAGTCGCTCAAAGAGGCAGGGCTTTAGCCCTGAGGGAAATGCCGGCATGCCCGACCCTTGCCTTCCAAAGGGTGGGAGTCGTTGCCTACACCGGAACCTTCAAACCCGCCCAGCCGAAAATCTCCCGGTTCAAGGCCTCGACCGTCTCAGGCTGGTCCTCCCCGGCCAGGTTTGAATCGACCTCATAGCCCTCGCTCTTGAGGTAGTACAAGAGCATCCGGTACGACGCCCGGAAGCTCTTCAACTCGTTCGCGTCGATCGTCACCGACTGCCCCGGGATCGCGGACGTCAGCTCGTCCCGCATGTAGATGGCGTCGAACCCGAAGATTTTCCATTGTTGGTCGCGCCGCTCCGCCCGATAGAGGAACCGCGCATGGGTCGATAGCGTCAGGTCCACGCCTTGCAGCTTCACCGGCAGGTCGATGATTCCCACCAGGCTCGCTACCGCGCGGTCGCCCGCGAGCGTCACCAATATCGGCGCCAGCCGGTGTTTCGCGCGAACGCCGCGCTCGGCCATGTCGATCGACCCTGCGACGAAGTCCGCACCGTTGCCGCGAAACCAGCTCACGCGCACGAGCGAGTCCGGCCAGAAGCAGCCGCGCATCGTCTCCCAGCGTCCCGTGTCACGGCTCTCCCGCTCCCGCAGGATCAGTTGCGTGATCGCGGTAATGTCCGCGCTCTCGGTCACATTCTTAGGCAGGTCCGCGCTCATCTGGTACGTCCCCTCAGCCTACGCCCTGGCTTTCCAATAGCCGGGACGCCGTCGGCCATGTGCGACAGCCAAAATTTGTATGGCGCTGTTCGATTCGCGATAAATCACCAGGAACGGAAAACAAGGAAGCTTCACCTTACGCGAGCCACGAGGGCCGCGCGGCCAGCGCTGCGGAGCCGCGAGAATTCTGTCAATCACTTGATTGATTTCTTCGACGAATCTTGCTGCAGCCCGAGGACTTCGGTCCCGATACTAGCGCGCTGCGGCCTCGGCCTCCTCAAGTGCTGCCGGGTGTACAAATATCCGTCTGGCCGTCATTTGATCGCTGAGGAAAGTCGCCGCCGGGCCTGTTCGATCGGAATAGGCTTAACCTTTCCGGAATCGAGCTCCTCCATGCGCCGGGCAATTTCCGCGTCCCAGGCGGCTCGAACCGACTTGTCTTTCGAGCTGTCGAGGCTCTCGATCAGTGAACCCGCCAGTTCGGCGCGTTCCGTGATAGGGAGTGTCATAGCTCTCTTCAGGAGCTCATTTGCTTCTCGGGTCATAGACGTATTCTACCTCGAAGACGCAACGGCATGCAGGTTCTAGAACTGTCTTTTTGCCCCTGTACCAGTTTTGTCCCATAGGGCAGTTCGAAACGCGTTCGGCCGTGCTACGTTCGAGTGTGATGATGTTCGACAGGACGAACGGCGCACACGGCGGGCAACGAACCCGAGGCACGATACGACCGCTCTCGGTCTTTTCCTCTGCCTCCTTTGCTTGCTCCACTTCCTTTGCGTCCCTCGCCCTGCCATCTCCGATTCCCGGATTTCTAATCGTCACAGTGTGTCGAACAAAAACGGTCGTAAGCTGTTGGAAACACGGCATCGGCACGCGTTCTAATCGTCACAAATTCGCGGGGGTCCCGCATCGCCGCACCGCGACGAATTCCACGTTGAAAAGAGGCGCGAAGCCGAATACGCTGTGGGAATCCATGGAGCCCTCTCGCAGTTTCACGGTAGGCAGGATCACCATCGGCGGCGGCGCACCGCTATTCCTGATCGCGGGGCCGTGCGTGATCGAAAGCGAAGCGCACGCCACGATGATGGCTGAGCGCCTGGCCACCATTGCGTCCGAGCTGGACGTGCCGCTGATCTTCAAAGCGTCCTACGACAAGGCCAACCGCTCGTCCGTGTCGTCCTATCGTGGCCCAGGCCTCGCGGAAGGTCTCCGCATCCTCGCGGAGATCAAACGCCGCACTGGCCTGCCGATACTGACCGACGTTCACGAGGTATCGCACGTCGCCCCGGCCGCCGAGGTCTGCGACGTCCTCCAGATTCCCGCGTTTCTTTCGCGCCAGACCGATTTGCTCGCCGCCGCGGGGCGCTCCGGCCGCGTCGTGAACATCAAGAAGGGTCAGTTCCTTTCGCCCTGGGACATCGCGCACGCCGCGGAAAAAGTGGCCGGCACGGGTAACGACAAGATCATCCTTACCGAGCGCGGGACATCGTTCGGCTATCAGAATCTCGTGGTGGACATGCGCTCGTTTCCAATCATGCGCAAGCTCGGCTATCCGGTCGTCTTCGACGTTACCCACTCCATTCAGTTGCCTGGCGGGGCGGGGAAGTCGAGCGGCGGCCAGCCCGAATTCATCGAGCCGCTCGCGCGGGCGGGCGCGGCCGTCGGCGTGGACGGGATTTTTCTGGAAGTTCACGACAATCCCGCGCGGGCGCTCTCCGACGGCACGAACGCGCTGCCGCTCGATCAGCTCTGCCCGCTGCTCGAGAAAGTCCTTCCCATGGCTGCGCTGGCCCGCGAGTCGGATGCGCCGCCGCCGCGCCACGAGGAGCCGCAGCGCGCCGCCGTTCCGCAGGCGGGCGAACGCCGCGCGTGGAGAAACCGATGAAATCCGCCAGCCCGGCGAAATCGGCGCTGGAGACCGCGAAGCGCGTCCTGCGAATCGAAGCTGAAGCGATCGCCGGCCTGATCGATCGTCTCGACGCGCGGTTCGAAAAAGCCGTCGAGCTGGTCCACAGTTGCAAAGGGCGCGCGGTCGTCACGGGCCTCGGCAAGTCGGGCCTGATCGGCCGCAAAGTCGCGGCAACGTTTTCGAGCACCGGGACGCCGTCGCTTTTTCTGCACGCGGCCGAGGCGCTCCACGGCGACCTTGGAATGCTGACCGCGGGCGACGTGCTGGTTGCAATCTCCACGAGCGGCGAGACGGAAGAGCTGATCGAGCTAAGCGAAGCGGCGAAGCGCCTGGCCGTCCCGGTCATCGCATTGACGGCGCACCCGCGCTCGACGCTCGCCGCGGCGAGCGACATCGTGCTCGACATCGCCGTAAAGGAAGAGGCCTGCTCGCTGAATCTCGCGCCGACCGCCTCGACCGCCGCCGCGCTCGCGATGGGCGACGCGCTGGCCATCGCGCTGCTCGAGCGCCGCGGATTCCAGCAGGACGACTTCGCCGCGCTGCATCCCCGCGGCGGCCTCGGGAAAAAGTTGCGCCGCGTCGAAGCGCTGATGCATTCGGGCGAGGACCTGCCGCGCGTCCTGCCGACGGCGAAGATGCCGGACGTAATTTATGAAATGAGCCGCAAGGGTCTCGGCATGGCTGCGGTGACGGAGCGCGACGGGCGGCTGCTCGGCATCATCACCGATGGCGACCTGCGCCGCGTGATGCAGAAGCGCAAGGAGAACGTGCTCGATCTCGCGGCGGCGGATTGCATGACGAAGAATCCGGTTACGCTGCCGCGCACGGAGCTTGCCGCGGCCGCGTTGCGCGTGATGGAGGAGAAGAAGATTACGTCGGTGCTGGTCGTCGATGGCGCAGGGCGGCTCGAAGGCGTCGTCCACATCCACGACCTCTGGACCTTGCAACTCTTCTGAGGATTTGAAGCGATGCGTCGCAGGGAATTCTTGGAGCTGCTGGGAGCCGGGGTTTGCGTTCCGCTCGCGTCCGGCTTGGAGGCTCAGGTTCCCACCGGCGGCCCGAAAGCGGACGTGACGCTGCACATCTCACCTGTGGAAGTGGAAATCGCTCGCGGGAAAACGATTAAGACAACGGGGTACAACGGCTCTGCGCCGGGCCCGTTCCTGCGCTTTCGCGAGGGCCAGCGGGTGACCGTGGACGTCTTCAATGACACGAAAGAGCCGGAGTTGGTCCACTGGCATGGATTCTTCATTCCGCCGGAGGTAGACGGAGCGATAGAGGAGGGAACACCGCTCATTCAGCCGCAGAGCGGGCAGCGATACTCGTTTGTGGCGCGGCCATCGGGTACGCGCTGGTATCACACGCACGTTTCCGCCGGCCGGAACCTGAAGCGAAGCACCTATACGGGCCAGTTCGGGATGGTGTACATCGAGCCAAGGAACGAGCCGGGTGGGTATGACGCCGAACACCTTCTCTGCCTGCACGGATGGGATCCCTACCTGAGCAGCGTGGGCGGAGAAGGATCTCTCGAAGCGGTCTACGAAAGCTTCTCGGTGAACGATCGCGCGTTGGGGCACGGAGAACCGATCCGCGTTCGCGAAGGGCAGCGAGTCCTGTTCCGCATCTTGAATGCGAGCGCGACGCTGACGCACCGGATCGCGCTCGCCGGCCACGAGTTGACGGTCGTCAGCCTCGACGGCAACCCGGTGCCGGCCCCGCGCGCGGTAGAGGCTCTCAGGCTCGGACCTGCCGAGCGGGCGGACGTTATTGCGACGATGAACTCTCCCGGAGTCTGGGTGCTCGGCGAGGTGGACGATCAGATTCGGAGCAAGGGGCTGGGCGTGGTCGTGGAGTATGAGAACCGGAGCAGTTCGCCTCAATGGGCGGCACCTGGTAACGCTCCGTGGGACTACAGCCTGTTCGGAACTTCGGGGACTGCGCCCGAACCGGATGAGATTGTTCCGATGGTGTTTCGGCGCAAATTTGCGGGAAACAACTGGGTGGACCACTGGACGATCAACGGAAAGGAATATCCGAAGACCGACCCGATTCTCCTGCGGGCAAACAAGAAATACCGGCTGCGATTCGACAATCAAAGCGATGACGATCACCCGGTTCACCTGCATCGCCACTCATTTGAACTGACGAGGCTTGCGGGCAGGAACACGACGGGAGTCATGAAAGATGTGGTCATCGTGCCGAGGTGCGCTCAGGTGGAGGTTGATCTTGTCGCGGACCACCCGGGCCTGACGCTCTTTCATTGCCATCAGCAGCTTCATATGGATTTTGGTTTTATGACGTTGTTTCGGTATGTTGATTCCTGAACGAGAGGCGAGACGAAGCGGAACATGGCGATTCGCGAACTCAAATTTCCGGCGAAAGTCATGCGGCGCGCCCGCAAAATCCGCGTCCTGCTGATGGACGTGGATGGCACGATGACGCCTCGTTACGTCTGCCTGCAATCGTTTCCCGACGGCAGCGTGGCCGAGATGAAAATGTTCAACGCGCACGACGGCGCCGGCATCAAGCTCGCGGGCATCATGGGAATTCGGACCGGCCTCATCACGGGACGCGACTCGACCGCGACGGCTCGCCGCGCGCGAGAGGCCTCGATGGAGTTTGTCGTTCAGGGGCAGCCGAAAAAGCTCGAGGCCTACAAGGCAATCCTCACACGCGCGGGAGTCACCGATGAAGAAGTCGCCTACGTCGGCGACGACCTCCCCGATCTTCCTCTGCTCGAACGCGCCGGGCTCGCGGTGGCCGTCGCCGACGCCACCTTCGAGGCCATGCGTGCCGCACACTACATCACGGTCGCGCGGGGCGGCGAAGGCGCCATCCGCGAAGTCGTCGAGCTGATCCTGAAATCCCAGGGCAAGTGGAAAAAGGCCATTCCGCTGGCGATTGCCTGATGCCGGGCCCGCTCGTCGGCACGTTCGTACCAATACCAAATTTGACCTTTCGGCCAGTATCTTCGCAACGGAGCCGGACGTAAGCTTTGCAGAGGGCGAAAATATGTCCACTCCGTCACGTTTTCCGATAGCGCCGGTGATCGTTCTTCTGGCGGCCGTGCTGTGCCTGCCGCTGGCCGCAGACTCCCAGCGATATCTGGAGGCCCGCAACTCGCCGGACGAAACGGGCCGGCTGGAAACGCAGATGTGGGAATTGATCAACCGCGACCGCACGGCTCCCGCTCAGGTCGAGGAGACGAAGGGCCGCGCACGTCCTCTCGTGTGGGACGCCAGGCTCGCCGCCGTCGCCCGCGCGCACTCCGAGGAGATGGCGCGCACCGGATTCTTCAGTCACGCAAGTTCCGACGGAAGCCTGCCGCCGTGGCGCGTTTCCATGGCCGGAGTGCAGTGGCTTTCGACCGGCGAAAACATCGCCAAAGCGGATGACGTTGGGCAGGCCGAAACTCTGTTCATGAATGAGCCGAAGTTCGAGCACAATCACCGCGGAAACATCCTGAACCCGAACTACACCCATGTGGGGATCGGAATCGCACGGGGGCGGGACGGGTCGCTTTACATCACGCAGGAATTCGTGCAGGTCCGCTAGCGATTGCCGTTGTACCAGCGTTGCCAAGCCGCGGAATCCGTCCCAAAACTCCTCCCGATGACACGAAGAACGCCCGTGTTTCGAAAGCATCGTGTCAAGAGCCTTGTGATTCTTCTCGGATGTCCGTTTACGTTGAACAGTTCAAGCTGAGCAAAGGCGGCCGCGGCCGAGTCGAGAAATCCGATGGTGTGATTAGAACCGGAGTTGCACTAGAGGGTGTTTCGGACTTTTTTGAGCCGTGGCAAAATTCGTTGTGTCCAGGGTTGGAGAAGCATATGATGTGCGATCCGGACGGCCAAATCGGAAATTCCGGATAGGATGTTCCAGGTGAACTGTTACGCCTGCTGAAATGAATCTTCCAATCTTGCGAGAAAACGATTGATGGACCAATCGACGAATGTGGAACTGAGGCCCAAACGACGGCGTTTTCTTGAAGTATTTCTGGGCACCGGAGTGATGGCGTCATTGGCTTCTTTCTTGTATCCGGTCCTGCGCTACATCATTCCTCCGAAAACGATTGAGCTCACAAGCGACAATGTGTTGGCAGGGCGTGTAGGGGACCTGAAGCCAAATACGGGGAAAATCTTTCCGTTTGGGAGCCGTCCCGCGCTGCTCGTTCTGACTTCCGACGGCAAGTATCACGCCATGTCGGCTATCTGCACACACCTGGGTTGCACGGTCGAGTATCGCAGCGACCTCCACGACGTCTGGTGTGCGTGCCATGGCGGGCTGTATACGGTGGATGGCCGTAACATCAGCGGTCCCCCCCCGCGGCCGCTCGAGAGCTACGACGTGGTCCTGAAGGGCGAGGAGATTTACGTTCGCCGCGCGGGGAACGCCTGAAATGGACATAGCCAGCGGAATCCGGAAATGGCTCGACGACAGATTCGGCTGGCACGAAATCCGCGCTTTCATCGAACACAAGACCGTTCCGCTCCATCGCTACTCGTACTGGTATTTCTTGGGCGGAATGACGCTATTCCTGTTCGTGATTCAGGTGTTGACGGGCATCCTTCTTCTTCTTTACTACCGGCCGAGCGCAAACGAAGCCTACGAAAGCGTGCAGTACATTATGACGCAGGTGCGCTTCGGCTGGCTGATCCGGTCGATCCATTCCTGGAGCGCTAACCTGATGGTTTTCACCGCGGTGGCGCATATGTTCAGCGTGTTCTTCCTGAAGTCTTACCGGAAGCCACGAGAACTGACCTGGCTGAGCGGCATGATATTGCTGTTCCTGGTTCTGGGATTCGGTTTCAGCGGATACCTACTCCCATGGAATACGTTGTCCGTTTTTGCGACGAAGGTTGGCACGGACATCCCGGGGCAGATCCCAGTGGTTGGGAAATGGATCCTCGTTTTCTTGCGCGGCGGAGAAGACGTGACGGGCGCAACGCTTACGCGGTTCTTCGGTTTCCACGTGGCTGTCCTGCCCGGGATCGCCACGCTGATGATCGGACTCCACCTGCTGCTCGTGCAAAGGTTCGGGATGAGCGTGCCCCCCGGCGTTGAAGAGGAGTGGAAGACCAAACCACCCGAGCAGCGCGAGATGCGGTTTTTCCCCAACTTCCTTCTCCGCGAGCTGATGGCGTGGTACGTGGCGCTGGCCGTTTTGGGTGGCCTCGCGGCGTTGAAACCCTGGGAACTCGGAACGAAGGCGGATCTGTTCGCTTCGGCGCCGCCTGGGATTCGTCCGGAGTGGTACTTCATGTTTATGTTTCAGACGCTGAGAATGCTTCCGGCAAAGGTCGGCTTCATCGACGGCGAATTATTGGGCGTGCTGTGTTTTGGCGCCGCTTTCCTGGTTTGGACACTCTTGCCGTTCTTCGATCCGGGTCGCCCCGGGCGACTGCAGCGATCGATCACGGGCATCGGCGCCTTTGCTCTTGCCTACGTTGCGGTCATGACCGTGTACGCGTATGTCGCCAAGTAGATCGAGCAGCCCGAAAAGTAGTGAGGCGAGGGCCGTGTGGAGTTGGTTTAAAGTGCTGGACGGCATCATCACTGGTAGCGAGCGGGCACAACACTCGGCCGCGAGAGTGGCGTCACACGCTTTTTTGTTTGTGTTTTTGATTCTTCTGTTGACAGTGCCCACCCTTGATGCGCAGACCAAGAACAGTTGTCTCGATTGTCATTCGAAACTGGATGCCCCTCTTGGGGTTAAGGAAGAGGAATTTTCAAGTAGCATCCACGCGCAAAAGGGAATGAACTGCACAATTTGCCACGGTGGGGACCCTTCCAGCGATGATATGGAACGGGCGATGGGCAAGGCCGCGGGATTCAAAGGACACATTGAACGGGCGCAGATCCCGTCGCTATGCGCGAAATGCCACTCCGACGCCGCGTACATGCGAGGGTTCGATCCATTGCTGCGAACGGATCAGTTCAGCGAGTACCAAACGAGCATGCATGGCAAGCTGCTGGCCAAAGGGGACACGCATGTCGCCGTCTGCACGGACTGCCACACCATGCATAACATTCGTCCACCGAACGACCCCCAGTCGTCCGTATATCCGGTGAACGTTGCCCAGACCTGCGCCCATTGCCACGCCAATGAGAACTACATGAAGCAATACAAGATTCCGATCAATCAATTCGCGCTCTATTCCACAAGCGTTCATCACAATGCGCTCATGGTTCAGGGGGATTTGAGCGCACCGACTTGTACGACGTGCCACGGCAGCCACGGGGCTTCGCCTCCGGGCGTTGCTTCGGTCCAAAACATCTGCTCCACATGCCACGTCTTTCAGGCGCAACTTTTCAACTCGGGGCCGCACAAGGATGTATTCTCCGCGATGGGCCTTCCCGGTTGCATCACGTGCCACTCGAATCACGGGATTCAGCATCCAACCGATGCGATGATCGGAACGGGACAGGGCGCGGTCTGCACGAATTGCCATATCGAAGGGGACGCGGGTTACACAGCAGCAGGCACCATGCACGACGAACTGATGAAGCTCAACGACGCGATTCACGGCTCCGATGAAATCCTCAGCCGCGCTGAGAAGGCGGGGATGGAAGTCGGTGAAGCCAAGCTGGCCCTCGCAACCGCCCAGGACAACCTGACGAAGGCCCGCGTCAAGATTCACTCGGTTCGTCCCGAGGCGGTGGACGAAGAGATCAAGGCGGGATTGAAAGTTACTGACAATACCTGGCAGGAAGGGCTCAGCGCTATGGCGGAACTCAAATACCGCCGCGAGGGATTGCTGGTGTCTATCGCCGCCATTGTGCTGGTGCTGATCGCCCTCGGGCTTTTTATTCGTAGGATGGAATCGGGACAAACGGGAGTGTCAAAGGAGAGTCGACAATGAAGAGAGTAAGCTGTGTGGTGCTGTTCCTTACATTCATAGTGTCTCCCGCTGTATTCGCCAATGGAGCAGCGGATGCAAGCGCGGGCAAAGATGTGTTTTCGAAGCATTGCGTCGCGTGCCATGGCGCGGATGGGAAAGGGAACGACGCGGTCGCCAAGATGATGAAGGTGCCCATTCCGCCGTTGGGCTCCAAAGAGGTGCAGGCGTTGAGCGACGCCGATCTAAGCAAGGTGATCACGGAAGGCAAGGGAAAGATGCCGGCGGTGAAGACTCTAAGCAGCGCCGAGGTGGCGAACGTGGTCGCATTCATTCGTAGCATCGCCCAGAAGTAGCGGTCGCGTGACGTAATTTTGAGCGTGTAAAAGGCGAGAGGGGGTAAGTTGGCTTCAACGGCAGCACCCCCTTCGCATTTCGATATGTGTTCTGAATGGAAGGCAAGCGCCCGAAAGAAGGAGGCGTAAAATCTGCGGCATCGTCTCTTGGGAGGGCGAAGTGAACGGGTGACTTCGCGCCGCGACCGCAGAGCTTCATTTCTCCACGAAAGATTTCGTGTCCTGGCTGCGCGCCCAGAGCTGGCGGAGCCTGCGCATCGCGTCGAGCCCCTTCAGTTCGGTGAAGTCTTTTAGTGTCTGCAACACGACGTTGTCATCCGGCAACATCCGAAAATCATTCCACGGTGTTCCCATGATGGTGTCGAATCCGAGCGGCACCGCGAGCGTCAGAAACGCATTCTCGACAAGTTGACGCAACGGGAGACCGTCGAATTTCAGCGGCGGTAGCATGTTCCCGATGTTCGTCATTCCACCCATGATGTGAACGCCCTTGAGCTCGGGATCTTCGCCGATCGAGCGGATGGCTTCGAGCGCCATCTTCGTGAGCCCTTCGAGGTCCGATATCAGGCTGTGGATCGTGACGTCTACCAGGATGTCCCCACGGCTGAATCCGCATTCCTGCGTCAGCTTCGCCGTCATGCGCCGCGCCACGCCGAGCACTTCGCTCGTCAGCTTGTTGGATTTTGCCGAGCCGTCTTCCAGACGCTCCGACGCCATCAGGACGACTTGGAACGGACGGATCTTCACGAGGTCCAGCATTTCCTGCCGGGTCTCGGCGAGTGAATTCACGACCGGCTTGCGACCTTTGGCTTTTGCCGGATCGTATGCCTTCAGACACACCTCCTGCACCTCCGCACTCGGATAGTCGAAGCAAAGAGGCACATCCACCGCCGCCTGCAGTGCCTTGATCACTTCCGTGAGGAAATGAAAATCCTTGTATCCTCGCGGCCCGACTGTAACGTCGAGACACCACGCTCCGGCCTGCACCTGGCGCACTGCCAAAGCCTGCAAACCCGCGACATCTTCGGCCTCGATAAGCGCTCTCGTGGTTTTGAAACCCGGATTGATGCGGTCGCCAATGATACTCACACCCGGAATCGCCATGATCGCCTCCTCTCAGTGTTTCTTGTGGTCGGGAAAACCCATCGCGTGCATGAAAGCCGTGTTGAAACGGACCGATCCTGCAAGCTCGAAGTAGTGGCTGCTCGCCGCGATGCTCTGGGCGGTAGCACGGTGCGGGTACGACACGAGCGCGAGCTTCGCCCCGATTCCCGCCGCGTTGCCAACCTGTGCGAAACGATCGAGCGGCAGATCGGGCAGCATGCCGATCGCCACGGCACTCGCAAGATCGATATAGTTCCCGAAGGCTCCGGCGACGATCACTTGTTCGATCTGTTCCTCCCGCAACCCGGCGTCTTTGAGCAGCACTTGAATCCCGGCCTGAATCGCGCCCTTGGCAAGCTGTACCGCCCGGATGTCGCGCTGGCTGAACACGATGGCCGTACCCTGCGCCTCGCGTTCGTCCGCGAGCACGAATTCAGGGTGCCCGTCGCGAATGCGCACTCGCGGGTGTTCTTTTGTCATGCGGCCCGTCGGACTCACGACGCCGGCCAGATAAAGCTGCGCGGTTGCATCGAGTACTCCTGATCCACAAATTCCAACGGGCGGCGCATTCCCAATCGTCCGAATGCTTACTTGGTCGCCGGAAATCGCCACGGATTCAATCGCTCCAGGGGCCGAGCGCATCCCGCAACGAATGTGCCCGCCTTCCAAGGCCGGTCCCGAGGGACACGCAATGCTCAGGAGCCGACCCTTGTGGATCAGCGATATCTCCGTGTTCGTGCCGATGTCGAGTGCCACGACCGTCTTCTCTTCGTGGTCGCTGCCGATCGCAAGCAGCATCGCGGTGTGGTCGCCGCCTACGAACCCCGCGATGTTGGGCAGTACGTGGACGTAGGCGCCGGGCATGGCCTTGATCCCAATGTCGCGCGCCTTTATGTCCGTCGCGCTCGCAGACGCCGCCACGAAAGGCACTGCTCCGAGATACTCGACGGGAAGTTGCAGAAACAAGTGGTGCATAACTGTGTTACCCGCCACAACTACGTCCGCGATCTGCTCGGGGCCGAGCGACTGCGATTCACACAGTTCGCGAGCCGCCTCGTTGATTCCGGCTACGACCAGGTCGTGCAATTGTTTCTGGATCTCGGGAGATGACCGCGCCTTGCCGATGCGCGTGATTACGTCTCCGCCGTAACTCGTCTGAGGGTTCTCCATGGCGCGGCTTGCGAGTGTTCGGCCGTTGCGCAAATCGACGAGGAGCACGCCGATGTTGCTCGTGCCGATGTCAACGGCGAGCCCCGGCAATGGTCCTTTCCCTGGCGGAACCACGCCGATTACTTCACCGAATCGCACGATCGCCACGACCTGCCCGCCGTGCGCTCGCAGTGCGCCGGGCAGGTGACGCAACACGTCGAGGTCGATTCTCGAGCAGGTGCCCGGCCATTTTTCGTTCAGGGCGTTCATGAGCCGGTGGTCATCGGCGACGGGGTATTCCAGAGTTGGCGCCGCAACCGCAACCGGATACAGCCGAACGGCCGGGTCGGGACGCACCCACACGTCTTCGCTCTCGACTTCGGTGCGCAGCGGCACCGCGCGGGCGCGTGCCGAAACTTCTACCCGGCAGTCGCCGCACGCGAGCGTCTGGCAAGCTCGTCGCCAGTTGTTTGCGAGCTCCTCGGACGAAAAAAACTCAAGATCTTGTTGCGACGGCGGCTCAACCGGGCCTTCCGTCACCTGAACCACGCACGATTTGCACAGCCCGCGACCACCGCATACACTGGCGATCCGCACGCCAGCGCGCCGCGCGGTATCCAGCAGTGTTTCGGCCGGGAGACTCCAAATGTGCTGCCTATCAGGCTCGAACGTGACCCAGTGGCCTGTGCGCGGCGATTCCTGCACGTGGCTCACGTCGCAACCTCGGCTATCTGCGGCCGCCGGTGAGGACACCGTTCCCGCGCCCCGCACCGCGCGCAACGCTCGCCGCGGCTCCACTTCGGCATTCGGGCCCCAAAGCCGACCACCATCGACAAGCTCTTGCGCGGTATCAGCATGCCGGTGGTCGTCTGCGAAACGCCGAGGTCGGCACCGCTGGCAAGTTCCACGACTGCCGCCTGCTGCGAAATCTCAAAGCCGTCTTCGCCGGGACTCAACACGCCGCTGGCCTCAAGACCATGTTGCGCTGCCTCGGCCTGCATCGACTCTTCGAGCTGGTCGCCCAGCCGAAACAGCGCTAGCGTGCCGATCTCGTCGAGGAGCACGGCCCGGAGCCGATCGCTTGCCGCAAACCATTCGCTGACCTGTTTCTCAAGCGCATCGCCAATCGTGCAAACTCCGGCCGCCACATGAGTAGCGCCCGGCAGGTAATGGCCGAGCATGCGTGAAGAAATCCGGGAGCCGCCCCGCAGCTCGAGCCACTCTTGCCCTCTCCCGACGACGGGCCAGACCTGGAAACCGACCTTCGGCTGAATCCAATGCTCGGTTTCGATCCGCGCGAGCAGCTCGGACAGCAACGCCACCATGCGCGCCGAAGTCAATCTGGCGCGCCGGGAACCCCAGGATGAAGTTACATCCTCGACCGTCAAGAGCAGTCGCGGATACGTGATTACCGGCATGCGGCCCTTCAGTACACGCACTCCTTCGCGAACTGGTACATGGCCAACACGTTCTCTGGTTTGGCCTCGTCGGGAACGCCGACGCCGGCGTCCAAGATGAAGCCGCCTCCGTCGCCCACGACGTCGAAGAGCTTCTTGCAGTACTCGCGCACATCGTTCGGCGTGCCGGCAATCAGCATCGACGCAGGCACGTTCCCGCGGATACACACCGTGCCGCGCAACGCTTCTTTCGCCTTGAACATATCCGTGCGCTCAAAGAAGTAGACGCATTTGCCGGGCGGCACGTCCTTGATCACTTCCAACCGCGTCGTGCAATCTCCCTCCCACAGTACATGCGGGTAGATTCCCGCTTCGATCAGAGTCAGCAGCACTTTTTGGAACTGCGGCCAGAAGAACGTTGTGAATTGCTTCGGCGACATGAACCCATCCAGCCCCCGGTGCAGCGGGACGAATATCATGTTTCCGTCGATCGCCTTGACGGCTGCTATTCCGGCGCGCGGAATCAATGTCGTCAGCCGGTCCATCAGGTTCAGCAGTTTGTCCTTGTTGCGAAACAGATCCAGCATCGCGCCCTTGGAGCCTCGCAAATAGTCCGCAGCCACATCGAAAGGTGCGTGGCTCGTGCCGTGCGCCGCGACCGGGAACCCAAGATCCTTCAGCTCCTGAACCATGCGACCCTGGACGGCGCGCATCTTTTGAACCTCTTCGCCCGCGCGGATCAGCGTTTCCAGCGCCCGGCGCACTTCGGGTCGGGCGTACGCTTCCATCGACTGAATGATTCGCGTGTGTAGTACGCCGGGGTAAATCGGCAATTGCGAAAGTGGCTCCAGTGCGCCGGCGATCCGCGGCATGTATTTGTGGAGCATGAAACCCGTTGGGTCGAGGAGGTACTCCTCGTATTCGTCCGCCGCCATGTATTGGGCGTCCAAATACTGAAAGGGGACATTGTCGGAAAGCCCTTTGTGGCCCGGCCATTCAAGTTGCTTGTAATCGAGGACTTCCATGGTGGGACCGAACGCCACCAGGGCATGTACGGGGTGGAAGGCGTCCGGCTCAAGGTCGATGACGGCCTTACGCGTCGCCGCGGCGAGACGTTCGTAGTCATACATTGCCTCGCGGCACGTCATCCCGCAGTAGCGCGCGACCCAGAAATGCGAAAACAGAATCGTGGGTAGCCGATCGGGCTCCCGGAGCTCGATCGCATCGATCAGACGCTTTTCCCGCTGCTCGTAGAGCACGGATGCCGACGTCACCCGGCTCGCCGCACTCACGCAGGCACCCACTGCTTACAGAGAGAAACCGCTTCCATCGCATTCAGGCCGAAAGCGTCTGCGCCGGTGTAACTCCTTATCGTGTCGTCCACCTGCCCGCCACCGATCATGATCTTGATGTTGTCCCGCAAGCCTGCCTCTTCGATCGCTTCGACGGTCGTTTTCATCGCGTCGAACGCAAGCGTCAAGAAGCCGCTGAGGCCCACGACCTGAGGCTTGTGTTCCTTGATGCTGTCGACAAAGTTCGCAATCGGCACGTCGATGCCGAGGTCGATCACCTTGAAGCCGTTAATTTCGAGCATGAACGTAACGATGTTCTTTCCGATGTCGTGCAAGTCGCCTTGCACCGTTCCAATGATCACGGTGCCGGCGGTCTTGCCGCCCGATGTGTCCTGCTTGATCAGAGGCTTGGCCATGTCCCCGATGGCCTTAAGCATTTCACCGGCGAGCATCAGCTCGGGTAGGAAGTACTCACCTTCCTCGTAGCGCTTGCCCACGATCTCCATAGCCTCGCGGCAGTGCGCCAGCAGCTTGACCGGGTCATATCCGCTGTCGAGCATTTCGCGAGCCAGCTTTACGGAATCCTCTTCCTGCATATCTGCAATTTGCTGGACCAACTGCTTGCCTTTGTCGTCCAAGATGGGCCTCCTCGTTTTTCCAACCCGCGCGTGTTGCATTTGGAAGCGCTAGGCGCCTTCGGAAGCGCCTATATCGGGCTTGGGATCGTAAGTACTGTTGGTTTGGGCGAATCCGCCAACCGCCTTACCTCTTTACCTCGAAATAGATACGTGTCGTCGCACGGTACTCGACGACTTTCTTGTCGTCCAGTACCATTTCGAATTCCGCTACGCGCGCCCATTTCATACCGCGGACAGTCTTGGCCGCCTCGGCCACAGCATTCTCAGCAGCCCTGGCAAAGCTTTCCTTTGATGCTCCAACGATCTCTATGACTTTCTGCGGCATGTTTGCCCCCTTTGTCGTGCGAGAAGTATACCCAAACACGACCAAGAAGCTAAGCACTGGACAGGTCGCTGGTCCGCCCGTGCCGGGCGACTGCTGGGTCTAAGTTGCTGTGCTCGCTGGGGCGCCTCGCATCGCCGCCATGTTCTCGGCGTGGCGCGGGCGATAGTTGGATTCGAAGTCGCCCCAGAAACCGAGCGGGCGGTCAGTAACCCGGACTTGGTTGCTCTTATCCTGGCCGATCACGATGTACTTATGCCACTCGGGTAAGAGTGGGATGCCGCTGCACTGCCGCCAAATAGCGCTGCCTTTCGCGCTGCTCCCGCGCAGGCCCGCCGAGCAGCTAGCAGGCACCGTATTCTTTAGTGGCATCGACCCACACTTTCACGAGATCCGGGTTGCACTGGTCCATCGACGAGTTTGCAGCCATGATGAAGCCACCATCTTTGCCGAGGATCTCGCACATCTTCTTGGTCTGCTCTCGAACTTTTTCAGGCGATCCAACTTGAAGCAAAGAGACTGGAAAACAACCGGAGATCGGCATCACATCTCCCACCCTTTCTTTCAACTTATGAATATTCGTAGCCTGGAAATGCCCGGCGGTCTTCCCTTTGGGCAACTCGCGCAGATAGTGGAGGCGCTCATCCCAAACGCCCTCGTAGAACACGGCGGGCATGACGTCTGCCTCGACCAGGTCCATCAGCAGCCCCTTCAGTTGCGGCCAGTAGAAGGTTTCGAATTGCTCGACGGACATGAACCCATCGGATCCGCGATGCAGCGGAATAAACACGAACCGCCCGCCCGTGGCGCGACAGGTTTGGATCGCCGATTCCGCGCATATGTGTCGCGCC
Source organism: Candidatus Acidiferrales bacterium (assembly GCA_050018375.1). Classification (GTDB taxonomy): domain Bacteria; phylum Acidobacteriota; class Terriglobia; order Acidiferrales; family UBA7541; genus Palsa-295. The sequence continues at coordinate 132,185 of JBEKAE010000006.1, read as the reverse complement.
TTCTCTTCCGCCGCCAGCAGTTTTTCCGGCCGCCGGTACATGTCCAAGAAGACTCCTCGCATGCCCCGCATGGTGTCCGCAATAAAGTCAAACGGCGCCATCGCGAAAGAGCCCGCCCGGCCCACCCCCGTGGGAAAACCCAGCGCAGCCATGCGGTCCGCGTAGCGGAGCATCGCCAGACCGCGTTCCGTATAAAACTCCGCTACTTTCGCGAGCGTCTCGAGGGATGCCCTCAGCGAAGGATTGTTGAGCGTTACGAGCGTGGCGTACGACGGATACCCGGTCACCAGCACGGGGATTCGGGGCAATAGAGCCAAACCCTCCAGTCCCCCGTACACGCGCGGCAAGAATGTCCGCAAGGTAAAGTTTGTAGGATCTTCCAGGAACTCGTCGTAGTCTTCGGCCTTCATGTACTCGCCCTCGACGTACTGCATGGGGCTGTCGGCCGGGAGTCCGTATCCCGGCCACCGCGTCTGTCTGTCGCCCAGCATCCTGCTCGGTTTCGAAACGAAAGGGCCGAGTCCCATGGCCTGATCCGGCTGAAGATAGACAGCCGCCTGTTCGAGAAGCTGTTGTGCCTTCTCATAATTCGAGTCCAGCTCTTGGCAGGTAATCCCGCCAAACTTGGCCAGCATGTATCCCAGGTTCAAGCTGATCGGTACGCGGTCTGGTTTCCTCAGCGCATAAGCATCCAAGAGGCGCTTACGACGCTCGCCGAGCAGTTCTTCGGGTGTCTGCGACATCCTGTTTCCTTCCCGTTGTCTGCTGTTTGGCCAGTCGCCGTGGCTGCGAGAAGCCAAACTAAGCTTGAGTGTGCAGTCGGCGGTCCTGTTGGGCTGTGACGCGCGTCACCAAAAACCGTGCCGCACATCACGCAAGGCGGGCACCGCGACGCTCATCATGAAGCAGAGCCCAGGATGAATTCGCCGGTCGCCCGCCACACCGGTGCAACACCGATGGTCGCGCTGCCGAGGTCGTGGGAGGGAGCACAGGGATGGAAACCCAACCACAAGAGTTGGCGTCTGCGCCGAAATTCGAGGAACGCGCCAGGCGATGGAGATTCCCAGAAGGAATCGAATTCGCCAACGCGAGGGTGCAGGAGTCCTATCAGCGCCGCGTCCAGATGTTCATCGACGTCATTACCCTCAAGAAGCCCGAACGCGTTCCCGTTTGCCCCGCGATGGGTTTCTATCCTTTTGTGTATGCGGGTGTGACCCCGCAGGAGGCGATGTACGATTACGGAAAGCTCGCGCACGCGCTCCGAAAATTTCACACCGACTTTCTGCCGGATACGATGGCGGGCACCGCGCTTTATGGTTCAGGCAAGGTTCTCGAGATCCTCGATTACAAGCTTTATCGCTGGCCAGGCCACGGAGTGCCTTCCCATGAGCCCTACCAATGCGTAGAAGACGAATACATGCGGGCGGGCGAGTACAAGCCGCTGATCAACGACCCGTCCGACTTCTTCATCCGCAACTATTTTCCGCGAGTGTTCGGCCCTCTGGGTCCGCTGGCGATGCTGGGACCTCTCACGGACATTCTCGAACTGCCATCCGTGGGGCCGGCCATGGTTCCCTTCGGCCTCCCGCAGGTACAGGAAGCCCTGCGGAAACTTCTGGAGGCGGGCCAAGCCGCATTCGAGTGGATTCAGGCCTGCGGTGCCATCGACCGGGAGACCATCTCGACTCTCGGCTTGGCGGGGCTGATGGGCGGCTTCACAAAAGCGCCGTTCGACATCGTGGGCGACACCTTGCGCGGCACGCGCGCGATCATGCTGGACAAGTTCCGCCAGCCCAAGTCAGTGCTCGCGGCGGTGGAGCGGTTCGTGCCGCTTGCCATCGACGCCGGCGTGCACTCGGCGAAGAACTCGCGCAGCCCGGTGGTTTTCATGCCGCTCCACAAGGGTGCGGACAGCTTCATGTCCAACAAGGATTTTGAGACGTTCTACTGGCCAACATTGAAGGCGGTGATCCTCGGGCTGATCGAGGAAGGGTTGATCCCCTACCTGTTTGTCGAAGGCGCCTACAACAAGCGGCTCGATACGATCGCGGATCCGGACATCCCCGCCGGCCGAACCATCTGGATCTTCGATCAAACAGAGCTCCGGGAAGTAAAGAAGCGCTTCACCGGATGGGCGTGCTTCGGCGGAAATGTACCGTCGTCGCTCCTGATCGCCGGGAAACCGGAAGAGGTGAAGGCGCACGTCCAACGACTAATTGACGATGTGGGGCAGGACGGCGGCTACATTCTCTCGACCGGCGCGACCGTGGATAATGCCGTTGCGGCAAACCTGCACGCGATGATCGACACCTGCAAAGAATATGGCGTGTATCGATAGGAGAACGTAGCAAGTCCCTGGGCCGCAAGTCATTTCAATGAGAATCGGGTTGTCTTGCGATTCTGCGGTCCACGATGGCGCGAAAAAGTTTGATGTGCGCCGCCGTGCTTCCGCAGCAGGCCCCTACCATTCTGGCTCCCGCGTCGAGCAGTTTTTCCAGTCCTGCCGCCATCTCTTCGGGGGACTGCTTGTAGACCCAACGGCCGCCCTCCAGCACCGGTTTGCCCGCGTTTGGCTTGGCCATCAGCGGCAAGTCGCAAACCTTTCGATAGCGCGTGAGGATCTTCTCCATCCATTCAATGTCGACGCCCGTGCCGCAGTTCGTAGCAGCGACGTGTGCGCCCGAAGCTTGCAAGAACTCGGCAGCCTTTTCCGGCGTGACACCCATCATCGTGCGCGCATCACGGCCATTGCGTGTGATGTCAAAGGCCACGGAGCCGATGATGCAGGGGGCGTCCGCTCCGCGTGCCGCTTCGATCGCCAGGCCGAGCTCTTCGAGTGACGTCTGCGTCTCGATGATGATGCCATCCACACCCGCAGCAACCAGGACTGCCGCCTGCTGCTGGAAGGCAGCCCGCGCCTCTTCCGCCGTCACCGTGCCGAAAGGCTTCAGCAGACCGCCGAATGGCCCCATGTCACCCAAAACATATCCCGGGCGATTGCCAAACGCGCGGCGCGCGATTTCGACGCCGGCTCTGTTGATCGCTTCCACGCTGTCGGCCAAGCCGTGCCGGGTAAGATTGATCGACGACGCACCGAAGGTTTGCGTGATCAGGCAGTCGGCACCTGCTTCGACGTACCCGCGCTGGATTGCCAGGACGCGGTCCGGATGAGTCACATTCCAGTGCTCTCCGCAGCCACCCAGTTCGAGACCGGCCGCGTGAAGCTGAGTTCCCATAGCGCCGTCGCACACCAGAGGGCGCTGAGCGATTGCGTCGAGCAAGGTCTCATGTTCCTTCTCCGCCATCGGATTAAGGTCTAGCACGGAAACCTGTGGTAACGACCACAATTCTGATTTTGCGTAACTCTGGCGGGTAACAGCGGCGAAACAGCTAACATTCCGATGGCGACCATTCGCCCAGAACCTGGTCTTTCCTTTCCCGCAACCTCTTTTGTTGGGATAACCTTGCGAACCTGGGCCAGGCGGAGTCTCAAAGTTCCCCATCCCGGACGACCTTGGTCTCAGGGGCTGTTTTCGTCGCATGTAATAGTTTTGTAATGTGTGTCCGAGATCATCGCGAAGCACTCTGTCGCGGAGTATCCTTCAGGCAGGGATCATATGGAAATTCACCCAAAGGGAAGTCGCGCTCGCATCCTGCTGAGTTCGGTCTTCGGGCCTTATGCGCAGGACGATGAGTTCGGAAGTCGGTCCATCAATCCCATGGAGCTCTATCACAACCAGGTCACCCGCGCGCAAGGCAGCTTCTCACTGCGCATGTTCCATCGCTCGTGGGGCATCATGATGATTCAGGCGAATATTTCCGCACCCTGCACCGTGTTGGATTTTCCCAAGCGCGAAGACTTTGCACGCGAGCTGACCGCGAACCGCTACGACGTCGTTGGTATTTCTTCCATCATCGTGAATGTCGGCAAGGTCAAGGAAATGTGCCGGATGGTGCGAGAACTATCACCGGATTCGGTGATCGTCGTGGGCGGACACGTCGCCGCCATACCAGGTGTGGAAGCAATGGTCGACGCTGACCACATCGTGCGCGGTGAAGGAATTTCCTGGATGCGGCGATATCTGGGAGAAGACGAGCACGCGCCGATCCGCCACCCAGCCATCGTTTCAGGCATGCAGACACGAATTATGGGAGTGCGCCTGCCGGAGCGAAAGGGGGGCACGGCGGCGACCATTATCCCGTCCGTGGGGTGTCCCATGGGGTGCAACTTCTGCACCACCTCGGCTTTTTTCGGCGGCAAGGGAAAGTTTGTCAACTTTTACGAGGGCGGCGATGAACTGTTTGAGGTGATGTGTCGGATCGAGTCGGAACTCAAAGTCCATTCGTTTTTCGTGATGGACGAGAACTTCCTGCTTTATCGCCCCCGTGCCATGCGCTTGCTGGAACGCATGAAGGAGGCGGGCAAGAGCTGGGAGCTTTCGGTTTTTTCTTCCGCCAATGCCATCGGGAAATACACCATGCAGGAGCTCGTGGAGCTGGGCGTCTCCTGGGTGTGGTTGGGTTTGGAATCTCCCAATTCCGCCTACCGCAAGCTCCAGGGAGCGGACACAATGCAGCTCACACGAGAGCTGCGCGAAAACGGCATACGGGTGCAGGGCTCCACTATTATTGGGTTGGAACACCATACGCCGGAGAACATAGCCGACGAGATCGAGTACGCGGTCGGCCACCAGACCGACTTCCACCAGTTCATGCTGTATACGCCAGCGCCTGGAACACAGCTTTACAAAGAGATGGCCGAACAGGGCAGGCTGCTGCAAGGCATTGATTTAGCCGACGTCCATGGCCAATACAAATTCAACTTTCGTCACGCGGCCATTTCCCGCGACGACTCGAAGAAGTTCCTGGACTTGGCCTTCTGGCGTGATTTCGAGGTCAACGGACCGAGCCTGTATCGCATGACCCAGACCATGTTCCAGGGTTGGCAGCGCTACAAGGACTACCCGGACCCACGGGTGCGCGAGCGGTTTGCACGGGAGATGAATAAAGTGCGCAGCGCTTACAACGCGGCACTCTGGGCCATGGAGAGAGAGTTCAGAAAGGTGAACCGGCGCGTGAGTGACCAGATTCGCTTCCTGCGAAGGGAAATCGGGAAAGAGTTCCCCGTGGTGGCGCGTCTCACTGCGACTTTGCTTGGTCCCGTACTGTTGTGGACCACACGTCGGGAAGAAAAGTGGCTAGCGTCGGGAGGCACCTACGAGCCGCCGACCATCGTCGAGCGCCGCAATTGGATTTCCGCCTTTTAGCGCGAGCAGGCTGCTTGGAGAGCAATCAGCGTCCTCGCAGCGAGTATCTTCCATGACGCGAGAGGGCGCGACGCCGTTGTTCACTCCGGATTGAACTCGCCTGTGACGATCATTTGTTCGCTCATGGCTCGAGCCTGTCTGAACTTTGCGGGTATCTCAGCGGGCGTGTCTGCCGGCAGCTCCCTCAAGATTCGATTGAGTTCCTCGTCAAAGAGCTCCGTGATGAACCCGGGAGCATGCAGCACCGGCCGCCCGTTCTCGTCCACGATGACGACGGCATCGCGATGGCGCACTCGCTGCGCGATCATCAGCCGGTAGATGCGGTCCGTCGCGAGATCTTCCATGTAGCCGTCGAGAAGGCTCGCGCCGCGGCCGGCGAGAACTCCCTGGCGATAGCGGATTACGGTGCGAACCGCCGCGCGTGTGCCTCCGAGCGTCTGCTTGCCGACGCCCGCGGGAACGGGCCGAAGGTTGGGACGGGGATCAGGGTCGGCCGGGCGCGCCTTCAGCTGGTTCGGGACGGGAAACTGTTTTACGGCAATTTCATTCTGATCCGGATGGCCCGTCCAGGCGCCATCCATCAAACACATTGCTTCGTTCTTCTTGTCCTCTTCGAGCACGGCGAGCGCCCGCGCATTCAACTCCGCATTTTCGCGGCTGGGGTAAAGCGCCGTCATGCCGCCAATGGCGAGCATCCCGTGCTTATGGCAAATCTCGGGTATGCGATTGCGGAGGTTCTGGAAGAACGCGACATTGTGCGGAATCGTATTGCGATCGGGCAGAACCCAGCGCGGATCGGGCAGGTTGAAATGGATCAGGCTGGCCATGTAGTCCCAGCGGCCGAGGTTCAGTCCGAGGATGTGGTCACGCAGGTTGTAAGAAAATTCCTCCATCTGGTACGCGAGCGGATGCGATTCAACCAGCGCCATGCACTTGATCGAATCCTTGGGCCAGCCTCTCGCCTGCGCGACGGCTTGGAAGAGATCGCGCCACCACAGCGCCTCTTCCGCCGACTCCGATTTCGGGATGTAAAATGTGAGCGGATGCTTCAACCATGCCGGGTCCGCTTGATATGCCACCAGCGCCACGTCAAAAAGCGAGGCTGGAAGTATTTTGCCGGCAATCACGCCGCCCTGATGGAGATGCAACCCGCGAGGGCGAGTGAAGATCACTGATTTGCTTGGCTGAATCGCGACGGTGCGGTCACGTTTGCGGTCGAAGTAGCTGAGTTCGCCGCGGAGCGCGGAAAGAATATTCGCGACGCCTTGCATCAGATGCGGCCAAGTGTTGGCCGTCGAGTCTTCGAGGTCGAGCATCACGCCCGGCGCGCCGGAATTCAGCATCTTGACGACAAGCTCGGCGTCATCGGCGGGGCCGGTCATTTGATTGCGCTGGTCCTCGCACCACGCGGGCAGGTCGACCTTCCAGTTCTCTTGCGTCGCAGGAGAAGGCGGCAAGTAATCCGGCAGCTTGCCCTGATGTGCCGCAGCGAGCGCCGCGGCCCGCTTCCGGACGAGCTCGCGCTGACGGTTGGTAAATGCCCGGTCGAGGGGAATCAGGAATTCGAGAAACCCTTTCGGCAGGTCGTGTGCGGCGTCGAAGCCCGCCGGAGTAAAGTTCATGACCTGAATGACGCCGGGAGAATCCATCTTCGTATCCTTAGGCCTCTCTGACTGCTAAGACATTCGCAGGTGCATGGAGCACGACCTTGGCAAACTAGGATCCGGGTCGGCGCACTTTCTGGAATTGTTCTTCTTCCGTCGAGCCCGACAGCGCTCCAGTGGACAGGTCGGCACCCACAATTTTCTCTGCGATGACATCAAAATAGCTCGTCCCGACAAATCTCTGATGGGTCGTGGCCATGTAGCCGCTGCCTTTTTCATGTTCGAATTCTTTGTTCTGGAAACGAGCGTAAGCCGCCATCCCGTCATTCTTATATGCGCGCGCAAGTTCGAACATGCCAAGGTTGAGGGCGTGGAATCCCGCCAAGGTGACAAACTGAAACTTGTAACCCATTGCTCCCAATTCTATTTGGAATTTGGAGATCGCAGCGTTGTCGAGATGAGCCGACCAATTGAACGAGGGCGAGCAGTTATAGCTCAGCAGTTTCCCGGGAAACTTTTTGTGGATACCCTCCGCAAAAACCCGCGCTTCCTTCAGGTCCGGTTTTGAAGTCTCGCACCAGATCATGTCCGCGTAGGGACAATAGGCTAGCCCGCGGGCAATCGCGCATTCAATCCCTCCTCGCAAGCGGAAATAGCCTTCTACGGTCCGCTCCCCGGTCAAGAACGGCCTATCGCGAGGATCAACATCACTGGTAATGAGAAACGCGCCATTGGCGTCCGTTCTTGCAATTAGAACCGTGGGAACGCCCATGAGATCCGCAGCAAACCGCGCGGCAACGAGCTTCTGTATCGCTTCCTTTATGGGAACCAAGACCTTCCCGCCCATATGTCCGCATTTCTTGGCCGACGCGAGCTGATCCTCAAAGTGAACTCCTGCGGCGCCGGCTTCGATCATCGCCTTCATCAATTCAAACGCGTTGAGGGGGCCGCCGAATCCCGCTTCTGCATCCGCAATAATAGGTGCAAACCAGTAGGGCCCGTGTTCACGACCGTCGGCGTGTTGGATCTGATCCGCGCGCTGAAAGGCGTTGTTTATTCGCCGAACGACATTGGGCACACTATCAGCGGGATATAGGCTCTGGTCCGGGTACATCTGTCCGGCCGAGTTCATGTCGGCCGCGACCTGCCAGCCACTCACATAGATGACTTTTAGACCAGCTTCCACTTGCTGTATTGCTTGGTTGCCGGTCAAGGCGCCAAGTGCCGGCAGATAATCGTCGGAGTGCAACAAATCCCAAAGCCGATCGGCACCCATATGGGCGAGGCTGTATTCGATTCTAGCTGTGCCGCGGAGCTTCGCGATATCTTTGGCGCCGTACGGGCGCTGAATCCCATGCCAGCGTTCCGTAGCCCAGTTTCGCTCTATTTCCTCGACGCTAGGAAGGGTAAGCATCACTCGTCCGCCCTTCTGATGTGGAAACTTTCCACGTGGACAAACATTCCCATTCTGCTTTGCCAGCTGCGCACAAAAAGATACACTGATCTACTTCTTCACGGTAGTGACTCATGTCACGATCTACCGTGATCTGAGTCACAGCCATTGAGCCGATGGGCCCATAGCTTAAGAGGGTCGCGCTGTGTGGAAGGCCGAGCATGGGTGTGACAGTGGAAGTCGACGACGAAGGCCAGCCGCGGCTGCGGTTTCCCGAGCCGTTCAATGTCACCGAGTGCTTGATCGACCGTCATATCGCCGAAGGGCGTGGCGGCAAAGCCGCCATTCAGACTTTCAAGGGGGACGTGACCTACGCCGAGTTGCTCGACAACGTCAACCGGTACGGCAACACCCTTGTGAATCTTGGCATCGGGCGCGGCGAGCGGATCCTGATGGTGTTGCCGGATCGCCCCGAATTCTTTTTCTTGTTCTGGGGCAGCGTCAAGGTTGGCGTGATTCCTGTTCCGCTGAACGTGCTGGCGCCCGCCAGGGACTTCGAGTTCATCATCGGGCATTCGGAGTGTGCCGGTCTCGTGTATGCGTCCGAGTTCGCGGAGGAAGTCGAGATCGCCCTGGCGGCGTGCCCGCGGCGGCCGAAAGTTGTGCTGCGCTTGGAGGGCGGCGAGGATTCGCTAGCCGCGCGGGCACGCCACGCTTCACCGGGTCTCCGCGCGGTTCCCACGCGCGCCGACGACGACTGCTACTTTCTCTACTCTTCCGGCACCACGGGTCAGCCGAAATGCGTGGTCCACACCCACGGCGACGTCATCGTCATCTGCCAGTTGTACAGTGTGGAAGTTCTCGGTGCGCGGGAGGAAGACGTCTTCTTTTCCGTGGCCCGGTTGTTCTTTGCCTACGGCCTGGGCGTCAGCATGACCGCTCCCTTGTGGGTCGGGGCTACGGCCGTCCTCGACCCGCGGCGCCCGACGCCCCAGACTGTGATCGAGATGTTTCGGCGTTGCCAACCCACCGTGTTCGCTGCCGTGCCCACTTTCTATGCCATGCTCCTTGCTTCGGGGCTGCTGACGCGAGACGATGTCCCGCGCCTGCGCCGATGCATCTCCGCTGCCGAGGCAATGCCTGCGGAATTGCATCGGCGCTGGGTGGAATTGACTGGGGTGCCGGTCATGGAGGGTATCGGTTCGACCGAAGGGGGGCACATCTACATCACCAATCGAATCGATGACATCCGGCCAGGTGTGACCGGAAAGCCCGTGCCCGGCTATCGTTTGAGGATCGTCGACGATGCCGGGAACGAGGTCCCGGATGGTGTGCCGGGCCGCTTGCTGCTGAAGGGGCAGTCAGTAATGCGACGCTACTGGGCCGACCCCGAACGGACGGCCAGGACCATTGTCGATGGCTGGTATGACACGGGCGACACGTTTGTCCGGGACAGGGACGGCTACTACACCTATTGCGGGCGCAGCGACGATATGTTCAAGGTCAGCGGGAGGTGGGTGTCGCCGTTCGAAGTTGAATCCGCCATCGTTCAGCATCCCGAGGTGCTGGAGGCAGCGGTGGTCAGCCGGGCCGACGAATGCGGTCTCGTCAAAGGCGAGGTCTGGATCGTGTTGAAAGATTCCGCGGATCCCTCCGCGGGAACCGTCGAGGATATCAGAGCTTTCTGCAAGAGCAAGCTTCCCAGCTACAAGTGTCCCGAGTGGATTCGTCTGGTCGCTAAGCTTCCGAGGACGCCAACCGGAAAAGTTCAGCGGTACAAGCTGCGCGCTTCTGTGTACGGCAAGGCCTGAGGCGCGCGAGAAAGCGGATAGAGCAGATGGTTTCGATCGAACGGGCCGGCCGGGTCGTGGTGGCGATGATCTCCCGCGCGCCCGTGAACGCGTTCAATGACGAATTGGTCGCCCGCCTGGATGGCGTTCTCGATCAGGTCGCCGGCGACAAAGAAGTCTCGGAGCTGCACCTTCGCAGCGACCAAAAGGCTTTCTGCGCCGGCGCCGATCACGCTTTGATCGATGTTACAGGAATTAAGGGGGATCCCGGCAAAAGTTCTCCATACAGGCAGCGGAAATAGTGACATGGTAACTTGGCGCTATTCAACAACAGAAGGACGGGACTCATGCGAGATGTTTCTGCCTTAGGTGCATTCTTTAAGCCGAAAAGTGTGGCGGTCGTCGGAGCGTCCGCCGACCCCAAAAAACCGGGTAACACTGTGCTCAAGAACCTTATCTCCATGGGTTACAAAGGAAAGATATTTCCGATCAACCCGCACGAGGATTCCATCCTTGGGTTTCGCTGCTACAAGAGCGTGCTGGACATCCCTGAACCAGTAGAGATTTGTGTATTGCTTGTGTCTGCGGACCTGACTATGCAGGTTGCAAAGGAACTTGTGCAAAGGAAGAGTCGGTTCAACGACATATCGGGAGCAGTTTGCATGTCCGCAGGTTTTGGAGAACTCAACATAAGCGATACGAAGGAGCGCGAGAAGGAACTTGTCCAGACCTTGAGATCCGCCTCAATAAGACTCATTGGTCCGAACTGCCTTGGAATTATCGATGCCTACAGCGGATTCAACACAAACTTCGATATCCCAGCCTATCCCAAGGGCGCATTAAGCATTCTGACACAGAGCGGCGCATTCGGAAATTCGTTCCTGTTCTGGGCTGAGAACTTACGCCTGATCGGCCTGAGCAAGTTTGCCTCAATCGGCAACATGGCCGATGTCAGCATGGCTGAATTGCTGACGCTTCTGAAGGATGACGAGTCTACACGGGTCATTGCCATTTATCTGGAAGGTCTTCCGGATCCGAGGGAATTTTTCGAAGTGGCCCGTAAAGTCAGTGCGGTCAAGCCCATCGTGGTCATGAAAACGGGTAGAAGCGATCTCGGTTCGACCGCCGCTCTGTCTCATACGGGAGCCGTGGCCGGCGCGGATGCGATTTATGACGGCGCCTTCAAACAGGCGGGCATTATACGCGCCAGAAGCGTTTTGGAGTTCTTCGACACATTGAGAGCTTTCGAGAAGCAGCCGCTTCCGGAGGGGAACCGTGTCTGCGTGCTCACGCATATGGGTGGGCCGGGGACGATCTGTATAGATGAAATCTCGGCGTTGGGGAATCTGCGATTGGCAAAGTTCTCACCCGAAACCCATAACGCCCTCAAGAGTGCCTGCGCTCCCATGGCCAATGTGGGTCGACCCGACGGGTACGTAGACATGACGGCTGCTCATTACGAGAAACTTCACAACCAGGTGCTTAAAATTCTCTTCCAGGAAGAAAACGTGGATTTGGTCCTGCAGATATTGGCCCCGAGCGCATATATAAACCAGAAGCTTATTGTAGAGGAGATCGTGAGCGCCTATGAATCACAGCAGGGCAAAAAAAAGCCACTCTATAATGCAGTCACATTCGGTCATTTCGCGATAGAAGTCAGACAAGGATTGGAGAACGCGGGCCTGCCAACCTTCGTGTATCCCGACATGCTCGCCAGAGTTGCGGGGAATGTGGCAAGCTATGCGGGGTTCCGCCGGATGGCTGCATCTGTCGCGCAGGAAAGAAAGGCTGTCGAGAGCGACCTCCGGCAAGAGAGAATGCTGGCTGCGGAGCTGATCGCCGCCGCCTCAAAACAGGGACGCATCAGTTTGCTCGAGCCCGAAGCTTATCAAGTGTGCAGTCACTATGGCATTCGTGTGCCGCCCTTCCGGGTGGCCGATTCAATGGACAGCGCGATCAGTGCTGCCAACGAAATCGGGTATCCGGTAGTACTGAAGATTGTGTCTGAGGAAATTTTGCACAAGACAGATGTCGGTGGCGTGATGCTCGGAATCAGTTCCGATGGCGCCCTCAAAGAGGCCCACAGGAAACTTGTCGAGAACATAACAAAAGCCGCTCCTCACGTTAGACGCCTGAGGGTTCTGATACAAAAGATGATGCCGGCGGCGACCGAGCTCGTACTGGGCGCCGTCAGAGACAAATCCTTTGGCCCTACAGTCATGTTCGGGCTTGGCGGGATCTATATTGAAGCTTTCAAGCTTGTAGGCTTCCGACTTTCACCTCTTGGAATTCAGGAAGCGAGGGAATTGATTCGCCAGACACTCCCCCCTGCCCTGCTAAAAGGTGTTCGTGGAGGGGCAGCCATGAATCTTGATTCCGTCGCCAACACCTTGGTTTCTCTAGGACGCCTGCTCGAAGAGCAACCGCAAGTTAATGAGGTGGATCTCAATCCGACCCTGCCCTATGAGGATGGCTGCATGGCTGTTGATGCGAGAATTATCATCTCAAAGGATTAATGAAGCTGCGCGCCGTCCAGCAGGACAAGGCCGGGGGAGCGTGAGGGAGCAGCATGGCACAGATCGTATCGATCGAACGGGTTGGCCACGTCGCCGTGGCGACGCTCTCCCGTGCTCCCGTGAACGCGTTGAATGGGGAATTGGTCGCTCGGCTGGACGCCGTTCTCGAGCAGGCCTCCGGCGACGAAGAGATTTCGGTGCTGCACATTCGCAGCGACCAGAAGGCCTTTTGCGCCGGCGCCGACCTCGCTTTGATGCAATCCTGCTTCGCCACGCCCGAGGGGCCGGACGCCATGGTGGAGGTGGTGCAGAGCATGCAGCGCCTGTTTGCGCGCATCGAGGCCGCCCCGATGGTGACGCTCGCGGAGATCGCTGGCGCAGCGATGGGAGGCGGGCTGGAACTGGCGCTGGCTTGCGATGTGCGCGTCGCCGCAGTGGAGGCAAAGCTGGGCCTGCCGGAGGTGGGGCTGGGCCTGCTGCCGGCCGGTGGCGGCACCCAGCGACTGACCCGGCTCTGCGGTCGCGGCATCGCTAATCGCCTCATACTCGGTGGTGAAGTGATTGACGGCGCCTTAGCTGAACGGCTCGGAGTCGTTCAGTGGACTCGCCCACTCTCCGAGTTAGAGGAGTGGACACGGGAACTTGCGGTGCGCTTCGCCCAGGCGCCCAGGCCTGCACTCGCTGTCACCAAACAATGCCTGGCAGCCGCCGGCGATCCGCACCGCGACGGCTATGCCGAGGAACTCGCCGCTACGCGGAAACTGTACCAGCATCCTGAAACGCGGCGCAGGGTCGCTGAGTTTCTTGAGAGAAGTGCAAAGAAGCGCCCGATCGTCAAAGTTTGATGTAAGGTCATTTGCGCGCCGTTCTTAGGAGGAACCATGAAACTCGACGGTAAAACTGCGGTTGTAACAGGCGCTGCCTCGGGCATCGGCTTGGCAACCGCCGAAGCCCTGGCCGAAGCGGGGGCGAGAGTGGTGATAGCCGACATCGCCAGGGACAAGGGCGAGGCCGCTGCGGTCGCTATTCAGAAGAAGGGCCAGCAGGCTGAGTACATTCATCTCGACATCACCGATGACGCGTCCATCGCCGCCTTCGCCGAAACGGTCCAGGGCAAGATCGGCGCGGTCGATATCGTGGTAAACGGTGCCGGCTGGGGCCAGATAAAGCCATTCTGGGAGATGCCGTTTGATGTTTGGGACAAGATAGTGGCGCTCAACCTCGTCGGCCCAATGAAATTGGTCAAGGCTCTTCTGCCCAAGATGATGGAGCGCAACAGCGGCAAGATTGTGAACGTCGCCAGCGATGCCGGCCGAGTAGGCAGCTCCGGCGAAACTGTCTATGCGGGCGCCAAGGGTGGTCTTATCGCTTTTACCAAGTCGCTGGCCCGCGAAGTGGCGCGCTACAACATCAACGTCAACTGCGTATGTCCGGGTCCTACTGAAACGCCGCTTTTGTTTGCGGTGCCCGAGAAGCACCTGGAGGCCTTTAAGCGAGCCATACCTTTCCGCCGGTTCGGAAAGCCGCAGGAAGTCGCCGATGCGATTCTGTTTTTTGCAACCTCTCGGTCCGACTACATCACGGGTCAAGTCTTGAGCGTCAACGGCGGCCTAACCATGGTCGGCTAATTCTTACACCAAAGGAGCAAGAACATGAAGAAGGTTCAAATGGCGAATTACAAGGCCGCCCACTTTGGCTGGGCCGTTTCCGGCAAAGTTGCCACCATTACTCTCAACCGTCCCGAGCGTAAGAATCCAATCACCTTCGAGTCCTACGGCGAGCTACGGGACCTGTTCCGCGAACTGGTCTACGCAACCGATATCAAGGCCGTTGTGTTCACTGGGGCGGGCGGCAATTTCTGCTCTGGCGGCGACGTTCACGATATCATCGGCAAGCTGGTGAAGATGGACATGCTTGAATTGCTGGCGTTCACCCGGATGACAGGCGATCTGGTCAAGGCGATGCGTTCGTGCCCACAGCCCATCGTCTCAGCGATTGATGGCATTTGCGCCGGGGCAGGAGCCATGATTGCTTGCGGTTCAGACCTCCGATTCGGCACGGCACGGAGCAAAGTTGCGTTTCTGTTCGTGCGCGTAGGACTCGCGGCCGCCGACATGGGCGCTTGCACGCTACTGCCACGGTTGATAGGGATGTCGCGGGCCGCGGATCTGCTCTACACGGGCCGTGCCATGAGCGGGGAGGAAGCCGAGCGCTTCGGCTTCTACAACCGCGTGGTGGAACCGGAGAAGCTGCTCGAGGAGGCCACCGCCATGGCCAACTCCCTCGCGGATGGTCCCACGTTCGGCCATGGCATGACCAAGACCATGCTCTATCAAGAGTGGAGTCAGGGCCTCGATGAGTGCATCGAAGCGGAAGCTCAGGCTCAGGCCATCTGTATGCAGACACAAGACTTCGAACGCGCCTACAAAGCGTTCGCAGCCAAGCAGACGCCTGTCTTCGAGGGTAATTGATGGCGGACAAGAGTTTCCTCGCGTGGCCTTTCTTCGACGACGGCCATCGAAACTTAGCTGGCGAATTGGAGCGGTGGGTGGGGAATGTGCTCCCACCTCTGCTCGAGGGCTCCGAGGATAGCTTGGATGCTGTCTATGCTTGCGTCGGTCGGCTCGTGGCCGAACTCGGCAAGTCGGGACTCCTGCGCGTCTGCGTCCCTCGCGCCTATGGCGGAGAACGCGAGAACCTCGATGTACGCAGCCTGTGCCTGGCTCGCGAGATCATGGGTCGGGCTTCGGGCCTGGCGGACTTTGCTCTAGCCATGCAGGGCTTGGGGAGCGCTCCTATTACGCTTTACGGCCGCGAGGATCAGAAGCGCTCAATCCTGCCGCGGGTGGCGGCCGGCACCGCGCTCGCGGCCTTTGCACTTTCGGAACCGGACGCCGGATCGGACGTCAGCGCTATTTCCACAACCGCCGCGCGCGACGGCAAGTTTTGGCGCCTCGACGGAGTCAAGACGTGGATTTCGAACGCAGGCCTCGCAGCCTTCTATATCGTCTTTGCCCGTACGGGCGAGGGACCCGGAACCAAAGGCCTGTCCGCGTTCATCGTCGATTCCGGCTGTCCCGGCTTGGACGCCAGTGAGCGCATCGACGTCATTGCGCCCCATCCACTGGGCACGCTGCGTCTCACCGACTGCCGTGTTCCCGCCGACTCCATTCTGGGTCAGCCGGGAGAAGGTTTCAAAATTGCCATGGCCACCCTCGACGTCTTCCGCTCAACCGTGGGCGCCGCTGCGTTGGGTTTCGCCCGCCGGGCGCTGGACGAGGCAACCGCGCGGTCTCTCAAGCGACGCATGTTCGGTCGGGCGCAGGCCGAGTTCCAGTTGACTCAAGCAAAGATCGGGGACATGGCCGTATTGGTCGACGCTTCGGCGCTGCTGATCTACCGATCCGCGTGGACGAAGGACGTACTGAGCGGGCGCGTAACGCGCGAAGCCTCAATGGCCAAGCTGTTCGCTACCGAATCGGCACAGCAGGTGATCGACGCGGCGGTGCAGATTTTCGGCGGGCTGGGTGTCGTTCGTGGGATGACGGTGGAACGCCTTTATCGCGAGATCCGGGCGCTGCGCATCTATGAAGGGGCAAGCGAGGTGCTGAAACTGATCATCGCTTCCAAGGTGCTGGAGACGGCGGCCGCCGAGGATGGCACGGGCGCTTCTTCCCCTGGATGAGCGCAGGAAGTCTCATGGGAATGAACTCCAAAGCGCCATTCGCCCGTCATCACGCGGTCGTCACCGGTGGAGGACGCGGAATCGGCGCGGCAATCGCCGAGGCGCTGGCGAACTTGGGCACCTCGGTTTCCCTCATTGGGCGGAACGCCGAGGTGCTGCAGGCCACGGCAGACCGCATCGTCAAGGAGCATGGCGTCAGAGTGGCGACGGCATCGGCTGATGTAGCCGACGAAGCGGCAGTCCAAAAGGCCATGGCCACCGTCACAGGCGTACTCGGTGCTCCGACAATCCTAGTCAACAACGCCGGCGTTGCCGTATCGGCACCATTCCTCAAGTCGGATGCAGCGTTCTGGCGGAAGGTCCTCGACATCGACCTCATGGGTGCGGTCTATTGCACGCAGGCAGTCTTACCAGCCATGCTGGAATCCAAGTGGGGCCGGGTTATTAACATCGCCTCGACGGCTGGCGTGAGGGGGTCCGCCTATATCACCACCTACTGCGCGGCCAAACACGGCATGATTGGCCTGACCCGAGCCTTGGCCATGGAAACGGCGCGAACGGGCGTGACGGTCAATGCGGTGTGTCCGGGGTACACGGATACCGATATGACTGAGCAAAGCATCGCCAACATCACCAAGAAAACCGGCCGCGGCCGCGAAGAGGCCATAGCCAGCCTGGTGGCGCACAATCCGCAAGGGCGTCTAATTCAGCCAGCGGAGGTGGCGGATGCAGTGGCTTGGCTGTGCAACGATAACGCTGGGTCGGTGACGGGGCAGAGCATCGTCATTGCCGGCGGCGAGGTTACGCCATAAGTTCGAACGTTTCTTGCTTCTACAACAAAGGCCTTGGGTTCTGCAAGTCGGCGTAATCGTAGAATCCGCGCCCCGACTTCCGCCCGCTCCACCCCGCCAACACCATGCGCTTGAGCAGCGCGGGCGGCGCGAATCGCCGCTCCTTGAATTCGTCGAACATGATATTCGCGATGTAATACGTCGTGTCGAGGCCCACGAAATCCAGCAGCGCGAAAGGCCCCATGGGGTGGCCACACCCCAATTTCATGGAATTGTCGATATCGACGATCGAACCGGCGCCCTCCTCGAACGCGCGAATCGCGTCCAACAGATACGGCACCAGAAGCCGGTTGACGATGAATCCCGTCCGGTCGCTGGTCCGCACCGGCGTCTTGCCCAAGCGCACCGCGAAAGACACGAGTTCTTCGTACGACTCCGCGTCGCTCGCGATCGTGCGAATCACTTCGACGAGCTTCATCACCGGAACGGGATTGAAAAAGTGCAGCCCGAAAAAACGATGCGGGCGAGCGGTGGCCGTCGCGATTTCGGTGACGGAACACGACGATGTGTTGGTTGCCAAAAGCGTGGCCGGGCCGCAGAGTTTATCCAAAGCCGCGAACAGTTCCTTCTTGGCGGGCACCTGCTCGATGATCGCTTCAATGATCAGGTCGCGGTCTGCCAGATCTTCGATCTTTGTCGTGCCGCGCAGCCTCCCGCGAACTTGGTCGCGCTTCTCGGCGGTGATCGTGCCCTTTTCTACCATCCGCGCCAGATTCTTCTCGATACTCTTTAGACCCTTGTCCACAAGGTCGGGCGTTACTTCGCGGACCACCACCGGGAAACCCGCCTGTGCCACGACCTGGGCGATGCCCGAACCCATTAGGCCGCACCCCACAATTCCCACCTTCTCAATCGTCATCAGGTTTTTTCCCCACAGTTAAAGAGATGTTGCCGAGCACTGCAACGGCAAGCCGTATCTATGAACTCTCGTCTGAAAGATGTCGCGTCAATTGCAGCCGCTCTGCGCTCACATCGTCGCCGCGGAGTTCCCGCAGGGCGTTCGTCACGAACGCAGAGGTGACCTTCTTGCGCCAGCTCATGTCAAAATCTGTGTTGTCGAGCGGCTTGGCGATTCGTGCGGCGAAAGCAGCGGCCTGCTCGATTGCTTGATCGTTGAGGGGGCGACCCAAGAGCGAACTCGCTGCCTCTGCGGCAACGAGTGGGCGGGAAGCAACGGCGCCAAGGACGATTCTGGCCTCCTCGATGACACCGCCCGTCGACAGACGCACTGCTGCCGCCACGGAGAGCACCGGGAAGTCGAACGATCCGCGACGCCGGAGTTTCCAGTAGGTGCTCTTCCAGCCGTGAAGGGAACCTAGCCGTATTTCCGTCAGAATTTCGTTGGGCCGGCGCGTGAGGTAGTTCATCCCGTCGTTGTTATACAAGTCTGCAAGAGGGATTTCGCGCTCTTCGGAGCGCGATCGCAGCCGCACATTCGCTCCTAAAGCAATGAGCGCCGGCGCCGTGTCCGTCGACGAAACGGCCATGCACTTCGGGCTGCCTGTTGCGACCCAGCAGATCTCGCCGTCCTTTTTCTTGCAGAAATTGATCGCTTTTCGCCATTCGTAGTTCTGGTCGTAGTAGGTGCACCGGGTATCGAGGCAGATGTTTCCCCCGAGCGTAGCCATGTTGCGGATATGCGGTGTTGCGATCAAAGATGCAGCCTGCGACAAAGCGGAGCATCCATTCTGAAAACGCGTGTCTTTTGCGATATCAGTGAGGGTAAGGCATGGTCCCAGCCGCGAGGATGAATGATCCAGTTGAACTTCCCCGAGGCCTTCGACATGCCGGAGGCTAATCAGGGTCCGCGGAACCTGCTGCCTCCGCTTCATGTTGGGGAGCAGGTCCGTGCCGCCCGCAAGCACCATGGAACTTGGGCCTTCGCCGTCGAGAATGCGAGCGGCCTCCTCCACCGTGCGTGGGGCGCGGAACTCGAAAAGAGGCAGCCGCATCATGAGCTTAGTACCTTCTCTTTTGCCGGGCGCGGTTTGGCGCGTCGCGGAGGCTCGTTGGTCGCGTGTCCGTCTCCACCCTCCCACGGCGGAGGAACGCGGAGCGCCTCCGGCCAGGGGATCTCCGGGAAGTGCGTCGGGCCGAAACGCGGCGCTTTCCCTGCCTTTTTGTCGGCCAGCGCTTTCAGAATTTTTTCCGGCGTGATGGGCACTTCGTCGATCCGGACACCAACCGCATCGTAGACAGCGTTGGCCACGGCCGGAATGATCGGGAGCAGCGGGCCTTGTCCGCATTCCTTCGCGCCGAACGGCCCCCGGGCGTCAGGCCCTTCGATAAACTCGGTGACGACTTCAGGCATATCTAGCGAGGTGGGACTCTTGTATTCGAGAATCGAAGGGAATTTGTGCACCAGCGCACGGGAGAATTTCTCCGGAAGACGACGGAACTCCTGTTCCTCCATGAGCGCTTCGCCGAGGCCCATGTAGATGCTGCCCTCCACCTGTCCCCGCGCGATGACGGGATTGAGCGCCCGGCCCAAATCGTGTGTGTTCCATATCTTCGCGATGCGCATCCACCCCGTCGTGGGGTTAACCTCGACTTCCACCACGGCCGCCGAATACGTGTAGGTAGGAGAAGTCCCTACGCCGCCGCCTTTGTACTGCGCTGCGGGGAATTTAGGCGGGGTATAGGAGCCAACGGTCCCTATCGTGCCGAACTTCGACTCGCCCAGGCAAACGGCTTCCTGAAAGGAGACTCTCTTTTCCGGCTCCGCGGAGTCGAATGCACAATTGTCCGCCAAGCGGATCCGCTCCTTGGGCACCTGGAGTTTATCGGCCACAGCTTCCACCAGCATGGCCTTCGCCCTATCGGCGGCCTGAATGGCCGCATTCCCGGCCATCAGGGTCACGCGGCTCGAATACGACCCTAGGTCCACGGGGCCGAGATCCGTGTCGCCGGAGTAGACGCGAATGTCGTTCGTGCCAATGCCCAGCACTTCAGCAACGATCGCGGCCAGGACGTCGTCGGATCCTTGCCCGATTTCCGTTGTGCCTGTAAAAAGCGTGACTCCGCCGCCGCGGTCGAGCTTCAGTTGAATCCCGGAGTGCGGCATCGAGTTCCAGTAGATCGAAAGCCCGGCCCCCGTCAGGTAGCAGGAGCATGCCAGACCGACGCCGCGGCCTTCCGGGAGTTTCCGGAACTTCTCTTTCCAGCCGGATATCTCTACGACGCGGCGGATACACTGGTCTAATCCCACGGTTCCCAGCTGAAGGAAATTTGCCGTCAACTCGTTTGGTTTTACGGCGATCCGGAGCCGGAGTTCGGCCGGGTCGATCTTCAGCTTCTCCGCGATCTTGTCGATCTGCACTTCCTGGCCAAAACGGGGCTGCGGTGTGCCGTGACCGCGTTTGGGCCCGCAGGGCGGTTTGTTGGTGAAAACGCGACAACCCTGGTATCGATATCTTGGAATGTGGTAGGTCGTCGTCTGCAATGCGCCGGCGTAAAAGGTGCTGGCGACGCCGTAGGAACCATATCCGCCGCCATCGATCAAGCTTTGAAGCTGCATGGCCGTGATCGTGCCGTCCTTCTTCACACCCGTCTTGAATTTCATCAGGATGGGATGGCGGCCTCGGTGGCAGTAGAACACCTCCTCCCGGGTCAGGCAGATCTTGACCGGTCTTCCCAACAGCAGAGCCGCCTTCGAGACGACGATCTCGTGATTGAAGGGGTCGCTCTTGCCTCCGAAACCTCCCCCGCAGGGAGTGGCGATAACGCGGATGTGCCCCGCCGGCATTTCCAGGACCTTGGCGAGGGCGCGGTGCAGATAGTGCGGGGTCTGGGTACTCGTCCAGAGTGTTAGCTTCCCCTCGCGATCTTTGATGGCTACCGCAGCGTGCTGCTCGATGGGCAGGTGCGTATTCCCCTGGAAGAAGAACAGGTCTTCGAAGACTTCGTCCGCCTCGGCAAACCCTTTGTCCGTGTCGCCAAATTCGAACGACACGCGTTTGTGAATGTTCCCTTCCTCGCCGTAATCGTGAATCCGCGGCTCCGGGGTCGCGAGGCCTTCTTCGGGGTCAGAAATTGTCTGCAAGATCTCATAATCGACGTCGATGAGATCAAGAGCCTCAAAGGCCGTCAATTCTTCTCGTGCGATTACGGCAGCCACGGGATCTCCCACATGGCGCACGTGATCGACACACAACGCTGTCTCGTCCTGGCTTACAGGAAGGATTCCGTATTCGATCGGCAGATCTTTCCCGGTCAACACCAAATACACGCCGGGATGCGCCAGGGCGCGGGATGCGTCGATCTTTCGTATTCGGGCGTGAGGATGCGGGGAGCGGAGCAGCTTGCAATGAGCCATCCTCGGCAGGAAGATGTCATCCGCAAAGACTGTCTGGCCGGTCACCTTGCCGCGGGCGTCGACTCTTCGCCGGGAGGCGCCAATGACACGTAGTTGATCCGCGCCTGACCCCGAATCGCCGCCGGCTGGATTCGATGGATTTGATTTGTCGGCCAAACTCCCTCCTCAACCCCTCGGTGATACTCCCGACCAGCTTCTACGTTGCGGACTTGTTCCTCTTTGCGATTTCCATCATCGCAGCTTCGACCGCTTCGAAAATCTGAAGATATCCCGTGCAGCGGCACAGATTTCCCGAAAGTGCTTCACGGATCTCATCGCGACTGGGACTCGGATTCTCGTCCAATAGCGACTTCGCTGTCAGGAGGATGGCGGGCGTACAATAGCCACATTGCGCTCCGCCCAGGTCGGCGAAAGCATCCTGCAACGGATGAAGGTTTCCATCCGATCCGAGGCCTTCCACTGTCTCCACTTCCCGCCCATCGCACTCGACGGCCAGGACGAGGCATGAGAGCACAGGCCTACCGTCCAAAATAACGGCGCAAGCGCCGCACTCTCCAAGTTCGCATCCATGCTTGGTCCCGGTGTGGCCCAAATCCTCCCGAATCACTTCCAGAAGGGTTTTGTAGGGGGCGAAAGAGACATCGACTTCCTCACCGTTCAGCGTAATTCGGATGTGAGCTGTTTTCTCGGATTCGGCGGGCAATTTTGGTTGCGTCATTGCGTTACGCGCTGCCAATTTCTGAATACTTAATCACGCTAAGCGACGGCGCACAAGTGCGCCGTGATAAGAATCACGCGCAAATGTGACCATTGTCACAAAGACGAACCTCAATACGACTCAAGAGGGCGATGCTTTTGCTTCGCGCTGGCCGACCGCCATGCCATACACACTATCCGCGAGAAACATCAATAGAGCGATCACGCTCAACAGGCCTCCGCAGCGATAGGCCGAAAAAGATCCTGTCAGGTCACCCGCGACCCTCAGAATCAGAGAGAAGTGAAGCAACACAACGTGGTAATAGAAGACGCGGCGAAATGCCATCGGTCGTCCCGCGACCGCGGGGAAGACAATTGGTGCGTGTGCAAAAATCATCGAAAACACAAAGCCGAGAAATATGCTGTGAAGCGCAGCATCGTACACGAGATAAACAGGACTTCCTGCAATCTCCAACGGGACCGCAAATAAGCGGATCAGTCCGCCAATTCCCAGCCAGGCGTATCCCCCGAAAAAACACAGGGCCATAAAGCGGGGAAGCCCCTTTCGCCGAACCGTGAATCGCGCCACATCATAGCGAGCGAGCCAGAGCGCGAGCGCCACCATGCCAATGCCTGAAATCCAATTTCCTTGCGCTGGAACAACGGAAGTCCCGATCAATCCAGTCAGAAAAAGACCGAGCCCAATGCAGAAGGTTGACTTGGTGTACTTGGAGGGAGCGAGGAGTCGGTTCAATTCCAAGCGCTCGCCTACAATCGTGAGGATAAGGAAACCGATCCACCAATGGACCACCTGCGGGATGGCTCTCCCGGCAAGCCAGAAGGCATTGCCTACAAGCCAGGCACCCGCTCCCAGGCCCATTGTCCATGTAAACAGAGTTGGCTGCTTCACAATGATGAAGACAAAAATCGAAACCAGCCCGAGGCCACCGAGCGTGATCAGGAACACCCCCGGCCCGGCAGGGAGGCCGACTGTCAACTCCAGCGAGCCGATGCCTGCCATGAATGGCGCGACGTATCCCCACCACCGGCCCAGCGCGACACACCTTTCAAGGCTAATGAGCGTTCCGAGGAAACCACAGACCATGAAGGGGCCGTGGTCAAGAGCGAGCCCCGATTGCAGCCACGTCGCGTTCCATCCCAAACGCACGAGCCCTGTCCATAGGGCCAGAAGCAAGAAAAGCAGCGACATAATGAGGAGTGGGAAGCGCGTGAAATGGCTAAGTCTGGCCATTGTCCGTCATGACCCCCTCAAAGAGTCCAAGAACGGTTCATGCGAACAGAGATGCGAAAGGTCCCAACAACCAGGAAGTAATCCGGGGCAGCGCGCAATAACTGGCGGCAATTTTCAGACTCTTCAACCCTGCCATCCCATTTGCTTCCTGGCTGCCCCAGACATCCTGGCTGGTTCCCATGGTGGCTCCCAGACGAGCTCGATGTGGACGGCATTCACATCCGGAAAATGGCCACGAATCGCGTCTTCCGCCGCCTTGCTCAGATACGCGTGCAAAGGACAAGCCGGCGTGGTCATCGTCATTTTGACGAAGACACTTTCGTTGACAACTTCGATTCCATATACGAGCCCCAGATCGACGATGTTGATGCCGATCTCGGGATCATTCACTTCCGTGAGTGCAGCGCGGACCTGCCCTTCCGTCGGAAGGCTCATGACGAAGACTCCCTTGGGATGCAATCTCCGACTTCAACCATCTCTGTCTCTGTTGACGTCATCTCCCGCCTTGTAAACCCTCCGCCTTCAGACGTAAGCGGAGATGCCGGTGATGCGCTCGCCGATGATCAGGCGCTGGATGTCGTGGGTGCCCTCGTAGGTGTAAACCGACTCGAGATCGTTCATGTGGCGCATCACACAGTAGTCCTCAACGATGCCGTTGGCGCCAAGAATGTCGCGCGCTTTGCGCGCCACCTCCATCGCCATCCAGACATTGTTCATCTTCAGCATGGAGATATGGGAAGGGTGCACGCGGTCCTGGTCTTTCAGTCTTCCCACGTGCAGCGCCAAGAGCTGCGCCCTCGAGATCTCGGTGATCATCCAGGCCAGCTTGTCCTGCACGAGTTGGTGCGACGCGATGGGCTTGTTGGCAAATTGCTTGCGCGACTTCGCATATTGCAGGGCTGTATCATAACAAGCCATCGCCGCCCCAATCGCGCCCCATCCGATGCCGTAACGCGCCTGGGTGAGGCATGAGAGCGGCCCCCGCAACCCATCCACGCCGGGGAGCACATTCTCGGCAGGCACTTCGCAATCGCTGAACGAAAGTCCCGATGTGACGGAAGCGCGCATCGACAATTTGCCGTGCACGTCGTGTGTTTTGAAACCCTTCGCGCCCTTTTTCACGAGGAAGCCACGCACGCGTTCGTCCTCGCACTTGGCCCATACCACGCTGACATGGGCAATCGAGCCGTTTGTCGATGACGGGGATTATCTGTTCGTCAACGAACTGCCGTGCCGTCCCTCGCGCAAGAAGTTCCTCGTCATTCAGCACTGAGTCAAAATCCAGATAATCCACACCCGGGAACGGGGACATACCCCCTCCTTTGGTCCACTATGAAAGCAAACAACATGACTACTGGAATGAGTGGTCGAAAGCTGTGACGCGGGTCACTGATGCTCATCGCAGATGCGTTCAGACTGCAAACCGTATCGGAACAGTTGCCTTCATCGATCCTGCTCCAGTTGCAGATCGACGAAAGGCTCTTACTGCAGGGAGCAAATAAGGGAATGACGACGATATCCCCGGGCGCACTTTCGCAGGGCAGTCCCGTCGGGGTGGTTGGAAGCGGAACCATGGGAGCCGGCATCGCGCAGGTGGCAGCGCTTGCGGGGCATCCCGTGGTGCTGTATGACAGCCGGACCGAGGCGGTGCCGAAAGCGATTCAAGGCATCCGCCAGAACCTTGAGAAACTGGTCTCGAAACGAAAACTTTCGCCCGAGGCAGCCGAGAGCGCGTCAGCGCGATTGCGTGCCGCATCAAGCCTGAACGAACTCCGCGCATCGGGAATTGTCATCGAAGCCGTCGTGGAGGATCTCGAAGTCAAGCGGCAGTTGTTCGCGGAACTTGAAGGTATAGTGGACGCGAAGTGTATTCTGACCACCAACACGTCATCGCTTTCCGTGACGGCGATTGCCGGGGTGCTCAGGGCACCTCAACGACTGGTGGGGATGCATTTTTTCAATCCCGTTCCATTGATGGAATTGGTCGAAGTGATCAGCGGCGTGGCGACGGATTCGGAATCCTTGACCACCATTCACGCAACGGCTGCGGCCTGGGGCAAAACTCCTGTCTACGCGAAGTCGACGCCCGGCTTCATCGTGAATCGCGTCGCCCGGCCTTATTACGGCGAGGCGTTGCTCCTGCTGGCCGAGCAAGCGGCGAGTCCCGCCACAATTGATGCGGTGATGAGGGAAGCCGGTGGGTTTCGAATGGGCCCCTTCGAACTAATGGACCTCGTTGGACTCGACATCGGTTTTGCCGTGAGCCAATCCATATTCGGCGCCTACTTTGGCGACCCGCGCTACCGACCCTCGCTGATCCAGCAGGAAATGGTCCGTGCCGGGTTTCTCGGAAGGAAGACCAAGCGCGGATTCTACGAATACGGCGAAAACGCACTCGCGCCGGTGCCGGACACAGAACCGCCTGCGCCGAGGCCGGAGCGTGTCACGCTTTTGTCGGCGGGATCTCTGGCGGAGGCGCTAGCCAAACGTTTGGCTGAGTCGGGGGTGATAATTGCCCGCGAGCCATCGCGCACGGACCACGGGGACTCGGTCGAAGTCGGAGACGCTATTCTGGCCGTCACCGACGGCCGCAGCGCGACACAGAGGGCGCATGAAACCGGGCATCGAAATCTTGTGGTTGTCGATCTAGCTCTCGACTACCTGAAGGCTACGCGCGTGGCGATCGCGAAGGCGAGCGGGTGCGATGAACAGGCGTACCTCTCGGCGGTCGGGCTCTTGCAAGCGGCGGGATATGCGGTATCCCGCTTGAAGGATGTGCCTGGTATCGCCGTCATGCGGACAGTTGCCATGCTGATCAACGAAGCAGCCGATGCCGTAAATCAGGGCGTAGCCACGGTCGCAGACGTGGACACAGCCATGCGCAAGGGAGTTAACTATCCGCGGGGACCGTTGGCCTGGGCGGATGAGCTTGGTATCGAGACTGTCCAGAAGGCGCTCACGAATCTAGCTGTACATTACAGCGGAGATCGCTACCGCGTTTCCCCTCGGATCCGCCAGCTGCTATGGAGTGGGGGCACATTTTATGGCGCAAAGTGTGATAGATAGGGGCGCACCAGCTGTCTGAGGCGGATCGAAACAGGAGAGATTCATGAGCGACGCCGTAATTTGCGATGCGATCCGCACGCCCTTTGGGCGCTATGGCGGAGCTTTATCCGTTCTTCGTACGGACGATCTCGCCGCGACGCCCATTCGGGCCCTGATGGACCGGAATCCAATGGTCGATTGGCAGGCGGTGGACGACGTGATCTTCGGATGCGCAAACCAGGCCGGCGAGGACAATCGCAATGTCGCGCGCATGGCTTCGCTGCTTGCCGGCCTTTCGCCGGATGTTCCGGGCACGACTGTGAATCGCCTCTGCGGCTCCAGCATGGATGCGGTAGGGATCGCGGCCCGCGCCATCAAGTGCGGCGAAGCGGATCTGATCATCGCCGGTGGTGTGGAAAGCATGTCCCGCGCTCCGTTCGTGATGGGAAAAGCCGAGGTACCTTTCAGTCGTGCTGCGGAGATTTTCGACACGACCATCGGCTGGCGTTTCGTCAATCCTGCGATGAAGAGCAAATACGGCACGGATTCCATGGCTGAAACCGCCGAAAACGTGGCGGAGGATTTTCATATCGCGCGTGTGGATCAGGACGCCTTTTCGTTGCGAACCCAGCAGCGCTGGGCAAAGGCTCACGCCGCTGGATTTTTCGGGAATGAAGTTCTTCCTGTTTTGATTCCTCAAAAGAAGGGCGAACCAAAGGTGTTCGATACGGATGAGCACCCCCGGCCGGACACGACCTTCGACAATCTGGCCAAGTTGAAACCCATCGTGAAAGGGAATGGCACAGTCACGGCTGGCAACGCCTCCGGGATCAACGATGGCTCCGGCGCTCTGCTGCTCGCTTCCGAAGCAGCGGTGCGGAAATACGGCCTCACGCCGCGCGTTCGGGTTTTGGCCACCGCTGCTGCCGGAGTTGCGCCCCGGATCATGGGCATGGGGCCGGTACCTGCTACGCGAAAGGTTCTCGCAAAGGCGGGAATGCCATTATCGAAGATGGATGTGATCGAGCTGAACGAGGCATTCGCCGCCCAGGCGCTTGCCGTGCTGCGGGACCTCGGTCTCCCGGATGACGCCGAACACGTGAACCCAAACGGCGGAGCGATCGCGATCGGTCATCCGCTCGGCGCCAGTGGGGCGCGGCTGGTCACCACCGCGATCTATCAACTGCAAAACTTGAAAGCTCGCTACGCGCTTTGTACCATGTGCATCGGAGTCGGCCAGGGGATCGCAACGATCTTGGAACGGTGCTGAAGGCATCATGGATTACTGGCGAGAACCGAGGGTGCCTGCGCCGGAGATATTTTGCTTGACGATACCAAGAGTATTATAGTACTGTAATACGCGTATTGAGGAGGGCTCCATGGGAAGTTCCCCAAACCTTGGAACCACGGTGCGCGACCTGGTTCTCGAAAAACCGGCAGCCGCGCGAGTCTTCGAAACATTTGGAATTGACTACTGCTGTGGCGGCGACCAGACTCTTGCGGCGGCCTGCAGGGCGGCGAACCGATCGGCGGAAGAAGTGAGTGCGGCGCTCCAGAAGCTTGATTCCGCTCCCTCCGAAAGGGACTGGCGCGATGCGTCGCTTACGGAGTTGGCAGAGCACATTGTGAATAAACATCACGCGTTCACGCAGGCGGAGATCACGCGACTTAAAGATCTGATTTCAAAGGTGGTCTCCGCACACGGCAAGAATCATCCGGAATTGGCTCAAGTACAGACGATTTTCGCGGGATTGTCCGAGGAGTTGAGGTCCCACATGGAGAAGGAAGAGGAATTGCTCTTCCCCTACATCGCCGAAATGGAAGAAGCGGCCCGTGTCAAGCGCCACCCATCGGCACCCATGTTCGGAACGGTGCAGAATCCGGTGGCGGCGATGATCATGGAGCATGAAGCAGCAGGCCAGGCGTTCGAGAAAATGCGTGAAATCACGAAGGGTTATGCGGCGCCGCCCGACGGCTGTGCCAGTTATCAAGCGCTCTATCAGGCGCTGCCTGCTTTTGCGGCGGATCTGCATCAACACATTCATCTCGAGAACAACATACTGTTCCCTCGTTCGGTGGAACTCGAGAGCAATTTAGGCTAAATTGTCCGCCGTCGAGCGGCACGGCCCATTGTAAGAATGCGGGCAAGTATTTCCGGACAACATGCGGGGTTGGTTTACAGGAGAAGAAAATGAAGAAAACCGAAGTCGTCGAAGAGAAAACGGCAAAACCAGAAATTGCCGGGCCCGACGTCGAAGCGGTCCTCCGAATCATGGATGCAATGGAAAAGGCGTGGAGCGACAAAGACCTGCAGGAGCTATTCAACCATTACTGGCACAATGATGGCTTCGTCCTCTTTACCTCGCGCGGCGCCTATTATGGCTGGGATGCCGCGAAGCAAATGTTAGAGAGATACTTTGATAACCTGGAAGAGATCAGTCTGAAATTCGGCCCGCGCAAGGCAAGAGTTTTCGGCGATATCGCCACCGTTGTCTATGAGTGGCGTACTGACGGGAGATCCAAACTGAACGACTCCCGCCTCCTCCGGGAAGGCTACGGAACAGACGTTTTTCTGCGGGACAAGGGAACATGGAAGCTGTATCACAACCATGTTTCTCTGTCCCAACCGGGGATCAGTCACATGCAGGATCATCCCTGGTGAAAGAGCATCTTGAGGCTTTGTAACGCTAAAGGGGCACGCGACATCGACCCCTCGTTCGCTCATGTGGTTTTTCAGCCATCAGTCTTCGGATCGGGCACCTCCCGCTTCTCGGGGAGTGCGAAGCCATGCGACGAAGAGCTCTTTGAGAGCCTTGCGTATCAGAAAAAGCGGTACTAAATTACTTCTTTCTTGGGATGGAGACCTACTACCCGCAATCAGCCAGACATGACAACCGCTATTACTTTCCGGAAGGCACGCGGGATACACATCCGACCGGCGATCAACGCGGACCTCTTGGAGTTGATTTCCCTAGATGAAGACGTTACCGGTCTCGCCAAGCGCAAGTATTGGAAGGAAACATTCGCACGCTACGGCGCGCGGCGCCGATTGCCGCGGTTCTTTCTAGTCGCGGAACATCGAGGCCGCATCGAGGGATTTATCATCGGGGAAGTGCGCGCCTGGGAATTCGGCGAGCCGCCTTGCGGTTGGATTTTTGCGGTGCAAGTGCGTCCCAAGAATCGCCTGAAGGGGGTCGGGACGCAACTCTTCGAGACTCTATGCGATGCATTTCGACGTGCTGGCGTCGAGAGAGTGCGTACCATGATGGCGCGCGACAACCATCTTGTCCTCTCCTTTTTTCGCAGTCAGGGAATGATGGCGGGGCCTTTTATCGAACTCGAGGCGGCGCTCGATTGAGCGTATCCAGAGGCGAAATCTCGTGAAATTGCAAAAGGCAAGCTCATTCGCACTTTATGCCGTGCTCGAGCTTGCTGGGAATCCGGCCAGCCAGCTTTCGGGGACAGAAATCGCACACAAATACGGCATTTCTGCGCATCATCTGGCGAAGGTCTTGCGCGATCTTGGACGCGCAGGGATCGTCGAGGCGGCTCGTGGCGTTGGCGGGGGTTATCGGCTTGCCGCCAATGCGAAGCGACTCACGCTGCTCGATGTCATTCAAATCTTTGAGCCGATCGGGCCGCAGAGCGCCGCGGAGGAAGACCCGGAGCTTGCCACGGAGGCAGGATGCGCGTTGCGCATGGTGCTCGATGAACTGGATGACCACGCGCTTGCAACCTTTCGATCGATCACGATCTCGACCATGCTGAAGCTGATGGCGCGCCGGCCGTGGGTCGGGTCATCGCGTTTCGCAAAAGCGCCTCGCAAGGCGGCGTCTCGCCGATGATTGTGCCCGTGGATGCAGGAGCGATGCTGGTCGGGGCCCACAGCCGCGCAAATCGGTGGAGGCCTGAATTCCGGTATTGTAGTACTACATTAGTGTTGACAAGACCTTCGGCTTGTGCGTAGAATCTAGGTCATGAAAGGGCATCGCCGAGAGTGCGCGGAACGCGGCCATGAGGGACTGTCGCGCGCGAATCTGAGAAACGCGCCCTGCACATCGTTTTTCGTGAACGAAGTGCCGTGTCAAATGCTGTTCGCCGAATCGTTCGAAGGGCGCGCCTGTCTGGTGTCGTAAGGAAGGAGGCAATAGTGGCTACTACTCCGGTTCAAGAAACTTCCAAGCTCAACGCGATTTTTGACTCCTGCCGCGAGATGGGACAGGACCCGGAATTTACCGTGGCGAAGCGCTGGCTCGAAGAGCATCCCGGGAAGAAAGCGATCGGCTGCTTCCCGATCCATTGTCCCGTGGAGCTAATCCACGCATCCGGGATGCTTCCGCTCGGCATTATCGGCGCGGGCACTCAAATCGAGGTCACTTACGCCGATTCCCGTTTCCAGTCCTTCGTCTGCTCCATCGTAAAGACCACGCTGGAGCTGGGACTTACGAACCGGCTCAAGTTTCTGGATGGGATGTTGTTCCATTCGATCTGCGATCCAGCGCGCAACCTTTCGAGCGTCTTCCAGCGGAACTTCCCCGGCATGTTTGTGGAATACATTCACTTCCCGCAGAATTTTGCTTCGCCGTTGGCAAGGCTGTACTTGGAGACGGAATACCGACGGATATTGAAGGGTCTGCAAGAGAGGTCGGGGCATGCGCCCACGACCGACGACTTGAACCGCAGTATCGGCCTCTACAACCGCATTCGAGCCGGCTTGCGTGAGATCTACCGGATCAGGGCGGAGACGCCGCACGTGATCTCTGCGACCGAATCGTTCGTGCTAACGCGAGCGGGAACACTGATGGCTCCGGAAGAATTCATAAAGATGATCGACGAGGTCCTCGCTGAACTTCCCGGACGCCCGTCGCGGCCGAAAGACCGGATTCGCGTGATCCTGGAGGGCTCGTTCTGTGAACTTCCGCCGGTGGGCCTGATCGAGACTGTGGAACAGGCTGGATGTTACATCCTCGATGACGATTTCTTGCGGGGCTGGAGATGGTTCACCGAGGATGTACCCATCCACGACAACCCGCTGCACGAGTTGGCGGAGAGTTATTCGGAGCGCGCTTACTACTCCGGCACCAAACATGACTCTCGGGAGGCGAAGGCGGCGCACTTGATCCGCCAGGTTAAGGAGAAGAAGGCGGATGCAGTCATTTTCCAAGCCGCCAAGTTTTGCGAACCAGCCTTATTCGACTACGCGTTGTATCGCAAGGCCTTGGACGAGGCGAAGATCCCCCATCTGCTGTTGGAGTTCGAAGAAAAGACGTGGATTTTTGATCGCGCCCGTTCCGAGGCGGAAACATTCGTGGAGTCGTTGCTATTCGACTGACGGTAAAACGGCAGGTCGATGAAGGAGTCTAATCATGGCGCAAGCCACACCGAAGTCTGATTATCAGGGACGCATCCACAATCTTCAGAAAGACATGATCGGCCGTTACTATGCCAGACTGACCGCGGCGGCAGAAGGCAAGGGAGACAAGGCCATCTACATGCTGATCAGCGGCAATCCCGTGGAGCTGATCGAGGCTTTTGACATGGTCCCGGTCTATCCGGAGGTCAACGCCCTGCAACTGGCCGTGAAGAAGCAGTCGTTACCCCTCATCCTGGCGGCCGAGGAAATGGGGTACTCCACGGACAACTGCGCCTACGTCAAGGCCGACGTCGGAATGTATTTTGCGGGTCGCAAGACGCCTTTCGCCACGATTCCGGAGCCCGATTTGATTTTGTGTAACTACGTCGGCTGCAACGTCTACCTGCAATGGTTCGAACACCTGGCCGAGTACTCCAAAGCTCCGATCTACAATCTGGACGTCCCGTTTTTCCGCACTCCGGGCCCCGAAATCCTGGAGGAAGACCTGAGCTACGTTGTCAAGCAGTTGGAGGAGCTCATTGAAGTACTGGAGCGGATGAGCGGCAAGAAGCTTGATTACAAGAAATTGCAGCGCATCATGGAGCTTTCTGGCGAGACCGGAGAGCTATGGTCGAATATCAAGAAGCTCACGCGGGAGCGCCCCGCTCCCTTTGATGCCTATTTCGATTCCGTCATGATGATGGCTCCACTCTACTGCCTGCGCGGTACCGAGGACGGACTGCGGTTCTTTCAGGAAGCATACAAAGAGATGAAGCAGCGGGCGGACAACCATGAGGGGCCATTGCCGGAGGAAAAGTTTCGCATCGTCATGGAGGGCCCCCCGCCATGGCCCTTTCTGCGGCAGTTTCGCGACATGTTCAGCCGCTGGGGCGCGGTGGCCATAGCGTCGACGTACTCGACCGTCGGGGGTATATGGGAATTCGGCTTCCGACACGACCCGCAGCGACCTCTCGAGAGTATCGCCCGGCACATGCTGCAATGGAATGTAACGAACCGCAACTTCATGCAACGGTACAAGCAAATCAAGGATTACGTGGACGATTGGGGCGCCGACGCGCTCGTCATCCATTCAGTGAAGAGCTGCAGACTGTTTTCAGCGGGCCAGGGCGACATGAGGGAGTACTTCACAAAGCAACTGAATGTGCCCACCCTGCTGATCGAATCGGATCTGGAAGACCCGCGGTATTTTTCCGAGGCGCAGTTGCGAAACCGCGTGGATGCATTCTTTGAATCGCTGGAGCACCAAAGAACGTTGGTAAAGAAGTAGAAATTCAGCCGTCGAACGCGGGCCGCAGTGGGCAGGGCAAGGAAAGGTAGGGTCGCATGATTTACGGAGGCGGAGTAGACGTCGGATCAACACAGACCAAAGCAATCATTTTGTCTGAGGACCGCAAGATTGTCGCTCGCTGCTTGATCAACACCGGAGCCAATGTCTCGATGGCGGCCGAACGCGCGTTCCGGGAGGCGGTGGCCTCTGCCGGCATCGCTCCGGAAAGCGTTGCCTACGTCGTGGGGACGGGCTATGGGCGCTACAAGGTGAATTTCGGCAACGCTCAAATAACTGAGATCTCCTGTCACGCCCGGGGCGCCAATCTTCTGTTCCCAAAAACTCGCACCGTGATCGACATGGGCGGCCAGGATGCCAAAGGGATCCGGGTAGGCGAGGACGGAGACGTCAAGGATTTCGTGATGAACGACAAGTGTGCCGCTGGCACCGGGCGCTTTCTTTCAAATGCGGCGGAAACCGTCGGTCTCGGCCTGGACCAGATTGGCCCGATTTCGCTCGGTGCAAAGAAGCCTGTGCGCCTGAGCACGGTCTGCGCCGTATTCGTGGAGTCGGACATCATGTCCTACCTGGCGGAAGGGAAGACTGTGCCGGACATTCTCGGCGGCGTCCATAACGCCATCGCGGCTCGCACCGTAGCCTTAGTACGCCGAGTGGGAATCGATCCGGAGGTCACCTTCACGGGCGGGGTGTCGCGGAACATCGGGATGGTGAAGGCGCTTGAGGAAAAGCTGGGCGTGCCCGTCAACGTTTGCGACGATTCGCACTACATCGGCGCGATTGGCGCTGCGATTTTCGCGCTGGAGCGGGCAATGAGCGGCGCCTCTGCCGGTTCGGGCAAACCGGACCAGGTTCCCGCCGGAGCGCCGAAGTCATCGCTGCCGATTGCCGGCGCACAGTAAAGGACTCGATTCATAGTGACAGTGACGGAGGTGTTCCATGGCTTACGTAGCGGGAATTGATATCGGATCCAGGGGCACGAAAGCAGTGATCTTAGACGAATCGCGGCATGTCTGCGGGACTGCGCTCGTGAAAACCCGGCCAGACTTTCCCGGCGTGGCAAAGGAAGCGATGGAACTGGCACTCGCCGAGGCGGGCGGCCGCATGGAAGACGTGAAGTATGTGACCACGACCGGCTTGGGGCGATACAACATCCCTTTCCGTGATCTACAAATTACGGACATTACTTGCGCTGCGCGGGGAGCAGAATTTCTTTTCCCCAACACGGCCTGCGTCCTCGACGTGGGCGGACAAAGCACCCGCGCCATCCGGTTGCGCGAAGGCGGCAAGGTGAAGGAATTCAAATCCAACGACAAGTGCGCGGCCGGTTCGGGAGGATTCCTCGAGCGCGCCGCGCATTATCTGGAGATCCCTCTCGATCAGCTTGGCCCGCTCTCCATGGGCTCGGAGAAGCCCACGACGATCAGCAGCGTCTGCGCCGTGCTGGCGGAATCGGAGATCATCAACCACGTCAGCGACGGGCAGAGCGTCGAGAACATCATCCGCGGCATCCACAATTCGCTTGCCTCGCGAGCCAAGGCGTTGCTCGCCCGTGTGGGGCTTGAAGATGAGGTCACCTTCGTCGGCGGCGTGGCGCGCCAGAACGGAATGGTGAAGGCCCTGAAGGACACGATCGGCCGTCAGGTGAATGTCAGCGATCAACCGGACATGGTCGCCGCCCTTGGAGCGGCGTTGCTGGCCTACCAGCGCTTGCAGAAGCTCGGCGGAATCAGCAGCGACAAACAGGACCCGGACCTTAACGTTGGTTAGAAACGCAAGATGCCCGGCACTGTCTTTGCGCGCCTGGCTTCACAACGCGTGAATCTCGATCGGAGCGGGGCCAATCCAAATCCTGACCGCGGAGCCCAGTGGTTGCAGGATACCGGCGTCGATGGACTCTCCATTTTCCCCTCCGGCGGTGAAGGGACAGGGAGCCGAGTCTGCGAAAGATCTCGGATATGACCCATTGAAACGACGCCCAGACTTGCAAGATCTCGTAAAGCTGAAGGGAGACCTGCCGCATGCTGATCAATAGAAGGCACATTCAAATCGAATGGGGCGATTGCGACGCGGCGGGAACCGTCTTCTTTCCGCGTTACATCGAGTACGGCGACGCGTGCACAAACGCCCTATTCGCGCGGGCCGGGCTGTTCAAGCCGTTGATGCTCAAAACCTACAACATCATCGGCATCCCGTTAGTTGACTTGCATGTGCGATTCGTCGTGCCTTCCAATTTCGGCGACGAGGTGGTCTACGAAACGTCTATTCCCGAATGG
Organism: Candidatus Acidiferrales bacterium; assembly: GCA_050018375.1. GTDB lineage: Bacteria > Acidobacteriota > Terriglobia > Acidiferrales > UBA7541 > Palsa-295. Next base: position 96,836 of record JBEKAE010000006.1, on the reverse strand, counting down.
GGGCGCAGCAGCTTTTTGGTCCAGCATAGAGTCTTCCTGCCCGACGGAGTCCTCGGCCTGGAGATTTTTGAGAGGCGCGTATGGGTCACGCGCGTAAGCGAAGACCCTGTCGTGTTCCAGAGCGAGCCGATTCCCGAGGAAGTGAAGAAAAGATTCACGGATCCGGTGCCCGCCACTGGCGATTGAACCGCGAGCCCGTTTCCGATGGGACTTGCGGTTTGTGTTCCTCTCAGTTCGAGCACAGCCACGACCCGGACCGTTGGGGGCTTGCTCAAACTGACAGCGCTCTGCGACGATGACGGCGCGGTACACGAGAGAGATTCCTATCGAGCAAATTCGGGCCGCATTTTCCATGCAGAGCAGCAGCGAAATTGTAGTTTTGGAAAATATGGAAAATGAGGCCCTCGCATAACTGCTTTTGAATGTTGGAGCGGGCGATGGGAATCGAACCCACGTCCGAAGCTTGGGAAGCTTCTATACTGCCATTGTACGACGCCCGCTCAGGGCCGAATCGTTTTGCAGAATAGCACCGCGTCTGTCGCGGCGCAAGAAAGGCCAGCGGACGAGACTCTATTTAATCTCGGGGTAATCGAGGAAGTAGCGGTGAAGATCGGCGACCGTCATCTGGCCTTTGCGGATGCGGACGGCGGCTGGCTCGGCCGCACTGCCGGATGAAATGACCCAGACGGTGTCACCCGCGCGCAAATCGGAAAGCTTGAGCGGCGCGCCATTTTCATCCTGGATCTGCGTCTTGCCGGTGACACTCATCAGCATGGTGACTTCGCTCGGGAGCTTCAGCAGAAGCTGGGATTTCGACTGGTCGAGTGAGGCAACGATATAGAACTGCTCGCCGGCAGATGTTTTCCTACCTTGGGGGGCGGGGCCGCTGGCAGGCGGCGAAACGGCCGGGCTTGTACCGTGGGCATGGGCATACGCACCCGCACCCGGCGTCGGGGGAAGTCCCGGCCTCTGGCCCTGAGCGTATGCAACAGCCGTCAGCGAAAGGCATGCAAGCAGGACAATGACGAGCGTCCGGTACACCGTCCGGTGACCGAAACTGTTCTTGAAACAGCTGTTATTCATATCGGAGGGCCTCAATGGGATCGAGCGCAGCAGCTTTGCTCGCAGGGTAATAGCCAAAAATGATTCCGACTCCGGCGGAAAACACAACCGCGACGACCACGGAGAGCGGAGAAACGAATGTCGTCCAGTGGGCCAGATGCGAGACGAGGGCCGACCCGGCCATGCCGAACGCAATGCCCACGAGCCCGCCGATCGAACTCAGCACGAGCGCCTCGCTCAGGAACTGCATCTTGACGTCTTCCTCGGTGGCTCCCACCGCCATGCGGACGCCGATCTCGCGCGTGCGCTCGGTGACGGAGACCAGCATGATGTTCATGATTCCGATGCCCCCGACGAGCAGCGAAACAGACGCAATGCTGCCGAGCAAAAGCGTGAGGATGCTCGAAGTGGCCGACGCCGCCTGGGCGATTTCGTTCGGGCTGCGGATGATGAAGTCGTCGTCTTCGCCGGGCCGCAGGTGGTGCCGCTGGCGCAGCAGCGCGGAGATCGCGTCCTCCGCCGGCTGCATTGCCTGTTGGGAGCTCGCGGAAGCGAAAACGGACTGCACCCAACTGATGCCCGCGATTTTCTTCTGCACGGTCGTGTAGGGCATGATGATGATATCGTCCTGATCCTGACCCACGCCGGATTGGCCCTTCGTTTGAAGCAGTCCAAGAACGCGGAACGGAAGGTTTTTGACGCGGATGGTCTGTCCCACCGGGTCCTGATCGCCGAAGAGCTGCTGGGCCACCGTGCTGCCGATGAGGCAGACATCGGACGCCACGTCCACGTCCCTTTGTGAGAACGAGCTTCCGGAAACCACGGGCCAAGTCCGGATTTGGAGGAGATCGGGCGAGGCGCCTTGCGCGCGCGTATACCAGTTTTGGTTCCCGTTGACGACCTGGACGGACGCGAAGACCACGGGGGAAATCGCGACGATGTTGGGCACGTGCTGGAGAATCGCCTGCGCGTCGTCAACGGTAAGTGTTTTGGTCGCCTGACTTCCCATGCGGACGCCGGCGGTGTTCACGCTCCCGGCGAAGATCATGATCATGTTGTCGCCAAGCGACTGAATCTGCTGTTGGACTTGCTGCCCGGCGCCTTGGCCGATGGCGACCGTGCAGATCACTGCGCCGACGCCGATGATAATCCCCAGCATCGTCAGGATTGTCCGCATTTTGTTGCGAGCCAGCGCTCGCAGCGCCACACGAATCACTTCCCTAGGATTCATATTGCCACCTCAATTCCCGCCATCTGCACGCTAGCGCGGGCCTCCGCCGCCAAAGTTAGGAGGGCGCGTTCCACCGGTGGAGCCACTTTTCTTGACCTGCTCCGCAGTAACCAGCAAGTCCCCTTCGTGTAAGTCACCTTGGATGAGCTGTGTGTTGTTGTAATCGGTGATTCCAACCTGAACGGCCAGCGGAGTGAGCCCCTGGTCCGGTCCCAGTTTCCAGACGACCTGCCATCCTCCCAGATGAGTCGTCGAGGCCTCACGGGAAATCTTGTATTGCTTATACAGCGCCTGCAAATCCTTCGCTGCCGCGCTCGGCTTGAATGTGAGCGTCGCATTGGGAATTTCGAGCGTGCTCGACACGTGTCCCGTCGGAATCGTTACGTAAGCTGTTTCTCCAGGAAGCAGCTTTTCGTCCGGGTTGCTGAAGTCGATGATGGTGTTGTAAGTGACGACGTTCTGAACGGTAGTCGGATTCAGACGTACGGCGCTGACGCGGCCGTAAAACTGTTCGGTCGGAAAGGCGTCGACTTGAAACGTGACCAGCGTGCCGACCTTAATGTTGCCTGTGTCCGACTCGTCCGTAGCCGCGTAAACCTGCATCCGGGTCAGATCCTGTGCGACAGTGAAAACCTGGGGCGCCTGCAAGGTTGCGGCGACGGACTGGCCGACATCGACGTTGCGCGCGACGACGGTGCCATCGATCGGCGAAATAATTGAGGTGTATTTCAGGCTCGTCTCGGCGGCGCTGAGCGCACCTTCCATCGAGGTAACCTGCGATTTTGCCTGATTGAGTTGCGCTTTGGCTTGATCGAGAGCGGCCTGCGCGGATTGCACGTCCGCTTGTGCCTGACCCAGAGTGGATTGGGTCAGCTCGTTGGAATCGGCGGAAACGACCCCCGATTGGAAGAGGTCCTGCGAGCGCTTGGCCGTCGCCTGTTGGTATTTGACGTTCGCCTGGACCTTCGCGAGGTTTGCCTGGTCCACCTGGACGTTGGCGGCGAGGGTCACCAGATTCGCCTGGGCGTTTTCGAGGTTGCCGCGCGCCTGGGTTACCTGAGCTTCATAAATGGCCGGATCGAGCTGGGCGAGAACTTGGCCGTTATGGACGCGGGTGTTATAGTCCGCGAAAATGTACTGCACGGTGCCCGAGACATACGAGCCGACCGGGACGGTCGTCAAAGGGTTGATCGTTCCGGTGGCTTGAACCGTTGCGGTAATGTCGCCGCGCCGGACCTGGACCGTGGTGTACTTTGGCTCGCTCGCACGGGTCCTGAAATAGAACCAGCCCGCGATAATAATGATCAGAGCGGCCCCACCGATGATGTACAGCTTCTTATGGTGTTGATAGGATTCTCTTAGCGACATTTACCTCTGCCTTCGGGGTTGGTGGTCACAATCTGGCGGCTCCCATATCTTACGCTAGAGCACAGCTGTACCTCTCTTCATTTTAGAGACGCATTCATGGGGGAGTTGGTTTCCCCATCCTTCGGCGCGGCAAGGACGACAGGCTGTTTCTGGCGGGCCGCGGACCGTGACCCGTGCTAGAGTGGGCGGCTCGGAGGGATGATCCCAAGGAGGGGAATTGGCGTATCGGGACCTGCGGGATTTCTTGCGCAAGCTGGAAAAAGAGGGCGAGCTGAAGCGGGTTTCCGCCGAGGTCGATCCGGTGCTGGAAATCACCGAGATTTCAGACCGCACGGTCAAGCGAGGCGGCCCGGCCCTGCTGTTCGAGCACCCGAAAGGGTCGCGGATTCCGGCGGTGACGAACCTCGTGGGGAGCGAACGCCGGATGAACCTCGCGCTGGAGGTAGATTCGCTCGAAGAGATCGCCGAGCGAATCTCCTCAATTCTCGATATGCAGTCGCCGCAGGGATTCCTCGACAAGGTGAAGATGCTGCCCAAGCTGGCCGAGCTTGGCAACGTGTTCCCGAAAACCGTGCGCAACGGTGAATGCCAGGAAGTGGTACGAGCCGACGGGTTTTCGCTGCTCGATTTTCCGATCCTCCAGTGCTGGCCGCAGGACGGCGGGCGTTACATCACCTGGCCGATGGTGATCACGAAGAATCCCGAAACTGGCAAGCGCAACGTGGGATGCTATCGCATGCAGGTGTTTGATTCACGCACAACAGGCATGCACTGGCAGACGCAGAAGCATGGCGCCGAGCACTTTCGCAGCGCACGATCGAAGAACAGGGAAGGGAAGCTCGAGGTGGCCGTGGCAATCGGCGCCGATCCTGCCACGTGCCTGGCCGGAATCCTGCCCGTGCCCCCGGACATGGACGAATTCCTGTTCTCCGGTTTCCTGCGGCGCGAACCGGTCGAACTGGTGGCGTGCAAGACGGTCGCTCTCGAAGTTCCGGCGAATGCCGAGATTGTGCTTGAAGGGTACGTCGAGCTGGGGGAAATGCGGACCGAGGGGCCGTTTGGCGACCACACCGGATTTTACTCGCTCGAGGGGCAATATCCCGTCTTTCATGTGAACTGCATTACGCACCGGAAGGAGCCTCTTTATCTGACGACGATCGTCGGGCCGCCGCCTCAGGAAGACTATTTCATCGGCCACGCGATCGAGCGGGTGTTCCTGCCGGTAATGAAGATGCAGCATCCGGAGATCGTGGACGTGGCGATGCCGGCCGAGGGAATTTTCCAGAACCTCATGATCGTGTCGATTCGCAAGAGCTACGCGGGGCACGCACGAAAGACGATGAATGCGATCTGGTCGCTCGGCCAAGCGATGTTCACGAAGGTGATCGTGGTTGTCGATCACGACGTCAACGTGCAGGACTCGCGCGAAGTGGTTTGGAAGGCGTTGTGCGCGGTCGATCCCGAGCGGGACATTCAATTCGTGCTGGGCCCCGTGGACACGCTGGACCACGCAGCACGCCGGCAGGATTTCGGGTCGAAGATGGGAGTCGACGCCACGCGGAAGTGGCCGGAAGAGGGTTACACTGGCCGTTGGCCCGACGAGATCAAGATGGATGAGCCAACCAGGAGGCGTGTCGACGCTCTTTGGTCGCAATTGAAGCTCGATCGTTAGGATTTCTCCGCCCCAAGGTCCCGACAAGGTCTTCCGCACCCTGAAGAGAAGAAAAAGGAGGGGCGAAAGGCTCCCCGAAGTCGTGCCATGCCCCCAAAATCGCCCCGGAGCCGAGCACGCCCAACTCGCTTGATCCTGCCTAGCCCGGCCCGGACGCCTGTACGTTGGGCCGGGTTTTACCAGAAGCACATACCCGAAACATGTCGATTGACAGTTTGCGGCGCTAGATGTGATAAACGGTTCACGGAGCGTACCGGTTCTCTTAGTACTATCGGGGCTCTCGACGGGTGTGGCAAAGCCCGCGGGGGTGGGGGCGAAACAGGAACAAAAGCGCGCAGGGCATTTTCGGGGAAAACGCGCGAGAAACGACGCGGGATTCGTCCTGGGAAACGGGGCGAACTGAGGAGTGAGGGGCCGCACGATGTTCAATCTGGGGAAAACCAAATCGTTAATCGGCCTGGACATCGGCTCGAGTTCCGTGAAAGCGGTCGAGCTGAAGAAAGCGAAAGAGGGCTACGAGCTTGTAAGTTTCGGGCTCGAACCGCTGGCCCAGGATACCGTCGTGGACGGCGCCATCATGGATGCGCCGTCCGTGGCCGAGAAAATCATTTCCATCTTCGAGAGCCAGAAAATCAAGACGAAGGACGTGGCAACGTCCGTTTCGGGCCATTCCGTAATCGTCAAGCGTGTGAGCATGCCGCTGATGACCGAGGAAGAGTTGTACGACCGGATTCAAGCGGAAGCGAGTCAGCATATTCCGTTCGACATCGCCGACGTAAACCTGAGCTACCAGCTCTTGGAAGCGACGGAGAACCAAATGGACGTGCTGCTGGTGGCGGTCAAGAAGGACAAGATTCTGAACCACACGAATGTGCTCGCGCAGGCGGGGAAAACACCCGTGGTCGTGGACATCGACGCCTTCGCGCTACAGAACGCTTACGAGGTGAACTACGAGCCGGACCCGTCGCAGGTGGTGGCGCTGCTGAACATCGGCGCGAGCGTAATGAACATCAACATCATCCGTGGCTGGACGCCTCTCTTTACACGCGACGTTTCGGTCGGCGGCAACCAGTACACCGATGCCTTGCAGAAGGAACTCGACCTGAGCTTCGAGGATGCCGAGAAGCTGAAAATGGGCGGGACACACGCGGGCGTGAGCGAAGAGCAGCGCACGGCGATCCTGCGGTCGGTCTCCGACATTTTGATCCTCGAGATCCAGAAGACGTTCGATTTCTTCCGCGCCACAGCCAGTGGCGAGAACATCCGGCGAATCGTGGTCGCGGGAGGAACGGCGCGGGTGCCGGGCTTGCTCGATCTGCTGAAGGAAGAGTTTGCGATGCCGGTCGAGGAGCTTTATCCGTTCCGGAAGGTCGTAATCAATCCCGCACGCCACGACGAGAATCAGCTTCGCGAGTTGGCGCCGCGCCTGGCCATCGCCATGGGTCTGGCGCTGAGGAGTTTTGACACGCCATGATCCGAATCAACCTACTGGGCCAGGCCCGTCCGAGGACCGCAAAGCAAGCGGTGCCGCTGGAGGCGACCCTTCAGATATTGCTCTTTATCGGGGCCATCGCCTTCGCGGGAATCATTCTGACGGTGGTGTACGTCTCGCAAAAGAAGCAACTGGAGTACACGCAGGGACAAATCAGGGATTTGCAGGCCGAGAGGGCAAGTCTGCAACAGATCAAGCAGGATGTGGACAGGTTCGAAAGCGAAAAGAGCGTGTTACAGCAGCGCATCAACGTGATCGAGACGCTCCAGCGGAACCGCAGCGGCGCGCAGGATTTGCTCCAGATGGTGGCCAATACCGTGGTCCGCGTGGATTCGCTCTGGCTTACGTCCATCAACCGCAACGGTGATTCGCTGGACATCCAGGGTGAAGCGGGTTCGATCAACGCGGTGGCGAACTTCATCACAGAACTGAAGCGAAGCGGTTACTTCGACAAGGTCGAAATCAAGAGCGCCAAAGAAGACGATCTCCGTCCAACGGTTGAGACATACGGTTTCTCAATGTCGGTGGTGATCGCGCCGCCATCTGGTCCGGCGAAGGCCGAGCCGGCCGGAGCCGCACAGCCTCCGCAGCCTGCGGCCAAAGGAAGGAGCTAGCCGATGGCAACCAGCTTCCGCGATTGGCCGTGGCCGCTGCAAGCCCTGTTGTACGTCGGGCTGGCCGTAGTCCTGGTCCTGGCGGGTTTCTACATTCCGGGTTTGCCACTCGCGAACGTTCGCGGCCAACTGGAGACCGCGCAAGCCGAGCTGAAGCCATTGCGAACCGAAGTTGACAACCTGCGCGTCTACAAGCAGCGCCGCGCCGAATTGCAAACCGAGATGGATGCGTTGCAGAAGCAGTTGGCGACGCTGCAGACGATCGTTCCGGAAGAAAAACAGACCGACCAGTTCATTTTGATGGTGCAACGCTCGGCCGTGAGTGCAGGCGTTGCGATCCGTTCGCTGACGGCGAAGCCGGTTGCGCAAAAGCCTTACTACTTCGAGATGCCGTTCGATATCGAGGCCGATGGTCCCTATTACTCGGTGTTGGACTTCTTCTCCCGGCTCGGAAGGCTGTCGCGAATTATCAACGTCGGCGATCTGAAGCTGAACGCGATCGGCGGCAACGCAGGAGGCAAGTTCCACATGGCGGCCGGCTCCTCCGTGACGGGTACGTTTACGATCACAACATTCTTCACGAACCCGATGGAACAGCAGGCGTCGCCTGCTGGCGGACAGGCAAAACGATAGGGCGATGATGATGAGACTTGCAAAGGCATCCGTAAAGCTGCTGGCCGTGCTGGCAATGTCGCTATGCGTAATTTCCGGCAGTTGGGCCCAGGCCAAGCCAGCAAGGAAGAAAACGGCGCCGAAGGCCAAGGCTGCGGCGCCAGTCAAATCTTCTGCTGCCGCGACTGCGGCTCCGGAAGCGCCGACGGTGGAAAAGATCGACACGACCAGCAAGCGGGACCCGTTTGTACCCTTGGTTAGCGACAAGAAGGACGTGGGGGCGATGCACCTACCTCCGGGCAAGGCCGGCCTGGTGATCGCGACGGTCCGCGTGTCGGGGACGGTTCAAGCCGCCGGAGGAATGGTCGCCGTGGTCTCGAATCCGGAGGAGCGCGTGTATTTCATCCGGGAAGGGGACCGGTTGTATGACGGCGATGTGGAAAAGATCAGTTTGGACGGTGTGACATTCAAAGAAAACACGAAGGACGCCTTCGGCAAGCCGGTCGAGCGGATGGTGACGAAGCGAATCTACGCGAGTGCAGGAGAGCAGCAATGAGGATCATGTGGCGGGCGTGGGGGCTGGGTGCGCTGATCGCGGCCAGTCTGATTCTGTCGAACGGAGCGCTGCCGGCGAGCGATACGCCGGTGGTGCATGTGAAGGCGGTGGTCAAGGACGGCGGCGTGCAGTTGGAAGCCGAAGCTAACGCGCCGTTTGAGTACACCACCTATCGCCCGAGTGAAAGTCTTTACGTGCTCGACCTGAGTGGGGTGTCGGCCGCAGACGCGACCGGCGCGCGCGTGGTTCCTTCCGACCTCGTGAAGAGCTACCGCGTGACCACCTACGCTTCGGGGAACAAGCCCGTCGTTCGCGTGGAGATTCTGATGATGCAGGGCGTCGAGCCTCAAGTCGAGCGGAAAGATGCCCAGAACCTTACGCTGCTTGTTTCGCGGACTCCCGATCCTTCGGCCGCGCCGTCGAGCCAAGTGAGACCAACTCTGGCACCGACAGTGGTTCCGGCTGCCGCCAAGTCCATGGAGACGAAGACCGTAGGCGCAACGTATGAAGCGATTCAGCAGGTTCATCTGGCGCAGAACGGCGACCAGACCGAGGTGAACATTTCTGGGTCCGGCCCGTTGAACTACCACGCGGTTCAACTGCATAAGCCGGAGCGACTGGTGCTCGATTTCGCAGGCTCGCACCTGAAGACTTCCGCCAATCACCTCGCGAGCAACCTCGACCCGGTACGCGAGATTCGCCTGGCTCAGTACACGCCCGAAGTGTCGCGTGTCGTGATCGACCTGCGTCAGTCAGCCACCTACAACATCACGAAGGAAGGCAACACGGTTACGGTGTCCTTCGTGCCGAACGGAACCTCTAGCGGCGCAGCCAAGCCGATGCCCTCCGAGCAGCCCGCGGATTTAATGACTGCGAAGGCCTCGGTGCAGCAAGCCCCGGCTCCCCCGGCGCAGGCGGCGTTGCCGAAGGCGGCCGAGATTCCATCTCCGGCGGCTGTGCTGCCGGTGGCCTTGACGCGGACGTCAGCGGCTCTTGCGGCGCCTACCGTCGCGCCAGCCCAGGTGCAGGAAACCGTCGCAGCTACGCGCCCAGCGTCAGAGGCATCAATGATGGCGTCCAACGCCCCGGGCGCAAGCCCGGCTGCCGCAGCATCTCCGGCGGAACCGGCCCCCGTGCCGGCTCCCGCTCCAGTCGCGGCACCAGCGCAGACACCTGCACCCGCTCCCGTCGTCGCGGGCAAGTACTCGGGCGAACCGATTTCTGTAAATCTGAAGGATGTTGATTTGCGCGACTTCTTCCGTCTGATCCACGAGATCAGCGGCCTGAACGTCGTCCTGGACCCGAACGTGAAGGGGACACTCACGATCGTTCTCGACGATGTGCCGTGGGATCAGGCGCTCGACATCGTACTGAAGAACAACGATCTGGACAAGCAGCTCGACGGAAACGTCCTGCGAATCGCTACCAAGGCGACCTTGCAGAAGGAAGCGGAAGAGAATCGCGATCTCGCGAAGGCGCAGGCGGAGGCCGCCGATGTCGTTACGACGACTCGCGTCTTAAGCTACGCGAAGGCGACAGTCATGGCGTCTACGCTTAAGAAATTCCTGTCGTCGCGCGGCGACCTCGTCGCGGACGACCGCTCGAACACCTTGATCATCCGCGACGTTCCGAGCACAATGCCCGTGATCGACAATCTGATCCGCCAGCTCGACCGGAGGTCGCGACAGGTAGAAATCGAAGCGCGCGTGGTTGCCGCCAACCGTTCCTTCTCGCGCGAGATCGGCACGCAGTTCGGCTTCGCGGGCAAGAACCCCAGCGGCAGCAATATTGTCGGCGGTACATCTGCAGTGGGAACGAGTCCCGTCATCCGCAATTTCCCGCCTCTTCCCGCACCGCCCATCGTTGTCGGGTCGGGTGGGTCGTCTAGCACTGGCGGATCCGGGTCGATTCCTTTGGCCACGAATTTCGGCGTCGGTGCGCCGACCAGCGGCATCCAGTACTCCTTCTCATCGGCGAACGTAGCGTTGGACCTCATTATCACGGCGGCTGAAGAGAAGGGCGTCGGCAAGCTTCTGTCCAAGCCGAAGGTGATCACGCAGAACAACGAGAAGGCGACGGTCAAGCAGGGAACTAAGATTCCGGTGCAGACGATCGTCAACAACACCGTATCCGTTCAGTTCGTGGACGCCGTCCTGGAGTTGGATGTGACGCCTCAGATCACGGCAGACGGCACGGTCTACATGGACGTGACGGTCGAGAACGACCAGATCGACCAGGCCATTCCGAGGGTGCAGGGCATCCCGGCGATCGATACGCAATCTGCCGAAACGAAGGTCACAGTGGTTGACGGAGCAACCGTGGTCATCGGCGGGATCATCGTGACTCAACAGCGGACCGACATCCAACAGACTCCTGTCGTCGGCAGTATTCCACTGCTAGGCAATCTGTTCAAAAGCACGACCGTCAGCTCTACGTCTCAGGAGCTGCTGTTCTTCTTGACACCTCGGATTCTCCCGAGCTAAGGCTTGGGGGAGCGGCGAGGGGAACCGGCTGCCTAACGTGGCGGCGAGATCGGCACACAAGACTTCAAGCCGGAGCGGGTCCACCGAACGAATGGACCGGCTCCGGCTTTGCTTTGCCGGACTCGGAATCGACGCAATCCTGGTCTCCCATCTTCCGAACATTCGGTACTTGTGTGACTTTTCGGGCAGTGCTGGACTGCTGCTCGTTGAGGTGTCCACAAGCACGCTGTTTACCGACAGCCGGTACACGCTCCAAGCGGGGCAGGAAGTCCGCGGGGCACGGGTGCACATTGCGAGAAAGGGGCTCCTGGGCGCGGCCGGGGCCTACCTGAGGGGCCGCCAGCGACGGTCGGTCGGCTACGCGACGGGGAATGTGACCATCGGACAGAAGCAGACCCTGGAGGCTGCGGCCGAGAGCCGGGTGCGGTGGATTGCCGACGCAAACGCCGTCGAGAAGCTCCGAGCCGTGAAGACCAGGGATGAAGTGGTCGAGATGCAGGCGGCTGCGCAGCTGATCAGCGACGTATTCCGTGGGGTCCTCAAGATAGTCCGGCCGGGAGTCACTGAGCTCGACCTGGCGGCCGAGATCGAATACGGAATTAAGAAACGCGGCGGCTCCGGGCCTTCGTTTGAGACTATTGTGGCCTCCGGTCCGCGATCGGCCTGGGCGCACGCACGCCCTACCGCCAAGCCACTCAGGAAAAACGAGTTGGTCGTCTTGGACCAGGGTGCTATACTTCGCGGCTACTGCAGCGACATGACCCGTACCGTCTTCCTGGGGCGCGCTTCAAGAAGAATTCGCGGGCTGTACCAGGGAGTCCTGCGGGCTCAAGAAGCGGCCAAAGCAGTCATCCGGCCCGGGGTCAAGGCCGGGGATGTGGATCGGGCGGCGCGCAACGTCCTGAGGCAGCTTGGCTTGGCGCAGTATTTCACGCACAGCACCGGTCACGGGCTGGGCTTGGAAGTGCATGAAATGCCTCGCCTCGACAAGGGCGAGCAGACGGTTCTTCAGGATGGAATGGTCGTGACCGTCGAGCCGGGCGTCTACCTGGAAGGACTTGGGGGCATCCGGGTCGAGGACGACGTCCTTGTGACGGCACAGGGCGCTGTGGATCTGACGACGGCTCCCCGGGAGTTTCTCGAACTCTAAATGGCAAAAAAGGCAAAGCCAGAAGCTGGAGCAGGTACGGACGTCCGCGGCGTGGACCTCGCCGAGGTAAAGCGCCTGCTTGCCTTCATGCAGGAGAACGGGCTCGAGGAATTTGAGTACGAGCGCCGCGGCGTGCACATCCGTCTGAAACGGGCGTCGGCACACCCTGCGCCCGCGCACCGGCCGGCTGCAACCGCGGAGACGGCGGGCGGCGCTCATGCGGCGGCCGCTGCCGGCGGCCACGAACGCGCTAGGGAGGTGGCCCACGCGGAGGACGTTCACGTGGTCAAGTCGCCGATCGTGGGGACGTTCTACTCGGCCCCCAGCCCCGAGGCCGAACCATTCGTCCTGGTCGGCTCCCGCGTCGAGACCGGCCAGGTGCTTTGCATCATCGAAGCAATGAAGCTGATGAATGAGATCGAATCCGACGTGGCGGGCGAAGTCGTGCAAGTCTTTGTCGAAAACGGCCACCCGGTCGAATACGGCGCGGCGCTCTTCGGAATTCGCGTGCAGGGAAAGAAGTAGGCATCAAGCCGGGAGAGACAGGGCAGAGGCACCCGGCTCGCAAGTCATCCGCTCTTAGCGCCATGTTCAAGAAAATCCTGATCGCCAATCGCGGCGAAATTGCACTGCGCATTCTAGCCGCGTGCAAAGAGCTGGGCGTCCGCACCGTGGCCATCTACTCGGAAGCAGATCGCCACGCTCTGCACGTTCGCTTCGCGGATGAGGCGATCTGCATCGGGCCCCCGCGAAGCGCAGACAGTTACCTGAACATTCCCCAGGTCATCAGCGCGGCCGAGATCGCCGATGTGGATGCAATCCACCCTGGATACGGTTTTCTTTCGGAGAATGCCAACTTCGCCGAAGTCTGCGAGGCCTCGCACATCACGTTCATCGGGCCGCCGCCGGACGTGATCCGAATGATGGGCGAGAAAGACCGTGCGCGCGTCGAGATGGCCGGCGCGGGTCTTCCTGTGATTCCGGGCAGCGACGGAATCGTACCGGATGAAGCAGCCGCAAAAAAGGTGGCGGCCCAGGTTGGATTGCCATTGATGATCAAGGCCGCCGAAGGCGGCGGCGGCCGCGGGATGAGGATCGTTCGCACGAAGCGCGAATTGATTCCGGCGTTTCAGACGGCGCGCGCGGAAGCCGAACAGGCCTTTGGCAGCCCCAACGTTTACATGGAGAGGCTCATCGAGCACCCGCGCCACATCGAATTTCAGGTGCTGGGCGACCGCCATGGCCACGTCATGCACCTGGGCGAGCGCGAATGCACGCTTCAACGCCGCCACCAAAAGCTGCTGGAAGAATCTCCCTCGACAGGCCTCGACGCTGCGACGCGGGAGCGCATCGGCACTCAGGTTGTGGAAGCCCTTCGCAAAGTCGGATATTCGAGCGCCGGGACGGTCGAACTCCTGCGAGACGTTACAGGAGGGCTCTACTTTATCGAGATGAACGCACGCATCCAGGTCGAGCACCCGGTGACGGAGATGGTGACGCAGGTGGACCTGGTGAAGTCGCAAATCCGTCTTGCGGCGGGGGAACGGCTGACCGAGGTGGTCGGTCCGGTTCAGTTCCGGGGCCACGCGATCGAGTGCCGCATCAATGCCGAGGACCCGGAGACCTTCAGGCCATCGCCGGGCCGCATCACGGCCTTTCGAGTTCCGGGGGGGCCGGGCGTACGCGTGGATACGGCTGCGCACGCGGACGCAATCGTCCCGCCCTATTACGACTCTCTCGTGGCGAAGTTGATTACACATGGGCAGGACCGCGCGGAGGCGATCGTCCGGATGGAGGGCGCGCTCGATGGCTTCGTGGTCGAGGGTATCAAGACGACGATCCCGCTGCACAAGCGAATTCTTGCCGACCGGGACTTCAGGGCGGGGAAATTCGACACGCATTTCCTCGAGCGGCTGACCGTCGCGAAAGCCGAGTGAGCCCGGAGAACGGCCGTTGTTCCCGCCCCTCTACGCGATCCTCGATCCAAGCCTCTTGTCGGTGGCACCACTTGCGTTTGCCGCGCCGCTTGCCGACGCCGGTGTGAAACTGATGCAGCTTCGCGATAAGCGCGCCACGCCACGGAATGCCTGCGCGGCAGCAAGGGAGTTGGTCGCCGGACTGTCGCCGCAGGGGATTCGGATCATCGTGAACGACCGTCCAGACGTAGCCGCCTTGTCCCGCGCAGGCGGCGTGCACGTCGGCCAGGAAGATTTGCCGGTCGAAGATGCGCGGCGAATCTGCGGCGATTCGTGCTGGGTAGGCGTTTCGACACACAATATCGAGCAATTCCGCGAGGCCATCGCCACTTCGGCGGATTATATTGCCGTGGGGCCCATCTTCCCGACGACTACAAAGAAAAATCCAGACCCGGTCGTCGGTCTCGAGCTCCTTCGCACCGCGCGACGGCTCACACGGAAACCCATTGTGGCCATCGGCGGAATCACGCTCGAAACGGCGGCGGAGGTGTTCCGCGCCGGAGCCGATTCCGTTGCAGTAATCAGCGATCTTCTATCGGCGCGAGATCCGGCGGGTCGTGCAAAGGAGTACCTGGCCATCGCGGAGCACGTGCGTTCGGCGATGGGCTAGGCCAGGCCGCAGGTCAGGATCGAATGGGGCAACAGGCGCAGACAATCGGAGCCGCGGGCGCTCGGCCGTCCACCGAACTGGTCAAGGGCCTTGGCTTGTTCGATTCCACGATGATCGTCGTCGGATCGATGATCGGGTCGGGAATCTTCATTGTCTCCGCAGACATCGCACATCAGGTGCGAAGCCCGGGCCTCTTGTTAATCGTCTGGCTCGCCTCTGGAGTCATGACCCTGATCTGCGCGCTGAGCTACGGGGAACTCGCCGCCGCGATGCCGCACGCCGGCGGCCAGTACGTTTATCTTCGCGAGTCGCTGGGGCACGTATGGGGTTTTCTCTACGGCTGGACGATGCTGCTCGTGATCCAGACGGCGACGATTGCCGCTGTGGCGATCGCTTTCGCCAAATTTGCGGGCGTGCTCGCGCCCTGGTTTTCGGCGTCGCACTGGATCTGGAAGATCGGGACGTTCGGACCGTGGCGCTTGTGGTTCGGTGAACTGGGGCCCTATAACGTCGGCCTGAACCGGCAGAACTTCCTCGCCATCGGCTCGATCATTCTGCTCACCTGGGTAAACACGCGCGGGCTCCGGCTTGGCAAGATCGTGCAGAACGTCTTCACTGTGGCCAAGACGGGCGCGCTTGCTGCGCTAGTCGTGCTGGGGTTGTGGTTTGCAACACCCATCGCTCTTACCACGAATTTCACGCACTTTTGGCGGAATGCGGCCTGGAGTGCGGTGCATCCGTATCCGCCGGACAACCCGGCGTGGATGATCGGCACGCTCACCCTCATAGGCGTAGCAATGGTGGGATCCCTCTTTGCCATGGATGCGTGGAACAACGTTACATTCACCGCCGCCGAAGTGAAGAACCCGAGCCGGAATTTGCCGCTTTCGCTCGCGCTCGGCACCGGAATAGTGGTGCTGCTCTACACGCTGGCGAATATCGCCTATTTGCGAGTTCTCCCCATCACGGGCGATTCGCAGGGAGCGACTCCGCTGGCCCGGGGAATCGAGTTCGCCTCAGATCAGCGCGTCGCGACCGCCGCCCTGCAGGTGATTTTCGGACCGGCCGGTGCGATCGTAATGGCGTCGGCGATTTTGATTTCTACCTTCGGCTGCAACAACGGTCTGATTCTTTCGGGAGCGCGCATCTATTACGCGATGGCGAAAGACCGGCTGTTCTTCCGGGCGGTGGGAAACGTGAATCGGCACCACGCGCCGGGAGTCGCGCTGGTGGTGCAATGCATCTGGGCGTCGATGCTGTGCCTTTCGGGCACCTACGGGCAGTTGCTCGACTTTCTGATTTTTGCGGTGGTGCTCTTTTACATTTTCACGCTCGCCGGATTGTTTGTCCTGCGCGCGAAGCGCCCGGACATGCCACGGCCATACCGTGCGTTCGGCTATCCGGTGCTGCCGGCGCTCTACCTCGTGATGGCGGTGTTTCTCGAAATCCAGTTGTTGCGATACAAACCGCAGTACACTTGGCCGGGCGTGATCATCGTTTTGCTTGGCCTGCCGGTGTATGGGCTTTGGGTCTGGGCCGGGAAACGATCAGCGGAGTCGTGAAGAAGGCGGAGATATGTCCGGCTGTGGAGTGCAAGGGCGTCTGACGATGAGGGAGGACAATCCCGAATGAGCAGTCCACTTTTGGCGACGAAGCCGCTGC
Source organism: Candidatus Acidiferrales bacterium (assembly GCA_050018375.1). Taxonomy (GTDB): domain Bacteria; phylum Acidobacteriota; class Terriglobia; order Acidiferrales; family UBA7541; genus Palsa-295. The sequence continues at coordinate 80,348 of JBEKAE010000006.1, read as the reverse complement.
ACGTCATCATGGAGGAGTCCGAAGAAGCGGGCCAGCTTAGCTTGCGCCGTGCCCTGGGGCCGATCAACTTGATCACGCTGGGCATCGGCGCGATTATTGGCGCGGGCATTTTCGTGCTCACGGGTCAGGCCGCAGCACAGAGCGCGGGGCCGGCCATCGTTGTTTCGTTCATCCTTTCAGGCATCATCTGCGCGTTTGCAGGCCTCTGCTACGCCGAGTTTGCGTCCCTGATCCCGATCGCCGGTTCGGCCTACACCTATGGGTACGCCACACTGGGAGAAATCTTTGCATGGATCATCGGCTGGGACCTGATCCTGGAATACGCGTTTGGCGCCGCCACGGTGGCTTCCGGCTGGAGCGGTTACTTCGTCAGCTTCCTCGATGATTTCGGTGTGCACGTCAGCCCAAAATGGATTGCGACGCCCGGGACGCAAATGACTTTTTACAAAGGTCACTGGGCGACGGCCGATTCCGTGCACTCTGCGCTGGAATCTGCCGGTATCGATCCGGCGACACTTCCGCATGCAACCGGAGTATTTAATCTGGTCGCGTTCTTGGCGATTGCCGTGGTCACGTTCATCCTTATCGTCGGGATCAAGGAATCGGCGAACTTCAATTCAGCAATCGTGATCCTTAAGGTCGCGATCGTGTTGGTCTTTATTGGTATCGCGGGAATGTACGTCCTCCGGCATCCTGCACTGGCTGCCGCCAATTGGCACCCGTTCATTCCACCAAATGCGGGGAAGTTCGGCGAGTTCGGCTGGTCGGGTGTGGCGCGGGGCGCGGCAGTCATTTTCTTCGCCTACATCGGATTCGACGCGGTTTCGACGGCCGCGCAGGAGGCAAAGAATCCCCAGAAGGACATGCCGGTTGGGATTATCGGTTCGCTCGTGATCTGCACGATCCTCTACATTCTCGTGTCAGGCTTGCTCACGGCCGTGGTGCCGTACACCAGCCTGGACGTGGCGGCTCCGGTCGCGGTGGGAATCGATGCCACCGGCGTGCGCTGGGGCAGTTTGCTGGTCAAGGCGGGAGCGGTCGCCGGACTGGGCAGCGTCATGCTCGTCATGTTGCTTGGCCAGTCCCGCGTCTTTTATTCGATGTCGCGCGACGGGCTTCTTCCTCACTGGGCAGGGGCTATCCATCCGCGGTTCCGGACGCCGTGGATCTCCTCGATCGTGGTGGGGATTTGCGTCGCCATTTTCGCGTCGTTGATTCCCATCGGCGATCTCGCTGTTCTGGTGAATATCGGGACGCTTCTCGCGTTCGTCATCGTTTGCGCCGGCGTTTGGATTCTTCGCCGCAAGCGGCCCGACCTTCCCCGGCCGTTCAAGACGCCCTTGGTTCCGCTCGTTCCGATCCTTGGGATTCTCACATCGCTCGCGGCCATGCTGAGCCTTCCCGCGAAGACCTGGTGGCGGCTGCTTATCTGGCTTGCAATTGGCCTGCTCGTGTACGCATTTTATGGGCGGACGCACAGCAAGGTTCGGAAGGCGTCTTCCCAGTAGCGGCCTCGTAAAGAGTCCACGTGCCCGCCGAACTGAGGTATTTTGAAGCTAGGCTCTTGAGTGCCCGCGGCTTCCTGTGGACTCGGCGCCGCACGCGTCTGTCATGAGTCAATTCTCGCCTCGTCGCCTGTGGGTTCTCTTTCGCCGCACGTCCCCGCTCGACCGGGTCGCGATCCTCATGCTCGCACTTTACGGGCTGTCGCGCCTCGGGCGCAACGTGACGGGTTACTCGGTTCCTTTTGCGCCCTTCCTTGGCTTTCTGAGCGTCGCAGCAGTCGGCTACCTGGTCGTGCGATTGATCCTATTGGTGCGCCGCAGGGGCCTGTGGCGCCTGCGCAACCGGCTGATAGTCGCCTACATCTTTATGGCTGTCGTTCCCGTCGTGTTGATCCTGACGGGAGGCCTGATCGCGGCTATGTTGCTCGAGCTGCAAATCGGAGCGCATCTACTCCGTGACGACCTCCACGATCGCACTACCGTGATTGCGGCGGACGCCGACGCCATTGCAGCGGCGCTTAATCGCGAGCCCGACCTGAAAGTCGATCAGCCGGTCTCGCCGGAGTCCACGGCAGTCGAAGACCCGATCCTTTCCCGCCCGGAGGTTGCCAAGATCATCGCGGGAGCGCGCGCGGAATGGCCGGAACTGCGGGTGTACATCAATCACGGCCAGCAACTGGTGCGCTCAGGCAACGGCAGGCAGTTTGCCGGCCTCGCCGAATTCCGCGGCCAGCTTTGGTTCGCGTCCGCGGAAACGCTATCAGCGCCCGGCGGCCGCGCCACGCTGCTCGCCATCGCGCCAATCACTCCGGCGTTGCTCGACAAGCTGCCTTCGAATCTGGGGCCCATCCAACTCAGCCTTCTTGAGCCCGCCGGTGCGTCACCCGGGAAGGGAATCTTCTTCGAGATCGATGGCACTCGCTACGTTCTGGGAGAGCGAATCGCGAGCGCGGAACGCAAGGTCCCGCCGCCCGCCAACTGGCTCGACCGTCGCATCGATGGCCTGGCGACGCTGGAGGCCGTGCGGGCAGACCTGGGTCCGGACGCGGTGAACCGCCCGGTTCTCGCGCAGTTTTCCCTTCGGTTTTCGGCGATCAACCGGGATCTGCTGATATCGATGGGTGCTTGGGGACCCATTCTGGTGGAGGCTCTCATCGTCGTGGTTTCCATCTTTCTGGTTCTTGAAATCGCGGCGCTTGTGACCGGGATTGTCTTGACTCGCACGATCACGCGTTCGGTGGCCGACTTATACGAAGGGACTCTCCACGTCCGCCGCGGCGATTTCAGCCACCGCATCCGCGTGCACCAACAGGATCAGCTCGGCGCACTCGGTGAATCGTTCAATGAGATGACCAGCTCCATCTCCGAGCTGATCGAAGAGCAGCGGCAGAAGCAGCGCCTTGAGAACGAGGTCTCGATCGCCCGCGAGGTCCAGCAGCAGCTCTTTCCGAGCTCTTTGCCGTCGCTGCCCGGCCTGGAACTCGCGGCGATCTGCCGCCCCGCACGCGTCGTGAGCGGCGACTATTACGACTTCATTCCTCTCGGCCCCTCGCGCGTTGGAATCGCCCTCGCCGACATCAGCGGCAAGGGAATTTTTGCGGCGCTCCTGATGGCCAGCCTTCAGGCGGCGCTGCGCAGCGCTGCGATGATGGAGGGGCTTGGAAGCACGGCAGAGGTCGTATCGCGCGTGAATCGGCAACTGTTCGTGAGCACTTCCGACGACCGCTACGCCACGCTGCTGTATGCGGTCTATGATTCGGAGACGAAGACGCTTACCTATACGAATGCCGGCCATCTCGCGCCATTCCTTGTCCTCGATGGGACGGTCCGTCGACTCGATCAGGGCGGGACTGTGGTCGGACTCTTCGAGGATGCGCGCTATGCGGCGGAAACGCTGCAAATAGCGCCGGGCAGTTTGCTGGTGGCCTTCAGCGACGGACTCACCGAGCCGGAGAATGTATACGGCGAGGAATTCGGGATCGAACGGCTGAAGGCAGAAGTTCTGAGACAGCGAAACGCCCCAGTCAGGCGCCTGGCCGAGAATCTGATCTCCGCCGCCGACCAGTGGGCTGGTGCTCCTGAACAGGCCGACGATGCCACGATTATCGTCGCCCGGATGGGCTAGGGCCGCATGGCGCTTTTCACTATACTAAGACTCGTCTTGCGAGGTTTTGAGGGATCGGCGAGTCTTCATTCATGAAAATCCTGAATGCCGCGGAAATGAAGGAAGTCGACCGCCTGACAACGGCGAAGTACCGCATTCCGGGGCTTGCCCTTATGGAGAACGCTGGGAAGAGTGTCGCGCAATTCATCCAGGCGCGGTTTCCGGATTTGGAGCGGCGCCCCGTAATCGTTCTTTGCGGCAAGGGAAATAATGGTGGCGATGGCTTCGTCGTTGCGCGGCACCTTCTAAAGGCCGGCGCGAACGTCGAAGTTTTTCTCGCCGGCAATCCTCGTGACGTGAAAGGCGACGCCGCAACAAATCTGAAGCGCTGGAAAAAAGCTTCGGGCAAGCTCCATGTGGATGGCAGTACCCGGCCAATTGAGTTCCCCGACGACGTGATTATCGTCGACGCGCTGCTGGGAACGGGGGCGCGCGGATCGGTGGAAGGTCGGCTCGCCGAAGTGATCGCCGCGGTCAATCGGCGCGGACCGCGGTGTTTCGTCGTCGCCGTGGACATTCCGTCGGGCCTGCACGCGGACACGGGTGAAATCCAGGGAGCGGCCGTCGTCGCGGACTGTACGGTCACCTTTACCGCTCCGAAGCCGGGTCTCGTTCTCGGGGCGGGACAGCGCCACGTCGGCCAACTCTTGGTGCGCGGCATCGGTTCTCCTCCGGTCCTGATCGAAGAAACGGGGAAGGGCAATCTCCGGTGGAGCGAGCCATGCGAATTCAGAGCATTCGCCATTCCGCGCAAGCCCGATGGCAATAAGGGCGACTACGGCCACGCACTCATCGTGGCGGGATCGGTCGGCAAGAGCGGAGCGGCTGTTCTCGCATCGTGGGCAGCCTTGCGCGCAGGCGCAGGCCTCGTCACCGTCGCGACGCCGGAGCCCGTGTTGCCAATCATCGCGGCGCACACACCTGAGATCATGACCGAGCCACTCGCGGCGACCCGGGCGGGGACCGTTTCCGAGCGCAGTCTCGAGGGGAATCTCTTCGCAACGCTCTTGAGGGGAAAGCGGGCGCTCGGCATAGGTCCGGGGCTATCGACTCAGGAAGAGACGCAGGCTTTCGTTCGAGCGGTGGTTCAAAAGCGAACTGGCGTTCCGATCATCCTTGATGCTGACGGTTTGAACGCATTTGCGGGGCGCGCAGGAGAGCTGAGGGATTCAAAGGGCTTGCTTGCAGTGACACCCCACCCGGGGGAGATGGCACGCCTTCTCGGCTGTACGACGACGGATGTGCAGGCGTGCCGTGTCGAACTGTCGCTGAAGGCCGCGGCCGACTGGAACGCGATTGTCATCTTGAAAGGCTATCAGACCATCATCGCCGCGCCCGATGGATCCGCATACATCAACTCGACCGGCAATCCGGGCATGGCCACCGGCGGGACGGGCGACGTACTGACCGGGATGCTCGCGGGCCTCACTGCACAGTACGGAATTGACGGTTGGCAACAGACGCTCGCGTTCGGTGTCTACCTGCACGGCCTCGCGGGGGATAATGCCTACGTTGAGATGGGCGAAGCCCCGTTGATGGCCAGTGACTTGATCCGCTGCCTCCCACGCGCCTATCGGCAGTTCTATTCCGAGTGCGGCCGTGGCTAGCCGCGAAATCGTCACTAACTCAACGGAAGGAACGATTGAGCAGGGCCGGGAAATCGGCGCGCGGCTGAAGCCGCCGGTCTTGATCCTGCTTTCGGGCGAACTTGGGGCAGGGAAGACGACGCTCACCAAGGGGATCGCGGCAGGGCTGGGCGCGGCCGAGGAAGATGAAGTCACCAGCCCTACCTTCACCCTGGTCCACAAGTACGACCGCGGCACGCGCGTCTATCACGTGGACCTCTACCGCATCGGCGATCTCCAGGACCTCGAAACGCTCGGGCTCGAAGACGTTTTCGCGGAACAGGCCGTCGTCATCGTCGAGTGGCCCGAAAAGCTCACGCTGCGCATCGACTGGCCTGTGGTCCGCATCCACCTCGAGCACGTCGCCGAAGACACGCGCCGTATTTCGATCGACGATCCTGCGGACGTGCTGCTCTCGAAGCTTACAGCCCCATGATGTGAAAGCCGGAGTCTACGAAAATCACGTTCCCGGTCACTCCGCGCCCCAGGTCGCTGCCCAAGAACACGGCTGTGTCCGCCACTTCCGCCGTCTCGGTATTGCGCCGCAACGGTGAGTGCTGCGCCACAATCTCGAGCATCTTCCCGAGGTCCTTGACGCCGCGCGCGGAAATCGTCTTGATGGGGCCTGCCGAAATGGCATTGACACGGATCTTGTTCGGTCCCAGTTCGCTCGCGAGGTAGCGGACCTCGGCTTCGAGAGCGGCCTTGGCCACGCCCATCACGTTGTAGTTGGTCACCACGCGCGTCGAGCCGAGGTACGTCAGCGTCATGATGGAACCGCCCGCCGCCATCAAGGGTGAAAGCGCCTTTGCGATGGCGATCAGGGAATACGCGCTCACTTCGAGGGCGAACTGGAACCCATCTCGCGACGTATTCAGGAAAGGCTGGCTGATCTCCTCGTGCTTTGCGGCGGCGAGGCTGTGGACCACTACGTCGAGCTTGCGGCCCTCCGCTTTGAGAGATTCGGCCAGGCGATCGATGTCCGCTTGCTGCTGGACCTCGCAGGGGAAGAAGCCAGCGGCGCCGAGTTCGCGGCCGAGTTCTTCGACCGCCGGCTTTGCGCGTTCATTCTGGTACGTGAGCAACAGTGTGGCGCCTTCGCGTACGAATGCCTGCGCAATGGCGTAAGCGATGCTCCACTTGTTCCACACGCCGAGAACGATTGCTGTCTTGCCTTCGAGTAGTTTCGACATGGCCCGACATTTTACCTGTAATCCGATTTCCCGGGTCGATATCTTCCGTCCGGCGGATTGTTCGCAAGTTGTACTACCTCAACAGGCGGATGAGTTCCCGAACGAGGTCGACCAGCCACGGCAAGAGCGCTGCCAGCGCCGCCAGGATGGCGACCACGCGCCGCATGCTGATGGCGCCTTGGGCGACGGGTTTCACGCTCGGCTGGTGCTGCCCGCAGAATCCTCCCTCGACCGCCCGCCGGTTGCATCGCTTGCCTCCCGGCCCGAAATAGAGGCATGGCCCGAGGTCAGCTCCTGCTGCGGCCGTCGGGCGGGATAGCTCGTCGCCTTCCGGACCCCCTCCGATGGGCACGGCGTTAACCCTTACGCCCCGTTCCATTGCGCCTCGCTTTTTGCCTCGGCTACAGTAAAAGCTTATCTATCAGCAGGTCTTGGATGCCGGAAACTCGAATCGCACCGCCCTCCACCCATCCGGCCCGGATGAAGCTTGAGCCTTACTCCGCTGAAATCCGGTTGACAAACCTGGTCGTCGGGCTGGACAACATCCACTATGACGTCTTCCTCAGCCCTCGGTTCGTCGAGTTTACCCGAAAATACCTGCTCGATCTGATCCGGCAGACGGTCAACATCGGCCTTCTTTACAGCCAGGGCCGGGAGCGCAAGAAGTCGGGTCCGCCGGAGCACAGCGCGTTTCGCAGGCAGCTCACTGAGATTCTTCAGGCGTCGCTCACGCGCGCCAAATTCCTGCAATCGATCGAGACAGACGTTTTGCACCGCCTGGCTGTCCTGAAATTCATTACCCAGGAGACCGGAAACCAGTTCTCAAGCATCCTGGTCGAGTGCAAAGACTGGATTCGCGGGCGCGGCGAGGTTTTCGAGCACAGCGAGCAGGCGCACGTGATGCGCTCGAAGATTTCGGAACTTCAGGCCAACCGGAAGAACGTCATTCGCGCGGTTGGGGAAACGCTCTGCCGGATATGGCGCGAGGTCGAGGAGAACAGCCTCGCGAAGACCCGGCGCGCCCTTTTCGGGGACGAGTTTCGAGACACGTACCAGATTCTCCAGAACCGCTTCCTGTTTGTCGAGGGCGGCAATGACGATCATCTCTTCCTTGAGCATTACGTGCTGCTCGGTAACTTCGTGAACGATCCGGATCGTTTCGAAGTCTTCGACGCGCTGCTGCTCGATTTCGTCCGTGAGTACGTGCTCTCAGGGGACAACAGCGAGGAGCTGACCAAGGCCCGCAAGGTTCATGAACGCCTGGTCGAGCAAGCGCGGCAGTTGCGTTCCGCATCGGCGCGGGTCGAGGAAGGGCTGGAAGAAGTGGGTGGCCGCGCCGGCGGAAACGAAGATTCGTTTCCTTGGATCTTCAAGCGCAAGCAGGGCGCTCCTGCGGAAGCACGCGGAGAGTTCGAAGATCTGCGCCGGAAGGCCGCGGCGCTCGAGAAGAATCTCGCGGATCTGGCCCCGCAAATCGAGGCTGCAAAGCAGCGGATGGAATTCCTGACCGAGGAGTTTCAGAACCGGCTCGGCGACTATCTCAATGAACCCGCGAACGCCCGCCGTTTGTTCGACACCCAAGCCGCCTCCGGCCCCGGGGATTCCGCCGATGGGGAGGTCCCGCCCGATACTGGCGCGCGCCTGCTCGAAGAATGGGTCCACCGGTTGGAAGAACGCGATCTGCTCGTTCATATCCTCGCCGGCTACGAGCTGCGCAAGATTACTGCCGATTATTGCCCGCCCATCCATTTGCAGCAATTGAAAAAGGCGCTCGTGAGTCGCGAAGAAGCGAAGCGCGTGGAGCAGATTCTCGAGCAATTCCCGGTGAGAAAGGTTTCGATGAAGCGGCTGGACGAAGCGTCACGCGCGATTCGGCGCCGGGGTGACGCGGAGCTTTTCGCCGTGAGCCTTCAATTCGCGGAAGACCTGATGCGATTGCGCCGCGACCGGCGGAATTACCAACAGGTGACCGCCTGGATGGAGCGCATCAACCTGGTGCGTTCGGAACGCTCGCGCGAGCTCTCGCGCGTCAACAAGAGCCTGTATGAACTACTGCATCCGGATGAGGGTCGCCCGGCCGAAGATCCGGTGGTCAATCACGTGGTCATCAAGGCAGACGTCCGCGGCTCGACCGGAATCACGAAGGACCTGCTGGGGCGAGGCATGAATCCCGCTTCGCACTTCAGTATGAACCTGCACGAACCCGTCAAGCGCATGCTCGAACGCTACGGCGCCGCGAAGGTCTTCATCGAAGGCGACGCCATCATCCTCGCCATTTACGAAAACGAGTCGACGCGGACCACGCAGCGGGCCGTCGCTCGCGCCTGCGTGTTAGCCCGCGAAATCCTCGCAGTGACCCAGACGTACAACGGCCGTGTGCAGGCGAGTGGCCTTCCGCCGCTCGAACTCGGCGTCGGCGTGGCGTTCCAGGACTCGGCGCCCTCGCTCTGGATGGACGCCGACTCGCGCATCATGATTTCCCGCGCCCTCAATCTTTCCGACCGCCTCTCCAGCTGCTCGAAGATGGCCAGGCGCCTCTTTCAAACGAATCCAGCGCCCTTCAACGTCTACATGCTCCAAACGCTCATGGAAGATGCCGCCGAAGACGAGGGCGAGGAGCTGCTCGTGCGCTACAATCTGAACGGCATCGAGCTGAACGAAGAAGGCTTCCAGAAGCTGAGCTCGGAAATTTCGCTTGCGCCGATGACCGGCAATTTCCCGCTGCCGTGGGGCAAGGAACGGGTCCAACTGTATTTCGGCGAGGTTCCGCTCGGCGAATCGCTCGAGCCCATCGTCGTTCGCAAAGGATTCGTCCGCCAGTTGCTGCCGGGCGGAAAGATCGGCGCGCAGGGCAACCGCGCCTACTACGAAGTCTGCACCGACGCGAAGCTTCTTGATTTGGCTCGCCGAAAAGTCGGATCTCCTCAAAAGAGTTGACGCTGTCGGACGCAATCCGTCTGCCGCGTCCTGCTATAATTCCGCGCGGAGGCGAAAGGGGTCCGGTGATCCTCGTGGCCTTCAAAGCCATGGATCCTGTCCTTCGCGGCCAGGATGGTGGGTTCGACTCCCACACGCTTCCGCCACGATGCCTTGTCCGGCGGGCGTCGCTAAATGGGTTTGAACGTGATCGTTAGCTTGCGCTCACATGACTCGCCGAAAAAAGCCGCGCCTAAAGATCCCTAAGGAAGCGCGCCGCCGCGCGCGTGCGGGGATCGGGTTGCCGCCGCCCGAGCGCGTCATCATCGAAAAGCGCTACAAACCGCCCAAGCACAAGAAATCCGTCTTCGACCTGATCGAGGAAACCTAACGCGTCCTGCGGCGGGGAAGTGAGCCTTAGTGGATGTGCCGTGTCTTTCGGCCCACGTAGTCCATCAGCAGGTACTGCCCCAGAGTGTAGGGTGTCGTGAAGTAGGCTTTGCCGCGGCAAAGCTCGGTGATCTTCTGCACGAAGTGAACGAGGCTGTAGTCGCTCGCCAGCATGAACGTGTTGATCAAAATCCCGGCGCGCTTGCACTTTGCCACTTCCTCGATGGTCTGCGTCACGACCAGCGGGTCGAGGCCGAACGCGTTCTTGTAGATTCGCCCGTCCTCGAGCGTCAAGGCCGACGGCTTTCCGTCGGTGATCATGATGATCTGCCGCATGTCTTTCTTCTGCCGCGCCAGAATCCGCTGGGCGAGCCGCAGCCCTTCCCGCGTATTCGTGTAGTACGGGCCCACCTGCACGCGCGCCAGCTTCCCGAGCGGAATTTCCTCGGCGCTGTCGTGGAAGAGCACGCAGTGGAGCGAATCGCCCGGATACTGCGTGCGGATCAGATGCGAGAGGGCAAGCGCCACGCGTTTGGCCGGCGTGAAGCGGTCCTCGCCGTAGAGGATCATACTGTGGCTGCAATCGAGCAGCAGCACGGTCGCGCATGAGCTTTGATACTCGCACTGGTGGACCATCAAGTCCGGGTAATCGAGATCGATCGGCAGCCCAAGGCCGTTGCGCTGCACCGCGTTGAAGAGCGTCCCGCTGATATCCATGTTCAGCGTGTCGCCGAATTCGTAGTGTTTCGACGCCCCGCCCGATTCCACGCCCGTCGCCAGGTCGCGCGTGTCGTGCCGCCCGAAGCTGCTCTTTCCGAGCGAGGCCAGCAAATCCTTGAGTGTCTTGAACCCGAGAAAATCGAGCGCCTTGTCCGTGATCTCAAAGCGGGCCTCGACGTTCGGCTGGTCGCGCCCGATCTGCCCGCCCGGCGTTTCCGAAGGCGGCGGAGTAACCCGCGCCGACTGTTGCTGCGTGATGTAGCCTTCCTGTTCCATGCGCTCGATGATCTGGTCGATCAGGTCGCGCAGTTGCTGGTTCTGCGAAAGGTCGGGATTCTCGCTCAACTTATCCATCAGCTCTTGCGGGATCAGGTCGCCTTCTTGGAGAGCGCGCAGGATCGCCTGCCGGAGCTGCTCCATGAGCTGTTCCTGCGAGCGCTCCATGTCCATCTCGTAGATGCCGTAGGGCGATTCGAAGCCGCTCTGAAGGAAGAAGTCGGAAAGCCGGTTCATTAGCTCCTGGAGGTCGAGGTCGTCCGCGGCATCCGGTGCGTATCGGGAATACTTGATGTATCTCATAACGGCCTTCCCCGTGCCCGCCGAACTAATTGAACTGCCGCCGCGGCATGCGCCCGCCGCCCGCGGGTTCCCGCGGATCGCGCGGCTCGGGCGTCTTGCGCGCCTCGGCGAAAAAGCCGCGCTCCTCGCTGCGGCTGATACGCTTGTGTGCCCAAAGCCCTTCGAGAATAAACTCCGCCGCGCTCGTCTGAATAGCGGCGTCGTCCTTTGTGCGGACGCCGAGCGTTTCGAGGTGCTCGAAGAGCCCCTGAATCTTCTTGAGTTGGCCCAACAGCTCGCTGCTGGAAGCGTTGGCAGGCACCTTCAGCTCGCCTCCGATCTCGAACCACTGCACGACTGCTTGAAAGTTCACGTTGGCAAAATACTTTGTGAACGTCTTGCCCACCGCCGCGCGGATCAGTTCTCGGGCGATGTTGTCGGCGCCGCGCATTTCGCCTTCGTACTCGAGCTCGAATTTCCCCGTCATCGCGGGGATGGCGGCGTAGACGTCCGCCACGCGGGCGACCACCGCGGAATCCCGGCTGCGCACGGCCCGCTGCTCCGCGCTGCTGAGGACGTTCTCGAGCGTGCTGATCGGCAGCCGCTGGCTCACGCCCGACCGCCGGTCCACGCGCTTGTCCTCGCGCGCCTGAAACGCCACTTCTTCGACGATCTCGCGGATGTATTCCGGCACCTCGATGCGCCGCTTGCCGTCGCGGTCCGTCCACGATTCCTGCGCGGTGATCGACATACCTTCGGCGACCGTCGCCGGGTAGTGCGTACGAATCTCGGAGCCGATGCGGTCCTTGAGGGGCGTGATGATCTTTCCGCGCGCGGTGTAATCCTCCGGGTTGGCTGTGAAGACGAGAAGGACGTCGAGCGCCATCCGTACGGGATAGCCCTTAATCTGGATGTCGCCTTCCTGCATGATGTTGAACAGGCCTACCTGAATCTTGCCCGCCAGGTCCGGCAGTTCGTTGATGGCGAAGATCCCGCGGTTGGCGCGCGGCAGCAGGCCGTAATGAATGGTCAGTTCGTCCGAAAGATTCCGCCCGCCACGTGCCGCCTTGATGGGATCGATGTCGCCGATCATGTCGGCGATGGTCACATCAGGCGTGGCCAGTTTTTCGACGTAGCGCTGCTCCCGCCCGAGCCATGAAATCGGCGTCGCGTCGCCTTCCGATGCGATCCGCTCGCGGCAGGCGCGGCAGAGCGGCCGGTAGGGGTTGTCGTTGATCTCGCAGCCTGTGACGACTGGCACGTGCGCATCGAGAAATCCGATGAGTCCGCGCAGAATGCGCGATTTCGCCTGCCCGCGAAGGCCGAGCAAAATGAAATGATGGCGCGAAAGCAGCGCGTTCGTAATCTGGGGTATCACCGTGTCATCGTAGCCGTGCACGCCGGGGAAAAGCGTCTCGCCCTTTTCCATTTTTTGCAGGAGGTTCTCGCGCAGCTCCTGGCGCACCGTCCGCTGCGCGATCCGTTCCTCCGGCCACGCGCTGCGGCGAAGCTCCCCCAGGTTCTTCGGTTGTGGGCTCATCGGTTCACCAGTTCCTTATGAAGGCGCGGCGCTCAAGATCGAGCGTACGACTTTCATTATAGTGGAACGCTGCCCGCGCGGATACTCCGGTATTTCGGTTGAGATCGGAAAGCGCGAATCCCGTGCCGAAAGACCAATTCCGCGAGCACTAGGGAAGGATGCGATGCGCGAGCGGCGAGTTGCCGTGGAGACGCGGTAAGGCTGATAGGCTTTGTCAGTTGCGCGTGTGGCGTTCGCGTGCCCGACGTGCCTCGGCGAGTTTCGGGAGCAGCGTTTCGATCCATCCGGCCAGCGTGTCTCGCCGTTGGCCTTCACTTCGCGTTTCAAGAAGCGCCTGCCTCTTTTCAAGCTCCAGCGGCAGGAGCGCTGCCATCCTGTAGGCAAGAGTCGCCGGTTCGCCCGGATCTTTGCCCAGCCACGGCTGGCCAAAGAGCAGCTCGTGACACTGTTCGAAAGCTCGGATCAGTTGGCTCTCCTTCGTCAGGTCGAGCATCGCCGGCTCGTCCGTCACGTACTCGACCAGTCCCTCGTAATACTCCCTCTCGTCGAGCAACTCGGTCAGACGGAAGATGGCACGGCCTTCCACAAGAACGTCCGTGCGCCCGTCGGGATAATCCCGGATTGTTTTCACGATCTCGGCCGTGCATCCGGCCGTCGCCACGGCCTTATTCGCGGCCAAAATCATGCCGAATTCCAGCTTTTCGTTCAGGCAGCGGCTGACCATCGCCTTATAGCGCGGTTCGAAGATATGAAGGGGGAGTGGCATTGCGGGCAAAAGGACGACGTCGAGTGGAAACAGCGGGATTCGTGTCGGTTTCGGCATCTGTGATGCCGGGTCCGCGCCTCGGACCCGGATTCAGCGCAGCAGCGTCAGGGCTGCTTGCATTTCGTCCCGCGCGTGCACGTCGCCAGCCTTCTGCGCAACGACGATGCCGTCGGAAAGAAGTTTACGCGCCTCTTCGAGCCGCCCGAGACGCGCCAGGAACTGGCCGAACTGGAAGTACCCCGCGACATAGTTGGGGTTCGTTTCGAGGAGTTTGTGAAAGTGGCCAGCGGCGGCGGAATCGTCCCCCAGCTTCACGCACTCCAGCGCCAGTCCGTATCGCGCAAAGGCGTCGCCGGGTTTTTCCGCGACGAATTGCTCGAGGACTTCGCGGCGCGACTTCTGCTGTGCGGTGGCCATGGGATCGAAGCGGCCATTATAGCGGGCGTGGCCGGTCGAGCCAAGCAGGATGGAAAAAGCGTCAATTCGGGCGGTTGGGTCCCCGCAAGTAGCCGTTGACGGCTTCGGCGGTTTGAAAACCCTGCTCCACACACTTCCCAATCGACGGTCCTTCGAGGTAGTTGCCCGCGAAATAGAGTCCCGGAGTCGCGCCTTCGGCGTCGCGAATGGCCCGGACGACGTGGCCGTGCCCGAGGTTGTATTGCGGCAAAGCCTTCGCGTGCTTCCAAACGACCGTGGTGATCGGCGAGCCGGTAATATCGAGAATTTGCGAGTGATCTTCTTCGACGATCGCCGTGATTTCCTTGTCCGTTCTTTCGACCATCTCCGGATCGGTCGCGCCGCCCACGAAGCTCGTGATCACCATCTGCCCGTCGGGGGCGCGGCCTTGGAATAGCGAAGAGTTCCAAACGATGCCGAGCGTGCGATGTTCTTCACTGCGCGGAATCAGGACGCCGAAGCCATCAAGAGGCGCGGCAGCTTGCCGGGTGTGGTAGGCAGTGCCGACAACGGCAAGCGAGGCGTACGCGATTCCGGAAAGCACGGCTGCGAGCGGTTGCGAAACGGGCGCGATGAGATGAGAGGCGGCATACGCGGGGGCTGCGATCACGACGGCATCCGCGGCCAGCGCTTCTTCCCGGCCTCCCTGTGCGACACGGACTTGATAGGACGCGCCGCCTGAAATCTGTGACTGGCTCACTGTGCTCACGCATGCGCCCGTTCTCGCGCTCTCGCGCAGGTTTGCACCGATCGCCTGCATCAACGTGTTCAAGCCGTGCCGGAACGAACAGAGCGGCGGAGGGCCCTTGCTGGAGCCTTTCGGTGGCCGCGACTTCATTGCTCCGCGCAGCACGCTGCCGTATTCGCGTTCCCACTCCTCAAGCGTGGGAAAGGCAGCGCGCAGGCTCAGTTTCTCCGGATCGCCCGCATAGACGCCGGAGACGAACGGAGAGACGAGGTACTCTAGGATTTCGTGTCCGAATTTCCGCCGGACAAAATCGGCGATTGATTCATCTTCGCTCGGAGGGCGCGTTCGACGGAACGCCTCCGACGCAATCCTCCAGCGTGTCCCGGGACTCAGCAGGGAACTGGCAAGCATCGCCTGGGGTGACATCGGGATTGCGCGAAGCTGCCCGCGCCGCAGGACGTAACGCGGCGCGCGCGGGTCGGCTTTGCACAGCTCGCCCTCGATTCCGAGTTCGCGAATGAGCGCGAGCAGCGTTTCCGTGCCCTGAAAGCTCTGCGGCCCGCTCTCGAAAAGAAAGCCGTCCTTCTCGACTGTTTCCACCAATCCGCCTACACGGCTGGACGCCTCGAGCAGCGTCACCGGCACCCCAAGTTGGCGGAGCCGGTAGGCGCACGCCAGACCGGAAATGCCGCCGCCGATCACGACGGCGGATTTGCTTGTGGAGTCGGCCATTGAGTGTCTGTCTGCCGGGACTACAGCGTCTTCGAAAACAGCGGTTTCTGATCCATCTGCTGCTCGTGCAGATAGCGGTCGAAGACCATGGCCACGTTGCGGATGAAGATGCGCCCGAGCGGCGTGACGCGAATCGTACCCGCGTCGAGCGCGACCAGCCCCTCGTCGCGCGGCTCTTCGAGGCGTTGAAGCTCCGCGCCAAAATACTCGTCGAACGAAATCGAAAACTCGCGCTCAATCTCGTTTTTTGGAATCACGGTGTGGCACAGCAGCCGCCCGATGACGGCGCGGCGAATCCTGTCGTCGGCGGAAAGCCGGTAACCGCGCATCGTGGCGATGCCTCTCTCCGCGACCGTGGCCTGATAGGCGGGTATTTCCCGGCGGTTCTGCGCGTAGGCGTCCCCGATCGAGCTGATCGCGCTCACGCCCATCCCGTAGAGGTCGGCGCCCGCCTTGGTGGTATACCCCTGGAAGTTTCGGTGCAGCGTCCGGTTTTGCTGCGCCGTCGCGAGTTCATCCCCCGGCCGCGCGAAGTGGTCCATCCCGATGTAGAGATATCCGGCCTCGAGGAATCTTTCGAGCCCGGCCCGGAAAATGCGGAACTTCTCGCGGCCCTCCGGCAGGTGAGTCGCAAACGAGCCCTGCTGTTTTTTGAGCCACGGAACGTGGGCGTAGCTGAACATTGCCACGCGGTCGGGTGCGAGCGTCAGCGTCTGATCGATCGTGGCTCGAAAACTCTCGGCCGTCTGGTAGGGCAGCCCGTAGATCAGGTCCACGTTGAGACTCTCGAAGCCAAGCTCGCGCGCTCCGAGAATCAGGTCTCGCGTCATTTCGTACGGCTGCACGCGATGGATCGTCTGCTGCACCTTGGGCTGGAAATCCTGGATGCCCATGCTCAGCCTGTTGAATCCGAGGCGTCGCAGGGTTTCGAGATGCGCGCGGCTTGTGACGCGCGGGTCGATTTCGATTCCGATCTCGGCGTCAGACGCGAATGAGAATCGCTCCCGCGTGTAACCGAAAAGGTCTTCGAGCTGCGCCGGTGAGAGGTACGTTGGCGTGCCGCCGCCCCAGTGGAACTGAATTACCGGCCGCTTTCTCGAAACCATCTGTGCAACGTGATCGATTTCGCGCTTCAGTGCTCCGAGATAGGGGATCGCAACGCTTTTGTCTTTCTGGATCGACACATTGCATGCGCAAAACAGGCACAAGCTCTCGCAGAAGGGAAGGTGCATGTAGAGCGATAGGGGCGTACCGGCTTCGTCCGCGCGCGCGTAGGATTCTTCGAGGTCGCCCGGTCCGAAGTCGTCTTTCCACACCGGCGCCGTCGGATAACTCGTGTACCTCGGGCCCGGCCGGTTGTACTTCTCGAGGACTTCGTCCGCGATCTGTCCGATCTCGAGCTTCGCTCCGTTTTTTGTGGTTGTGTCCGCCACGTTCACAGCTCTCGCGCCGCCACCATCGCGGTCTGTCCGGCCTCGACGAACGCCCTCGCGTTCGCCACCGGCGTCGTCGGCAGAATTCCGTGTCCGAGGTTCAGGATATGGCCCACGCCGCCGGTTTTCTCAATCGCTTCTCTTGCCGCGCGCCGCACTCCCTCCTCGTCGCCCAACAAAGTCGCTGGGTCGACGTTTCCTTGCAGTGCCACGCGCTGCCCGAGCCTGCGCCGCGCGTCCGCTAGGTCCGTCTTCCAATCAACGCTCAGCACATCGGCGCCTGTCCTTGTCAGGTTCTCCAAGTGCGTCCCCGAGCCTTTAGCGAATAAAATTCTCGGCACGCCGCCTTCGCCGAGCGCATCGAAAATCGCCTTGGTCGCGGGCATCTCGAACTCTTTGTATTCGTCCGCCGTGAGTTCGCCCGCCCATGTATCGAAAAGCTGCAGCACCGCCGCGCCGGCCGCGATCTGCGACTTCAAGTATCTCACGGTCGCGCGGGCAATCCGTTCGAGCAGCTCGCGCACCGTCTGCGGCTCCTCGCGCAGCATCCGCTTGGCGCGTGAGATGTCCCCGCGCGTCTGCCCCTCGATCATATAGCAAGCAAGCGTCCACGGCGCTGCCGCGAAGCCGATCACCGGCACATCCGGCCCCGCCTCCTTGCAGATCGCCCGGATCGCGTCGCCGACGAACCGTGTCTCGCGCTCGGGATCGAAGTCGCGCAATCGACGCACCGCCGTCGCGTCGCGCACCGGATTCCCCAGCACCGGACCAGAATCGGGCACGTCGAGCGGCAGTCCCATAGCCTCGGCCACGATCAAAATGTCCGAGAACACGATGATCGCGTCCACGCCCAGCAAGCGATAGGGTTGCAGCGACACTTCCGCGGCGAGTTCGGACGTCTTGCAGATCTCGAGGAACGAATGCCGCGCGCGAACTGCCTGGTATTCCGGCAGGTAACGCCCCGCCTGGCGCATCAGCCACACGGGCACGCGCTCGACCGGCTCGAACCGGCACGCGCCCAGGAATAGCTCTCGCCTGTTCTCTTTGTGCGGCGGCATCTTGTGACCAGGTCCCCGAGCTAATGATAACAGAAGCTTGGCGAGGCTGGCGCAGACGGGCGCTCGCAGCCCATTCGGCGCTATAATGTTTCGTTTGGGGCTTCCGCCGACATGCTGAGCCATATGGGCTATCTGAGCCTCGCGCTCTACGCAGCGAGCTTTCTCTGCTACGCGCGAATTCTCTACGCGCCGCATGTTTGGACGGGCCGCCTCGCCACGCTGCTTTTGGTAGCCGCGATGGCCGGGCACTATCTGGCGCTGCTCGCTCGTTCCCACGGTACGCGCTCGGTACCCTACGACGACCTCTACGGCTCGATGTCGCTGTTTGCGTGGCTCCTTGCGCTCACCTATCTCGGCCTTGAAACAGTGCACCGCCAG
Organism: Candidatus Acidiferrales bacterium; assembly: GCA_050018375.1. Taxonomy (GTDB): domain Bacteria; phylum Acidobacteriota; class Terriglobia; order Acidiferrales; family UBA7541; genus Palsa-295. The sequence goes on along the minus strand of JBEKAE010000006.1, from coordinate 62,226 downwards.
CGCTCGGTGGGCGCTTGCGTGACGCTTCTCCTCGTCGTCTGGGTCGCCGCGCTTGAACTGCTCGTGCCCAAGCCGCCCCTCGAGGCGCCGCCCGCCCGCGGCCCGCTTTTCGCTTTTCACGTCACGCTGAACACCTGGGCCTACGCAGCCTTTGCGCTGTCCTTCGTCCTGAGCCTCGTTTATCTCGTGCAAGACCGTGTCCTGCGCTCGCATCATCCCGGCGCGGCATTCTGGCGCTTTCCATCCCTTGACGTGCTCGACCGGATGTCTCGCAGCAGCGTCTACGTGGGGCTCGCCGCTCTCGCCGTCGGCGTCGTCAGCGGCCTGATCTGGGCGCACCGGCTGACCGGTACGTACCCCTTGGGCGATCCCAAAGTCATCGTCACGCTCGCGATCCTCGTCGTGTACGTTACGTATCTTCGGCTTTCGCGGAGCGTCAACTGGCGCGGCGCCCGCGCGGCTCGCATCTGCGCCCTGAATTTCGCCATCGTGCTCTTCAGCTACACGTTCGTGAATCTATACCTGACGAGGTTCCATCGCTTCTTCTGATGGCCATGCCTTCCAACGCGAAGACTCGCTTGACTGGCGGCGCGCAGGGCGGCGCCAGACTCCGGGTGCACGTGGCGCTGATCGGCTGCAATCATCGCACCGCGCCGGTCGAGCTGCGCGAACGCGTCGCCTTCACGCAGGAACAGGCGCTCCACGCCGCCGGGGAACTTCGCCGGCAGGGAATTCTCGAGGAAGCCGTCGTCCTCTCCACTTGCAACCGCAGCGAACTGTACGGCGTCCCGGCCGATGCCGCGTCGGCCGTCACAGAGGCGATGGAAGATTTCCTGACGTCGTACCATCGCATCTCTCGCGCGGAACTCGAAGGCCGCACCTATCGCTGGGTTGGCCCGGACGCCGTGCGGCACCTCTTTCGCGTTGCTTCGGGCCTCGATTCAATGCTGCTGGGAGAAGCGGAGATCCTCGGCCAGCTTCGCACGGCCTATGGGCAGGCGCTCGAAGGCGGATCGACTGGCCCTGTCCTGAACCGGGCTTTTCAAGGGGCGCTCGAAGTAGGGAAGCGCGTCCGCGCGGAGACCGAAGTCGGCGCGCGCCCGATGTCCGTCGCGCTCGCGGGCGTAAAACTGGCCGAGCGCGTTTTCGGTAACCTCAAGGGCCATGCAGCGCTCATCGTGGGCGCCGGCGGTGTGGCTGAACAAGTCGTCGAGCATCTTCGGAATCGCGGCATCGGCACGCTGCGCGTCGTCAACCGCTCGCCGGAGCGCGCTGCCGAACTCGCCTCGCGGATGGGCGGCGAAGCGGTCGCGTGGGAATCGCTCGAGCGCGTCCTCAGCCAGCCCGACATTATCGTCACCTCGGTCAGCAGCGTCGGCCCTGTCCTCACGCGAGAAATGCTCGAACGCGCCCTGGCCGCGCGCTCCGGACGCCCTATCTTCGTTGTTGACCTCGGCGTTCCGCGCAACGTCGCTCCGGAAGCCGCGGGCCTCTACAATCTCTATCTCTACAACATCGACGACCTCGGCGAGATCGTCGAGCAGAATAAGCGCGCGCGCGAAGCCGAAATCCCGCGAGCCGAGGCCCTCATCACCGAGCATTTGGCGAAGTTTGAGAGCTGGCGCGCCGGGGTTGAAGCGAGTTCGATTGTGGACGACCTTCGCGGCCGGTTCCGCAAAGAACGGGAAATCTTGCTCCGCGAGCGCCTCGCCGAAATGAAGGACATCTCGCCCGAAGAGCGCCAGCGCATCGCCAGCATTACCGAGGAACTGATCGAGCGCGTCCTCGATAAGCCCGAGGAGCGCCTTCGCGGCGGGCGCGGCATGCGCGGCCGGCTCGGCGCAATCGAGGCTGTGCGTCACCTTTTCGGCCTCGACGAAGTTGATGCACTTGACGAAGTCGATGACGCCGGCGATGCGAACGAGAAGCGCACCAAGGATAAGGATTCGCAGTGACCCGGTTGCGCATCGGCACGCGCGGCAGCCGCCTTGCCCTCTGGCAGGCCAACCACATCGCCGAATCGCTCGCGAAACTCCACGGCGCTGAGACGGAGCTCGTCCGCATCCGCACCTCGGGCGACCGCCTGCAATCCGCCCCCGTCGCGCAGGTCAACGAAGCCATCGGTGCCGAGGGCGGCAAGGGAATCTTCATCAAGGAAATTGAAGACGCGCTGCTCTCCGGCGCCGTCGATCTTGCAGTTCACAGCATGAAGGACGTGCCCACGGAAACGCCCGCGGGCCTCGCATTCCCAGCCATCACCCGCCGCGAAGATCCCCGTGACTGCCTGATCTCGCGCCACGCCCTCACGTTCCATAAGCTCCCGCAGGGAGCGCGCATCGGGACCAGCAGCCTCCGCCGTCAGGCCCAGCTTCGCCACCATCGCGCCGATCTCGATGTCGTCGATTTGCGCGGCAATGTCGACACGCGCATCCGCAAACTCGAGAGCGGGGAATTCGACGCCATCGTTCTTGCCATGGCGGGCGTCAGCCGCCTGGGAGCCAAGGACAAGGTCACGCAGATTTTCGACGAAGACCTCATGCTCCCGGCCGTGGGACAGGGCGCTCTCGGAATCGAAACGCGCGCGGACGACGCGCAGACATCTCGGTTCGTGGCCGCTCTTGACCACGACGAAACGCGCGCCTGCATCACGGCCGAGCGCGCCCTCCTGCGCGAATTGCGGGGCGGCTGCCAGGTGCCCGTGGGCGCATGGGGACGCTTTCGCAACGGAGAGTTGCATCTCGAAGCCGCGGTCTTTTCCGCGGCTGGCTCCGAATGTGTGCGCTTCGACGAAACCGGTTCGCCCGCCGAAGCTGCCGCAATCGGAATCCGCCTTGCGCAGATTCTTGTCGATGCAGGCGCGGACAAAATCCTGCACCTGCAGGGCCGCTCCATCGGCTCGCCCTGAATGATGTGGCAAAGGGCCGCGCCTAAGTTGTGACGCGGATTGGTTTGTTCCGTAGGGACACCCGCCGCGGCGGGCTGTGCCCGGCAATCGTGCTTGGAAACGCCACCCACTCATAACGCAATGGCCCTTGGCGTCGCGCTGTCATCCCGAACCCAGCCGCGCTGTTTGCGGATGAGGGTGAGGGATCTGCTCTTGTCTTCGTGTTTCGTAGCGGTGGCGCTGGCCACGGCTCGGTGATATGGCAGACACCCAACCACTTGCGAACAGGCGCATCGTCCTCACCCGCGCCCCGGAACAGGCGAGCGAACTCGCCCGCGCGCTCGAATCGCTCGGCGCCGAGGTCATCCTTTTCCCCACCGTCGCCTTCGCCCCGCCCGAAGACTGGCAGAAACTCGACGAGCAGCTCCGCCATCTCGACTGGTTCGACGCGATTCTCTTTCTCAGTAAGAACGCGGTGCGGTATATTTTTGAACGGTGCGCCCAACTCGGCATAAAGTGTGAAATGATTGAATCGTCGAATCGCTTCATCGCTGCGGTAGGACCGGCGACGGCCCAGGCGTTAACGGAAAAGGGACTGCGCGTGAACTACGTTGCAAAGAATCACACGGGGGAATCGCTCGTCGGTGAACTTCGCGAATCTCTCGCAGGTCGCCGCGTGCTGCTGCCTCGCAGCGATCGCGGCGACGATCGCGTGCCGAACGCGCTGCGCGAGATCGGTGCAAGCGTCATCGAAGTGGTCGCTTATCGCACAGCCGCGCCCGCCGCGCTCGATCCCGCGATTCTCGCCCGTGTCCGGAGCGGGGAAGTCGACGCCGTCGTTTTCGCCAGTCCCTCGGCCTTTCACAATCTCCGCAATTCCGTCGGCGCAGCGGACATCGCGCAGCTTTCGACGCGCATTCAATTCGTGGCCATCGGTCCTACCACCTCTCGCGCAATTCGTGAATCCGGCGCCCGCGTCGCCATCGAGGCCGAAGAGACCTCGGCTGCTGGCTTGGCCGCCGCGCTCGCAAAGCATTACCGCCGGGGCGCTCCGACTGCGAGGCCCGCATGACGTTCCCAATTCATCGCCCGCGCCGCCTGCGCCGCTCCGAGGCCCTTCGCGGCTTCGTTCGCGAGACGCGCCTCTCGACCGAGGGCCTCGTCTATCCGATGTTCGCCTGCCCGGGCAGCAAGGTCCGCACGGAAGTCAGTTCCATGCCGGGCATCTTTCAGCAGTCACCCGACCAGATCGTGGAGGAGTGCCGGGAGGTCGCGGATCTCGGCATCCCTGCCGTGATTCTCTTCGGTTTGCCCGAACATAAGGACGAAACCGGCTCCGAGGCCGCCGATCCGAACGCCGCAGTCCAGCGCTCGATCGACGCCATCCGCAAAGCCAAGCTCGGTCTTCTCGTCATTACCGACGTTTGCCTCTGCGAATACACGAGCCACGGCCATTGCGGGGTGATCCAGGGTGGGGAAGTCCTCAATGACCCGAGCATTGCTCTTCTCGCGGATGCCGCGCTCTCGCACGCCCGCGCCGGTGCCGACATCGTCGCGCCATCGGATATGATGGACGGCCGCGTCGCCGCCATCCGCACCAAGCTCGACGCGAACGGTTTTCAAGACGTCGCCATCCTTTCCTACGCGGCGAAATATTGTTCCGCTTTCTACGGCCCTTTCCGCGAAGCCGCGCAATCCGCGCCCCAGTTCGGCGACCGCCGCAGCTACCAGATGGACCCCGCGAACGCCCGCGAAGCCCTTCGCGAAGTCGCCCTCGATCTCGAGGAAGGCGCGGACATCATCATGGTCAAGCCCGCCCTCCCGTATCTCGATGTTATTCAGCGCGTCCGCGAGCGCTTCGACGTGCCCGTCGCGGCCTACAACGTCAGCGCCGAATTCTCGATGGTCAAAGCCGCCGCGCAGAAAGGCTGGATCGATGAAGAGCGCATTGTCCTTGAAATCCTGACCTCCATCCAGCGCGCCGGTGCTTCCATCGTGCTCACCTACCACGCCAAGGACGCCGCCCGCTGGCTCAAATCCTGTTGACGCCCTACGCTTGCATCCTTGAGAACTCCACATTCATAGGCTGTCATTCCGAGCACAGTCCCGCGCATTTTTCTGCCCCGCGTTGTTTGCGGGCGCGGGACGGCGCGAGGAATCTGCTTTTGTCTTTATTCCCCGCCGTCCATAATTCTGACTTCAGCGTGACCAACTGTAGACCCGCAAAGGTTCGGCTTGGTGATGTTGTGGGCATCTTGACTCGGGCGTTTCTTGCCGGGCAGAGGTTTCCCTCTGCGCTCTCTGCGTCTCCTTGCCCTGAGTCCGTCGGGAGACGAAGGGTCGGTGAACCTTTGATTTCTCTGTGCCCTCCGTGGCTTGCCTCTGTGATCTCTGTGTTTAGTCTTTCTCCCACTGAATAGTGTCCTAATTTGCTTTTGCCTTTATTTCCCACCATCCATAATATGATTCGACCGTGACTTCTAACTCCCGCTCTTCCGATCTCTTCGCCCGCGCGCAAAAAATTCTCGTCGGTGGCGTCAACAGCCCCGTTCGCGCCTTCCGTGCCGTCGGCGGGGAACCGCTGGTCGTCGATCGCGCCCGCGGCTCGCACGTCGTCGATGCCGATGGCCGTGAATACATCGACTATATCTGTTCCTGGGGCGCGCTGATCCTCGGCCACGCCGATCCTGACGTCGTCGCCGCCGTCGTCGACCAGGCCGCCCGCGGCACCAGCTACGGCATGACCTCGCCGCTCGAAATCGAGCTCGGCGAACGCATCGCCGCCGCCGTGCCTTCGATCGAGCGCATCCGCTTCGTCAGCTCGGGGACGGAGGCCGCTATGTCCGCTGTTCGCCTCGCCCGAGGCTTCACGAAACGCGATCTGATTCTGAAATTCGAGGGCGGCTACCACGGTCACGCCGATAGCTTCCTCTCGGAAGCCGGCTCGGGCCTCGCGACCCTTGGCATCGCCGCCAGCCCAGGTGTGCCGGCCGAGTTCGCCGCGCTCACGCTCAATGCGCGATATAATGATGCAAACGCCGTTGAACAGATCTTCGCCCAGCACCCGCGGAGGATCGCTGCAGTCATCATCGAACCCGTTGCCGCCAACATGGGCGTTGTTCCGCCCGTGCCTGGGTTCCTCGAATCTCTTCGCAGCATTACCGAACGCGATGGCGCGCTCCTGATTTTCGACGAAGTCATCACGGGATTTCGTCTCGCCTACGGCGGCGCCCAGGCGCTCTTCGGAATTCGCCCGGACCTTACCGTCCTCGGAAAAATCATCGGTGGGGGACTGCCGGTTGCCGCGTACGGCGGCCGCCGGGAAATCATGGATTTGGTTGCCCCGCTCGGCCCCGTCTACCAGGCGGGAACCCTATCGGGCAATCCCCTCGCGATGCGCGCCGGCTTGGCCTCGCTCGCCAAGTTGAGTGGCCCCGGCTTCTATGAAAATCTCGCTCGCAAAGGCGAACGCCTTGGCACCGGTCTCCGCGAAGCCCTACGGGAATCCGGCCTGCTGGGCCAAGTCAACGCCTCCGGCTCCCTCCTCACACTCTTCTTCACTGGAGATCCGGTTGCCAATTATGCCGATGCAAAGAAATCGGATACCGTTCGCTTCGCCGCCTTCTTCCGTGAAATGCTCTCGCGCGGCATTCTTCTGCCGCCGTCGCAATTCGAGGCGCTCTTCGTCTCGGCCGCCCACGCCCATGATGACATTGATCGCACCCTCGAGGCCGCTCGCGCCAGCCTCCAGGTTGTAGCCAAGTCTGCCTAGGGACGCCATCCAAGGCCACTGGGCTCCATAAACACAGCCTTCAGTGACATTTAGCGCCCCTTGGCTCATAACGCCGATGAGGACGCGATACTTCCACTCGACGGCACGTTACTTCCGGCGGCAATGGGCTTCCGGCGCTCCGTGGCAGCCGATTCGGCCCGCCAAGAAGTGGCGTGCAGCTGAAACTAAGGCACTTACGGACGAACGGGGTTATGGTACGGCCATTGCTTTCCCCACCCCTGCAAGACATACAAGGAGCCCAATCGCCCCATGGTTCTCGCCTTAGCTGCTGTTCTCCTGTTTCACATGGCACCAGTCGCGGAAACCCGCCCCGTTGCGTATGTCGTGCCGACAGCGTTGACTGCGCGCCCGGATTTTCGCGCCGCCAAGAGTCTGGCGCCCGCGCTTGGGCTGACATCGACTGCTGGTGCTTCGACCGAACCCGCGTCCGACTCGTTCAACACCACCTCGTTTGCTGCGGGAACGCAAAACACGCAGGCACTTTCGACAATCCGCGTCCCGGAAATTGATCCAGCCAAGCCGGTGCGCTTCGTCGCGGTCGAAAATATGCCCTCGCGCCGAAATTGGCTGATCCTGTCGTTCGTGCAGCACGGCGCCGCAGCGTTCGATGCTTACTCGACGCGCCAAGCCATCGCCGCTGGCGCACGCGAGGACGATCCCTTTATGCGGCCCTTCGCTCATACGCCCGCGATCTACGTCGCGAGCCAGGCATGCCCGGTCCTGCTCGACTTCGCCGCGCGCCGCATGCAGCGGAGTCGGAACCCGTTACTGCGTCGAACTTGGTGGTTCCCGCAGTCCGCGAGCACGGGCCTCTTCCTGCTCTCCGGCGTTCACAACCTCCGCGTCGCAACACATAATCCCTAAAATTGCAGGCCATCTTCCGTCACGAAACATAATATTCGTTTGCGGAAGTCAATAGTGTTTGAGGGTGTCCGCCGGGGCCAATTCCGAGGCGGGAAGTTAGCGCTTCGCTGCTGCGTAGCCAGAAGCGGCTCCCACCACAAACCAGAGGGCATTGCGGCGCAGACGGCGCCAGAAACTGCCGCCTTTGGCCGCTGTGATGGCGGCGTCGCGTTCGCGGGTGAGGGCGGCGATCTTGGTGGCGTCGTCGGCGGAGTTCAGCTTGACGGCGGCGAGCTGGGCCTGGCAGGCGCGGCAGTCCTGGACGAAGTCGTAGAGGGGCTTGAGGTCGGAGGCAGGGAGTTGGGCGATCGGCGAGGCTGGCAGCGCCTCGGGGGCGCCGGGCTCGGAGGCGCGTTGTTCGGAGGGGGCAGTTCCCTGCTGCGTTGTCGGCCCGGCAGGGGATGTGCGGCTGGGGAGTGTGATGGGCTGTGGCAGCGGGAGGTATTGAGGAAGTTCGCGGACGATTTGCGCGGGAGTCTGCGTCGCGCGCTTGAGGTCGTCGATTTGCGCGAGTGTGTCATTGAGAGTGGCGGCGCGGGCGCGCTCGCGGGAGTCAGCAGCGTCGAGCAGCTGCTTCTGCGCGGCGAGCGTGGATTGGAGGCGTTGCTGGTCGGCGCGGGCCGCGAGCCAAGCATGGGCGGCGAGCGCGGCCACTAGCAGGGTGGCGAGGAAGGAGGCGATCTCGATGGTGCGGCGCATAAAGCAGTGATTAGTGGCGAGTGGCTAGTTCGTATCGGTCGATGTTCGCTGCGGCTTGCACCCGCGACGCGGGTCGAGCCCCGGAGTCGTCCACGCCCCGGGGCGTCCACAACCGGGCGGATGCAAGAACGAACACATGCTGCGAGAGAAGCGGCGCAGAGGTGCCCGTCGCGCTGCAACCTCCGAGACTCCGCGCTGCGCGAGCGCGTGAAATGAAATCGGACGCGGGTGAGATCCTTCTAGGCGCGCGCTGAAAGCGAACTCAACTACATGTCGCAGGTGGGGCGGCGCAAACGGGCGCGTTCCGCGCCGTGCTTTTTGTCGGACCTAAAGGTCCGACCCCCTAAGACCCCGAATGTCGAGCGGGCCCGAGCGCCGGTGCGCGGCTATTGGAGGTCGCCGAAATTGGTGAGGTCGCGTGCGGGGACGAGGCCGAGGGCGCGCAGCCATCGGATGCGAGACGGCGAGTCCCACCAGGCGCGGAGGTCGGCAAGCGACCAGATCATCTGTACTGCTCCATTCGGGCGATGACCTGCGCCGCATAGTCGGCATTGGCACCGCCGTTCCAGAGCGCGAGCGCGTGGTCGATTTCCCCGACGCCCGCCGCGAGCTTGGCGGCGAGGACTGCGCAGCCGATGTCGAGACCAGTCGCGGGGTCGCACAGCGCGCTGAGGAATTTCCCGGCGAAGCCGCGCTCGCGCGCGACCTGTCCCATCACCTGCATCAATCCCCAAGAGATCGAGCGCGCGATTTCCTCCGTCGGCGGGAGGCCGAGCGGTGCGACGTAGCGCGTCCGGAACGCGGGCTCGTAGCGGATGGCGTGAGTGTCCCACGCGGATTCCTGCTCGACGACGGCGCAAACGAGCGCGGGGTCGAGCGCGTGCTTCGACGCGGCGGCGCGGGCGAGCGAGATGAGATCGGGAGTGGGTGACATTGCTTGCTGGCGTTGGTTCGGCGCGCGACTGCAAGGTCGACTACCCGCCACGGCGGGTGCGGAAGGCGCACATGCTGCGAGAGAAGCAGCGCAAGGGTCGGCTAGCCGCCGTCGCAACTTCTAGCGCCGGAGTTGAAGTTTCCGCCTTGTGGGGATAGGATTGCCGCAGAAATCTGCCACCGGCCCCTTACCTGGAAGTTCTCGATGACGTTTGTGGAGGACTTGTGCCGGCTTACAACGCCGCCGCTTTTGCATTCGACGTATGCATTGGCATTGGCGTCGCTCTCGTTGTCTACGTGTTGCTCCAAAGCAGCTTGCGGAAACTACTAGACAGAGTGATCGACGTGCCCGATGGCACGAGGTTCTATCTCCGCGCCCTCCTGCTGATCCTTCTCTCCGTGGCGCTCAACAAGGTGATAACCGGCGTGCACATGAAGCCCGACGCTCATTTCATGGAATATGTGTGGGCCGTCGCTTCCGATATCTCGGGAGTTTTTGGGAACCTTTTCGTTGTCCTTCTTGTTTATCTGGGATTGATGACAGTTCTGGTTGTGGTGTTGAAGCCAAAGAATGCGAAATGACCAGTTTCTGATCGCTTCCTATTGCCTTACGGGCTTGGTCTGTTTGTGCCTCGCTTTGGCTGCCTACCTGTGGCTGCGCCGTCCGGCCGAACGGATTTTCAGCGCGCTCCCCCGGCGGGATTGGGGAAACGTTATGAAGAAGTCGTTTCCCGCCAGTACGATTCTCCTGGCGCTTTCGGGGTTCATGTCGGTCAGCTACTATGGATGTTCGAACCGCACCTACAACAATATCGTTTCCGACCGTGCCTACATCATTTCCGTGAACCAACAGCAAGTCGCGACGGCCCTTTCGTCGATTGTCGTCGCGCTTTTCGTTTGGGCCGCGATGATCCTCCTATGCCTCTGGAGCATTCGTGGCGAACAAGCGAAAGAGGGACCCACCGACCAAGACCAAGACTGACGGCGTGCGGTATCGCGGACGCTGCGGAGTCGCGATCAGTCGGGCGTGCGGCCGTTCAGGTCGATCCAGCGGATGGGCGGGAGCGGGGAGCGTTCAATTCCCTGCTCCTCGCAAAGCCGTTCGAGGCGCTCGTAAATGTGCGGCAGGTGATTCGTCGCCATGTCGTGAACGAAGACGCGCGTGAGCTCGTCGTTGCGGATGCGGCGGTAGAGCCAGCGGAGAAAAACCACGAAGTGCGCGATCGCGGCGATGGCGACCGTGGCCCAATAGGGATCGAGAAGTGTGCGCATGGGAAGAAAGTGGCTAGTGGCGAATGTAGGGCCCTGACTTGTCGGGGCAAATTTCCGCAGTGCCTCGCACACGAAATCGCCGGCAAGATGCCGGCGCTACGTACGTCGCCGGGCGCGGCGGTAAGGCCGCCCTTCGACAGGCTCAGGAAACGACGCCGGGCACCCGCCGCGGCGGGTGCCCCTACGGGAGAAACAGCAGATTCCTCGCCGCCGTCCAAAACCTGGCCGGGCTCGGAATGACAACGGGAAGGCCTTCACCCGAACAGCGAGGCAATGCCGGAGCCGAGGCCGAACATGCTGCCGAGTCCGCTGCCGGAGCTGCCGGAGGCGCGCTGGCGGACGCTGAGTAATTGCGCGGGGACGCCCATCGCTTTGCCGAGCAGATTCGTGTCGATGCCGTAGGTCTGCCCGAGCGCGTTGAGGCCGGCGAGCTGTTCCTTCAACTGCTGATTCGCGAACGCGATCTGGTTCTGCTGGGCCTGGCTGGCGTCGGTTTGCGCCTGCTCGCGGCCAAGTTGCGCGAGCGTGTCGCCGTACCCGGCGGAGTTGTTGGTGGCGGCGAGGCGATTGGCGGCGCGCTGGCGCAGCGCGTCGAAGTGATGGCGGACTGCTGCTGCGGCGTGTAGCCCTGGCTGTAGCAGGCTCGTGATCGTTGGCATCATCAGCGAACGGTCCTGCTGGCCCTGCTGGTCGGATTGCGAGATGAGCTGGTTCTGCTGCGCGAGCTGCTGGTCGGTGAGCGCGCGCGTGGTGCGTTGTGCTCCGCGGGACATGGGACCTCCGTGAAAGATCAAAAATGGAAATTCGAAAAGCGAAATTCGAAAACGGAAAAACCTCGGCGAGCTCCGCGGTTCTCGGTGTCCTCTGTGTTTGGCCTCCCTTAAGGCAAGCCGAAACGCGGACCACAGAGTTCACAGAGAAGGCACAGAGACACGGAGAATCGGCGCTGTGACGAGGCATCCCCTGCGCCGAGATTCATGGCGCGTGCTCCCTCGGCGGCGGATGCGGGAGCGAGCCGACGCAGCGAATCCAGCCGACCAGCGAGCCTCGGTGCGCGCAGCCAGACTGCTGTCGCGGCGGCGCGGGCCCGGGAACGATCGCCGCGGCCTGATTCGACGGCGCGCTCTCGGCGCCGCTTAGCACGGCCGTAACTTGGTAGCAGTAGGTTCCAGGCGCGACGCCGGAATCGGTGAAAGCTGGTCGCGCTTACGGCGGAGGAGTTCAGCAGCGTGAACGTGCCGGAACAGCCGGGCGAGCGGTAGACGTTGTAGGTGAGCGACGGATTCGCGGCGGCGGATGCGCTGGCGGCCCACGTGAGCGCGACGTTGTGCGACTGCGCACGGGCGGGTGTTGCGGCGAACGCGACGAGCGCGAGTGCAGCGAAAGCGAGGGCGAGTATTTTCATGGCCGTTTCTTGTAGCGCCGGCATCTTGCCGGCGAATTTTTCATGCCGCCCGCGCGGACCGAAACGGCCGGCTGGAAGCCGGCGCTACGACCGATCGCGGAGGCGGCGGCAGTACGGCGTCCAGGCGTCGTCGCGAATCCAGCCGAGCGATTCGAGGCGGCGGCCGAAGCGGCGCGCGATCGGCGGCGGGAGCCAGGCGTGCGCATCGTCCAGGCCGCGCGCGAGAAGGTCGCGTTCGCCCGCGCGATGCAGCGCGAGCAGTTGTGCGTAGCGCTCGCGCGGCCCCGAGCTGTCGTGGCGGCGATTCTCTGCCCCGCCTGTGCCCAGAGGGCTACCGCGGGCAGGCCCGCTCGCGCCGCCGTCGGCGTGATCGACGACCAGGTACATCTCGCACGTGAGGCGCGCGAGCGAAGCCATCACAGTGCGGCCATCGTCATCTTCGACGACGAGCTTCGAGACGAAGATCGGGTCGGCAAGGTCCGGGAAGGCGTAGTCGAAGCCCTGGCGCGCGTGCATGCGCCGCAGTGCGTCGAGATCGGCTTCGGTGTATTCGCGGACGAGCACTAGGGCAGCGAGAAGGTTATTTCGAGGAGTGGCTTTTCAGAGACCGAATGTCCTGGCGGACTGCGAAGTCTTTCATAACGACCTGAATTTTTCGCACCTTTGAGAAATCCGCGGAAACATCAACTTCTCCCGCAAGCTCGAACGGGCTTTCGGCTTTCCCTTCCTTCTCAACTACGGCGAAATCCTGGAAGAAGGAAGAATCTACTGCGGCCGCTGCGACGCGGATGGACGCGTCGACTTTCGTATTCCAGGAGGGATCATTGTCCACGGAAATATTCCAGCCGATCGGCACATCTAGAATTTGGGCGATTCGCCCGGACGTCACGTCGAAGTGGAAACCCACAACTCGCTCCCCCGCGCCGATATGCAGTGCGGGCAGGGAGACCGAGACGAATTGGCCGTCAGGAGGCTCGGCCCCCGCCGGTCCGTCCGCCTCCCCAGGGACAAGCAATAGGAGTGCGGTCACAGCGGCCGCCAAACGCAGAACCGATCTCTCGCGCTTATTCATTTGGCACCGTCACAGTCATATCGATCTCGTAACCGTCTTTCCCTGCTCATCCTCGTGAGTGTATGTCACCGTCACAGTCTGTCCAAGCTTAACTATCGCTTCGGAGCCGCGAGCGCGTTCGGCTGCGCGTCCGTAAGCCGGATTCATGTAAAACCTACCGTTGATAAAAGGCATCTCTGTTGTCCACTTCGGTTGCGGAATTCCCGGATCGTCAGAACACGCGGTGGCGGAGGAGCGGGTGGACGCGGGCGACAGACTCGGCGGCGTCGAATGTGGTGGCGCCGGGCGCGACGCCGTGCGGCGCAAGCGCGGCCTGCGCGGCGTCCGGGATCGGCTTTTGCGCGAGCGGATGGGGCAGCGGGTGGAATGCGGCGTCGTCTTCGAGCGCGAGGTGCACGCCTTCGTCGGCCTCGATGAGGACGAGGATCCGCTTCGTGTCTGTCTTGGTGGCCACGTCACCCGGCGTGTCATCCCGAGCGAAGTCCCGCGCAGTTTTGCTTTCCCCCTGGCCTTCAGGGGCGCGGGACGGAGTTCGAGGGATCTGCTTTTGGTTCCCGTCGCGGAAGGCAACAGCAGATCCCTCACCGCAATCCGCAAAAGGCGCGGCTTGGTTCGGGATGACACCGTCGTTGGTGGTCGCGTCGAGAACAATGAAGTGCGAATTCGCGAAGCGCGCGGCGTGGCGCTGCCAATCGCCGAGCGTCGTCATGTAGTAGGCTTTGCCGATCATAGAGAAGCCGAAAATTGAAATTCGAAGGCGCAATTCTAAGAGAGATCCCTCAGCCGGCCAGAAGCAACATCGCAGGCTTCGGGATGACGATCCTAATCGGATCGTTACTTGAACTGGTCGTCGATTTCGACCTGATAGCCGGCGGCGAGGCGGTTGGTCTCATTGGCCATGCCGACGACGGCCATCAGTTCGTGGAACATAGCGTCGGTCATGCGGCGTTTGCGCGCCGCGGCGGTGTGGGACGCGATGCAGTAGCCGCACTGGTTCGTCACGCTGACGGCGACGTAGATCATTTCCTTGGTCAGCGGATCGAGCGCGCCCGCCGCCATGATCTGCTTGACGGATTCCCAGGTGCGCTTGAGTGTGACCGGATCGTTGGCCAGCACCTTCCAGAAATTGTTGACCCAGTCGGTCTTGCGCGTCGTCATGATGTCGTCGTAGATGGCGCGCACCTCGGGACTGGCGTTCGCGTATTCGATCGACGATTGGCTGCCCATGTCGGCTCTCCTCGGTAATTCTGTTCGAGGAACTGATAGCGGTCACCTATGGTAGCCTGAGCAGCGCCGACAGACTAATTCTGGGATGCGACACTGGCGGAGGGAAACGTGATCGAAAAAGAGATCGAAATTCGGATGGCGGACGGAACGTGCGACGCGGTTCTTTACTACGAAGACGACGGCCGGCGGCGCCCGGCCGCTATTCATCTGCCGGACATTGTCGGGATTCGCCCGTCGCACCGCGAGATGGCGCGGCGGCTGGCCGGGCAGGGGTACGTCGTGCTGCTGCCGAACCCGTTCTATCGAACGGCGCGTTCGCCGGTCTACGAGTTCGAGCCGAAGTTCCCGGAGGAGCGCACGATGAAGCGGATGGGCGAGCTGGCTGGGCCGCTGACGCCCGAGGTGATGGAGCGCGACGCCGCGAGCTACGTGAATTACCTCGCGGTGCACGATTCGGTGAGCAACACGAGAATCGGCGTGGTCGGATACTGTTTCACGGGCGCGATGGCGCTGCGCACGGCGGCCGCGCGGCCGGACCGGATTGGCGCGGCGGCGTCCTTTCACGGCGGCGGGCTTTTCACCGACACGCCGACGAGCCCGCATCTCGTCCTGCCGCACATTCCGACGTCCAACGGCCCGCGGCTCTATTTCGGGCACGCGGTCCAAGACCAATTCATGCCGCAGCCGGCGATCGATAAGCTCAACGCCGCGCTCGCGGCCTGGGGCGGCAAGTACGAAAGCGAAATCTACGACGGCGCGTACCACGGTTGGACCGTGCCGGACAGCCCCGTCTACAACAAGCCGCAGGCCGAGCGCGCGTTTGCGAAGCTCACAGCCCTATTCGCAGCGACGCTGAAGTAGCTGCCGCGCTTCGCATACAGCGAGTCACGAGTCACCACTTGCGCGTGTCGTCTTTCGTGCGGATCGCCGACATTCGCGCCGTCAGAGCGCGGAGCATCCACGGCGCGAAGCGTTCGATGGCGACGAGCACTTTGCCGTGCCCGGTGACGATTCGCTCGCGCTTGCCGCGGGCGACGGCGCGCAAAATTTCGCGCACCGCTGTCGGCGTGCTCACGATGAGCCGCGGAGGAATCGGATCCTTCGAGCCGGCGTGCAATGTTCCGTGATTGTCCGTGATGCGGATGTCGCTGGCGACGAAGCCCGGGCTGAGGAGCGTCACCTTGATTCCGTCGTGCCCCAGCTCGGGAGTAATCGCGTTGGCGAGGGCGCGGAGTGCGAATTTGCTCATTGAATAAGGCGAAGCGCCGGGCGTCGAGACCCATCCCGACACGCTCCCGATGATGGCTAGATTTCCCCTGCTCTTCTCGATCTCGGGCAACGCCGCGTAAATCGTGCGCAGCACGCCGAAGACGTTCGTTTCAAACTGCCGGCGGTAATCCTCCAGAGTGAGCTTCTTCAGCGGAGCGACCACTCCGAACCCCGCGTTCGCGAAGACGACGTCGAGTTTGCCAAAGGCTTGGACGGCTTCCGCGACGGTTCGCTCCAGGTCCCCATCGCGCGTTACGTCGCATTCGGAAACCAACGGGCGGGACCTTCCAAGCTCTGCGATCCTCTGCGCGACACCTTCGAGGCGATCCTTCCGGCGCGCCGCGAGTGTCAGCCGAGAGCCGGCCTGCGCGAGTTGCAACGCGAGCTCTTCGCCGATGCCGGAAGAGGCTCCGGTGATGAGCACGGATTTGTCGCGAAAGAAGGAAGACGCGCCGGCCATGTGCGACATCTTATTACATCCCGGGCGAAGAAGCGGCGGATGCTCACGATGAAAACGTGTAGTTGTGCGTCAGGATCGTGGCGGCGAAGCGGCCGGCGAAGAATTGGTGGGTGGGCGCGCAGCTCACCGTGACTTTTCTCGCGTCTGATCTCCCAGGCTCGACAATCTCCCGAGCGCCTCTCGTCGAGGCCTCGGGAGCCCTATCTTGCCGGGGACCTGGGAGCCCTTCTAGCACGATCACTTCGATCTTCTTCAGCGTGAGGCGCGCGAAGCGCCCGACCAGAATGTCGCACATGCAGAGCCGCTCGGCGCGCATAGGCGAGCCGTCGGCAAGCGTGAAGATGTGGTGCGGCGTGACGTCGATCGACTCCTCATTCGAGAAATGCAGCCGGAGGAACGTGTCCGCGTCGCGCACCTCGAGGCGCAGGATGCGCGTCCAGGCCTCGCCGCCCGCGGGTGACGGGCAGCGCAGATGGTCGCCGACTTTGCACGTCTCGATCGCGACCGTGCCGCGCTCTTTCGTCAGCACCATGGTGCCCGCGCGGACGCAGCTTCCGCTGCCGCCGCCCGAGCCGCCGCCCGTGCCGCTGGTGGTAGTCGCCGCGGGGATGGCGCCCTGCGAGAGCGGGACGCGTCCCTGAAGCGCCTGCTGCTGCGCGGCGGCGTTGGTCTTCGCGGACTGCGCGTAGCCTGGCGTCCCTGCCCCGCCCGCCACCCAGACGATCGCGGCGGCCGTTTCGTCCCAATAGGGGTAAAAGTAGTAGGTCGTGCCGGCGGTCAGCGACGCGACGGCGACGGAGCCGTTGGGGATGGCCGTGCTGGTGCCGTCGGCGCGAAGGATGGTGAGGCCGGACCAGCTCCACGTGATGCTCGACGTGGTCGAGACGTAGGTGAACGCGCCGGACCACGTCGGCGGCACCGAGCCTTTCATCAGCACGCCCGATTTCGTGGGGTCGATCTGCCCGGCCGTCAGCGCTCCGGTGACCACGCGGGCGTAGTTCGTGCCGTCGGTCATCTGGTCGTCGATGCTCCAGCCCTGGTTCGGGCCGAGCGACGCGCCGGCCAGGCGCTTCAGCGCCTCGTAGAGCTGCGGGTTCGTGCGCCGCAGCGCCTCGATTTGTGGAACGGTAAGCATAAGTTTTCAGCCATGGAGACACAGAGGCACGGAGAGTGACAGGATGACGATCCTCGTCGGATCGTCAGTTCGTGCCCCGGACGATGGCGAAGGGATCGGGCTTGGCCCAGGGGACGAGCTTCGTCAGCGAGAACCAGGAGCCGGCGGCGTTGGTGCTGAACTGATACGACACGCGCTCGGCGAGTACGTTGGCGAACTGCTCCATGTCGCGCGAGGCGGGAGACGCGAGCGTCCACGCGCCGAGCGCAATCGCCGACGCGCTGCCGGGCGTAACCGCCGAAAGCGCGAGAGAGCCTGAGCCCTGCACGTAGCCGGTGAGATAGCCGAAAAGATTCCGCCCGCTCAGGCCCGTGGCGGCAAGAAACGCGGTGGCGTAGAAAGAATTGATGGCCGCGCCGTCGTCGGAATACGTTCCCGGGGTGAGCGCGTAGATTTTGCCGCTGGAATTGTTCGAGCCGAAGAAGATCTGCGCGACGCCCGTAGGCCGCTCGATCAAGCCGCACGAATTCGCGGAGATCATCCACGGCGCCCACTTTCGCGAGCGCTCGGGCGCCGTCAGCATGGCGATGAGCGGATCGCCGAAGCCCTCGGTGTAGTCGAGCATCAGGATTTGATTCGGCTGCGTGGCCGAGCCCATCGGCACGCCGACGAGAATCTGCTTGTGCTGCGTATCGACCTGCACCCAGATGCCCTGGCCGTACTGCCAGTTGATCGCGTCCCACGTGGGCTGAATTTCCTGCGAGAGTTTCACGGGCTCGCTGCCGTCGAATAGATACAGCCCCGAGCGGCCCGCAATCACCGCCCACTCCTCGCCGATGCCGACACCGCGCACCGAAGGCGTGCCGACCTGGTTCGACACTTCCTCGACCTGCCAGAGCGCGGGCTCGTTGACGCCGTCCGTCGCGGTGACGTACATGCTGCGCTCTTTGACGAAGTACAAATTGTTGCGCAGCGTGAACGCAGCGCGAATGCCCTGCCCGTTGTTTTCGGCGATGCTCATGATGCCGGTGACGCCGTCGTAGGCTTCGGGACTCTCGGTGCCCGACGCGCGCACGAGCGAAGGATTCTGCGCGGCGTTCGTGGGAAACACTTCGATATTGTCGATCAGGAACGATTCGCCGCTGGGGCCGGGCGTGCCGTCCGCGTAGACGCGCAGACGCAGGTCGGGCGGCAGCGACGCCTGCGGCGCGAAAAGATCGGCGGTGAACTCCTGATAGCTGGTAGTGACCTGCGAGGGCGTGAGCGCGAGGCCAGTGCCGAGTTGGCCCATCGTGGGGCTAAAGGCGTTGATGCGCAGGGTGCCCGCCGAAAGGTTCGCGCTGCGCTTGACGCGCACGCGCAACGAATAGTCCGTGTTCGTCACGAACAGCGGATCGCCGTCAACGTCGGTGATCGCGCCCTGGTAGATGTAGCCGCGGCCGGTTGTGACGCCGTCGGCGGTGATGCGATAGGCGTCGCCCCAAACGACGTCACTCCCTTCGCGGCTGCCGCCCGCGCCGAACGTTGGATCGAGTTGCCAGCCGAGCGGCCGGCCGTTGCCGGAGGCGTCCCAGCCGCCGTCGAACGTCAGGTTGCGCCAGTTGTCCATGTTCGCGCGCTCGCCCCACCAGAAGAGGCGCTCGGCGTAGGAGGTCACGCCGAGCTGCTCGCGCAGCTCGATTTGGGAGAAAAGATAATCCATGCTCGTGCCGGAGAGCAGGATCGTGTCGGTGAAATCGACGGTGAGCGAAGTGGACGAGTTGTCGTCGATCACCATCGTCGCGGGGACGTGATAGAAAGTCGCGCCGCCGGACGCCGTAAACGCGAGCAGCCGCTGCACCACGTTCGACGGGCCGGTCGGGATGTTCGTGATGGTCGCTTTCCAATTGCCCGCCGCGGTCCACGAGACCGGAGGCGACGGCGCGGTCCAGTAGCCCTGGCGCGTGACGAACACGACCGCCAACTGGTGCACGCCGGGCGAAATGCTGCCCGCGGTACTCGAGTCGGCGAACCGCGG
Source organism: Candidatus Acidiferrales bacterium (assembly GCA_050018375.1). Classification (GTDB taxonomy): domain Bacteria; phylum Acidobacteriota; class Terriglobia; order Acidiferrales; family UBA7541; genus Palsa-295. The sequence continues at coordinate 43,178 of JBEKAE010000006.1, read as the reverse complement.
GGCTTTCGCCTGGGCCGATCTGGCTCACGCGGTCGAAGTTGGTGTCGTCGTATTGCCGCGGCATGTCCTGGCCGACGACGCCATCGCCGAAGGCCATGTACTCGCGGCCGAAGAGCGTGGTCGAGGCAAGGTAGAGGGCCCGGCCGCGCGCCGTTTGCAGCGAATAGCGAGAGAGTTCCGGGCGAAGTCTCCTTGTAGAGATTGCCAAGCGAGTCGAGGACGATGAGCCGTTGGAGGAGATTCGTCGTGATGTAGGTCTTCAGGCCGTTGATCTGCGGCGCGCCGGCGAGCGCCGTGTACTGCGAGATGAGGCCGGGGCGCGTGCGGACTCCTCCCGGGAAGAAGGCGACGTCCCCGAGATTGGGCGACATCCCGGGCGGCACGTCGGAGGGGTCGAGCAGCGTGACCCACGTGCCGAAGACGTTGAGCGGTAAAGGCGAAAAGGTTTCGATGGACATGGCGATCCGATCAGGCAGCAGGGGCGATCAAAGGAGTTTCTTGAAGATTCCGTAGAAGGTGATCGTGTCGGACGTAATTGCGGAGGGATACGCGCCGGAGGCAAGCTCCGGGAACGCGCCCGCGCTCGATCCCTGCTGAAAGATTTTCACCTTGCCGTTGTTCATCGCCGAGCCGGGATAGAAAACGAAGTCGTAGCCGGAAAGGCCTTCCATCCAGGCGGTGCCCTGAATAGGGGCTTGCGTGGCCGCGATGATGGGAAACTGAGAGAGGTCGAGCGTGTCGCCGCCCGTTGAATAGTTGCCCGAGGCGGCGACGGTGCCGGCCACGTGGATGCGCTGGCCGTCGTCCCATGTATCGACGAGCGAAAATGTGAGTGCCATGACTTTCCTCCTATGGAGCAGTGGCGAGTAATTCGTAAAGGGGTGAATTAGCGAGTCGTGACTCTGGCGATGGATTGCTGAGGGGCAAAAGCGTAGGATTGGGCATCGGTTGGGCCCGGGGGGTCACCATGCCGATCATCGCTACGGTCGATCACGCGCGCCGCGAGGTCCACGCGATTGCCGTTGGACCCGTCAACTACGACGACATTGAACGCCACCTTTTGCAGGAGCGGCGCTGGGAAAGTCTTCCCTATCGTGAGTTCATCGACGCTCGCGGCGCCGGGCCGACGTTCACTCCTGCGGACGTTCGCCGGATTGTCGCCGTGCTTAGCGAAATGGGGCGGGAATCAAAACTCGGTCGCACGGCCGTCGTCGTCTCCTCGGACTATGCCTTCGGTCTTCTGCGCATGTTGGAGATGCTCGTCGAGGATGTCTGCGAGGTGAGGCCGTTCCTCGATGAACAAGAAGCGCGGATCTGGCTGGCCACGGAATAGGGCCGGCGTTTGTCTCCCATCCCCTCCCGAGAACCACCAATCGCTAGGCGCTGCTTACCCGTCGCTGGTATGATGGGCGGCTTGCGACCCCGGCGGTGCCCCGACAGGGCCGGGGCGGGCCGGGGCACGGCGCAACCCGAACGCCTGCATGTGAATCCAACGCGTCGATACTACTGACATGAGGGAGAGCCTGGTGCGGCGACTGCTGGCTGTTTGTGCGTTGGCGGTGATGATCCTTGCGGCGTTCGCGGCGCTGCGCCTGAATCGCGTGGCCACGGTCTCCGCTGCGGGCGGACAGGGCAGCTTGGCGCTCTACACCGCGGATCCGGATGAAGAAGGGTGCCCGCTCGGTCCGACGTTCACCTTTTGCGATCAGATTCTGGGCGGCTTCCCGGGGCCGCAGGCCGATTTCCAAATCATCGCCACGAACGCGGTGACCGGTCTTTCCGTCTCGCTCGCGGCGATTCCCGGGATGGCTTCCAACTTCGCCGTGGGTGACTTCGCAGTCGTCGCCAACACATGCACGGGCAACCTTGCCGCGGGGCAACAGTGCGTGGTCGCTGTGGCGTTCTCGCCGACGGCGGCAGGATTGCGCGCGGCCGCGCTGACCGTGACCGATGCCGCGGGCGATTCGCTCGCGATCAACATCGAAGGCACGGGCAGGAATCTGGCGATGTTGCCGCCTCCAGCGCCCGCGTGCATACAGGGCAATGCATATACCTACTGCAACGAAGCGGTCGGTGGCGCTAGCAGCGCCGAGACGTTTACTCTGAACGCCAGCAGCGCCGTGACGGGAATGGCGGTCTCCCTTCAGCCGATCTCGGGGCTTTCTTCTGAATTTGGGACAGGCGATTTTACGATCGCAGGCACGACCTGCACGGGCGCGCTTGCACCGCTGGCGAGTTGCACTGTCAGCGTCGAGTTCACGCCGAAGACGGCTGGGCTGCGCGCAGCCGCGCTTACAGCGACGGATTCGAACGGCGATACCACCGCGATCTATCTCTCAGGCCAAACAACCACTGGCCTTGCGTTTCCGCTTCCCCTGCCGTCAGCGAACACTTTCTCCTGTGCGAGAGTGAACCTGCGTGGATTCTGCAGCGAGCCCCAGGGCGGAACCACGGCTACCAACACGTTCACTGTGACGAACACCTCTGGCGCGCAGATTACCGGCCTCACGATCACGCCACCGGTTACGGTTACTCCGCCCACGCCGCCGCCCGCGCCAGCAGATTTCACGGTGACGGGGACGAGTTGCACCTCCGTGCTGGCGGCGGGCGCAAGTTGCACGATCAACGTCGCGTTTAGACCGCAGGGCACAGGCTTGCGGCAGGGCACCGTCACCGTGACGGACACTCAAGGAGACGTTGCGGGGTTCAATCTCGCCGGTGTGGGCGACGACTACAACCTGCAGCTCGCGAGCAGCCAGTCGGAGGAAGTGACCATCGTCCAGGGCGGAACGGCCACGTTCAAGGGCGTGGTTAACCCCGACGGTGTCTTCGGGCAGAACGGCGAGCAGGTGACGTTCGACTGCCCCACCACGCTGCCCGTCAACACGAGCTGCGTGATCACGCCCTGCCCGGCGAAGATCATTCCCGGCACGCCCACGGCATTTCAGATGGTGTTTGTCACTTCGACGCAGACGGTCGTTGCGACGGTGCCTCCGCCGGGGACCGGATGCTCGTCATATGGGCCTCCGGGAACGACCGAGCTGTTGCCCGCTCCGGATGCGTCGCCCCGTGCGCCCCACTTCCCTACCCTGCCAAATTTGGCAATTTTTGGCGCGATTGCGTTACTTAGCGGCTGGATATTGGTAGAAATTGGCAGCGTGACGGGTCGTAAGCGCCTGCCGCTCGTTTTTGCGATGGCGGGCCTTGCCGCGGCGGCGCTCAGCGGTTGCCACCACGGCACCACGGTCGCGTCACCGGCCACGCCCGTCGGCAGCACGACCATGACCTTCCAAGCGCCCGCGCTCGACGCCAACGGCAATCCGCTGAACGCGTCACGCCCGGGACCGCAGATCATCCTCGATATTGTAAAGTCGACCGGCGTCCTCCCCTGATTCCCCCGGGGCAAGGAACGTCACAGATAGATCACGCGGCGGTGATAGCTGTACGGCATGCGCCGGCGACCCTTCAACTGCTCCGGCCGGACGTATCTCTCGATCAGCTTTTCCGTGGCCATTTGCGCGGTGCCGAGCAGATCCTGCGCCAGCGCGCGCGCACCTCGCGAGCGCGCGGCGAGCGCGGCCGTCGCGAAGGCGAGCGGGTCCGTGGCCGACCGAATCTGCACGGGATCGGTGCCGAGCGTGAGCAGCGGCAGAACTTTTTCGTAGCGGATGCGCACCGTGATGGATTGCGTCGCGCCGATCAGGTTGATTTTATCTTCGCGCCACTCCCAGAGGCGCAGGTAGGTGCTCGGCTGAAGGTTCAACATGCTGCCGCCGCTCGTGAATTTTTCCATGGGCACGAAGACGTCGGTGGTGTTCGCGGTGGCGCGCTCCCAAAGCATGTGCGGCGCGAGGCAGTCGGTGGGAAGCTGCGGGCTCGAGACGTCGCTGATCTCGGTCGGCGTGACGCCGGTCGAGGGATCGGTGTCGAGCTCGAGATCTTGCTGCTCGGCCAGGACGCTGACGCCGCTTTCCGCCAACTCGCGCTGCAAGCCGCGGTAGGCGGAGTTCAGGAACGGCATCAGCAGCGTGTCCGTGAAGACGGCGCCGGCCGAATCGTTGACGAGCGCGCGCGCCAGGTTCAGCGCGTCTTCCGCCTGCGAATACGCCGTGGTGGGAACGACAGGCATGGGGACCTCCGAGGAGAAAAGGAGTGGCTAGTGGCGCTTCTTCGATGCTTGAGCAGTTGGCAGCCTGTGTAGTACAACGCCCCTGCAGATGCAAAACGCAGCCATTCGTGGTTCTTAACAGGAGCGGCGATGTCATCTCATACGAAATTGCTTCACGCACCTCACGCGGCGCCGTTGCTGGCCGCCATGCTTGTCGCGACCGCTGCGATGGCAGTGGCGCGCGGGCCGCAGGGACCCCCTGCACTGATGCTGCCGGAAAAACAGGTGACGCATGTGTCCGATCACGTGTCCGCCATTGAGGGCTTTCCCAACATCGGCATCGTGGTGGGCGAACGCGCGACGCTGGTGGTCGACACAGGACTGGGTCCGCGCAACGGAGCTATCGCCCTGCACGAAGCAGAAAAGCTTTCGAAGGGTCCTGTGCTCTACCTCACCACCACGCACTACCATCCCGAACACGCCGCGGGCGAAGGGGCGTTTCCTCCGGACACCATCCTGATCCGGCCGATCGCGCAGCAGAAGGAGCTCGAGCAGCGCGGGATGGAATTCGTGGAGATGTTCAGCAGCCGGTCCGCACAAATGAAAGAGCTGCTGGCGGGCGTGAAGTTTCGAGCGCCGGATATCACGTTTGAAAAGGAGATCACGCTCGATCTGGGCGGCGTGACGGCACGGCTATTCTGGCTCGGGCAGGCGCACACAAAGGGCGACGAGCTGGTCGACGTGGAGCCGGACGGCACGCTGATTTCCGGAGACGTCGTGCAAAACAGAATGGTGCCGAATCTGCCGGACGACAATGCCAGCATGAAGAGCTGGGTGGAAGTCCTGGCGAAATTGCGACCGATGAAGTTCCGGTTCATCGTGCCGGACCACAGCGCGCCGGGCGATGGGTCCCTAATCGAGAACGATTACCAGTTCTTTTCGCAGCTTCAGGCGCGCGCTCTCGAATTGAAACGCCAGGGCAAGTCTTCGGACGAGGCCGGGAAGATTTTGATTGCCGAGTTCAAAATGAAGTTTCCCGATTGGCCGAACCTCAACGCTATCCCCAACGTGGTGAAGCACGTGTACGCCGAGAACCCATAGAACCGCATCCCTCTCGGGCAATCACGAATCGGTCGCGACGGGGATTTCCTTCTGCAGAAATGGGACTTTGGCGGCGGCCCAGTCGACCATGCTGTCCGCCGAGAGGCCGAACATCGCGGCTGTCGCGGTGCCGGGCTCAAGCGTGAGATTCACGGGAATGCCGACGCCGCCGATGACGTGCGTCGCTGCGTCGGGATGGGCCAGCCAGTAGGAGAACGCGGCGGCGTTGACGAAGAGGCGCAGGACCAAATTCAGGGCGTTCGTGCGGAGCCAGTCGAGGCGCGATTTCGTCCCAGAGATGCGCGATTGCGCCGAAAGGCTCGCGCGCTTCAAGACGTGCAGGCCGTGGCCCGCGATGAAAAGCGCCCAGAGATGTGTGTGTTCGGGTAGTGGCATTGGCATATGGACCTGCGAGGGAAGCCAACAGCAGATCCCTCACCCCCATCCGCCAAAAACGCGGCTGGGTTCGGGTCCGGTGTCAGGACTCCGGTGGAGTCCACCGGACTCCCGAAACCGGAGATGACAACCGTCTGTACTAATGCAGGATGATGGCGGGGGCGCCGTAGCTGCTGTAGGTGACGCCGGCGGACGGAATCGAGATCGGGAACGACATCGCGCCGCTCGAACTGGTCGAACTCGAGACGGTGCTCGAAAGCGCGAGTGGCGCCGTACCGCTGTAGGCGATTTTCGCGGTGGTGGCATTGCCGGTAAAGGCGAAGATGTACGCGCCGCCCGCGAGCGTCACGGTGCCTTGCGTGCACGACTGATCGCTTGCGCCGCCCGCCGTCAGATTCACGGCCGTGATCGAGCACTTCACGTTGCCGGAAGCATCCGTGACGGCCCAGCTATAGAAGTCGCTCGTGCTCGAATCCGTCGTCGAGACATCGACGGTGAGGTGCGAGAACTGAATGTTTGGCAGGTAGATCACCGAGACGTCCACGGCGTTGTTGGCGCTCGGCGCCTGGCCGCTGCTTGCGGTCCCCATCGCGTATTTCGTGAAGAGCGCGGGACACGGCGAGCCCGAGTCCTGCACGTTCGTACCGGTGAAGGCGGCGCAATCGTTGGCCGTGGGGCTGCCCGTGGTGAGCGTGACGGAACTGGGAAGCTGACCCGTGCTGATCGTGCCGGATAGATTCGAGAACGCGGGCTGGGCGCAGTTGGCGTTGCCGCTCGCGGCGATGCCCGTGGCGAAGTTGTTCGCGCCGCACTGCGTGGGCGTGCCGGCAAGCGCCGAAGCGGTGCTCGCGTTGCCGGAGACGCTGCCCGCAGTCAGCGTGCCGTCCACCGTGAGGTTGCCGTAGACCGTCGGATTGCCGCTATCGGGAACGCCCGCCGTCAGAGGGACGTTGGGGCTGACCGGCCCCTGGCTCAGCACTGCATCGTCGACAAAGATCGTGTTCGGATTCGTCGCCGTGTTTTCGAGGATGAAGACGCGCATCGATTGCGCGACGGTGGCCGAACTCGCGTAGGCGTTCGGGACGCGAAACGTGATCGCGAAATTGCGCGTGGGCGTCCAGGCGTTTGCGGCGGCAACCTGCCAGTCGCCTCCGGTGACGTTGCAGTTGCAGGTGATGCCGTTGTTGTAGGTGAGCGAGGCGTTCGCGGATTGCCAGTTCGGATTGCTTCCCGTCCCGATCAGCGCGGACTGGCCCGCGTACTCCGACGGCTGCAGGACGCGCGCGTTCGTCGCGACACTGGTGATTTTGTCCGCCTCGGTGCAGTTCGGGTCGGAATAGAAGCGGAAGCCGGGCCGGAAATTGATGCTGGTGGAGCTGGCGGCGATGCGGAACGCGAGCGTGTAGTTCATCGTCGCGTCGACCTGGATGCACCCGGAGTTGATGCCGAGACCCGCGGTGGCATTGTCGCCGATCTTGACGTTGTAGCTTCCCTGCGTGGCCGAATCGGCGGGCGAACTCGAGCTCGCCTGCTGCGCGTAGATGCCGCTGCCGGCCTGGTTGATGTTCGTGCCGCTCGCGCCGCCCCAGTAGTAGAGCGAGGTCGAGCCCGACCAGCCTTCGAAGCCCGCGTTGCCGAGCAGGTTGCGCCCGGCGAGGTCGTTGAATCCGAAGTGCATCGACGGCAGCCAGTTGGGGCCGTTGTTGTCGATGGCGATCTGCGACGTGGACGGCTCGTTGGGCTTCACGACCGAGTTCGCGGAAACGGAGATGTACGGGTCGAGGATGTGGATGCCGACGGCGCTGCCGTCCGTCGGGAACTGAAAGCAGCTGTAGACGTTCTCGCAGCGGTTGTTCGGGCCGATCGTGACGCTATCCGCGTTGATGATGTTGTAGCCGATCTGGCCGAATGAAGTCGACGAACCCTCGCAGTCGTTGCCGTAGAACTCGTCGTTGTTCGGGTAGTTGCCGTTCGAATCCTTCGCCAGTTCGAAGCAGACCGTGCCGGTATTCGCCGCGGGCAGGATGCAGGTGTTCTGCTCCATCTCGACGACGTTGAAGATTCCGGCGAGGTGCAGGCAGCGGTCGTTTTGATATTGCGGATCGATTTCGTTGTGCTTGATCAGCGTGTTGGTCGAATCGAAGCCGCCGGAGGACGTGTCGCCGAAGATGCCGTAGGAGCCGCCGCCGGTGCCCATGATCAGGCGGTTGGCTTCGAGGTCCGCGTGGCCGACGCTCGAAAGATCGACCACCTTCGAGCCCGCGCCGGTAGCCTGCAAATTCATGCCGGTGATGTGGACCCAATCGACGTTGCGCGTGGCGGCGTTGGGGTTTTTCACGGCGGTGCAGCCTGTCGGGACGCAGGAGATGTAGCCCGACGCATCGGGGCGCGGGACCGTACCCGTGCCACTTTCCTGATAGCCGACGAGCGAGCTGCCGTCGCCCATCAGCTCGACGGCGTCGTTGTTCGTCGTGTCGTTGATGGCGAGCTGGCCCTGGCCCCAGAGCAGCACCGTGCCCGCCGGAATCTGGATGTGCGATGCGCCGGTGAGGCTGCCCGTTATGCCGCGCGCGTCGCAGACGGAGCTCGTGGTGCTCGCGGCGGTAAGGCAAGCGTTGATCTTCGCGGCGGCGTCGGAGCCGGAGAATCGCTCGGCCTTTTGCACGCCATTCAGCGAATTCACGGCGGCGGAGCCGTTGACGTCGAGATTGTACTGCGGGCTGGTGGTATTGACGCCGAGAGACGTTGGCGTGAAGCGATGCACAGCCTGGTAGGTTGGAACCGGAGAATTCGTGTTGCCACCCGAGCCGGTGCCGGTGTCGAGAACGCTGGCTGTCGAGCCGCCGGACACGAAAAACATGAGGGCGTTCCCATCGTAGGCGGTGTTGGTCGCGCTAGTGCTGCGGTAAACGCAATAGCCCAGCGGGACGGCGATACCTGTCGAGGCTGGCAGCGTCCACGTTACAGTGACCGCATTGTTTGATCCGCCGACGACAACCCCGGCAGAAGGAATCGACACAGATGAGTCCGTGCACTGCGTGCTGACTCCTGTGGAGGATGAACGCAGAAAGTAATAATACGTACCGGCGGCGAGCGAGCCTCCCGTAGTGGGAGTTCCCGCTATGTTCGTTGGAGGAAGGAGCTTCGAGAAGCTGAGGTCCAGCGTATTCGCGGACGACTGATTTATTTTTGAACTGAATCCGTAGGTGCTGCCCTCGCTGAATAGAAGCCCCGTAGGGTCGAAACCCATCGTCGCGAAATTCGCTCCGTCGGCTGAGACGCGCAGGGCTGGTCCCATTGGCGAACCTGAACTGCTGCCCGCCCCGAAGACGTTGAATATGTCATTCCTCAACCGAAGGCCGCTGTCGCTCGTGTTCGTGAACACGTCCCAGCCGTTCAAGTTCTGAACGATTCCGGCACCTGCGGGGGTTCCCGACCCGTTGATGATGTCGCTCGAACAGTTGTACTGGCAGCCGGTGATGAACGCCTGGTTCAGAGTTCCTTGCGTTAGCCGAATAGCATGGCCTGAACCGGAATGGTTGATCGTGACACCCGTGAGAACCGTGGGAGCGTTCAAGTCGATGAGCGCGGGGGTGCTGCTGGAAAGGTCCGAGTCGCTCGCGTGGTCGAACGTGACAGGACCGAAGCCTCCGATGTTCGAGCCAACTTCCGACTTAATCTGAAAGAAATCGCTGCTGCCGCCCCCTTCTCGCGTGAGGTTGCGAAAGACGATGTTTCCGCCGGGAGAGCCTACATTGTTGATGCGCTGGTCATAGACGAATCCACCACCGCTCATCAGCACGCTCTCGAAATATGTGAGCCCAACCTGTGTGAATCCCGACGATGTGGATTCCGCACACATGAGCACGCCGGGGATAGCGGTCATGCCGTTGGTCTGAATCTCTCCACCCTCGTACCAGTTCCATATCGAATTGCAGATTTTGAGCGGCGTGTTGTCCGTCAGCCCCGTCGCACTCACTGTGAGGGATACGTTGTTCCAATGGAATACGCTCGATCCATTCACGTAGACGGCCTGGTTGTATCCCGTGATCGCCAGGTTTTCCCACGTCACGCCTCCGCCGCACGAAGGGTAGATACATTGAAACACCGGAGCTGCGTTCGGGCTGCCGCCCGCCGATACGAGGATCACCGAAACGGGCGCTTCGATGAATGCCTGCCCGTTCTTGACCCCCGTGTTCCCGCCCGCGAAGTGGATTCCGGTGCAGATCGAGAAGATGCGACGTCGAGGGCGTCTGCGTCTGCGTCACCTTGTACGTGCCGGGCGGGAAGAAGATCGTGCCGCCGTTTGAAGTCGAAGGAGACGAGCAGAAGGCGTTGATCGCGGACTGAATCGCGGCAGTGTCGTCGTGGGTGTTGTTGCCGACAGCGCCATAAGCCGTCACGTCGATATACGGCCGCGGGCCCTGGAAGCTTGCGTTGCCGGTGACGTTGAGTGATGAGGGCGTGAACGCGCCGGGGCTGAAAGTCGAGGTCGTGAGCGTGCCGTCGACCGTGGCGTTTCCGGCGACCGTCAGGTTGCCGCCGAGAGTGAGCCCGAACGCCGAGATGTTGTTGCCGGAGCCGGAGGAAGAAACGTCCGGAGGCAGAATTACATCCGGATAGGTGAGCGTGCCGCTGATCTGGGGGCTGGAAATCTGAATCATGTAGCGGCCGGCGGGCGCGTAGAAGTGGTAATTGCCGATGCCGTCGGTTTGGAAGGGATTCGCGGAGGTGGTGGTCAGCGTGGCGTCGGTGTAGATCGTCGCGAGCGGCGTGCACGGCGTACCGGTGGCGGTCGCCTGGCAAATGGTGACCGTCGCGCCGGCCACGGGATGCCCGGTGGGGCCGAAGACGATGTCGTCCTTGCGCGAGCCTTGGGCGCCCGCCGCTGGCGCGAGGAGCGCCAGCGATATGAACAACGTCGAAACTGCCGCGATCTTTTTCATCGGCTTCCCTTCCGTTTCATGCATGCGATCGTGCCTGTCGAGGATTGTAAGCCGGCCTCCCGACCGAAGCCGTCCGTAGATTTACGGATTCTCGGTTGCGCGAGCAGCAGCAGTTCCCTTCCCGCGCGGGGCGGTTCTTGTTTCGGCGGGCGCGGCGGCGGAGCCGAGGCCGTGTTGCGCGGCCTTTTCGGCGTCGAGGATCGCGTGGCAATGTTTGCAGATGGCGACGCCGGTCTTCACTCTTTCGCCGCAGGCCGGGCACTCGCTCATGCGCACGGGGACGTAGGCCCACTCGCGCTCCACCCCAAGCGCCATGGCAGCGCGGCGGTGGAGGTCCGAAATCTCGCGGAAGGAATGGCCGCGGGCCCACATCGTGTCGCCTTCGCCGATCAGGCGGTGATAGTAGGCGTCGCGGCGCGCGGTGGCGGCGGCGAGTTCTTCAGGGGTGGGCCGCGCGCCGGCGCAGACGAAGACGCCGTGGTCGTGCAGATCCTGGAGCAGGTCTTCGGCGATTTCGCGCGCGGAGATGGTGAACGGGAAGCGGCGATCGTCGCCGAGGTCGAGCGCGTCGCCGCGCGACGTGATCAGCAGCAGCGCGTAAGGGACGGGGCCCCCAGGTCCCCGGCTAGGGGAGCCTGGGGGATCAGACTCGGATTTGGCGCATGCCGGAATGTGATAGACGCCGTGTGTGCGCGAAATGTACCAGTCCTGGTCGGAGATGGATGCGATCGCGACGGTCGCGGCGGTGTCCGCCTGCGAGAGCGCGGCGGGGAGAATGTCGCGGCGCCCGCCGCCAAAATGCGAGAGCGGGCGCGGGACGTCGCTGCCTGTGAGGTTTGCTGCGTTGGCCATGTCGGTTTGCAAGGAAGTTTCCTTTCGAGATTCCATGACTGATGATTCGTGACTCGTGATTCGTGGCGCGAAATCAGCGCGTGTAGGGGCGCAGCATGCTGCGCCCGGCACAGATACTTGGCGTCGCGTTGCCCATCCATCTCGTCGTGGCGCCAGGGGTGAATGGCGATTCCTCGCCAAGAAACTTCGCCGGGCATAGCAGTGCTATGCCCCTACGGAGAAAAACCGTTGCCGAGGACTTCGTCGGCGGCGCGATCGAAATCGCGGGCGCGGCGGGATTCGCGCGCGGCGAGCGCGAGACGCTTCGCCTGGCGCGGCTGGCGGCGCGACCATTCGATCGCGCGGACGATCCAGTCGCACGCAGCGGGGCTCAGCGGCACGAATTCGCCGTTCGCGCGCTCGAGTGTGAAGCAGTGCTCGTATTCGCCGCGCGCGGGATACGGGCCGAGCGCCGGGATGCGGATGCCGTCTTCGACTTCGACGGTCTGCGCGTACCAGATTTCGGGCGAGCCGTAAAATTCGGGCGGCGTCCAGCGCTCGATGTGCCAGCGGTCGTGCGGAAAATATTTTGGCACGTGCCGCAGCTCGATCGCTTCGCGGATGATGTTGTCGCTGGCGTCGCGGTCGGTCCAGCGGCCGCCGATCCACGTGAGCCGCGAGCCTCCCCAGACCACGCGGAAGTTGGGCTCGCCGTAGCGGTTGAGCCCGCCGGCGCGCGCGATGCGCTTCTGGATCGAGGCGGGCGCCTCGTGCGTTTCTCGCAGCACTTGGATCACGGGAAAGTTGCGGGCCTCGGGATTCGTAGGACAATCACAGGAGATTCGTTCGTTGGAGGACGGTATGACAGCCCTGAAGAAAGCGGCGCAGATCTTCGTCGCGATCGCCGGCGCATGGTTACTGCTCGGGACTGCGGCCCGGGCCCAGGAGTCTGGCTACATCCGCGTGATCACGTCAGGCGGGCACCAGATGGCAGGCGAGTCGATCGACCCGGCGTACCCCTCCTGGATCCCGTTTCGCTCCGCGAGCATGCCGACGCAGTGGGAAATGGAAGGGATGAGCCAGGATTCGAGCGCGGCATCTTCCAGCACCTCGGGCAGCACGGTGGTCCACCGGCCCGTCGTCATCGTGAAATACAGGGACAAATCGTCCCTCGGCCTGCTGGGAGCAATGACAAGCCATCAGGTCTTGCCGGAAGTCGATATCGTCTTTACTTCAAAGAACGGCCAACCCACGAGGCGGTACAAGCTGACCGATGCGAGCGTCATCTCCGTTCGAGCGGGCGGCACGAACGACGATACCGACGCGCCGATGGAGCAGGTGCGGTTCAATTACGCAAAAATCGAGATGGTGCGATAGCTAGCGGGTGACCGGCTTCGCGTTCTTATTCGGCGCGGCGGAGAGTTGCGAAACCTCGGTGGTATCTGGCGCGCAGGGAACCTTCGAACTTTCGAGCGTCGGCGGGGCGGAGTCGCCCTTGCCGGCCGTGGGATATTTCAGCGCCTGCCACTTGTACCAGCCGCCCTCCATGATCTTCACGTTGAAGTAACCGAACTGCGCGAGCTTCGCGACCATGTCGGAAGTGTCGTTGGGGCACGAGCCGTAGAAAACCAGCATCTTGTTGCGAGGAAGAGCGATCGGAAAATTCTTGATCTGCATCACCCACGGATAGTTCATGGCGCCGGGGATGTGTCCTTCGGCGTAGCCGTCCACGGGCTGCGTATCCACCAGCGCGAAGTTCGCGCTCTTATCCTGCATCATCTTGAGGACGTCAGCCGGGGCGATCGTCTGCACGGGGTTCGCGGCGGCCGCGACGAGCGTGGGATCGGAAACGGCGGGATCGGAGAACGCGGCGTCATCCTGCGCGCGAACAGCCGGCGCGCTCAGAATCATCGCCGACAAGAGCGCGATCACCGCGAACGACGTCTTCATAGTGACCTCCCGCGCGCCGATTCCTTCGACAACCGCTGATGTTACTCCCAGCCTAAGAAACCCGTCAACGTGGTAGGCGACACCGTAGGCGCAATTTCCTGCGGGTATTTACGTAAGTGTGACGCCCATCACTGTATTACGCTTCGCTGAAGATCAACATTGCGCCGATGTTCGATGTGCTTCGACCCGGGGAATGTTGCAGTGACAGGAGGATCATGAACACATTTCACAAACTCTGCGTACCCGGGCTCCTTGGGGTGGTTGCGGTCTGTTCCGCCGCCCAGCAACAGAGCACGGTAATCAAGCACAAAGCGGCTCCGGTAACATCGGCGGCTTCGGGCAGCGAAATGTACATGAGCTACTGCGCTTCGTGCCACGGAAGGGACGGCAAAGGGGATGGCCCTGCTGCCCCCGCACTGAAGTCAGCTCCACCCGACCTGACGACGCTCGCCAAGCGGAACTGGGGAAAGTATCCCGCCGAGAGGGTGGCAAGTATCATGCGAGGTAAAGAGACACTTGTCGCTCATGGCGACCAGGAAATGCCTGTTTGGGGCCCCGTGTTTCACGCTTTAGGCGAAGGGCATGAAGGTGTCGTTGATCTGCGAATTACGAACCTGAATAAGTACTTGGAGTCGTTGCAGGCGAAGTAGCAAACCCTTTCACACTTGAATCCGGAGCGTCTGGGGATGCCGGACCGCGCCCGGAGTAGACTCTTGCCGCCATGAGGAAAGCGATGACGAAAGCAACAGTGCGGACTCGAATGCGGCGGTACATCTTTTGCGCGGCGCTGGTGAGCCTCGCTGCGGGCGGCGCGCGAAGCCCGCGGATTGGGCGTTCTTCCTCGGCTCGGCGAAATAAGACTCGATTTTCGGGAATTGTCCAATGTAGCTCAGATCTTGCCGGGCGGTTTGTGCCCGGAAGGCCTGAGGGTTTGCTCGAATAGGCCTCTGCGAAAAGCCTCAGGTGTTCGAGCGCACAACGCACCGAACACCTGAGCTGCATTGACGTCGCGAATCAGTACCCCGTCGGAATGGCGAGGTTGTCGATGTAGGCGCCGGAGCGCGGCGATTCGTTCCGCGTCTGAAGGTTTGAACGTAGCGCCGTGCTTCAGCACGGCATTCTTATCTTGTTGCCTGCCGCGCTGAAGACCGCGGCGCTACGTTGACACCTTGACACCTTTTAGTACCCCGTTGGAATCGCCAGGTTGTCGATGTAGGCGCCGCTGCGCGGCGATTTCGTTCCACACCTGGGAACCCCGTGACGAAGTAGAAGATGTATGCCGAAGCGAGACCTCCGCTTGCGCCGTAAATCGGGAACACCGTTTGCCCGCCGACATCGTAGAAGTCGATGTCCTGCATGACGGCGCGGCCCCAGTGCGACAAATCGAGGAAATCGACGCGCGACTGATTCGCGTTGATGCTCGACTTGATGGGCACGCCTGCCATCGACTTCTCGCCGGTGAAAAGCAGGTCGAGGTCGCTCGCGCGCCCGCCCGCTCCCTCCTTGATGATCTGCGAGATGGTGACGCCGAGCTGCTCCCACTGGTGCTCCTGCTCGAGCGAGGTGTAGGCGATGAGCTTCGATACCTGATTCGTGCCGAGGGATTTCCGCACTTTGTTGATAGCAAGACGCACCGCGCCGGGCGTGAGCGCGGAATTGTTTCCGTTGACGCGCGGCGTGGCCAGCTCGACCGGATAGTCGCGCGGTTGAGGTTGAGCCACGTGCCGGTAGTGGCGTTCGTCTGGTGGTAGAGGATGCCGAAGAGCGAAATGGGTTGCGCGCCGGTGAGGCCGTCGTGCACGACGAGATCGTTGGCGCTCGTGCCGGTCGGCAGCCCGTCCACCTGAATGAGCGAGTTGAACGGATCGACGAGGAGGATGTTGGCCGAGCCACGATTGGTGGTGAGCGTCGGGTCGTACACCTGCACGGTCTGGTTGTAGTAGAAAAGCTGCGCGCCGGGAGGCTTCGCCATGTTGAACTGCGCGGCGACTCCGGAGGGCAAACCGCTGGTGGTGATCGAGGTGATCGTGCCGAGGACGCCGTTGCCGTTCGTCTGCATCACTTTGTCGAGAAACGATCGGAACTGCACCATCGCGTTTTTCACTTCGCGCTTGGCGGCGTTCTCGATGGCCTTTTCCGGCGCATTGCTGGCGTATTCGACGAGCTTGGTGATTTCGACGGCGTTCCGGAAAAATACCGGCGTGACTTGCGCGACGTCGTAGACGGTGCCCGAGCCGCGGCCCAGGTCGCCGCCGTCCATGTTGGCAAGGCCGGCCTTGCCTCCCGGACGGATTTGCAGCGGAAGCCGCATGTTGCGGGATGAGACTTTTTCGACATCGCCGCGCTGCTGGATCATGGTCAGCAGGATGTCGTCCCGTTCGTAAAGCAGCGGGAGTTTGTCGCGGACCTTTTCGAGTTGCAGCGCAACCGATTGCGCGTTCTGCATTTGTGCCATTGGATTGGATTCCCCCTTGGAAAAAGATGAGTGACTAGTGGCGAGTGGCTAGAAGCGAGCTCGCCACCTATAGCGTTGTCATCCCGAGCGAGGCCGATTTGTGGCCGACGAGGGATCTGCTGTTGGTGTGGCCACGACAACCGAAAGCAGATTCCTCGTCCCCGTCCAAACGACGGCCGGACTCGGAATGACACCGCGGTAAAGGGTGCTGCTGGGATGTCCTTTACGGACGGGTGAGGCGGGCTACAAATTGAGGATGTCGGAATCGGACATGCGGGGGTAGTCGATGTCACGCGGCGTCATCGAGCGATGGCCGTCGTTCCCTGCCCCGCTGGAACCGGCGATATCGACGCGGCGCTCGGCGGCGCGCTGGCGAGCGCGGCGGTCTTGATTTGCGGCAACAACTGTTGAAGTCCACTCGTTGAGGACGCGCTTGGCGACGCCTGGCAGCGCCTGCCGCGCGCGGCCCGCGATCAGCGAGACGATTGCATGCTGATGATCGGCGTCGAGCGCGCCCGAGCGGAAGGCTTCGCGCATCTGCTGCGCGAGCTGGCGATTCGAGCGGAGCGTCGTATCGAGTTCGCGGTAGATCTCGCCGACCACGCGATTGCGCGCGGTCTTCGACACTCCCTCGGGCAGCAGACGCTCGACCTGCGACTCGATGGCGTCGATGACGCTCTCGACCGCCGCGGCGTTCGTCGCGTGGAAGAATTCGGCCTGCGCGGGCGTGGGCTCGCCGCCAGTTGTAGCGCCGGCATCTTGCCGGCGATTTTCAGGCGTAGGAGCGGGCGCCGAAGGCGAAGCGTTTGCAGCGCTTACGCTTCCTTGGTTCCCCGCCCCGTTCCCTCCGTGTCTCTGTGCCTCCGTGGCCAGGCCGTTCATCGCCCGCGCGAGGGAGGAGAAGGCTTCGGGGTCAAGATTCGCCACCGCGCGGGCGAGTTCGGCATGGTCTTCGGGCTTGTGCGAGAAGAAGAGCGCGTCCATGCGGTCGAGGTCCGCGAGCAGCCCGGTCGCGGCGCGGGCTTCTTCGGGCGTGGCGAACGTCTCGCGGTAGGCCTGCGCGTCCTGCCAGGCGGCGCGGAGTTCAGGGTTCGCGTCAAAGACCGGGCGAAGGTTTTCCGGTTCGGCGGACGAATCCCCGTCCACCGAGTTCGTAGGGGCGGGTTTGAAACCCGCCCCTACCGTGCCGGCATTGGTTTCGACGGTCGCGTCAGCACCGGAAGCAACGTCCAAGCCGAGAATTTCGTCGTCGGTCGCGGGACGGGCCGGGCGCGCGGGCGGGCGGCGGGTCTGTGTCGTGCGCTCGTGGGCGGAAACCAGCGCGGGGGCCGGCGCGGCCTCGCGCTGCACTGTGGGTGTGGCTGGCATAACGGAACCTCCGGTCAGCTAGTCGAAATACTGTTCGAAATCCACAAGGCGATTCTGGCGGGGAACGCCAAAACGTCCGAAAAGAGCCTGTTTTGTTCGCTTTGTAGCGCGGATGCTATCAGAAGCAAAATGGCACCAAGGTACTATTTCCCTGATTCGGGCCTTTTGCGAACCTATGGTGAGCGGGCAATCATCCGGCCGCTTAGGGTTACGCCCACGCGCGCCCGCGCGGCAACAGATTCTGAGGTGTTGAAATGAGCAGCACAACCGTAGCCCCCGCAGGCGCGGCAAAATCCACAGGCTCGCCAAAGCAGGGTCAGAGTGGCATCGAACGTCGCCGGCGGTACCGCGCGAAGATCACCGCGCAAGTCCACGTGCGCGCGGCGAACTTTCCGGATGGTTTTGAGGAAGTCTGCGCGAGCGTGGACGTTTCGCGCGACGGCTTGCTCTTTCTCGCGATCCAGCCGGGGTATTCGAAGGGCCAGTGGATCGATGTAACGTTCCCCTATTCGACCGCTCCGGGCGCGCTCAACCAGGCGCAGCCAGCCGAGGTCGTCCGCGTGATCCAACAAAGCGACGGAAAGATCGCCGTCGGAGTGCAGTTGGCCGCCGTGCAGGCGCAAGCGCGGAGCGAGAGGAAGGCGCACCTCGCCGCCGGCAACAACCCGGCGGATGTGCCGCCGGCGGCGAAGGCGACGCCGCGGCATCAGTCCGTGGTCCTGGCCATCGAATCCGACGCGCGCTGCGCGGAAACCATTCGCAACGTGCTGGGGCAGGACGGCTACACCGTTGTGGTGGTTCCGACGGCGAAGGAAGGACTCGAGTTCCTGCGCGAGAACGTCCCCGACGTGTTCCTCGCGGGAATGGAGTGCGCGGACGTCTCCGGCCACGAGCTCTGCGCGATCATCAAGCGGAACGAGCGCTTGCAGCACGTCCCCGTGATCCTGCTGACCCGCTCGGCGCAGCCGGCCGACTATTCCGCGAGCCACCAGTTGGGCGCGGTCGTCTGCACGGCCAAGCCGTTCCAGCCGGAGCGCCTGCTGCACGTCGTGCGGCTCGTTGCTCCGCCGCCTACGGCCCGGAGCTTCTACGGCGCACACACGGCCAACACGCGCAACCTGTAGGTACCGCTTACCTCCGAAATCCTGACAAGCAAGCCGCGGCTCGCAGACTCAACCGGCCTGCGTGTCATTCCGAGGCCGGCCCGTTTTCTTGGGTGGCCGTGGGTTAACACTCGCCACTCGTCACTAGCCACTAATCACTGATCGCGGGCGCGAATCGCGACGCTTCCCTGTCATGATACGATGTCGCCGTGGCCGAGAAGTTCACGATCGGACTGATCCAGGCGCGCTCGACGAAGGACGCGGAGGAAAATCTCGCGCGCGTGAGCGCGAAGATCCGCGAGACGGCGGACCGCGGCGCACAGATCGTCTGCACGCACGAACTCTTTCGCAGCGAATACTTCTGCCGCACCGAAGACGCCGAACTTTTCAATCTCGCCGAACCCGTTCCGGGCCCCACGACCGAGGCGCTGGCGAAAGTCGCGAAGGAAAAGAAGGTCGCGATCGTGGCGTCGCTGTTCGAGAAGCGCGCGCCGGGAATTTATCACAACACCTGCGCGGTGCTCGACGCGGACGGCTCGTTCCTCGGCAAATACCGCAAGATGCACATTCCGGACGATCCGCTGTACTACGAAAAGTTTTATTTCACGCCGGGCGATCTCGGCTTTCCGAATTTCGACACGCGCTACGGCCGCATCGGCGTGCAGATCTGCTGGGACCAGTGGTACCCGGAAGGCGCGCGGATGGTGGCGCTCCAGGGCGCACAGGTGATCTTCTATCCGACGAGCATCGGCTGGCACCCGAAGGAAAAGGCCGAATTCGGCGCGGCGCAGCTCGACGCCTGGCGGACGATCCAGCGCGGGCACGCGATCGCGAACGGCGTGTACGTCGCGGTGGTGAACCGCGTGGGATTCGAAGGCAATCCGGCGGCGGGCGATCCCGGAATCGAGTTCTGGGGCGGTTCGTTCGTGGCCGATCCGTTCGGGAAGATCGTTGCCGAGGCTTCGAACGACAAGGAAGAAGTGCTCGTCGTCGAGTGCGATCCCGCCAAGAGCGAAGACACGCGGCGCAATTGGCCCTTCCTGCGCGATCGCCGCATCGACGCCTACGAACCAATCCTCAGCCGATGGCTAGGGAAGTGACGATCCGGCGAGGATCGTCATCCCGAAGCCGGCGGCGTTGGTTCTGGCCGGCTGAGGGATCTCTCTTCAGTTCCGCTTGCGAACAAAGACATGAACCGTAATAAATCCCGTGTGAGCGCGGCGGCGCCGGCCTTCCGCATGCCCGCCGAATGGGAACCCCACGAAGCAACCTGGCTCGGCTGGCCCCACGAACTCACCGACTGGCCCGGCAAATTCGCGCCGATTCCCTGGGTGTACGCGGAGATCGTCCGGCACCTGGCGCGCGTCGAGCGCGTGTTTCTGATCGTCGAGGACCGCGAGGCCGAGGAGCGCGCGCGTGCGGTGCTCGAAAAGTCGGGCGTGCAACTCGATGCGGTCGAGTTCTTCCACATCCCCACCGACCGCGGATGGATGCGCGATTCGGGGCCGATTTGCGTTGTCCCCGTGGATCGTCAGCGCGGGTTGTCATCCCGAGCGAGGCGCACAGTCCGCGCCGACGAGGGATCTGCTGTTGCCTTTCTGAACTTCGCGTTCAACGGCTGGGCGAAATACGACGATTACAAGAAGGACGCGCGCGTGGTCGCGCGTGCGAACCGGCGGATGAAGCGGCGCGTCGTGTTGCCGTCGCACAAGGGGCGGCGCGTGCTGCTCGAGGGCGGCGCGATCGACGTAAACGGCCGCGGCACGCTGCTCACCACCGAAGAATGCCTGTTGAGCGAAGTGCAGCAGCGCAATCCCGGATTCACGAAGGACGACTACGCGGAAATCTTTCGCCGCTATCTGGGCGTGACGAACGTCCTGTGGCTCAAGAACGGCATTGCTGGCGACGACACGCACGGCCACGTGGACGATCTCGCGCGGTTCGTCGATGAGACGACGGTGGTGACCGTGATCGAGCACGATCCCGGCGAGGCCAATTACGCGGCGCTGCGCGAGAATCTGAAGCTGCTCCGCGCAATGAAGGATCAGGGCGGCAAGTCGCTGCGCGTCGAGACGCTACCGATGCCCGAGCCGGTCTATTTCGCAGGCCAGCGCCTGCCCGCGAGTTACGCGAATTTCTACGTCGCGAACAAGATCGTCCTCGTCCCGACGTTCAACGATCCCGCCGACCGCATCGCGCTGGCGAAGCTCGCGTCGCTGTTCCTCGACCGCGAAATCGTGCCCATCTATTCCCGCGATCTGGTCCTCGGCCTCGGGACCATCCACTGCATGACGCAGCAACAACCGCGCGCGGTCTAATTTGCGGTGAACGTGGGGAATGGGCCGCTTACAGCCAAGGATGTGCGCGGGCATCCGCCCGCGGCAGATTGTGCCCCTACCAAACCATCGCGACACGCAACGGGCTGAACGATGGGCCCGTGCCTGCCCTACGGATGGTTGTGTTTGAATGTATGGCGAGCCGGATTCGTGCGGATGTACTCGCACACATTCCGAAAGTCGCCTTCGTCGCAGATGACGTGCTCGTAATACCCGCGCTGCCAGACAGAGAATCCCGGTTTCCACATCGCCTGGCGAATTCGCTTTGCAGCTGCCGCTTTGAACGACCGCACGATCGCCGGAATGGAGCCGGAAACGAGCCCGCCGAAGCTGCGCGTATGTTCTCGAGCACCGCGTCCAAGAGGCCGTAGGGGCACAGCATTCTGTGCCCGGCGCAGATGCTTGGCGACCGTTCCCTCATCCTCGCGCGGTTGTTGAGCAGGCACGTCTTTTCGGATAACCACGACCCCGTGGACGTGGCTTGGCATGACAACATGCGTCGCCAACTCGACGTTGGGAAAATGAACGGGAATCTCCATCCAGCATTCCTCAGCGATTTTCCCCAAGGCATTCAACGCCACTTTGCCTTCGATCACCTTGCCGAAAACAGGTTTGTTGTCTTGCGCGCAGATGGTGAGGAAGTATCGGGACGGTTGGGAGTAATCGAAACTCTTCAATCGAACCGAGCGGCGCCGAGGTAGAAAAGGCTGGTCGCGCATACGAATTGCGCGATTGTAAACCGCACGATGCCGGCCGTGAAGACCTGACACCGGCGAATGGTTGGCTGGTAGCCAAGGATGTTCGCCGCGCACAGCATGCTGTGCCCCTACGGACAAAATGAGACCATCGCGATGATGACTGCCGCGGCGGACCGTGTGCCTACGGAGTCGCGCGGGGAGCTGAGTCTTGCGCCGCTTGCGCAGCCTGTCGTTGCTGCTTGAGCAGGTACTCGCGGTGGAACATGGCGTGGGCGCGAACGTTGGCGTAGCCGGCCGGCGCCTCGATCTTCGCGACCTGCCCTGCATCGGCCGAAAACCATCTCATGCAAATTTCCAGCTCGACGGCGTGATTGTCCGCAAATTCGTCGGGCATGATGCTGGGCAGGACAAGCTCGACGCCGCTCGCGTCGTCGCGGCGCACGACGGGCGCTTCGCCGACCATTTGCGCGATTTCGCGGTACTGCTTCGTGCGCGACTCTTCGTCGGGAATCACGAACTCCTCGAGCCCGATCAGCCGCTTGATCAGCGCCATGTTTTCCGGATGCGCGAGCACTGCCTGCATCTGCGGGTCGGGATTCGCGAGCAGTTGCAGCAGGACGGTGCGCTGCTGCGACCACAGCGTCGGATACTGCTCGTCGGTTTCGGGATAGCTGAAGAGGTTACCCTTGAGGTCGGCGAGGCGAATCCATTTCGATTCGAACGCCGCGCCCGCGCCGAGCAGCGTGACCTCCACGTCGTTCGGGCGATTCCGCCGGAAACAATCGACGGCGAGCAGCATCACGTCCGCGTGGAAGAATTTCATGCGCCGCCACACGAGCCCGATGCGGCCCATCGCCTGGTCGCGCGCCATCGAGTAGCCCGCAGCCGTGTCCGTGTTGGCCATCGCGCCGCCGAAGAGCGCCGGGAACGCACCGGTGAGGAATTGCGCGATCGGGCCCATCAGGTTCGCGGCGTGCTGCGCGAGATCGGGCGGCACCTGCGCCGGCTCGGGCTGGAAGAATCCCGCGGCGAGCGACTGCCCCGGCTTCGCGCGCGCGGGATAGTGCGCGCCGGGCTCGGCGGTCTGATTCTGCAGCGAATCGAAATCGAGGACTTCGCTATCGGCGTAGATGGGCGGGATGTCGTACTCGTAGGTTTCGATTTGCAGATTCGAGAGCGTGTTGAACCGCTCCTGCACGCTGATCAGGACGTCGCCGAGCGCGGGGCGGCCGCTCGATCCGTCGCCGGGCAGCGCGTGCAGCACGCGCCAGTGGTCGTCCATGTTCTCGTTGCGCGATTCGCAGTAGGCGTCGCCCGCGAGCGCGACGTACGCGCCGTCGGGGAAAAGCTCGAGCAGCTCGTCGCGCAGCGATTTGTCGTCCAGCGCGAAAAACGCCCACGGGCGCAGCCAGGTGCGCTGGAACGTGATGAGATTGGGATTGAAGTCGCCGCCTTCGGTGAGCGGGCCTCCCTGCGATTGCGCAAGCCGCGCGAGGCGTTCGTACTCCTGCATGCTGGTCGCGACCGGCGGCCCGATTTTGTCCGCGGCGTGCGGATAGGCGGCGCGCAGCCGCGCCTGGTGCACCTCCATGTTCCACTGCACGTAAGGATATTCGTGCATCTCGTTGGCCCACGGCGGAGTTTTCAATTCGAGGCCGCCGACGATGGTGATCACTTCCTGGCCGTTCGCGACGCGCAGGCGCGTTTCCGCCGCGGGCACCGTGACGGTCTCCGCCGCGACGAAGTCCTCCTCGGTGAGCAACGCCCCGCATTGCGGGCACAAAACTTGAGAGCTGTCATCCCGAGCGGAGTGACGCGCGTCCTCGCCTTCGCCCGCTGTGGCGGGCGCGCGGGACGCAGTTCGAGGGATCTGCTTTTGGTTTTCCGCGCTTTCCGCTCCGCATTCGGGACACACGTACACATCATCGCCGAGCTTCACTTCGCGCGCGCCGATTGCGGTCTCGGGGTGAAAT
Organism: Candidatus Acidiferrales bacterium; assembly: GCA_050018375.1. Classification (GTDB taxonomy): domain Bacteria; phylum Acidobacteriota; class Terriglobia; order Acidiferrales; family UBA7541; genus Palsa-295. The sequence goes on along the minus strand of JBEKAE010000006.1, from coordinate 19,913 downwards.
CCGAAGCGCTGGCCGTCGACGACGAAGCGCACGTACGCGCCGACCTTGCCGCCGGTCCAGAGGTTGAACGCCTCGTCCACGATCAGGTTGCCGATGCGGTTGTTACGCTCGACGAGCCCGGAGACTTCCGTGGCGGCTTTTGCGGCCGCGACGTCCTCCTCGGCCTGCGCCGACGACGGGAAAAAGCGCACGCGCGGCACGTCCTGCGAGAGCACGGAGATGATCGAAAGGCCGAACGCCTGGTAGATGTTGGTGACGAATTCGTACCGCGGCAAGTCCTCGATCGAGGAATTGTCCATAATCTTCTGCTCGAAGGGCAGGTGCCAGTTCTGGTCGCGCTCGCTCCACCAGAGATATTGCAGGCCGCGCCAGAATTGGTGCGCCTGCTTGATGCGGCGAATTTCCTGGCGACGCGAAAGCTCCGATTCGGTCGAGAATTGCTGGACGAGCCGGCGCAGCGCCTCTTGCAGGCGGTCGGGGAGCTGCTCGTTGTTCGCGCCGTATGGCGACGCCGTCTGTTCGGGTGCGCCAACCAACGATCCGGTAGGGGCGGGTTTGAAACCCGCCCCTACACTCGTTGAATTGTTGGCGGCAGGCCCTTCGACCGGAACGATCCTCGGATCGGCGTTCGGAATTCGTGTCTGTGTGGACATTCGCTTCTCGCTTCGGACGGGGGTGTTCTGCTATCGTGCGGCGCAATGGACGAGCCGACAGAAAAACGCGGAATCACGCGCTTTCAACAAGTCGCCACGGTGACGATGGGATTGATGCTGATCGCCGTCGGCCTGGCGACGGTGTTCGAGGGCAAGCTTTTCAATCCGTATTTCCCGGCGGGGGCGGTCTTCGCGCCGTTTGCCCTTGCGGGCGGAGCGCTGCTGATCGTTCTCGGAATCCGCGGCGGCCGGCGGAGCTGACCCGGTTAGGACGCCCGCCACCATGGACGACGATCCAATGACAGATTACAGCCAGGAATGGGCTAGATACCAGTTGCGCAAAACTCGGATCATGATTTGCGTGTTCGCTGAGTTCCTTGCGTTCTTGCCGTTTGTCTGGATCGTAGGCGTGATTTCCCGGAAACTCTTCCCGACGATGCGACCAGCTTTTGGCGCGGGCCTTTTGTGGATCTTGCTTTACGCGTTTACAGGGATTCAGCTGCGCATCTTTCCATGCCCCCGATGCGGCAAGAACTTCTTCGCGGTCTTAGGTTGGCACAATTTTGATCGAACGTGCGTGCACTGCGGACTCCCCAAACCCCGACGCATCTCTCTTGCCGACGAATCGAAATAGAGAAGGGCGCCCCTATATAAGCCGAGATCGAGCCAAGAATCTAGGTCGGCATGGCATGCCATGTTATGTCCCTAGATGCCAATGGCTTTGACTATTCGATGGTGATCGAAGACTGGCCGAGGGCGAGGGCGGTGGCTAGGCGCGCGCCGCGCGCGTCGGATGTAACGCCGAAGCGGCAATTCACGAAGTGAACGTCCCGCAAATCGAGTGCGCCGCCTTCGTAGCGCAGATGCGTGCCGACGAACGTCACATTGCGCCAGCGGATGCCGTCGAGGGTCTGCGCGGCGCCCGCAATCGTCAGGTTCTCGACGCGCACGCCATCGGCCATCGAACGCGACGCCGGCGGCAACAGGATTTCGGCCGTATCGGGCATCAGCGTCGCGTCGAGATAATTGCTGCGGAGCGCCTCCGGATCGAGTGTGGAATCAGCGGCAAGCTCGCGGGGCGCGCCGATCGAGACGCGCTTCGCATCGGGCTTACCCGGCGGCGGCGAATCGTCAGCCGCATTCGTCGACGAGCGCAGCTCGGCGAGCGCGGTGCGCACTTCGGTGACGTGCTCCATCATCCGCTCGTCGTCCGCGTGCCCTTGCATCACACGATCGAGCGCCGCAATGGAAACTTCGAAGAAGGGCGGCGACGCGAGGCGGGATTGCAGGCGCATCGCGGTGATGAGGGAGCCGGCGCGGTCCACGTCCACCTCCGCGGCCATCATCCGCCCTGCCCCGGCGTCCTGAACACCGGCATCGAGCGAAATGATGGCGTCGCTCTCCCACGGTGCGAAGAGGTGCGCGTCGCTTCCGGGACCCGGCGCGAGGAATCCAGCAGAGGATCGGCGATGCTCCGGGTGCAAAATGTAGTGGGTGCCCTGCCAGGCGAGCCGAACGACCAGCGCACCTGCCAGAACCAGAACGGCGATGCCCGTGTAGCGCGGCATCGCGCTGCTCTTCCATTTGCCGGCGAAGGGATGGCGATGCCGCCGCCGACTGGACCCGCCGTCTCCGCGCCACGCTACCAAGAATGGCCTCGTAACTTCGATGTTAATTGTAATCGAAGACCTCGGCCAAGTATAACCGCCGATTACGGGTGCTCGGCGGCGTCCCTGGCGAGCTCTTCCTGGAGGAAATTCACGAGGTCGCGATGGTCGGAGAAAACGTGCGTTTCGGGCGCAGTGCCGGAAGCGAGATTCCTCGTTCGCTGCGGCGAACTCGGAACGACACCGAGCCCGGGTGGCGGCTGCCGGTGCACGCGGGCGACGAAGCCCCGCGCCGCGCGGCCGGAACTCGATGGCACGAGTTCGGCCGCCTCGATTTCGACGCGATGAATCGGCCCCGCGCCCGGGCCGTCGTCGGCACTCTCGTTGTCCGGAGACTCGTCATCTTCGCCGGAGTTTCTTCCCTGCTGCGCCTGCTGCTCGAGCGCGAGCAGCGCGGCTTCGGCTTCGCGCGCGGCTTCGAGCGCGTCGCCCATGGTCGGATTGATGTGGTAACGCCCGCGAATAAATGGCATGTGTGCCTCCAAAGAGAGTGGCGAGTGGCTAGTGATGAGTGGCTAGTCACGTCACTAGTCACTCGTCACTGCTTTTCGCGCGGATTCAAATTCCAGCATGCGGTTGATCTGGTGCCACGAACGCCGGCGCGTCGGCGCGGCGAGGACCTTCGAAGCGCCCGCTCCGCCGATGGCCACCCGCGCACCCGGAACGCGAGGAGGTGAGGCCGGCCCCGAAGTGGGAGCGTCGGGGCCGGGTGTGGGTACGAGGTGGCCAGGAGGAGGTACGTCGGCGGAGCTTGCCGGAATCGGCGGGACGCCCGCGATTCCGAGAATCGAATTCAGCAGCGCGCGATTTTCGCCGCGCAGTCGGTCAATTTCGGCGCGCAGCCGCACGACTTCATATTCGAGCGCTCGCGTATACCGCGTGGATGTGATTCGCCGCCACAGTTCGCGAATAGTCATAGTCTTCTCGTATGCCACAGAGACACGGAGCCACACAGAACCGAATGTTTCGAACTCGTTTCCTACTTCCATCTCCGTGCCCCTGCGACTCTGTGGCTGATTTCTATCTTCGGCGGTGGAGGAAGGAGACCGGGCGGGTGCCGCGGGTTTCCTCGATGAGGAATTTGCGGGCCTGCATGGCCTGAATCGTAGGATCGGCGGAGTAGCCGCGCGCGGCGAGGCGGTCGGCGAGCGGCATGCGCGAGCGCCAGCCGTCGGGATCGCCGCGCCGCGCGGCGTAGCGCGACTTCAGGCCGTAACGCGCGGCGTCGGCGGGATCGTCGCCGTCCATCTTTTCCACGTCTTCCACCCGCGCGGGATCGCGGATCAGGTTCGGCAGCGTGCGAATCAGTTCGATGCAGTTGTCGGTGAGAAGCCACTCGCCGGCGTCGAGCATCTGGTACATCAGCATCCAGCCGCCGACGCGGTCGTCGTCCGCGGGGATGGGCCGCGGCAGCCCCGCGGCGATGAAGACGTCGCCCATCTGGTCGGCGATCGACTGTTCGTCGGTGCGGCGCGCGAAGGCATCCGGCGAGAGGTACACCGCGTCGATGTGCTCGCGATCGGCGCGTGCACCCTCCCCGTTGTCATCCCGAGCGAGGCCGTTTTGTGGCCGACGAGGGATCTGCTGTTGCTGTTCCGACGACAGACTGCGGGCCACGATTTCCCGGGCAAGTTCGCGCGGCGGCGTCCGATGCGTGACGTATTCGCGGTACGACACGGCGCGGTTCGCGCCACAGGCACTCTTGCCTGTGTGCTCTTCCGCAACCGGGTCGCGCGCGCCGGGCGGCGCCCCGGTGAGGGGCGCACCTGGAATCGAGGCGTGCCAATACACGGCGGCGGGATGCTCGAAGCCCCAGTCGATCGAGATCCAGCGCGGCCACCACGGCTTCCAGTCGATCTGCTCGGCGCGCACCACGTGGCGCGACAAATCGAAGCGGTCAAAATACTGCCCTGCGAAGACGTCCCACTCGCCGTCGAGAAACGCCCGCCGCAGGTGCGACGGCAGCGCGCGCAAGGTTTTCAGGTAGTGCTCGTCCGCCGCGTAGATGGGGTTGTCCGCGACGCGCGCGGGAATGAAATCGTAGTCCGCGGGATCGTAGGCGTCCGGATTCTCCATGCCGGGCGCGGCCTGGCGATCGATCCAGAGCGACTTCACCCAGGCGTGGCCGATGTTGCCGGGATTCGTCGCGCCCGCCATGCACGGAAACGCGCCCGCCACCGGGCAGCGGTTGCGGCTGGTGAGGAACTGCCACTGCCGCAGCGTGAACATCGTCAGCTCGTCGATGCCGATGAAAAGAAATTCTGCGCCCTGATACTGGTAGACGTCGCTCTCGCTCTGGCAGTAGCCGAAGCGCGTGGTCGAGCCGTTCCACCATTCGACGACGTGCTTCGATTCGTGAAAACTTTTGTAGAGCTCACGAGGAACCTCGCGGCGGAAATAGAGCAGCAGCGACTGCTCGAGCTCGGGGAACGTGCGGCGGAGTAGCAGCGTGTTCGCGCCGGGATGCTCGTGCGCCTGGAGGATCGCCTCCATCAGCAGCGCCTTGGTTTTGCCGGGGCCCGCCGCGCCGCCGAAAAGACGGTACTTGGCGGGCGACGCGTGGAACTCCTGCTGCTTCGCGAACGGCGCGTAGCCGAGCTCGATCTGCTTTGCCGAGGCGTCGCGCAGCCAGCGTTCGGCGCCGGATGTGGTGGTTACCATGGGAATAGCCACGGAGGCACGGAGACACAGAGGATGGGAACGGGAAAAGCGAAAATGAGAAGGGCTCGGTGGCTCTGTGTCTCTGTGGCGGATTCACGACAATGTGCGGATCTTCTGGCCGACGTAGAACGCGGCGGCGCCGCCGAGAAATGCCGCGCCGATCGCCACGTGATGAACGCTGAAGATCGCGCCGAGCGTGAACGACGCGAGTCCGGCGAGCTGCACGATGTAGCCGACGGTCTTCTTGCTTGCTCCAGTGGCCGGTGTGCTGGTGCTGGTAGACATGATGGCTCCTTTCAAGAGCGGAATGAACAGCGAGGAGAAAGCGGCCCGCCTAAAGGCGGGCGCTACATAACCACAACCGAACGGCGCACGGTCGCCAAGCATGTGCGCCGGGTCCGCCGCAGCGGACCATGCCCCTACGGAGACACATTTGACAGATTCGCTTGCGGCGCGGGCTCGGGTGCCGGGCGCATGGGGCGATCGACCTTGTGAACCAATTGCACGATGACCGGCGCGTCAGCGCTGCGTTCGGACGCTTGCGCCGCTTCGGCATCGAGCTGGCGCGAGCATTCCTTCAGCACATCGACGAGGAGCTTTTCGACGCCCCCATCTCCGGGCTCGTTTCCTGTGAGCCTGTTCACCACGTGGACCCAGTTGCCGGCCACCGCGTGCTCGTCGAGTCCCTGCCTGCGGAGCGCTTCACCCATCCGCACCCGCTTGCGGCGGTAAGGGCGTGGCCGACGAATCGACGGCGGGGGCGCTTGCGCTGGCTTTGCGTTTCTCTTTGCGGGAGCTTTTCGGGCGCCGGCCTTTCGGGATGCTGGCTGGGACAGTGAGGAGGGCGAGCGCGGATTCGAGCGCGATTTTCGCGGAGGCTCCGTCGAAGCCAGCCCTTTGGATTTTTGTTTTGCTGACATGGAGGGGGTTGCTGGTCTGGAGGGCGCCTATCACGGCGCCGTTGAGAGTATCGCGGTGCGCGGAGCAGAAGCGGTCGCCGTGGCGGGCGCGTCGCGCGCAGCGAAACCAGGCGGCCGCGTGACGGCGCGAGTGAACGAAGCTGGCGCAACGAGACATGTGGGCGACGGGCCGAAAATCGAAACGCGAAACTCGAAATTCGACGGCCGCGCGTTTCGTGTTGCGAACTTCTCTTTTCGTGATTTTTCTACGGAATTGTGACCCAGGTAGTGCAGGCCCGCGCCTGCGACTCGGTGCCGTCCGGATACTGCGCGACCACCTCGAGGAGATGCTTGCCGGATTCGAAGCTGAGCGGCGGGCTGGTGCCGGCGATGCCGGTGACAGCTCCCGTGGCGTCCTGGGGCGCGGGAATCGTGAAAAGTTTCGAGCGCTTGGCTTCGCCCGCGGAAATGTCGTAGACGACAAACTGCTGGACGCAGCCCTTCTTGATTTTGGCGGTGCACGCGGGCGTGAGCCGGAAGTCGTAGTCGAACTTCACGGCGACGCTGTGCTTCGCAGGCGCGCCCTCCTGCGAGGACACTTGCACGGGCGTCTGCGTTTGCGCGACGCCGCGGAGCGCGCCGAGGAGAATCACGGCCGCGATGGCCCAGCCCTTGAGCATTTCAAGGCTATGTTACCGCAGCGCACGGCTGCGCGCTGAGAAAGGCGCTGCGGGCTTCGGCTAGCCGAGGATTTGGACAATGACGCCGGAGCCGCCGGTGATCGACGAGACCTTCGCGCGAATGAAGTTCCCGCGGACGTTCGTGACCGTGCGCGATTCCCCGGCCGTGGCGGTGGACGTGTCGATCGTGGCGTACTGCGAATCCACGTCGTTCATCGCGGTCTGCAGCACGACGCTGATCGCGGACGGAGCCGTCCCGTAGATGGTCTGCCAGACGATGGTGCGGGCGTTGTTGGGCATCCCGGCGTAGCTCGGCAGGGCGAACTGTTGGCTGGCCTGTCCGGCGGAGGGGGCTTCGCTGTTGAAGGCGAGGGCGACGTCGCCCGGGAAAATCGAATACGGCGGTACCTGCGCGTTGTAGTTCGGCATGATGTCTCCGGAAGAAGCGGTGGCAAGCGGTGATTTGTGAAGGGCGATTTCTACCTGGGAGCGTTTGCGCGGAAAGCGAGGATAACGAAAAACTTTTTACGCGTGAGCGAAGAACTTGTCAAGTACTTTTTTGTGTAAAGCAAAATCGCCCAAGGTAATCGTCCGACGAGGACGATCGTCCTGAGCGACCAGCGGGAGCGAAGGATCGCTCTTACCGCTGCGGCGCTGGCGAAGAATCCGCCCCGGGCGCCGGTTTGAGCGTGACGGTCACGCCGCGCGACGCGTTCATGTCCACGGTGCGCTGCACGTCGATCTGATCGAGATCGAGCGCGCCTTCGCGGGCGTCTTCCGTGACGTAGTGGAGCTTGTAATCGGCGACCCAGTAGTTGGTGACCGCAAAGCTCGTCCCGTCGTTCAGATAGAGCATCACGACCGGCGTGGTAGCGCCCTCCGAACTATCGGACGGCGGATTCTGCGGCGCGTACTGGCCGTAGGTTTGCGAAGTGTCCGGACCTGCGTCCGCGTTGCCGTATCCACCGGCCCCAAGGTACATGTCTGACGGATAATGTCCGCTCGAATCGGGGCCCCAATAGCCGAGGCCGTTGCAGCCTGCGTCCCAGTCCCAGAAGAAGGGATCGCAGTTCAAGCCGAAGCCAAATCCGAAGAACGGGTAAAATCCGAAGCCGGGACCAAAGAAGATCGGGCCCGGACGAAAGCGTCGCGGCGGAAAGATCCGCGGGTGCGCTGCAAGCTGGTTCTCGAATGGGCGCGAACCGGCAAGCGCGCTCGTCGCTGCGGGGACGCTCGGCGAGTTCTGCCAGATCTCGTGGCCCTGTCCGGAGAAGCTTAAGACGCCGCCGTGAACCGGCGTCACCGGCTGCCAGTGGTCCGCGCCCGACCCGCTGGACGGCGGGAAGCCGATCGTCATGTGCGGCGCCGCGGTGTTCGATCCCGCGTTTACGGCCGCATCGCCGTGAGCAAATGCGGCGAGCCCCGGCCCCATGCCGCCGGACGAAAGCGGGCGGGGACCCGCGCTGAAATTGTTGCTGGCGTTGTTGTGGATGTTGCTTTGGGCCGCAGGCGCCGATGGCGGCCTGACGACCGCGGACGGTTTACTGCTCGAACGCGATGCAGATGCTGGCGCCGACGCGTGCGAGCCGCCGGAACTACCGACGTGCCCTCCACCGCCGCCCAAATGCCCTCCACCGCCTCCGCTGTGCCCGCCGCCATGCTGCGCGAGCGCGGCCTGCGGCGCGAGAATGAGTGCCGCGGCGGCAACTGCTCCGAGAAGGAATCTGATCCGGGGCGAAACACGCAGGGCTGAGAGCGTCATCGTCGCCACCCTTCCTCTGACCCTATAGGTACGATGCGCGCTTCGCCTTCCGAGTTTCAAGGGATAGTTTTGCCCGCGGTCTGGTGGTTTCGTCCGGGACGCGAACGCCTCCCGATGCGGCGCCGTAGGGGCGGGTTTCAAACGCTTCTCTCGCGTCCCGATCCGGTCGGGACCCGCCCCTACGAGGTGACGCGGCTAAGCCCCGGCGGCCTTGCTGTGTGCCTTGGCGGCCCGATCGATGCTCGGCGCAGCCTTCGCGAGATCGGCGGGCGTCATCGCCGGGCGGACGGTCACCGTTGCATTGAAGGCCAGAAACCACGGCTCGGCGATAGCGGGCAGGTCAGACGACTCTTTCATGTCGAAAAAGACGTAGCCGGTGCGCGCGCCATTGTCTTCGGCGAAGTACGCGGCCTCGGGTTTGAGGTCCGCCAGGATTTTCTCAATCGTTGATCCGAGAACGCCGGCTCGTGCCGCCGCATTGCCGTTTTCCACCGGGATCGATACCTTGAGTAGCATACGCATCTGATTTGCCCCTCCTTAGGCAGCCGGGAGTATACACCCGCTGCCAACAGCAAACAGCAAAGCGGGTTGACAGTTGGCACGCGAGCGGGGAGAGTTGGTAGCTTGCCGACATGATGCCGTTCATCCATCTCGGGCCGGTCCTGATCCCGACGTTCGGGCTGATGGTCGCGGTGGCAATGCTCGCGGCGTACTACGTCCTGCGCGCGGACCTCGCGCGGCGCGGCCTTGCGCCGAAGGATTCGCCCACCGCGGAAATGCTGATCGCGGTTCCTTGCCTCGCGGGGATCGTAGGCGCGAAGCTTTACCACGTGCTCGAGACGCCGCGCGAGCTTTTCGCCGACCCGGTCGGGCAGCTTCTCAGCCGCTACGGGCTTGCGTGGTTCGGCGGGCTGATTGCGGGATTCGCGGTGTTCGTATGGATCGCGCGGCGGCAAAAAATTCCGCTGCTCGATGCGTTCGACGCAGGCTCGCCGGCGGCCGCGCTCGGCTACGGAATCGGGCGCATCGGCTGCCTGCTCTCCGGCGACGGCGATTACGGCGTCCCGACTTCCCTCCCCTGGGGCATGAGCTTCCCGCACGGCCTCGTGCCCACGACCGAGCGCGTCCATCCGACGCCGATCTACGAGTTTATCGTCGCGTGCCTGATCGCGTGGCTGCTGTGGCGGATGGGCGCGCGGCGGCTGAAGAGCGGCGCCGTCTTCGCGGCGTATCTCGTACTGACGGGCGTCGCGCGGTTTCTCGTCGAATTCATCCGCATCAATCCGCGATCGTTCCTGGGCATGACGAACGCGCAGGCGGCCAGCCTCGTCTCGATCGTGGCGGGCGTGGCGCTGTGGTGGTGGACCTCGCGGCGGGCGACGACGTAAGCCTCTTCCTAAGAGAGGTCCTTCACGCGGCCAACACCGCCCCGTTCAGGATGGCGATCCCGAAAGGGCCGCCGCTTTGGGCATGCGAATCGCGAGCAGGCCCTCCGACAGGACCGCGACCGACAGGGCCGGATCGACTGCCGCCGGCAATTCGATGACGCAGAACGACTGCGCCGGGGATCGCTCTGAACCGTTCGAATGCGCGAGGATCACGAGCCACCGCGATTCGACGCCGACGGAAATCTCCGCAGCCGTCACGCCGGGCATGCTGGCCAGCGCGTAGACGATTCCGTCCGACTGGCTGACGTGCGCGGCAAGCTGCGGCAGCACTTCGCGCTCGGCGGCGATCCAATCGTCGAGTTCCCTGCCGTCCGCGGCGCCGCGCGCGCGAAATTTTTCGTAGGCGCGCCGGGCAACGCAATCGTAGGCCTCGAGGAGGCAATCCGTCAGATCGTACAGAGCGACACATTCGCGCGAAGGTCCGCACTCTTTGCGGACCGGGCGGCTCTGGCGGCTGCTCGCGCGCTTTGTGCACGGGACGGATTTCACTACCGGACTCCTTGGCTCAGGCTATTCATCCCCTCGGGCGATCGTCTCGTTCCCGCCTCCTCGATTCCGCGGACGAAGCCGGCGGAATCGAAACCTACGCCGCCGCGCCCCCGTTCTTGCGGCGGGGCGACGTGGTGCGATCTGAAAGCGCGCGACTGTTCTTCAGCCGGGCGGACGGCATATTTCCTTTGGCGGCGCCCACCACGCGAATGTCCAGGACCAGGTCCAGTTCCACTTCGAGGGCCCGCGCGTTGAGGGCGCGCCTGCCGAGAACGAGGGCGCCCCGCTCGACCACCGGTAGCCACAGGCAGGTTTCGGAAAGCGCGACGCCGACCAAGAGCGTGCCGCCGCGCCGCGCGACGATGTCGGCGAGGTCGTATCCGCGCCCGTCGGCGAGCGATTCCGCCGCCAGAACCACGTCGAACCGAAACGTTTCGAGCAGATCCCGCGCCGCCCGGAGAGTTTCGACGGAGCGCGATCCAAAACCGCGGGCGGTGAGGCGCGCAAGCATGGCGTTTGTCCCTGGTGCGGGCGTACCGGTGATCAGAATGCGCATCGCCATCACAGGCATAGTCCCCCTTCGTTGGTGAAACGCACGACCCTGAACAGGCCGAGGCGGGCACGAACGAGTCGTTTGCGGAATGCGCGCCGCGTTCCCCAGACTAGTTATCGGGAAGCGCCGCCGGAACGTTAGTGGGCGCTCACCCTTCGAGCTTTGCGCGAAGAAGTATGTTCTCGGGCGCGCTGGTTCACTTCGAAACAATACGGCCTTTGCGCTGCGGCGGCTGCGAGGGCGATGCGTGGTTTTGTGCCGAACCGGCACAATCAGCGCTTGACAAGGAATTTACGAGAGAGTAATGTCGCGGCGATTCCCGCGTCCGGCCCGGCGCAGTACCGGGTTTTAGCAGCGGAAAGGCCCAAGTAAGTTTACTGTTCCGTTAACTATACAAGTGGCGCAGTCCCCAGCCTTCACATGACGTCGTACGCACGAAAAGCAAAGCGGAAGCCTCGCTCGGTTGTCGCCCAGACAAACCTTCCTCCCGTAGTCCCCGCTGAAAACGACTCCAGTCCGCCTGAAACGCTGAGGGCCACGCACGAAGCCCTGCAAAGAACCGAAGCTCTTTTGAACAAGGCCCAGCAGATCGGAAGGATGGGGAGTTGGGAGTTGAACCTCGTAACGGGCCAACTGATCTGGTCCGAACAGCTTTACCGTCTCCTGGGATTGAAGCCATTCGATCCCCCCATCACCAAGGAACGGGTCCTCGAGCTTGCGCATCCGTCCGATCGCGAACGGCTGAGCCAACGCACCAGAACGTCAGCGCGTAGCGGCGAATTCTACGAAGCGGAAGTGCGCTTCATGCTGCCGGACGGCCGCATCCGATTGTTCCATACGCGGTCGATTCCAATCGCCGACGCCACGGGCCGCGTCACGCGCCTTGTAGGACTATCCGAGGACATCACCGAGCGGAAGGAGGTCCACGAGCGCCTGCAACGAAGCGAAACTCTGCTGGCGCAGGCCGAACAACTCGCGAACATGGGGAGCTGGGAATACGACTACGCGGGACGGAGGCGCACCTGGTCCGCGCAATTTTACCGCATGCTGGGTTTCTCATCAGATACTCCGCCAAACCCGGGCGAAAACGCCCGCGACATCGTCCACCCGGACGATTTCCCGCGCGCGCTGCGGGACTGGGAGGCGCTGCGTTCAGAGGGACACCCGCTCGACAACGAGCTGCGCTTCATCACAAGAAGGGGAGATACCCGTATCTTTCATTCGCGCGCCGTGGCCATCAAGGATGAAGCAGGGCGCGTAATTTGCGTCCGGGGAATGTCCCAGGACGTCACAAACCGGAAGGGCGAGGAGGAGCGCCTGCAACGAAGCGAAACCCTGCTGGCGCAGGCCGAGCAGCTCGCGAACATGGGAAGCTGGGAGTACGACTACGAACGGGAGGAGCTGACCTGGTCCGCGCAGTACTTTCGGATGCTGGGCCTCGAACCCGAGCAGGGGCCGGTCCAGTACGGACGCGGAATACGGATGATTCATCCCGACGACCGCGAGCGGGCGATACGCGACGTGGAAGCGCTGAAGGAAGACCGGCGGCCTCTCGATAACGAGTTGCGCTTTGTAACGGGCGACGGCAAGATCCGCGTCTTTCATTCGCGCGCGGTGGTTATCACGGACGAAGCAGGGCGCGTGGTGGGCATCCGGGGGATGTCCCGGGATGTCACCGAGAGGAAGGACGAGGAAGAACGGCTGCGCAAGAGCGAGGAGCTGCTGCTGCAAGCCGAGCGGATCGCACATTTCGGCAGCTGGGAATTCGACCTCAAGACGAGGAAGCCAACACTCTCGAAGCATTTGGCGCGGATGTACGGCATCTCCTCCGGAGCCGAGTGGAGTGAGGAAGCCTTTTGGGAAAGAATGGATCCAAAAGACCGCGAGCACGCCCGCCAGATCGTCGATCGCGCTCTCGCGGAATGCAAACCGTGGGACTACGTGGCGCGCTACCGCGCGCCCAATGGCCGCCTTCGCGTCCACTTTGTCCGGGGCGTTCCCATTGCGGGGCCCGATGGCAAACCGGAGCGGTCGATCGGCGTCGTGCAGGACATCACCGAGCAGACTCGGGCGGAAGAAGATCTGCGACGCCTTTCGCATCAGCTCATGCGCGCGCGGGATGACGAGCGCCGGCACGCGGCGCGGGTGCTGCACGACTCGGCGGGGCAAAGTCTCGCAGCGTTGAAGATGACGCTGCGGCGGTTGGAAGAGGAGTTGCCGAAAACCAACAGGAAAGCGCGAGAGCTTCTGGAGTCTTCGATGGAGCTTGCGACGATGGCGGTCCAGGAAGTGCGCACGGTCTCCTACCTCATGCACCCGCCGATGCTTGATGAGGCCGGCCTGAGCCTGGCGCTGCGATGGTACGCGCGGGGATTCTGCGAACGCAGCGGGATCGACGTGAAGGTCGAAGTGCCGAAAGACCTCGGCCGCCAGTCGCAAGAGATCGAAACCACGATCTTCCGCATCGTGCAGGAAGCGCTGACGAACGTGCACCGTCATTCCGGCGCCCGCGCGGCGCTGATCCGCCTGGCCCGCGAGAACGGACAGATTCGCGCGGAAATCCGCGACGAAGGCCGCGGGCTGGCGCTGCCGAGTCCCGCGCAGAGCGCGAACGCGCCGCTGGGCGTGGGCATCGCGGGGATGCGCGAGCGCGTGCAGCAGCTCAACGGGGTGTTTGAATTTGAAAGCGCGCCCGGCCGCGGAACGACGGTCCGAGCGATCCTGCCGCTTACGCAGCAGGAAACACACGGGGTGGGAGACCACTCCCAAACTGAGGACGCAGATGCAAACCAAGGAAGAAAGAAGAAGCCCTCCAGCCCGCAGCGCGCTCGCCGCGCCGGAGCCTGAGAGAGCATCGGCGAAGGCCTATCGGATTCTGCTCGTGGACGATCACCCGGTCGTTCGCCGCGGGCTGCGGTCCCTGCTCGCGGCGACGCAGACGGACGTCGAAGTGGCGGAGGCGTCCTCGGGCGCCGAGGCGGTGGAGCAGGTCAAGAAGTTCAAGCCCAACCTTGTCGTCCTCGACCTGACGATGCCGGAAATGAATGGCCTAGAGGCCGCGCACGCCATTCGCGCCGAATCGCCTTCGACCGACATCCTCATTCTCACGATGCACTTCTCGGACGATCTCGCGCGCGAGGTGCTGCGCACGGGCGCGCTCGGCTACGTGCTCAAGTCCGACGCCGACATGGAACTGCTTGCCGCCGTGGAACACGCGCGCCGCCACCGGCCGTTCTTCACGTCGAAGCTTGCGACGACGATGATGCAGAAGTTCATGGATCCCGCGTCGCCCGCGGCCGCCGGGGGCGGCCTGCCCGGCACGCCGCTGACGCCGCGCGAAGTGGCCGTGACGCAGTTGCTCGCCGAGGGAAAGAGCAACAAGCAAGTCGCGGCGGAGCTCAAAGTTTCCACGCGAACGGTCGAAAGCCACCGCAATCACATCATGCGCAAAATGAGTTTCTCGAGCTTCAGCGACCTTATCCGTTTTGCGGTTCGCGCCAACCTCGTGGACCCATAGGCGCGAACTGAATTGAAGGGACCAACTGGGCCTGCGCGCGAGCTATGAAATCCTTCGCAGCGCGCTCCTTACCGCCCACACCACGAAAACAATACCCAGGACGAAGAGAAGGAGCTTTTCGCCGTCCGAAAGAGTGGCCCACCATAACCAGACCTTGTGCACTCGCGTCCTCCCGGAGCCGAGGCGCACCCAAGCGACATCCGATTCAAGCGATTCAACGGGGGCGCCCTAAAACTGAAGGGATTCTCTCACGGCAGGGGTGGCGATGCGACGGAATCGTGTATTTCGATCACGGAGCCCTCTCGTGCCGAGCGAACATTCTCTATCGTCCGACGGTCCGTGGGCCGTCGTGGCCGCTTTCCGTGTGCTGACTGCCCGCCAGATCACGGGTCACGATCGAGAACCCGGAGAGATGACCGTGTTCGTTGAGTTGCGCGGTGATCATGACGTACGCCCAGAAGGTCGAGCCGTCTTTGCGAAGCCGCCAGCACTCTTCCGCAACCTGGCCCTCTGAATTGGCGACTTCCAGGATATGCGCGGGCCAGCCCTCGGCGATCGCTTCCGGAGTGTGCAGCTTCGAGAAATGCCGGCCGATGATCTCTTCGGCTGTATAGCCGTTCATGTCCTCCGCCCTGCGGTTCCACGAGACGACATTCCCGCCCGGATCCATCATGAACGTAGCGTGGTTGTCGACGGCCTTCGCGAGCGCGCGGTAGCGATCCTCGGTTTCCCGCAGCCTTTGTTCCGCGCTTCTGTCTCCGGTAAGATCGCGGACAACCTTGACGAAAGCCAGAATCCGGCCTTCGCGATTTCTGAGGCAGGTAATGACGACATTCGCCAGGAACCGCCTGCCGTCCTTGCGAACACGCCACCCTTCGCACTTGAACGGTCCTTCCGCGGCGGCTTTCTCCAATTGATGTTCCGGCCAGTTGCCGGCGATGGCTTCCGGCGTGTAGAAGACCGAGTAGTGCTTCCCGATGACCTCTGGCGGTGCGTAGCCCGTCAGCCGCTCCGCTCCGTCGTTCCAGGTCTTTACCCTTCCCGAAGGGTCGAGCAGGGAAGATGCCGTAGTCCTTGACGCGCTGTACGAGCAGGCGGAACCCTTCCTCGTCCCTGATGAACGAGCTCTTGGATTCCATTTGCACGACTTCGGCAGCCGCCGGTGCGTCTCGAGGCGTCGAAATCTTCATCCCGGGTCCTCGCGAACAAAGGACTTCCTTATCCATAATCCCCCGATCTTTAGGGTTGTGTCCGCTTTTTCGAAGAAATCGTGCGAAAGAGTGATACAGTAGTTACTATAGCCTGTGATACGAGGAGTGGGGTAAGAAGATCGCCCAAGGCAAGCTAGAACGCCTGCCTCGGGACGCTAAATCCGCCCAAAACGGTTACTTCTTGGTGGTTTTGCGACGGCCGCGGCGGCGCGTGGGACGGTCCGCCGGCGGTTCGCCGACCAGCTCGGCGACCCAGATCGAGGTCACGAACTTCTTCACGCCGTGATCGTCGAAGTCGATCGTGGTGCGTTCGACGTTGGATTCCGTAACCGTACCAATGCCGTACTGCTGATGACGAATCGTCTGGCCTTCGGACAGGATCTGCACAGATGCCTCCTCCGGATAAAAGCAAAACGCTTAAGATTTGGGAGTTGCAGCTTGCGAGTTCGGGGCCGGTGGATGCAGCGCCGGCCCTGACTCTCGATTCCTGGCTCGAAACTTGAAGGTGTCGTCCAGGAAGGCGCTAGAGGCCTACGACGTTCTCGGCCTGAAGGCCCTTTGGACCTTGCTTGACTTCGAATTCAACCGCCTGCCCTTCGTTGAGGCTCTTGTACCCGTCGGCTTGGATGGCCGAGAAGTGCACGAAGACGTCCTCACCGGATTGGCGTTGGATGAACCCGTAGCCCTTGGCTGCGTTGAACCACTTGACTGTACCTTGCTCTCTGCTCACTTCTGTTGCTCCTAGATGGTGGATAAGGCGACGATTAGCCGCCAGGATGCTATTCGTGCCCTCGCTCACCTAGGCGCGCAACAAAAAAGGCCGCCGGACGATTGTGTCCGCCAGCCTTATCGAGAGCGCGTCGAGATCATCACAAGAGCAACAAACGCAACCAGATACTAACAGAATTCCGGTGGCAATGCAATGGCTGTGCTGCTGCGGCACGCGAGCCGGTTTGAGACTGCCGTACAACTGCAACAGCGCCCAGCGAAGAGAGGTCCTTCGTCGTTCGCCGCGGCGAACTCCTCAGGATGACGATCCTCGTCGGATCGTCAGTTGACTTCGCGGCTGGACGCGGCTACGGTGTGGCGCATCCCCGGGGAGGAAATGCGACCCGTGAGCGCGACGCTGACAGAGACGGCTCCCAGCATGGCAAAAAGCGCGCAAAATTGGCATCGAATTGCCGCTGAAGAGGCGTTTGCACCGCCAGAATTGCTTCGCCTATGGAAGGATCTTTTGCTTCGAGGTGGAGGCAATTTGGACCCTGGCTTCGTCGGCCAGTGGGGATATTTTCTCGGAGATAGTCTGCGGGCGAAGGGCATCGCTTCCCGCCTTGCGGACATCGGCGAAGAGCGCATTCACGACATGGACTCGACCGGCATCGCCCGGCAGATTCTGAGCCTGACGAACCCCGGCGTGCAGATTTTCGACGCGGCAACGGGAACAGCGCTGGCAACGAGGTTCAACGATCAACTCGCAGAGGCGATTCGCAAGCATCCCGACCGGTTTTCCGGCCTCGCGGCGATTGCGCCGCAGAATCCCGCGGGTGCGGCGAAGGAGCTTGAGCGAAGCGTGCGCAAGTTGGGGTTGAAGGGCGCGATCATCAATTCTCACACGCAGGGTGAGTACCTCGACGACCCGAAGTTCTGGGACATTTTCGCGGCGGCGGAGTCTCTGGACGTCCCCATTTATCTGCATCCGAGCACGCCTTCCGCGCGGATGTACGCGCCGTTTGCGGAGTGGGGACTCGAAGGCGCGATCTACGGGTTCGCGGTGGAGACGAGCCTGCATCTGCTGCGGATCGTTTTGAGCGGCGTATTCGACCGCTTCCCGAAGCTGCGGATGGTCGTCGGGCATCTCGGCGAAGGACTTCCCTACTGGTTTTTCCGGCTCGACTTTTTTCATCGCGCGAATGTGGCGTCGAACCGATACGCGAACGTGAAGAAGCTCGAGAAAAAGCCGAGCGACTATCTAAAAGACAACGTGTGGGTGACGACGAGCGGGATGGCATGGGAGCCGCCGATCCTGTATTGCCAGCAGGTGCTCGGCGTCGATCGCGTGCTCTACGCGATGGACTATCCCTACCAGTTTGTCCCCGAGGAAGTGAAAGTTACGGACGAGCTGCCCATCAGCGACGCGGACAAGAAGAAGCTGTACCAGACGAACGCGGAAAAAGTCTTCGACTTGCTCTCCTGAGCAGCGCAGCTATGGCGAACATCGGCCCGCCTAAAGGCGGGCGCGATGGAGGTTTTCGATCAGCAGCGCGCCGCCGTGCTGGCCGACCGGTCGCAATTCTGGAAGGATCTCAGCGCGCCGTTTCATGGCGCCAACCGGGCCGGCGCGAAGGTGTCGCAAGGCCTGCGCGATTCTTTCTGGCTGCAAGGAATTATGGCTGCCAACGAGGCCGTCTACGATTGCATCAAGGCCTTTTCCGAGACGGACTTCACCGAAGACCTGAAGAAAATCAACGTGCCCACGCTCATCCTGCACGGCGACGATGACCAGGTCGTGCCCATCGACGATTCGGCCCGGCTCTCGGCCAAGCTCGTCAAAAACGCGACGCTGAAA
Source organism: Candidatus Acidiferrales bacterium (assembly GCA_050018375.1). Lineage (GTDB taxonomy): Bacteria > Acidobacteriota > Terriglobia > Acidiferrales > UBA7541 > Palsa-295. The sequence continues at coordinate 1,807 of JBEKAE010000006.1, read as the reverse complement.
GTGATTCCGGGCGCGCTCACGGCCTATGCTCGACGCACAAGAACGAGATCAACGCCGAGCTGCTGGCGTTCCTGAAAGGCGCGGCCAGCACCGCCTCGGCTTAGCCCTAATGCGTGTCCGAATGATGGGCGAACCATTCGCCCATCATTCACAACAATCGAGTTTCTAGGATTAAACCTTATAGATCGAATGCCCTTGATAACTAGGTCTTCTGGTTCCGCAGGCGCGACAAGAACCCATCTCAAATTCTGGCCCAAATCCATATCTGTTAACTCTCGAATACCCTCAATTTTATCAGCGATGGTTTCTTCGTACGAATCTAACATCCCGATCGCGTCTACGCTTTCTTGCTTCTCGCTCGCTCGGGTTCAGCAAGCGTATTGAGAACGTAGGTCGTTGCCTCGTCGAGAGTCAGCACGACCACAAGGTTCGCCGCAAATTCGGATTCAATGGCACATCTGTCTTCCCCATTCGATTGGCTCTTCGGGCCGTCGCGCCGCGCCAGGAACACCCCCGACTCCAACGACCCGTCGCGGTTTAGCGATTCTCACTGCAAGAACGCCCGTGTAAGATTGGCGGTAACGGCAAGGAGGGCGTCGTCATGGCAACTGCAAACACAGTGGATTTGACGAAAGGTTTCCCGGCCAATGGTTTACCCGATGGCGGCATGATCCAAGGGAAAGTCGGCGACGAGGACGTAATTCTGGCGCGCCGCAAAGACGAATTCTTCGCAGTCGGCTCGAACTGCACGCACTACCATGCCGCTCTACTGGAGGGGTTGATTGTCGGCGGTAAAGAGGAGCGCCGACTTCGAGTCCGTTCGGACGCGGGTCTGGAGTGGCCGGTTTTTCGGGCATCGGGTCGTTGGGATCCGCCTCCATTTCGTCCTGATCCATCGTGGTCAGATAGGGCTCCCATTCACGCAGCGCCAGAAAGACCTCTTGGTCGTAGAGCCCAGGGTCATTCGCGGGATCAATCATGAGAAAACCGAATTGGCCGGTGTAGGAGCCCCGATGCAGATCCATCATGGCCGCGGTGTGAGAGTGGTACCATCGCGAACCCGCCGGCTTGGCCACGAATTGATAGCGCCGCCGGCCGTGGGGCGGGACCGGGGGCGTGCCTTCTTCCTCCGCCCCATCCACTTCCGAGGGAACCAACAGGCCATGCCAATGCACGTACTCCGGAACGTCCGTGTCGTTCAGAACGTCGACCGTGACGGGCTGGCCTTCGCGCATCCGCAGGAGGGGACCGGGGACTTGATTGCTGTAGCCGATTGTGCTGATTACAACCTGCGGAGCCAGCTCGACCATCGTGGGTGCGATTCGCAGGGTGAAATCCGCCGGGCGCCCGCTGGCCTTCGGCTCGGGCATGCCCATCATCGTGTTTTGCGGCTGCGCCAGAACATGCCCGAGCCCTAGCGACTGCGCGAATGCGGGCCGCAGCTTGCCTGCCCCCGTCACGATCACGGTGGCCCATCCAAGCCGCATGAAATTCCTTCGGTTCATGCGATTTTCGTCCCGGCCGCGAATGCTGGTGTCGAGACGACCGCCTCAATGAGCGATGCCGCTATAGAAAACCCTCCCGATCGTTTTCATGCCGTTCCTTCCCTTCGCATTTCTGCCCTTCGGATTTGGGATTGAACGGTTGGACAAGAGGGCGATTTTAAATCCTTCAATGTTTCGCTTTTCTTTCTGAACCGTGACAATTGTGTGACTAGGCAGCCGAAAAGCAAAAAGCAGCGAGAAGCACGGGTGACCTCGTACCTCGTGCAGCTTTCGCCCGCAATCCTCACGTGTACTTGTTTGGG